>NZ_PVNK01000166.1 GCF_002994615.1 Enhygromyxa salina | reverse complement strand
GCCAACGCTCGAGGGCGACGGGGGTCTTGCGGAAGCTGAAACGGGCAAGGAGCTCTACGATGGCTGCCTGCCCTACGATGAGGTCGAGTTGGGCGCCTCGTTCACGTGCCAGGGCGAGGGCGAGGGCTGGCTCGTCACCGACGTCTACGGCGCCGGCAAGCTCAACCCGATGACCAACTGCCTCGCCTACGCCGACGGAGTCGCCCCCGACAACCCGACGCCGGAGGACTGCACCCCGATGCGCCCGCCTCACTGCAGTACTGCGCGCAAAAAAAACGCGATGACTGCCGAGTTTCTCGTCAGTGGTGACGAACCATTCGTCAGTTGAGGGCTTCGAGCCGGCTCACGGCTTTTGCGTGATCTGCAGCGTGACTGCATGGGGTGGTCCGTACTTGCGCAAGACGTCGACGCGGTAGGTCCCCGGGTCCAGGTCGATGTCCATCACTCCGGGGATGGGAGACACTGGCTCCTTCCTCCACAGCGAGTCGGCTTCGGCCTCGCTCAGCCCCGTCTCGTCGAGGCAGCGCTCGACCCATAGCTCGGTATCCATCCCGCGCTCGAAGGTGTAGGTGCCCGGCGTGTCGATCTCGATCAGAAAGCTCTGGTACATCGAATCGGCGTAGGAGAAGAAGTCCCGAACCCACGGCCCAAGCGTCGACGGATCCTCGCAGTCGAAGGTCGCCTCGAACTGCCAAGTACCCGCGCTGGGCTCGAGCAGCTCGAGATCTGCACACTGTCGATGGGGGACCCACAGGTGCGGCGCCGAGGCCTCGTACTCGGCGAACAAGGACTCGGCGTCCTGGCCGTAGACGGCCTCGAGCACGTCGAGCACGCCCCCACCTCCTCCCCGTGGGCTGGTCAGGAAGAGCTCGCGAAACGCGGCCAACCCGTGGAATTCGATGAGCCAGCGGACAAAGTGCCCCGCACCTGGGTAGTCGACATCTGCCGCCACGCCCGCGGTGACGAACTCTCGTGGGTCTCTCAAGGACTCCGAAGGTTCGAGCTCGAAGCTGACCGCGAGCCCCTCGGAGAAGGCCGGCGCGCTGCCGCTGCGCCACTCGCAGCTGACCGCATGAGCGAGCTCGTGAGCGGCCAGGCGAGGTGAGGTGAAAACGGTACCATCTCTGGCTCGGCAGCCTGCCGCGCCCTCCGGGCAGTAGCCATCGACATCTGCCACGAGATAGACTGGAACCCGTTGCGTGAGCTCAATATCCAGTGCCATTGCGATGTATTGATAGAAACGCTCGGCGTCGACAGCGGAGCCCGCGCAGAGAAATACATCTTCACCAATGTGAAAATCGAGATGTTCCGTCGAAGAACTCCAAGGAATCTCAGGTAGCTCCGTCCGAGGCTGGTGATCCACGCACCGCGCTGGTTGGGGCTGCTCGTCCTCGGCGCACCCACCGAGGGTCGTCGAGGCGAGGATGACGACCAGAGCGTTGGCACGTCGACTGCACTGCGTCCCCGGCATGAACACCAACGTACATCACGTTCTGTTCGCTGCCAGCCTGTCCCTCTTGCTCGTCGCCTGCGCCGACTCGGCGCCAACGCTCGAGGGCGACGGGGGTCTTGCGGAAGCTGAAACGGGCAAGGAGCTCTACGATGGCTGCCTGCCCTACGATGAGGTCGAGTTGGGCGCCTCGTTCACGTGCCAGGGCGAGGGCGAGGGCTGGCTCGTCACCGACGTCTACGGCGCCGGCAAGCTCAACCCGATGACCAACTGCCTCGCCTACGCCGACGGAGTCGCCCCCGACAACCCGACGCCGGAGGACTGCGCCGCGATGCGCCCGCCTCACTGCAGTACTGCGCGCAAAAAAACGCGATGACTGCCGAGTTTCTCGTCAGTGGTGACGAACCATTCGTCAGTTGAGGGCTTCGAGCTGGCTCACGGCTTTTGCCTGATCTGCAGCGTGACCTGATGGGGTGGTCCGTACTTGCGCAAGACGTCGACGCGGTAGGTCCCCGGGTCCAGGTCGATGTCCATCACTCCGGGGATGGGAGACACTGGCTCCTTCCTCCACAGCGAGTCGGCTTCGGCCTCGCTCAGCCCCGTCTCGTCGAGGCAGCGCTCGACCCATAGCTCGGTATCCATCCCGCGCTCGAAGGTGTAGGTGCCCGGCGTGTCGATCTCGATCAGAAAGCTCTGGTACATCGAGTCGGCGTAGGAGAAAAAGTCCCGAACCCACGGCCCAAGCGTCGACGGGTCCTCGCAGTCGAAGGTCGCGTCGAACTGCCAAGTACCCGCGCTGGGCTCGAGCAGCTCGAGATCTGCACACTGTCGATGGGGGACCCACAGGTGCGGCGCCGAGGCCTCGTACTCGGCGAACAAGGACTCGGCGTCCTGGCCGTAGACGGCCTCGAGCACGTCGAGCACGCCCCCACCTCCTCCCCGTGGGCTGGTCAGGAAGAGCTCGCGAAACGCGGCCAACCCGTGGAATTCGATGAGCCAGCGGACAAAGTGCCCCGCACCTGGGTAGTCGACATCTGCCGCCACGCCCGCGGTGACGAACTCTCGTGGGTCTCTCAAGGACTCCGAAGGTTCGAGCTCGAAGCTGACCGCGAGACCCTCGGAGAAGGCCGGCGCGCTGCCGCTGCGCCACTCGCAGCTGACCGCATGAGCGAGCTCGTGAGCGGCCGCCCGAGGCGAGGTGAACACGACGCCATCGCGAGTCACACACGCGGCTGCGGTCTCGGGGCAATAGCCCTCGACGTTGCCGAACACATACACCGGGATACGTCGACCGAGCTCGACATCCAACTCCTCGGCCACGTAATGAACGAAGCGCTCCTGATCGATCACGGAGCCCGCGCACAAGAACGTGCTGTCGTCCACATGGAAATCGATATGTTGCGTTGAAGAGCTCAACGCCATATCGGGCAAATCCGTGAGCGCTTCATGATCACTGCACCGCGCCGGTCGAGGCGCATCCTCTTCCACGCACCCGCAAAGGGTCGCCGACAGGAGCGAGATGGCGAGGACGTTGGCACGCCCACTGCACTGCGGTGCTGGCATGCACACCAACGTACATCACGTTCTGTTCGCCGCCAGCCTGTCCCTCTTGCTCGTCGCCTGCGCCGACTCGGGGCCAACGCTCGAGGGCGACGGGGGTCTTGCGGAAGCTGAAACGGGCAAGGAGCTCTACGATGGCTGCCTGCCCTACGATGAGGTCGAGTTGGGCGCCTCGTTCACGTGCCAGGGCGAGGGCGAGGGCTGGCTCGTCACCGACGTCTACGGCGCCGGCAAGCTCAACCCGATGACCAACTGCCTCGCCTACGCCGACGGAGTCGCCCCCGACAACCCGACGCCGGAGGACTGCGCCCCAGTACCTCTCGAGCTCGTTCCCTTCGACCTTCCCCGCCCGCGCGGCTGTTGCGGAGAGGACGCGGCCGAGGACAACATCGGCGGCGTCTGCGTCCTCGACTGCGGCTACGCGGCCTGCAAGACCGCGATCGCTGCGATCCGAGCGACCGCTGACGCACTCGAGCCAATCAAGGGTGTCCCCAAAAACGTGGTCGACACCTCCAAAGCCGATCTCTACGCCTACGCAGATTTCCTCGATGCGCCCGCCTCGCTGCAGCACTGCGCGCAAAAAGTCGCCCTCGTTCCAGGTGAGGTCGTCTCGATCGGCCTCGGCTCCGGGGTGACGAGCCCCGCCGCCTTCGGCCACATCAAGGACGCCACGATCTTCCTGGGCTGCAACCTCGACCCCGATGAGCCCTTTGTCATCGACTCCGAGTTCGGCGTGTGCACCGAGCCCACTAACATCCCTGACGCGATGCAGGAGCAGCAAAGCGGAGGGTCCGTCAACGGCGGCGCGGTCTCCGTCTTTGGCCCTGGCGTCGACACTTCTGCGACGATCGAACACGCGACCTTCGAAATCCACGAGGTCCTCAACCGCGATCTCTCGATCGACTTCACCCTCACGAGCTTCGACGCGACGGTCACCGACACCCGCGCCGGCTCCTTCGACCTGCGAGACGTTCAAGTCTCGCTCGCGGGTCCGGCCAGCGGGACCCTCGAGGGCGACGCGGTGATCTTCGCGCCCGGCACCTTGCGCTTCACCGTGTCGTCGATCGTCAGCGTCGACGGCGAGCCACTCTTTGCCGGCCTGCCCACGCGCGCCGAGTACTCGAACAGCGCTCCGGCCACCGCCACCCGGAGCCTCGACGGTTCGTTCGCGTTCTTGAATGCACCCTTCGAGGTCGGCGAGTACATCGCGGTCCTCAACACGGAGCCGAGCGCCCTGGTGCCGATCCAATAGACGTGGTCCCGAGCCTGTTCACGCTGCTGCCGCAGGTCCGCGGCCTTCGCTGAGCGCCCGCACAACCCGCGAGGATCCCGTCCGCCGTCCGCGCGATGGACTTCAGCCCGGTCCCCAGGCCGGGTTGGTAGCGAAGCGTGCTGGAGAGCTATGATGCTCGCCATGACGACTCGCTGGACTGCGCCGACCCTGTCTGCCCTCGGGCTCTTGCTGCTCTCGCCCGCCTGCTCCGATGACGGCGTCACCGACGACACGACCGGGTTGATGAGCGAGACCGCGGGCGACGGCGACGGCGACGGCGACGGCGACGGCGACGGCGAGAGCGGCACCGCCGAGGGGGATGGCGATGGGGATCCGGGCGATGGCGATGGCGACGGTGACGGCGATCCGGGCGATGGCGATGGCGATGGCGACGGCGACGGCGACGGGGACGGCGACGGCGACGGCGACGGCGACGGCGACGGCGACGGCGATCCCTGCGGCCCCGAGTGCTGCCCCGGCGAGCAGCAGTGCAACGGCGACATCGCCGAGACCTGCAACGAAGACGGCACCGCCTGGGAGCCCGAGGAGCTGTGCGACGAGGTCCTCGGCCTGGTCTGCAACCCCGATCTGGGCGCCTGCGAGGGCCCGTGCTCGGCCGACGCGATCGGCCTGAGCTACATCGGCTGCGACTACTACCCGGTGGTCACCAACCAGCAAGACAGCTACGACCAGGCCCCGCACCAGTTCGCGGTCACCGTCGCCAACGCCGGGCTCGAAGAAGCGAACATCACGGTCACGCGCGGCGATAACCCGGTCACCAACGTCGTGGTCGCGCCCGGCAACGTCGACGTGATCGCGCTGCCGTGGGTCAACGAGTTGACCAACGGCTCGGGGCCCTCGACCTTCCTCGCCGACGGCGCCTACCGCCTGCGCAGCGACCGGCCCGTGGTCGTCTATCAATACAACCCGATCGGCGCGACGGTGACCAACGACGCCTCGATCCTGCTCCCGGTCAACGCCTGGGGCCCCGAGGTCGTCGTCGCCGCGTGGAGGCACTGGGCCGGCTCGTTCAACTATCCGAGCATGTACTCGATCGTCGCCAGCGAGGACCAGACGACCGTCACGCTCACGCCCTCGGCGACCGGCGGTCAGGTCCAGGCCGGCGGCGGCGTCGCGGCCGACGGCACTGGCCAGGTCATGCTCGACAACTCCGACGTGCTTCAGGTCCTCAGCTCCGGCGGGGATCTGACCGGGACCCTGATCACCGCCGACAAGCCGATCCAGGTGATCGGCGGCCACGAGTGCTCCAACGTCCCGCTCAACATCAGCGCCTGCGATCACCTCGAGGAGTCGATCTTCCCGACCCAGACCCTGGCCAACGAGTACATGATCGCGCCGCCCGTCCAGGTCCCGAACACCAACCAGGCCAAGGCCACGATCGTCCGCGTGATCGCGACCGAGGCTGACACTCAGGTGACCTTCGACCCGGACCAGGGCCAGGACCAGGTCCTCGCCAACGTCGGCGATTTCCTCGAGATCCCGATGACGACCGCGGCCTTCAAGGTCACCGCCGACAAGGACATCCTCGCCGTCCAGTACATGGTCGGGCAGTCGGCCGGGTTCGGAACCAGCGATCCGGCCATGCTCCTCGCCGTGCCGATCGCCCAGTACCGCCAGAACTACCTGTTCTACGCCGAGCCAACCTGGGACGCGAACTTCGTCGACATCATCGCGCCGACCGGAACCAACGTCACCGTCGACGCGGTCGACGTCGCCAGCTGGTCGGCGATCGGCGCGACCGGCTACTCCGTCGCGCACGTCCAGTTGAACAACAACGGCAACGGCTCGCACGAGGTCGACGCCGACGACAAGGTCGGCATCAGCGTCTACGGCGTGCTCAACTTCGGCAGCTACTGGTATCCTGGCGGGCTCGACCTCACGATCAACCCGCAGTGAGCGACCCAGTGCCTCGCAGGAGCCCGGCCGAACTTCGTCGTCGATGACGATCCGGGGGTCTTGCGAAAGGTTGAGCCGACCGCTGGGGCCTCACGGCCCCCTATGGGGGCCGAAGGCCGAGTACTGCGAACGTCGAAGGGCGGGAGGTTAGCAGCCAGGCCCTTCACAGGTGTCGCCCACGTAACAAAAGCGCTTGGACGGCTTGCCGCTGGTCTTACCAGGGCAGTCCGCGCTGCAGCGCGTGGTCCCGTCGCGTCCGTCACAGCTCTCGCCGGCCTCACACACGCCGTTGTCACAGGTCGCACCACCGCCGCCGCCACCTTCGCCTTCGCCTTCGCCTTCGCCTTCGCCTTCGCCTTCGCCTTCGCCGATGAAGTCGTCAATGAAGCCCTGAAACGCCGACACGTTGGTGCTCACGCCATACAACAAACACTGAGCGTCACCATATGAAGTGATGCCCGCGACGTATTGCGTGCCGTTGCGGGAGATGAACGCAGGCCCGCCGCTGTCGCCGTTGCACGGCCCATAGAAGGGGCTTCCGTCTTGCTCATAGGAGAACTGGGTGTCGTAGCCGCCGCTCGAGCAGCCCGGCACCACGCAGCCGAGGCCGGCGATCGGGACCTCGGACTGGAGCTTGATGCCGTATTCGGTCTTTTGGACGTCACCGTAGCCAAAGCCCACATGATCGAGCATGGTGCCCGCGTCGTTGTTGCTCAAGCCGATCGATGCGGGCAGGTGGGGGACCGTAGGCGCGCTGTGATTGGGTGTCTCCAGGCGCAGCAGGCAGATGTCGTTGGTCAGCGAGTAGCGGTTGTAGCTGGGGTGGATCAGGACCTCGGACAGCCAGAAAAATTCGCCATTGACAGCGTTGCCCGCGAAGGCGGGGCCGTCGCCAAAGTAGACCGAGACCTCGGTCGGCTCCATCGGGTTGAAATTGCCCCCGCCATTGGCCTCATCGCAGCAATGGGCGGCGGTCATGACGACCTCGGGACTGATCAGGGTTCCCGTGCAAAAGGGGCTGATCGAGACCTGGTTGCCGGACCGCTGATGGATCCCAACGGTCGCGGCGTACTTGTCGATGTTGCTGTACGCGGGGGCGCCATTGATGACACGAAACTCGTCGTCGCCAGCATCGTCGAATCCGGGCACACAGCCGAGGCCCATGCTCACGCCGAGACTCGCACAAAGGATCACTTGGTTATGTCGGACATTCATGGTGACTTCCCGCCTCGATGGGCATCTCCCCAACCGAAGGCGCGATCGTTCTCGCAAAGCTCGACGTCACGATCAAGGGTGGCAATTACACGACTCTCGCCGGCGCCGGGACACTGTCCTTTTGGACAATGGGACGCTGAAAAATATCTGATTCATAGTTTGGAATTTTTGCACTTTAGTTGCGACATGATGTCGCCAGTTGCTTGCAGCGCGAGCGCGTCCGCGCGCGCGAGCACCCACGAGGGCGAGACGCGGATCGAGGTTGGCGAGGTCGGCAGGGTCTCGCTCGCGGGCGTGCCCTGGGATGTCCGCGCCCGCGAGGCGATCTCGAGCTGGCGCCTCGGGGTGTGATCCCCGGCCGCGCTGACCCAAACTATGGTCCTGGCGGCGACGCTGATCGTCGCGCTCGCCCGGGTCGGGATCGAGATTACGAGCCTGGTCGCGCGGCTCGGCGCCGCCGGACTCGAGACCGGCCTGGCGGTCCAGCGCAGCCTCTCGCACTTCGCCAGCGGCACGAGGTCGACGCCGACGACAAGGTCGACATCAGCGTCTACGGCGTGCTCAACTACGGCAGCTACTGGTATCCTGGCGGGCTCGATCTGACGATCAACCCGCAGTGAGCTCGTCGCGGCGCCGGGCGACTTCGCGCTCCGCCGCGCGCGGCGGAGCGCGAAGTCGAGGATTCACGTTGACCCCCGCGTGCGTGCGTGCGTACGATCCGCACCTACGATGCCGAGCTACACGAACCCCGGTGGTCTCAACCTGTCCTATCGCGTCCTCGGTGAGGGCCAGCCGGTCGTGCTCGTCCACGGATGGATGGTCGGAGGCGCGGTCTTCGATCCGATCGTCGACGCGCTCACGAGCGCGGGTCTCCAGCTGATCATCCCCGACCAGCGTGGGGTCGCCGAGTCAGCCCAGCCGCCCACGGGCTACACCCTGGCCAACTACGCCAGCGATCTGGTCGGGCTGGTCGAGGCGGCCGGGCTGCGCAACTTCAAGCTCCTCGGTCACTCGATGGGCGGACAGATCGCCCAGCTGGCCGCGATCGAGCTCGGCGAGCGGGTCGAGACCATGGTCTTGCTGTGCTCGGTCCCGGCCGCGGGCGTGCCCCTGCCCGACGAGCTGGTCAAGCTGTTCCGGACCTCGGCCGGCAAGGTCGAGGCTCAGACCGCGATCCTCAACATGGCCTGCAAGCAGCTCGACGACGCCGGGCTGCAGAAGATCCTGGCCACCGCCGCGACCGTGATGCCCAACTGCATCGCCGAGAGCTTCGACGCGTGGACGAGCGGCGGGTTCGCGGATCGGCTGGGCGAGATCAAGTGCAAGAAGACCTGGGTCGTCGGCACCGACGATCCCTTCTTGTCGCCGGAGGTCCTGCGCTCGATGGTCGTCGAGCCGATCGCCAACGCCGAGTTCGTGCACCTGCCGGGGCCGGGGCACTATCCGCAGATCGAGGCGACCGAGGCGACGGCCGCGAAGCTCATCGAGCTGCTGCGGGCGTGAACGAGCGAGGAGCCGCGGTGCAGTGCCTCCGCGGATGCTTTTTGGGGGGGCGGGGTCTTCTGAGGCCGCGTGAGGGGTTCGAATCGCGTCGCACTCACGCACACGTCACGGTGCCGTCATCCTTGGCCCACTTGCCCGGGCAGTAGAGCACCTTCTGGCAGCTGTTGATGTTTTCCTTGTTGATTGCCACGCAGCCGTCACCGGTCCAGTTTTGGGTGTCGATCGACGAGCAGCAAAAGTGCTGGTCTTCTTCCCCCTGATCCGGGGGCTCACGATCTTCGGGCGCGGGCGCGTTGTTGGAGAGCACGCCACAACCGGCGAGCAGCACGAATACGAGCGTCTTCGTGAACATAGGTCCACGCTAGCAGCCCGGTCGGGGCCGGCCATGCGAACCCCGCCGCAATTCGTGCACCAGGATCGCCAAGATCGAAGGCCGCGCCTGTGGGCACGCTCGCGCGTGCCCACAGGGGCCTACGCGCCCGCTCAGCGACCCTGGAACAGGAACACCTTGCCGTCGCCCGCGGGGTCCTCGAAGTCGAGCTGGTGGCTCGCGCCGAACACGAGGTCGCTGAGGCCGTCGGCGTCAAAATCAGCGCCGTGGACCTCGAAGCCGAACACCTCACCGGGGCCGCCCTCGAAGCGGTGCCCGCCCCAGACCAACGCCCCGACGTCGATGCGGAGGGATCGCGGGTCGTTGGGCTCTTTGGGCAGGTCGCAGGTCAGCGTGCCGAGATCCGGATTCCACGTGCAGTCGTAGTCGGGCCCGATCTGATAGCGCGCGCCAGCGTCGTAGGCCAGGCCCCAGCCCGTGTTGGCGCCGCTGCCGACCATGACGAGGGGCCCGTAGACCGGGGCGCCAAAGGCCATGCGGCCCGTGTCGCCGAACACCGGCCCGGCGAAGCCGGGCGAGGCCACGCTGCGGCCGAATTCGTCGGCGTAGCTGAAGTCCTCGTAGATGATGTCGGAGACGTCGGCGACCGAGGACGAACCCGCGAGCACCCGGCCGCCGTTGGGGCCGCCGACGTCCCGGCCGCCGAGGACCACGTAGGTCCGCCCGAAGTGATCCCAGGTCGAGCAGCCGTAGCACCTCTTCGAGGGCGCGCCGAGGATGAGGTCCGCGTGGCCATCTCCGTTGAGGTCGCCGCTGGCGAGGTCGAAGCCGAGGTTGCTCCCGGATAGCTCGCTGCGGATCAGGGCGATGTCCTGGTCGATGAGGTCGCTGTTGCGGAGGCTGTAGTCGGAATCGAACTGCGCGCGACCGTAGACGATCGCCGCGCTCCCGCCCCAGCCCAGGCCGGTGTTGAGATAGTCGCCGTAGGATCCAATCACGAGCTCATCGGCGCCGTCATCGTTGAAGTCGGCGCTGGCGAGGGCGCAGCCTGTTTTACCGCTACCCTTGAAGGTCGCGGTGGCGTCGGCGACGCTCGTGGGCAGCGTCGGACCGTCAAGATCGAAGATGTAGGCGGCGCCGAGGCCCTCCTCGACGCCCGAGCCCACCCCACAAGCTCCGGCGCCGATCTCGACGACGCCATCGTCGTCGAAATCACCGAGGGTCAGGGACCAGCCGAGGTAGTCGTAGGCGACCCCGCCGACGATGCTGTGGTCGGCGTTGCTGGTGTCGAGGCTGATGCCGCCCGAGAGGGGACCCTCGAAGATGTGCAGGTTCCCGGCGCCGACGGCCTCGTTCGGCGACGCGACCACGAGGTCGTCGTTGCCATCGCCGTTGATGTCGCCGACGGCCACGGACCAGCCGGTCTCGGAGTTGAAGGGCCCCGAGATCGTCACGCTGGCCATGCTGGTGTCGAGGGCGAGATCGTCGCTGAGGTCGAGGGGACCCGAGAACACGTAGACCTGGTTGCCGCCCGAGGGGTGGGGGGCGGTGACGACCAGATCGAGCTGGCCGTCGCTGTCAAGGTCTCCGCTGGTGATCGCAAAGCCGAAGCGATCACCACCAGCGCCGTCGATCCGGCCCTCGGCGTTGGCCGACGGCAGGCTCGGAATTGCGCTCAAGATCGTGGAAAGAAGAATAGCTGTGTTCACACTCGAGGGGGTTACTCGAGTCCCCGAAACCATCATCTCCGGACAACTGAGGGCCCTCACTCTCCGTCATTGAACCAACCACGGAGTTGGGAGACGCCGGTCTGGCTGGCGTCGTGGCACCCGAAACGCTCGCCTCTCGCAGCCCTGCCAGAGCTACGACATGGCGGCCACCGCCGCGTCGTCGGATTCGGCGTGCGCTGGAGCGGGCGCGATCACATCGACGATCGCCTCGAGCACCGCCTCGTCCCGGATGATCCGGCGGTGACCGAGGCCGTCGACCGCGAGCAGCCGCGCGTCGGGCCAGTGGTCGACGTGGTCGAGCGCGTCGGCGAAGGGGACCTCGCGGTCGTCCTTGCTGTGGATCACCAGCGCCGGCTGGCGGACGCGGCGGCTGAGCTCGGCGATCGACAGCTCCCGCGCCGAGCTGCCGACGATGTCCAGGACGCGGACCTCGACCTCGCGCGCGGCCGCGGGCCCGAGCCCGAGCATGGCCGCGAAGCGAGCCAGCACATCCTCGACGTTCGAGGGCCCGGCGATCAACACGGCCTGCTCGGCGCGCAGCCCCCGAGCGAGGGCAATCGCGACCGAGGGCACCCCCATCGAGTGACCGACGACGGCGGCGAAGGGACCGAACTTCCGGTCGGCGGCGAGCAGGGCGTCGGCGAACGCGACCGGGTGCGCGCGGCGGCCGGGGGAGTGACCGTGGGCGGGGCCATCGAGGGCGACGAGCTCGAAGCCGGCCCGGTCGAGGCGCCCGGCCAGCGGACCCCACTGGGTCGCGCGCCCTTCCCACCCATGCATGGCCAGGACCCGCGGCCCCTGGCCAAAGCGCAGGACCGAGAGCTCACCGCCGTCGGGCCCGAAGTCCACGCGCTCGCGCTCGCCTTGTTGCTCGGCGATCAGCTCGCGCACGGGCGGGTCGTGCCGACGCGGGGTCGTGAACAGCCGGGCAGCGATCCCGCCCGAGACCCGAGGGACGACGGGCGACAGCACGGTGTTGGCGGACCGCAAGAGCGCGATGGGGTTGGACATGGGCGGAGTCTGGCGCGTCTCCACCGTGCGTCTAATGCATTATCATCATAGTGACCATGACTCAGACGCAACTCAGTGGGGTCGACCTCAACCTGCTCGTGACGCTGGATCTGTTGCTCAGCGAAGAGAGCGTGAGCGCGGCTGCACGGCGGCTGCGCCTGAGTCAGTCGGCCGTCAGCCGCTCGCTGAGCAAGCTGCGCGAGCTGTTCGACGACGAGCTGCTGGTCCGCACCGGGCAGGGCATGCGTCCGACCCGTCGCGCGCTCGAGCTCGCAACCCCGCTGCGCCGCGCGCTCGGCGAGCTCGGCGCGGTGCTCGAGCCCCGGCCCCACTTCGATCCGCGCACCGCCGCGCGGCGGTTTCAGATCGCCGCGCTGGACTACAGCCACCTGACGCTGCTCGGCCCGTGGACGGCGCGGCTGGCCGAGCGCGCGCCGGGGGTCGACGTGGTCGTGCGGCAGCTGTCCGTCCGGACCAAGCGCGAGCTCGAGTCCGGGACCCTGGACCTCTACGTCGCGCCGCGAACCCGCCGCAGCGCCGCGGGCGTGATCTGGACGCCGCTGCACGACGACGACTTCACCTGCGTGGTCTGGTCCGAGCACCCGCGCCGGCGGCTGTCGCTGTCGAGCTACGTGAAGCTCGAGCACGTGCTGGTCGCGCCCGGCGAGCGACCCGGGGGCCTGGTCGATCACAAGCTGGCCGAGCAGGGGCTGAGTCGGCGGGTCAGCGTGCAGGTCCCGACCTTTGCGAGCGTGCCCTACCTCTTGGTCGGGACCCAGCGCATCGCAACCTTGCCGCGGCGGCTCGCCGCGAAGTTCGCCGAGCTCCACCCGCTGCGCATCCTCGAGCCGCCGCTAGAGCTCGAGCCGGTCGCCCTCCACCTCGGGTGGCATGAGCTCCACCGCAGCGACCCCGGCCACGCGTGGCTGCGCGAGCAATTGATCGAGGTCGCCCGCCAAGGGGCGTGAGACCACAGCAGGCTCAGCGCCCCCGGACCAGATCCCCGAGCCGGTTGACCGCCGCGCGGGTCTGCTTGGTCAGCACGTGCCCGGGCCCGCGGACCTTGTCTTCGACCACCAGCGACTTCTCGTAGTAGCCGAGCGCGTCCTTGAACTTCTTGCGCTTCTCGTAGATCAACCCGAGGTTGAAGTAGCTCGTCGCGGTCACGATGTTGTCGGGCCCGAGCAGCTCCTCGCGCACGGCGAGGGCCTGCTCGGCCAGGTCCGTGGCCTCTTTGTACTTCTTGAGCTTGAAGTGGGCGATGGCCATCGCGTCGAGGGTCTTGGCGGTCTCGAGGTGGTGGTCCCCGAACGCCAGCTTCCTCAGCGTCAGCGCCTTGTTGTACCACTCGAGCGCGGTCTCGTAGCCCTTGCGCGCGGCCCAGACCTCGCCGATCCCGTGGTAGCTGACGGCGACCTCGGGGTGGCCCGGGCCGAGGATCCGCTCTTGAACCTCGACGGCGTGGTTGAGCAGCGCGTAGGCGTCGTCGACCTTGCCCTGCAGGAGCAGGACGCTGGCGTAGTTGGCCTCGGACAGGGCGGTCGCGGGGTGATCCTTGCCGAGCGAGCCGGTCTCGGCCTCGATCGCCTTTTGGTACCAGGCGACGGCGCCCTCGATGTCGTCGAGCCCGATGTGGACGAAGCCGAGGTTGTGGTAGGCCCGCGAGGTCACCGGGTCGTTGGGCCCGAAGGCCCTGGTCCAGATGTCGAGCGCGCGCATGTAGAGCGCGTGGGCGGACTTGTAGTTGGCAACAGCGGCCTCGAGGTTGCCGAGGCGGTTGGCCGCGTCGGCGACCCGGGGGTGCTCCTTGCCAAAGAAGGCCTCGCGCTGCTCGAGCGCCGACTCGAGCCGGACCCGGGCCTGCTCGTGGTCGCCGCGGCGCAGCTCGGCGGTCCCGAGGCAGATCAGCGCGTCGGCCTCGCCGATCGCGTAGCCGAGCTTCTGGGCCTGGGTCAGAGCCGGCTTGCCGTAGACGATCGCCTTGTCGTACTCGCCCTCGAGCACGGCGTGGTTGCAGGCCGCGATCGCGGTGTCGAGGGTCCGGCGCTCGTCGCCCGACTTCTTGGCCGCGATCTCGGCGTCGTTGAGCAGCCCGCTGGCGGCCTCGCTCTTGCCGAGCGCGAGCAGGGTCTTGGCCTCGGCGGTCTTTTGGTCGGCGGTCTCGGCCGCGCCCGCGTCGGCGGTCTCTTCGGGGGCCCTGTAGTAGGCGAGCACGGCCTGGTTTTGGCAGGTCGCGATGTTCTCGGAGATGTCGAGCATCGCCCGATCGATGTGCTCGTAGCTGGTCCGGTCGATCTCGCCGAGGGCGGTGATCAGCGTGCGCTGCTGAACGAGCGCGGTGTTGAGGCACAGCGAGACCCGGACGTAGATCTCTTCGGGCATGGTGTTGCGCTCGATCGTGTCCTTGCACGAGCGCCGGCTCATCATGACCCAGTCGGTCGTGATCGCGTCCATCTTGGTCACGATCCGATCGACGTTGACGAGCTGGCTCTCGCCCGCGAACGAGCGCAGGCCGTCGCGGACCGAGCGGCGGGTGCTCGAGCCCCAGATCCGATCGACGTCGAGCTCGAAGTCGTCGCAGGGGCCGTTGCTCTGGGCGCTCGGAGCGGTCGCGCAGCCCGGCGCGACGCCGACCAGCAAGCCCAAGGTGAGGACGGTGGGAATGAGGCTTGGCTTGGTCACGGGTCGTCCTTCAGTCTTGGGTCGTGTCGCAGCTCGGCGGCGCGGCGAGGAGCTCGTCGAGCGCGCCCTCGACCGACGCGAGCTCGCCCTCGCCCGCCAGCGCCGTGGCCAGGGTCCGCTGGCGCTCGAGCCGGTCGTCGAAGCAGCGGACCCGGGCGGCGTACTCTTGTTTGGTGATCAGCTGGCGGGCGAAGTGGTCCTTGCAGACCGCGGTCCGCATCATCACCCAGTCCTCGGAGATGCGGTCCATCTTGGTCACGACCCCGGCGCGCTTCTCGACCTCGAGCTCGCCGCCTTGGTTCATGACCTCGGCCCTGACCGACGCCGACCAGTAGGTCTCGACCTGGACCTCGAAGTCGGCGCAGGGCTCGTCACCGGGGGCCGACGAGTCCGACGCCGTGCCGACGCAAGCCCCAAGCGCGAGCGCGAGCGCGAGCGGGTGCAATAAACGCGCGGACGGCCGAGGGGAGCGCACCGCAGGATCTTCGGCAAATCCCGTCCTACAGACAAGCCCGAGGGGTCCCGTGCACACAGCTGCGCGATCGCCCAGCCGTTGTCAGCTCGAGCTTTTGGTACACTCGGCCAAGCTGCATGGAAAAAAAGGGAGCCAAACGAAGCCGGATCATCGAGCTGCTCGAGGAGCACGGGGGCATGCGTCCCGGCGTGGCCCGCGAGGTCGCGCGCGAGACCGGCGTGCCCGAGGCCGACATCTTTGGCGTCGCGAGCTTCTACACCCTGCTCGCCCGCCCCGGCGCCCACACCCGGGTCTGCCAGGGCCTGACCTGCATGATGGCCGGCGCCGGCCGACGCATGGAGGAGCTGCGCGAGAGCGGGGTCGAGGTCGAGCCCGTCAGCTGCCTCGGCCAGTGTGACCGGGCCCCGGCCGCGCTCGACGACAAGCTCGAGCTCGTCGCCGGGCCGCGCGGCGCGATCAGCCCCGTGAGCGACGACCAGGCCATGAAGCTCGGGGCCGAAGACGACGCCAGCTACTCGGCCCTCGCGCGGGCCGTCGAGCAGGGGCCCGAGCGGGTCATCGCCGAGCTGAAGGCCGGCGGGCTCCAGGGTCGCGGCGGCGCCGGATTTCCCGCCCACTTCAAGTGGGACGCGGTCCGCAACCAGGCCGAGACGACCCGCTACGTCGTCGTCAACGCCGACGAGGCCGAGCCGGGCAACTTCAAGGACCGCGAGCTCATGCTCCGCCGCCCCCACCTGATGATCGAGGGCATGGCGATCGCCGCGTTCGCGACCGGAGCCAAGACCGCGTTCATCTACGTGCGCGGCGAGTTCAAGGGCTGCCGCCGCTCGCTCGAGCGGGCCCTCGAGGCCGCCAAGCCCCACCTCGACCGGCTGATCGGCGGGCTCGAGGTCCGCATCGTCGAGGGCCACGGCGCCTACATCTGCGGCGAGGAGACCGCCCTGCTCGAGGCGATCGAGGGCCGCCGGGGCATGCCGCGGCTCAAGCCGCCCTACCCGACCGAGTCGGGCCTGTGGGGCAAGCCGACGCTCATCAACAACGTCGAGACCCTCGCCTGCGTGCCCGCGATTGTGGACCGAGGCGGCGAGTGGTTCCGCGCGCTCGGGCGGACCGAGCCGGGCTCGAAGCTCTACTGCATCTCGGGTCACGTCAACAAACCGGGCGTCTACGAGCTCCCCCTCGGCGTGACCCTCGACGAGCTCGTGGAAGAGGCCGGCGGCTACCTCGGCACCCCCCGGGCCTTCTCCCCCGGCGGCGCGTCCTCGGGCTTCTTGCCCATGAGCCAGCGCGAGCTCCCCCTCGACTTCGGCGCCCTCGCCAAGGCCGGGAGCATGATGGGCAGCGCGGGCCTGGTCGTGCTCAACGACACCATCAACATGGCCGAGGCCGCGCGCTGGCAGCAGATCTTCTTCGAGGACGAGAGCTGCGGTCAGTGTGCCCCGTGCCGGATCGGCGCCCGCGTCCAGCGTCAGGCCGTGGATCGCTGGATCGACGGCAAGAGCCGGGTCGGCCTCGCGCACGTCAACGAGGTCGCCTGGGAGATGAACGAAGGTTCGATCTGTGGCCTGGGCATGGTCGCGAGCCTGCCCCTCCAAAGCGCCATGAAGTACTTCGAGGAGGACTTCACATGAACACCAAAATCGAGACCGCCGAGACCAAGCTCGAGCTCGAGATCGACGGCGAGCAAGTCGAGGTCCGGCCCGGCGCCACCGTGCTCGAGGCCGCGCGCGAGCTCGGCGTCGAGATCCCCGTGCTGTGCCACGACGACCGCGTGGATCCGGCCGGCTGCTGCCGCATGTGCCTGGTCGAGATCGAGGGCCAGCGCCGCCTGCAGCCCGCTTGCACCTTCAAGGCCAGCCCCGGCATGGAGGTCAAGACCAAGACCGAGCGCGTCGCCCGACACCGGCGCGGGCTGTTGTCGCTGTACAAGGCCGACCACCGCCTCGACGAGCGCGGGCGCCCGGTCTCGCGCGGGGTCCACGACAAGCTCGCGGATCACATCGACACCTACGGGACCGGGCCCGAGCTGCCCCCGGTCAACGCCCCCCGGGCCAGCCGCAGCGACGAAAACCCCTACATCCAGTTCGACCCCGACGCCTGCGTGGTCTGTGGCCTGTGCGTGCGCTACTGCGACGAGGTCGAGGCCGTCAGCGCGATCACCTTGTTCGGCCGCGGCGCCTCGACCACGATCGGGACCGCCGACCAGCGCAGCCTGCTCGACACCAGCTGCGAGCTGTGCGGGGGCTGCATCGCCGTGTGCCCGACCGGGGCGATGACCGAGAAGCCCTCGCTCGACCAGCCCAGCGAGCAGATCGTGCGCACGACCTGCAACTTTTGTGGCGTCGGCTGCCAGCTCGACCTCCACGTCGCGACCGTGGCCGCGCCCAAGGGCCCGAGCCAAACAGTCTCCCAGGACCTCGGGGCCGAGCGCAGCGAGGTTGTCGGGCCGCAGGCCCGAGTCTCGGAGACGATGAAAAGGGTCGTGCGCGTGACCTCGCCCGAGCCCGGGACCACCGTCAACGACGGCAACCTGTGCGTGAAGGGCCGGTTCAGCTACGAGTTCATCCACCACGAGGAGCGCCTGACCGAGCCGCTGATCCGCGGCGAGGACGGCGAGCTCCACCCGGCGAGCTGGGCCGACGCGATCGCCCGGGTCGCCGAGGGCCTGCACGGCGTCAAGCAGCGCTACGGCGCCGACGCCCTCGGCTTCGTGTCGTCGAGCCGCTGCACCGGCGAAGAGAACTACCTGATGCAGAAGCTGTCCCGGGCCGCGTTCGGGACAAACAACTGTCATCAGTGCGCCGCGACATGACACGCTCCAACCGTCGCCGGTCTGGTGACAATGTTTGGTGCGGGCGCGATGACCAACTCGATCACGGAGATCCGCGAGGCGGAGCTCTTGTTCGTGATCGGGTCGAACACGACCGAGGCTCACCCGATCATCGCGATGGAGATGAAGCGGGCGGTCCGGCGCGGGGCCAAGCTGATCGTCGCCGACCCCCGGGCGATCTGGCTGTCGGACATCGCCGACTGGCACATGCAGCTCAAACCCGGCACCGACGTCGCGCTGCTCAACGCGATGACCCACGTGATCATCAGCGAGGGCCTGGTCGACGAGGACTTCATCGCCAAGCACACCGACGGCTTCGAGTCCGTGGTCGAGGCGACCCGCGAGACCACGCCCGAGTGGGCCGAGACGATCACCAGCGTGCCCGCCGAGACGATCCGCGAGGCCGCGCGCGCCTACGCGACCACGCGCAAGGCCGGCATCTACTACACCCTCGGGGTCACCGAGCACACCCACGGGACCGACAACGTCTACTGCCTCGCCAACTTGGTCCTGATGACCGGCCACCTCGGCGTTCGCTCGGCTGGCATGAACCCCCTGCGCGGCCAAAATAACGTGCAGGGGGCCAACGACGCCGGGGCCAGCCCGGTGTTCTACCCCGGCTACCAGCGCGTGTCCGACCCCGCGGCCCGGGCCAAGTTCGAGCAGGCCTGGGGCGTGGAGCTGTCGCCCGACGACGGCATGAACCTCAACGTCATGATGAAGGCCATGATGCGCGGCGAGGTCAAGGGCATGTACGTGATGGGCGAGGACATCGTGTTGTCCGAGCCCAACGCCAGCAACATCGAGCAGGGCCTCAACAACATCGAGTTCCTCGTCGTTCAAGACATCTTCGTCAACGAGACCATCCGCTTCGCCGACGTGGTCTTGCCGGCCGCGTGCTTCGCCGAGAAGGACGGCGTATTCACCAACTCCGATCGCCGCGTCCAGCGGGTCCGCAAGGCCGTCGACGCCCCGGGCCAGGCGCGGCCCGACTGGGAGATCCTCTGCGACGTCGCCCGGGCCTGCGGCTACCCGATGCCCCACTACAAGGACGCGGGCGAGGTCTACGCCGAGTTCTCGGGGCTCTGCGGCCAGTTCGCGGGCATCAGCCACGAGCGGATCGACGAGCAGGGCGGGCTGCAGTGGCCGTGCCCCGACGCCGAGCACCCCGGCACCGTCACGCTCCACGGCGACGGGCCGATCAAGGGCCACGCACCCTTCCAGGCCACGGTCTACCGGCCCAGCAAAGAGCTGCCCGACGACGAGTACCCGCTGCTACTCAGCACCGGGCGCACGCTCTACCACTACAACGCCGCGACCCAGACCCGGCGCAGCTCGGGCGCCGTCGCGCGCCAGCCCGAGAACTTCATCGAGATGCACCGCAAGGACGCCAGGAAGCGCGGGCTCGCGGACGGACAGCGGGTCCGGGTGGTCTCGCGGCGTGGGGCCGTGCTCGCCCGGGTCAACATCAGCCCGCGGATGCGCTTTGGCTGCGTGTGGATGCCGCTGCACTTCGGTGACGCGAACACCAACTACCTGACCAACGACGCCGGAGATCCGGTCACGCAGACCGCCGAGTACAAGGTCTGCGCGGTCCGGGTCGAGACGGTGGACGACGAGGCCTCGGCGGCGCAGTAGCGCCGAGGCGGACGCTCGCGCTCGCTTGGCCCGCCTTGGTGGGCCCGGCGGCGCGACGAACTCGGGCCCAGGCCCAGGGGCCCCCAACTGAAAAACCAACTGAGAACCAGCCGAGAGCCAGCTGAGAACCAGCCGAGAGCCAGCTGAGAACCAGCCGAGAGCCAGCTGAGAACCAGCCGAGAGCCAGCTGAGAACCAGCCGAGAGCCAGCTGAGAGCCAGCCGAGAACCAGCCGATCCTCAGCTCAGAGTCAGCTCAGAACCAACACTCGCTCGAGTAGGCCGGCGGCGGCGCGCCGTAGTCACTCTCGCCTTCGCCCGGGTCGCCGTCGCCGGTCGCGGTGTCACCGTCGCCGTCGCCGGTCGTAGGATCTCCGGTCGTCGGGTCTCCGTCGCCGTCGCCGGTCGTCGGATCTCCGGTCGTCGGGTCCCCGTCGCCGTCACCCTCGGTCCCATTCGTGCCGCTGGTCCCGGTGGCGGTGGTGGTCATCTCATCCGAGTCGCCCTCGTCGTCGCCATCGCACCCGAGCACCGCCAGGCCCACGGCGAGGGCCATCACGCTGATTCGGCGCGGGGCCGGGGCGACCTGGGTGTGAACGGCGGTGCCACAAAACGGGCAAGCATCCTCGGCAGTATGGACGTAACGTTGGCAGCCATGACAAAGCAGCATTGTGCCAGCGTACAACAAGCTGGCGCCGCGCGTCGAGAGCTCAAAAGGGCACGACGCCGTCGACGAGCTCGTCGAGGTCGATCGGCCGCCCGGGACCCATCTCCTCGACGAGCCGAGAGATCCGCGGCTCGGTGATCTCGACGGGCCCGTGTCGAGCTCGCAGCTCGGGGTCCTTGTGTTCGCGGATCAGCCGAAACAGCCCGTTGTCGAAGGGTTTTCCGCCTGGCAGGGCGACGGGCTCGATGCGCTCGCGCATGCCCATGCGGTCCATCTCGAGCGCCCGGTGGTGACAAAAGGGGTTGTTGCCCGGCCGGCCCAAAAGCGGCTCGTTGGCCGCCGTGCACCCGGACATGCAGGTCTCGGCGTAATAGCACTCGCGGCAGTAACCCCACAGCTCGTCGAGGGTCCGGCGGCGCATGTGGGTCATCTCGGGCGCGCCCTGCCAGATCTTGTTGAAGCCGTGCTCGCGCCAGCTGCCCGCGACGTTGGCCGGACCGCCGAGGCTCGGGCAGTTTTTGAGCATGCCGTTGCTCTCGATCCCGATCGACGTGCGCCCGGCGGAGCAGCCCCGGTAGTGGGCGGACTTTTGGTGGCGACGCGACTTGGCCTCGAGCGGCCCGAAATAGCCGAGGTTGTTGGCCGGCCAGATCCGCACGCGACGCTCGAACGCCCGGTCGGCGATGCGGTCGAGCTGCTCGAACAGCTCGAGGTACATGTAGGGTTGAATGATGATCTCGGCGTTGCTCGCCGCGTTGCCGTGGGCGACCGTGATCTGCAGCTGCCACGAGTGGACCCCGGCGTCGGCGAGCAGCTCGAGCAGCGGCTCGTGGTCCCCGAAATTGACCCGGTTGATCTGTGAATTGCACGCGATCTGGATGCCGGCCGCGCGCAGGTTGGCGAGGGCCTCGAACGCGCGCTTCCAGCTGCCGGGGCGGTCGCGGAGCCTGTCGTGGTTGGCCTCGAGCCCGTCGATCGAGACCGAGACGCTCTCGATCCCCGCCTCGGCCATGGCCTCGGCGCGGGTCCTGGTCAGGCCGAGCCCGCCCGTGGTCATGTTGCAGGTCATGCCGCGCTCGCGGATCCGACGGATGATCAGCAAGAAGTCGTTGCGCAGATACGCCTCACCGCCGATCAGCACGACCTCGCCGACCCCGGCCTCGGCGAGATCGTCGACGAGGCGCAGGGCCTCGTCGGTGCTCAGCTCGTCGGGCCGAGCTTCACCCGCTCGGGGCCCGCAGTGGAGGCAGCGGTGGTCACAGGCGAGGGTCAGCTCCCAGACCGCGAGCGCCGGACGAGGTGCACCCTCGCCCGTCATGAATTTGCGTGTCTTGCCCTTGGGCAGTTGGTCTACGATCGGGAGCCGTTTACGGGCTTCGTCGAGGCGCATCTGCCCACGATAGCACGCGGGAGCGAGGCCCCCGCGGCGGGTGATGGTCGTGCTAAAGGGAGTCGGCGATGCGAAGCACCCGGGAGTCGGCGGTGATCCTCGCCGACCACGTCCGCAGCTGGGCCGAGGCCGGGCGGGTGGTCGGAGCCGAGCTGATGGTCCTCGAAGACGGCGAGCTCGTGGTCCACGAGGCCAGCGGCTGGAGCGATCGGGAGCGCGGCCGCGAGCTCGAGAAGAACTCGCTCTACCGCGTTCGCTCGATGACCAAGCCCCTGGTCGCCACGGCGATCTTCAAGCTCGCCGAGGCCGCTGAGCTCGACCTCGACGACACCGTCGCCCGGCACTTGCCGGCCTGGGACAACCCGCGCTCGGGGGCGGTCACCCTGCGCCAGCTCCTGCACCAGGTCGGCGGCTTCGAGCAGAGCGCGTGGCCCCAGCCCCTCGCGCGCTACCGATCGCTGCGAGCGGCGGTCGACGCGATGGGCGAGCACGGGCCCCAGCACCCGCCCGGCAGCACCTACCGCTACAGCGACATCGGCAGCGCGACCCTCGGGGCGATCATCGCCGAGCGAACTGGCGAGCCCGCCGAGCGCATCTTGAGCGAGTGGATCTGCGAGCCCCTCGAGATGCGGGACAGCCACTTTCACTTCGAGGTCGACGCCCCCTGGGCCGCGCGGGTCAACAGCACCTACCGGTGGACCGTGGCCAGCGGCCGTGGCGTCGGCGGCTTCGAGCGCTACTGGGATCCGAGCCGGGCGCAGGTCGTCCCCTTCTTTCGCGCCGCCGGAGGCATGTACTGCTCGATCCGGGACTACGCCCGCTTCCTCGAGCTGTGGCTCGGCCTCGGCGAGTGGAAGGGCCGGCGGCTGATCAGCGAGGCCTCGGCGCGAGCGGCCCTCGAGCCCGGGCCCTTCGGACGCTACGGGATGTCTTGGGATCTGCCGACCACGGCGCGGGCGGGCCAGCTCCCGTGGGCCTTCGGGCACGGGGGCTCCGACGGGACCGCGGCCTTGGTCGTGCCCGAGCGGCGACTGATCGCGCTCTACTTCACGCAGTCGCGCGGTCGCGACCTGATGTACTGCTTCGCGATGCGGGCGGGCGACGCCTTCGAGCTCCCGGGACCGATGCCGAAGTGGACCGAGCTCGCGCGAGAGACCGAGCTCGAGCTCGTCAGCCTCGACGCCGCGCAGCGCCGCGCGATCGTGGGGACCTACGAGTTCGGCGGCCCCGACAAGCGGCTCGAGGTCTTCGAGGTCGAAGGCGGGGTGCTCCAGACCTGGCTGCGCGGCGAGGAGGTCCAGCTCGTGCCGCTCTCGGACCGCCGCTTCGCCCTCGGCTGGCACCGCGGCGGAGCCGGGGTCGAGCTTCGCTGCGACGACGATGTCCGCCTGGTGTTTGGGCTCGCCGGAGGGCAGGCAGAGCTCATGGAGATCCGGCGCGAAGAGGATGTCTTGGCGACGGGGACGCGGGTCTGCCGGGGCTCGAGGGGCTGACGACCGGCACGCAAGAGGCCTCTCTTCGGGCCGCTTCATGTCCATCGATGACCCAACCCAAGGTGGCGGTCGCCGTCATCAGGGGCTGACCGCGGCCTGCAAGCTCGCGACCGGTCGGCGACCCAGAGCCCACGCCCAGGCGCGCGTCCGGGCCCCGGGCACGAAGTCGAGGGTCATCGGGCCCCAGCCTCGGGGCCCGCCGACCCTCCGACTCTTGCTCGGGCCACGGTCAGTGTGCTCGATTCATGGTCCCGAGCATGCTCGAAGCCCGACTTTGTGGGTGGCGGGTCCTCGATTGCATACACGAGGCACCCAATGCGTACCCCAAAGGTGACCTCCGAGGCTGCGTTGTGCCCGCCGGCGGGCTCGAGCGGGACACGCGAGCCTTCTGCGAGCCCGAGCTCGCGGATCTTCAGGGCTGGCGAGCGCTCGCGAGGTCCAGCCGCCCGGGTCCGCGAGGCTCCGACCCATCGCCGAGGCGGGTGGTGTGTAGATTGAGAAGGCTCAGGATCAGTTTGGGGGTGCGATTTCGGGGGGTCGACTTGCCCCGCGGCCTCTTTCACAGCTCAGCTCGCGGGCAGGAGCTCGATGCCGAACTCTGCGCGGATCTGCGCGAGCGGCCGGTCGAGAGACTCACCGAACTGCGTCCACGGCCAGGGCTTGTGCATCCGACGCGTACGCCGCCAGATCTCCCCGACATGCCCGCGCAGACCCAGCTCGCGGAAGACCTCGCTGACTACGCCTGGATCTTTTGTTGGACCAGATCGTGGACCGCCGCGATCGCGTCGTCGAGGCGCGCGACGTCGTTGCCCCCGGCCTGCGCGAGGTCGGGCCGGCCACCGCCGCGCCCCCCGACGATCGTGGCCACGTCCTTGACCACGTCTCCCGCGCGGACGCGCTTGACGGCGGCCTTGGAGACCACGGCCACGAGCTTGGCCTTGCCGTCCGCGCTCGAGCCCAGCACCACAGCCGCGGGCCCGCCGAGGCGATCGCGGAGCTTCTCGGCCAGCTCGCGCAGCGCGGCGGACTCGGTCCCGTCGGGCGCGCGGTAGCCCAGGACCTTGATCCCGTCGATCTCGCGCGCGCGGCCGAGGATCGCGTCGATGCCCCCCGCGGACGAGCCCTCGAGCAGGCTGCGCTGAAGCTTGGCGAGCTTGCGCTCGAGCTCGCGCTCACGCTCGCTCATGCGCTCGATCTTGCGGACGAGATCACCGGCCTCGGCCTTGGCCGCCTGCTTGGCCCGCCACAGCTCGTCCTCGATCTCGTGGACGTGGCGCAGGGCGTTGTGCCCGGTCGCGGCGAAGATCCGACCGACGCCAGCGGCGATGCCACCCTCGCTGAGGATCTTGAACAGGCCGATCTGGCCGAGGGCGCTGACGTGGGTGCCGCCGCACAGCTCGACGACCTCGGGGGTCATGGTCACCATCCGGACGGTGTCGCCGTATTTCTCCTCGAAGATCGCCTGGGCGCCCTTTTGCTTGGCGACGTCGAAGGGCAGGACGTCGGTCGCGACCGGAGCGTCGGCGAGGATCTTGTCGTTCACGAGCCGCTCGATCTCGGTGATCTGCTCGGGGGTCAGGCGGCGCGAGTGGGTGAAGTCGAAGCGCAGCACGTCGGGGCCCACGCGCGAGCCCTTTTGCGAGGCGTGCTCACCGAGCACCTCGCGCAGGGCCCAGTGCAGCAAGTGGGTCGCCGAGTGGTTGCGCCGGGTCGCCGCCCGCGACGCGTGGTCGACCGCGAGCTCGAGCTCCTGCCCGAGCTCGACGCTGCCCTCCTCGATGACGCCGCGGTGGAGGATCAGCCCGGGCAGCGGCGTGTGGGTGTCGGTCACGGCGATCCGCAGGCCGGGCGCGCGGATCGTTCCAACGTCGCCGACCTGGCCCCCGGACTCGGCGTAGAAGGGCGTCTGGGCGACGGCGAGGTCGATCGTCTCACCGACCCCAGCCCGCTCGACGGCCGCGAGCGTCGGCTTGGCCTCGCCCTCGGCGTCAACGCTCACGCGGACGATCGCGGTGACCGTGCTGTGGCCGACCTCGGACTCGTAGCCGATGAAGCTCGCCGGGGCCTGGTTGACCTGGTGATAGACCGAGTCGACCGCGGCGTTTGGATCGATCGGCCCGTCGCCTTCGTGATCCTCGTGGACGATCGCCCGGGCGCCCTCGACGTCGACCGTGAACCCCGACTCGGCGCTGATGACCTCGGTCAGATCGAGGGGGAAGCCGTAGGTCGAGTAGAGCTCGGCCGCGGCGCTGGTCGGCAAGGTCTGCTCGCCGCGAGACCGCAGCTCGGCGAAGCGCTCGTTCAAGATCTTGACGCCGCGCTTGAGCGTCGCGCGGAACCGGACCTCCTCGTCCTCGACGACGTGCTCGATGAGGCCGCGGCGGTCGACGAGCTCGGGGTAGACCGCGCCCATGCGATCGACGACCTCGCCCGCGACCTCGTGCAAGAAGGGCCGGGCGATGCCGAGCTGGTGGCCGTGGCGGATCGCCCGACGCATCACCCGACGCAGGACGTACTCGCGCTTTTGCTTGTCGGGCATCACCCCTTCGGCGATCAAGAACGCGGTCGCCCGGGCGTGATCGGCGATCACCCGCATCGCAACGTCGTCGTGCGAGCGGCTGCTTTGGTAGGGCTTGCCCGACAGCGTCGCGACCTTCTCGACGAGCGGCCGGAGCAGATCGGTGTCGTAGTTCGACATCACGCCCTGGAGCACGCAGGCGACCCGCTCGAGGCCCATGCCCGTGTCGATGCAGGGCGAGGGCAGCTCGGTCACGGGCGCGCCCTTGCTCGCGCGGTCGAACTGCATGAACACCAGGTTCCACAGCTCGGTCCAGCCGACGCCGTCGATCGTGACCTCCTGACCGAAGCTGCTGACGTCGAGATCGTTGCCCTGGTAGACGTGGATCTCCGAGCAGGGGCCGCAGGGCCCGGTGTCCCCCATCGACCAGAAGTTGTCGGCGAGGCCGAGGCGGACGATGCGGTCGTCGCCGAACCCGGTGATCTTGCGCCAGATCTCGGCCGCCTCGTCGTCGGCCGGGAACCCGTCGCCGCCCTTGAACACCGAGATGATGATCCGGTCCTTGGGGATCTCGTAGACCTTGGTCAGCAGCTCCCAGGCCGAGTGAATCGCCTCTTCCTTGAAGTAGTCGCCGAACGAGAAGTTGCCCAGCATCTCGAAGAAGGTCTGGTGGCGAGCGGTGACGCCGACATTGTCGAGGTCGTTGTGCTTGCCGCTGATCCGAATGCACTTTTGCGACGAGGTCGCGCGCGTGTACGGTCGCGCCTCCTGGCCGGAGAACACGTTCTTGAACGGGACCATGCCCGCGTTCACGAACATCAGCGTGGGATCCGCCGCGGGGATCACCGACGCGCTGGGCACCACCGTGTGACCGCGAGCGGCGAAGAAATCGAGGAAGGTCGCGCGAATGGCGTCAGCCGTGGTCGTGCTGCCGTGTTCTGCAGTTGTCGAGTTCATTGCGGCTCTCTGAGGCCCGTGGATGCGGCCCGGCACTCTACTTCAGGGAGCGCCAGGCCGAAAAGCGAGGCGTTCGCGTGAGCGCGACGCAGCGGGGACCAGTGTGTTATCTCTCGCATCCCAGGCGCGCCGCGTCACGGAGGCAGGGTAGCTCGCAAGTGCGGGAGGCGCCCGGGCTTCGTGCCCGCCGCGGGCGGCGACGCGGGCGCGAGCTCGGCCGACCAAGGGGGGCAGACGTGGACATTCGAATCAACACGGTCAATTGACCAAGGGCCGCTATCGAGTAGGCTCGCGCACCATGCAGGGCCCCCGCCGTCGGATCGCATCGGTGTTAGCGCTGACCCCACCGCAGGACGCGGTGGTCGTCAAGGGCTGGCTCCGGACCATTCGCAAGAGCAAGCAGATCACCTTCCTCAACGTCAACGACGGCTCCAACTTGTCGGGCATCCAGGTCGTGGTCGGTGACGATCTGCCCAACGTCGACGAGGTCCGGCACCTGAGCACGGGCTCGGCGGTCGCGGTGACCGGGAGCCTGGTCGCGTCGATGGCCAAGGGCCAGGAGGTCGAGCTGCGCGCGACCAAGGTCGAGGTCCTCGGCGCCGCCGCGTCCGACTACCCGCTGCAGAAGAAGCGCCACGGGTTCGAGTTCCTCCGCACCGTCGCGCACCTGCGCAACCGCAGCAACACCTTCGGCGCGGTGTTTCGGGTCCGCAGCGTGCTCGCCCACGCGATTCACTGCTTCTTCCAGGACCGTGGCTTCGCCTACGTCCACACCCCGATCATCACCGCCAGCGACACCGAGGGCGCGGGCGAGCTGTTTCGGGTCACGACCCTCGACCTCGACCAGCCCCCGCGGACCGAGCAGGGCGCCGTCGACTACAGCCAGGACTTCTTCGGCAAGCCCGCGTTCTTGACCGTCTCGGGCCAGCTCAACGGCGAGGCCTTCGCCCTCGGCATGTCCGACATCTACACCTTCGGCCCGACCTTTCGGGCCGAGAACTCGCACACCACCCGGCACGCGTCCGAGTTTTGGATGATCGAGCCCGAGATGGCCTTTTGCGATCTCGCCGACGACTGCGACCTCGCCGAGGCCTTCGTCCGCCACCTGCTGACCACGGTGCTCGAGAAGTGCCCCGAGGACATGGCCTTCTTCGACCAGCGGATCAACAAGGGCATCATCGCCCGGCTCCGCGACGTCGCCGAGGCCAACTTCGAGCGCATGACCTACACCGAGGCGATCGAGCGGCTCACGGCCAGCGGCGAGAGCTTCGAGTTCCCGGTGTTCTTTGGCGCCGACCTCCAGGCCGAGCACGAGCGCTGCCTGACCGAGCGAATCGTCGGCCGGCCCGTGTTCGTGACCGACTACCCCAAGGAGATCAAGGCCTTCTACATGCGCCGCAACGACGACGGTCGGACCGTCGCGGCCATGGACCTGCTGGTCCCGACCGTCGGCGAGCTGATCGGCGGCTCGCAGCGCGAAGAACGGTACGACGTCCTCGCCCAGACGATCACCGAGGCCGGGCTGCCGACCGAGGCCTATTGGTGGTACCTCGATACGCGTCGCTACGGCACCGCGCCCCACGCCGGCTTCGGCCTCGGCTTCGAGCGTATGTTGATGTACACGACGGGGATGCAGAACATCCGCGATGTCGTGCCCTTTCCACGGACGCCGAACTCGTGTGATTTTTGATTGCGTTAATTCGATGAGCACACAATGAGGGATTGACCTCACCCGCCGGGCCCGAGGGCCTTGGGCCCGGCGCCCGGCCCCGAGCCCGAGCCCGAGGCGACCGGGGGCGTCAACACGATCTCGCGCCCGGCTCGGCTGCCGTGCTCGTAGGCCTCGCAGCCGCCCGCGTCGCCCGGCTGGACGTGGCGAAGCGTGGGATTGCGCCGCCGAAAGTAGACGCCGAGCTCCGGCGCGGGCACCCAGACCAGGCCCTGGGCCTGGAGCTGCTGGTCTTGGGCCGCGAGCTTGGTCTCGAAGCCCTTCATCACCCCCGCGAGGTAGGCCTGGCGGTCACGATTGGACCGGCGGTCCGTCGCCCGCGCGTACTCGGACCACAGGCGCGAGGCTGTCCGGTTGGCGAAGGCGTGGACGTGCTCGGCCATGAGCAAGTTGGCCTCGAGCCCGCAGATCTCGAGCACGCTCCCGCGCCTGCCCACCCGCGGCAGGTAGACCGGTAACCAGGCGCTCTCGACGAAGAAGAAGTCGTTGAGGATCTTGGCCAGGCGCCGGTCGTGCTCCCGCACCGGCGCGGACGGGTTGCCGAGGTGGCGGTAGCCGTAGCGAGCGCGCCCGGGGTCGGGCCTGGCTTCGCCGTGGATGTCGGACAGCTCGGACATGTTGAACTTGATCATCAGCCGCCGGGCCGTCGCCGCCGCGGTCTCGGCCTCGTGGCGGTTGGGGCTGTGGGCGAGGGCGAGGAGCTTGTGGATCCGGCTCACGACTCGACTGGTGGGGTCGCGCTCCTCGCCCGCTCGCGCTGGGCGGGGGCGGCCGGGCGCGCGGGTGCGGATGCCCAGGCGCGCGCAGATCCGGCGGAAGGTCGGCCCGTGGCGGCGCTCGTCGGCGACGGACAGGCGCTCGTCGATGAACTGGCACACGACCTCGCGCTTGAGGGCCTCGAGGACCTCGCCCCAGTCGTAGTCCAGGGCCAAGGTCCGCGAGATCTCGAGGCTGCGCAGCTCGCTGCACCAGCGCCCGAGCGGCTCACCCGCATCGCACAGCTGGATGACCGGGATCCGCAGCGCGCCCTTGAAGTAGCTGTAGTTGATGCCGCGCCACTCCTGGACGAGGCGCTGGACCAGCTGGGCCTCGAGCTCGACGCTCAGGCGCGCGGCCTCGCGCTTGGGGTTGGTGGTCACGGGCCTCGTTTATCGCACGCCGCGACCAAATTGAGCGGCGAGGCGGCTCAGCTCATGCGGCACGCGCTTCGTCGGTCTGCGGCGGGTCTCGCTCGTTCATCGGCGTGGCTGCGCTCAGCCGCGCGTGCGCCGAGGACGGTGGAGCGGCTCAGAGGAGGTCAGAGGCCGCCGCCAGCCCGCGCTCGAGCGGGCACTGGTCGGCCGCGACGGCCTGACCGCGACGGTAGCGATCCAGCAGCTCGCGCGAGCGCTGGGCGAGCAGCCGCCGGACCTCGCGGCGCATGCCCTTGACGCGGGGGATCTTCAGCGAGTCGTAGCCCGTGGTCTGGTGGCGCAGCCACGCGATCGTCGCGGCCTCGGCTCGGTTCTCGATCGGGATCCGCTTGGTCCGGGCGACGGTCCCGCTCCCGACCGGCACCGCGTGCTCGGCGATCGCCGCCGCGAGCCGCTGGGCGAGCTCGGCGTGACGCGGGGCGAAGTTCAGGTAGCTGAGGATCGCGGCCTCGAAGGCGTCGGCGTAGCGGACCTGCTCTCGCGCCCGGCGCTTGCGACCGGCCTCGAGCCGACGGCCGTACTCGGGCTTGGCCCGCTCGGCCTCGAGCTCACGGCGCGCGACCTCGATGTGCTCGCGCGGGGCCCAGACCCCGCGCGAGAAGCTCTTTCGGCCGCGGCGCTGCTTGACCGTCCAGCTCGGCCCGGCCTTCTTCACGCGTCGGGTCAGGCCCGCGTCGCCGGGCGGCAGCAGCTCCCAGCCTTCGGGCACCTCGAGCAGCTCGCCGCTGGCGGTGCGGACCACTCGAAGCTCGGGGCCGGGGGCGACGTCGCGGCTTTGCTCGGGCACGGGCAACCCATACGGCGCCGGGCGGCGCGACTCAAGCGGCCCCGACACCTGGAGCTCGACAGTGAAGAGCGCGCGACAGACAAGGATCCCTGGGCCTCGCGGCTGGCGCTCGGCCCCGGGATCTGAGCGCTCACCCCTCAGCCCAGCTCTTGGCGCAGCAGCACGATGACCCGCTGCACCTGGCGCTGGCGCTGCTCGAGCTCGCGGTTGCGCTCGGTCGGAGGCAAGCGCTGCACGCCGACGCTGAAGCGCTCGAGGTGCGCGAGCGCCTGGCCCTTGCCGCCGACCTCGAGCAGGGCCCGCGCGAGGCCGTAGTGGGCCTCGAGCTGGTCGGGCTCGCTGCGCAAGACCTGGCGAAAGCCGCTGATCGCGAGCTCGACCTCACCCGAGCGCAGCGCGAGCTCGGCGAGGTTGCACTGGGCCTCGGGCTGATCGGGGTCGTTTTGCAGGGCCTGGTCGAAGCAGTCGCGCGCGCGGTCGAGGTCGGCGGTGAACGCCAACAGGCTCCCGAGGTTGGTCCACGCGGCCGCGAAGCTGGGGTCGAGCTCGACGGCCTGCTCGTAGGCCGCGACCGCGGCGACGAAGCGCGGTGAGCCGAGCGTCACCCCGTCCCACTGCTCTTCTTGCTCGAGGCCGCGCTGAAAGGCCACGTAGGCGCTGGCCGGCCCGAGGCTGGGCTCGACCTGATCGGCGCCGACCCACGGCAAGGTCAGGACCTCGGCCACGCGGTCGCGCAGCTTGTCGACGTCGAAGTCGAGCAGCAGCTGCCCGGTCGTCGCTTCGAAGGTGGTGTCGCCGTCCTCGACCAGGATCCGATCGGAGTCGCTGCGGATCCGGAGGCGGGCGAGCGGAGAGTCGACGCGCGGGAGGTGGTAGCGCAGGGCGTCGAGGCTGCGACGGACCCGCTGCAGCGGCAGGCCGGCGTCGAGCAGCTCCTTGGCGACCTTGATCGAGATCAGATCTTTGAAGGTGTAAAAGCGCCGCGCGCCCCGGCGGATCGACGGAGAGATGAACCCGGTCTGTGACCAGTAGCGCACCCGGCTCTCGGGCAGCTCGAACAGACGCGCGACCTCCGCGACGGTGTAGAGGTGCTCGGCGTTGTCGTTCGAAGCCTCGACCTCGACTCGTTTGCGTGCCTCGCTCATCCCTGCACCTTCGCGACCTTGGCCACCGCGGCCATCGTGGACACCTTCGACGCCTTGGACGCCTTGGACGACAGCGATACCACGGCGTCGCCATCGATCAGGATGGTCGCGCCCGACACCCGCACGACCGGGAGCAGCTCGATCCTCAGCGAGCGCGGCGCGGCGTCGAACAGCTCGGCGAGCTTCGGCCGCGCGAGCGCGATCAGCCGCCGTCGGACCGAGTCGCTGCCCCGCATCAGCTCGGCCACGCGCTGGGCCGTGGCCTCGTCGGCGGGCTCGCGCAAGAGCGACGCGCTCTGGCTCAGGTCCAAGGTCAGCATCACAGTCGCGTAGGCGCGGTCGACGTCGTCGAGCCGTCGGCCCCTGGCCTCGAGATCGCGGTCGCCCTCGAGCAGCAGCTCGGCCGAGCAAAATAGGATCTCGAGCGCGTTGTCGGACAGGGACTCGCGGATCTCACGGCGGATGAGCGGGATGCGGCGAACCCGAGGCCAGGTCGGCCCCAAGAGCTCGCGCGCACAAGCCGTGGCGCCCGGGTTGATGTCGCTGGGGTCAGATGTAGTCACGGGGCCTACAAGTATGCCTGGGTAGGACCCGGCCCCAAAAAAACGAGCCGGCTCAGGAGGAGGTTGATGTTCGCCAAGCTCGGTGGTCGACACAACCGCCCGCGAGATCGGGGCCAGATCAAGTGCGTCGTCCACAGGTCATCCACAGGCGCAAAACCCGGGGACGTGTCTCGACCAGTTTTTCAATTATGGTCACGGCGCATGGCTGACGTCCTGTTCGTTCTCGATCCGCTCTCGTCGATCAACCCCCACGCGGACACGAGCTACGTGATGATCACCGAGGCGCTGCGTCGGGGTCACCGACCTTTCTACACGACCCTCGACGGGCTCGCGCTGCGCGGCAGCCAGGCCTGGGCCCACGCCCGCGCGCTCGGGCCCGCGAGCGACGAGCCGCTCGCGCCCCTGGTCGACCGCGGCGAGCCCGAGCCGCGCCCGCTGAGCTCCTTCGCGGTCGTGTTCATGCGCAAGGATCCGCCGGTCGACGCGAGCTTCATCGCGGCGACGTGGATCCTCGATCGCGCCGACACCCTGGTGCTCAACAAGCCCGCGGGCCTGCGCGACCTCAACGAGAAGCTGAGCATGCTCGAGTTTCCCCAGTTGATCCCGGACACGCGCCTGCTCCGGAAGATCTCGGATCTGCGGGCTGCCCTCGATGACATGGGCGGGTCGATGATCGTCAAGCCGCTGCTCGGCTACGGCGGCAAGGAGATCTTGCGAGCTGCGCACGGCGATCCGAACCTCTCGACGATCCTCGAGATCGCGACCGCCGACGAGACCCGCTGGACCGTCGCGCAGCAGTTCATCCCCGAGGCCAGCGTCGGCGACAAGCGCATCCTCCTCGTCGAGGGCGAGCCGATCGGCGCGGTTTTACGGGTCCCGGCCGCGGGCGAGCTGCGCGATAACTTCCATGCCGGCGGTCAGGGCATCGCCACCGAGCTCAACGAGCGGGAGTGGCTGATCTGCTCGGTCGTGGGCCCGTGGCTGCGCGAGCGCGGTCAGCTGTTCGCAGGCATCGACGTCATCGGCCCCTACCTGACCGAGATCAACGTCACGAGCCCGACGGGGATGCAAGAGGTCAACCGACTCGGCGGCCTCGAAGGCGACGCGACCATGCAAGCGAAATTTTGGGACGGGGTTGAAGCGCGGCTGACAGCGTGAGCCTGCCCAATAATCCGGCACACGCCAAAGAGTGATAACCTCGCGGAGATGTCGAGCCCGCCTCAGACCGTTCGGGAGCTCCTGAACCAAGAGCTGCCGAAGCTCTACGCCTTCGCCTACCAGATGTGTGGCGCCCGCCGCGACGCGGCGCGCTTCCTCGAGGAGCTCAGCCAGCAGGTCGCAAAGCTCGACGACCAGAAGCTGCTCCACGACGGCGACCCCGGGCGCACGCTGCTCGGGATGATGGCGCGGACCATGGAGGAGAACCTCGGGCGGCGCTCGGAGCACAGCTTCGAGTCCCTCGACACGATCCTGCGCTCGGACATCACCCGGCCGATCGATCTGAGCAACGTCGGCATGGGCGACGACCCGAGCAAGGTCCACCTGATGCTGTGGGAGCTCAAGCGGACCTGCCTGACCTCTGTCCTCGGCTGCCTGCCGCCGGGGGTGCGCCTGTCCTTCGTGCTCACCGACCTCGTCGGGCTCTCGCCCAAGGAGGCGGCCGAGATCCTCGGGATCAAGGAGAGCGCCTACCGGGTCCGGCTCACGCGGGCGCGCAAGCGGATCGAAGACTACCTCGCGCCGCGCTGCTTCCACGTCGACCGCGAGAACCCCTGCACCTGCACCGGGCGCCTGATGATCGCCGTCGACGCCGGCTTCGTGAAGCCTCCGACCTCGGGCGAAGACATCCCCCACGAGCCCCACGACACGGGCGGGCCCCAGCGCGACGTCGGCAGCCTCTACCGCGGCCTGCCCCACGTGACCCTGGCCCAGACCGAGATCGACCGGCTCGCAAAAGGCTGAGCCGCGCGCCCCCGGCCCGACCTCCCCGGCCCGACCTCCCCGGCCCGACGGCGAGCAGCGACTACGAGTAGCGACGCAGGACGTCGCGGTGGAGGGCGGCGTAGTCGGCCCCCATGCGCGCGGCCGAGAACGCGTCGCGGACCAGGCCGACGCAGTCGTGCGACATCGCCAGCAGCTGCTCGGGGTGGTCGGCGAGCTCGTGCACGGCCTTGACCATGCCCGAGGGCCCGAGGGTTGGATCGACCCGGGCCCCGACCTCGCGCCCGCGTTGATCGGCGGTCGTGAACAGCTCGCGGATCGGCGCCCGATCGAGCGCGACCAGGGCCAGGCCCTCGCGCAGCCCCTCGAGCAGCACGAAGGGCAGGTCGACGCGGCGGTGGACCTCGTCGGCCACGAACAGCTGGATCGCGCAGCGCCGCTGGAGCGCGCCCATGTCCTCGACCTCGCCGTAGAGCTCCACGCGGCCGGCCCCGATCGCGCCCGCGAGCTCGCGGCCGAGGCGGGTCCGCTCGTCACGCTCGATGATCTGGTCCGGGCGGCAGGCGACGATCAGCTTCCACCCGCGCAGCGCCGGCTCGGACAGCGTCCGCGCCAGCTCGATCAGGCGGTCGGCCGCGCCAGCGTCGAGCTCGCCCGCGTAGAGCACCGCCCGGCGCCGCTGCAGCGCCGCCGGGTTCTCGATCGCCGCCGCCCCCGAGACCTCGACCCCTGGATAAATTCGATGGACGCGTTCGGCCGCGACGCCGCTGTGGATCAGGCGATCGCGGGTGTGGTTCGACAGCGCGACGACGCCATCGAGGACCTCGAGCAAGTGCGCGCAGGTCTCGAGCCCGGCGGCGCAGGTCAGGGTCTGGAGGACGGGGGCCGGGCGGTCGTGGCCGCGCCTGCGCCCGCGCAACATCGAGGACGCGACCCCGAACAGCGAGCGCGCCCCGCTGCTCGCGCGCGCGACCAGGCTCGTCGAGCTCGACAGCGGGGCCGGGGTTGCGACGATGCCAGCCGCGACCCGCTCGGTCAGGCGCCCGGGCGCGAAGAACAAATGAACAGGCTGGCGCCGACGCTCGCGCGCGAGCAGGGCCGCGCCGATCGCCGCGCGCTCGAGCACCTCCGCGCCCCGGCTCCCCGGCAAGCGCGGGACCCGAAGCAGGTGGTCGCCGCGGCTGCGCGCACGCAGCGGGCGTCGGTGGTCGCCGAAGTAGTCGCAGGGCCCGTCGGGCAAGGCCGGGATCAGCTCGCGCAAGAGCGCCGGGCCGCCGTCGAGGACCGGCCCGATCACCGGGCGCGAGATCAACATCCAGCGCGTGCTCCTCGGAGGTGCCATCGACAAGCGCAGGGTAGTGCGAGGCGCGGGGAATTCCCACGCTGCGCCTGCACCCGCGCAAACTCCGCGGACCTGGAGGGGGGGCGCGAAATCCGGGTTTTGCCCGGGCGCAGACGGCCGACCCGCGGGGTGCTTCTGGGCGTCGGCGTCGGACCTCGCTCCCGCGCTCCCCACCGGCCCGATCGGCGCCAGGGTTTGACTGGACCGACCGCCCTCCCTATCGTTCGTCCCACGGGCCCATAGCTCAGTCGGTTAGAGCGGCCGGCTCATAACCGGCTGGTCCCAGGTTCGAGCCCTGGTGGGCCTACTCCCGTTCGAACACGCGATCGTCAACTGACGCCCGTGTGCAAGTCCGGGCACCCTCCACCAAAGGCACGAAAGACTTGATGAAGGATCAGATCGAGGCGCTCCACCGCTTGCAGACGCAGGACCGTCGGCTGGTGTCGATCGAGCGCAAGCTCGGCGCGATCCCCCGCCGCAAACAAGAGATGGAGCGCGACCTCGAGAAACTCGAGGCCATGCTCCAGACCGAGCTCGACAAGCTCGACACCAGCCGCTCGTTCCGCATGGATCAGGAGCGGCAGCTCGAGGAGGAGCGCGAGCAGATCCGCAGCAGCCGGACGCGCATCTCCCAGGTCAAGACCCCGCGCGAGCTCAACGCTGCCCAGCGCGAGCTCGACTCGACCCGCCGCCTCGCCGACAAGCGCCAGACCGAGATCGGCGGCATCGACGAAGCGATCGCCGAGGCCGAGGCCCGGATCAAGGCGATGGAAGGCGGGCTCTCGGACCTACGCGAGAGCGTCCGCGCCGAGCTCGAGCGGCTGGAGAAGATCGAGGCCAAGCTCACGCGCAGCTACAAGAAGGCCCGCCGCAACCGCGGCAGCCTGACCGAGAAGATCGACAAGCCGCACCTGCGCCGCTACGAGCGCGTGCGCAAGCGCGGCGGCGGCATCGGCTTCGTCGCCGTCCGCGATCGTCGGTGCACCGCCTGCAAGATGGCCGTGGCCCACCAGACCTACGTGGCGCTGCGCAACGCCGAGATCATCGCGCTGTGCGAGAGCTGCGGGCGGATGCTGTACTGGGGCGGGCTGTTCCCCGACGAGGACAAGCCCGAAGAGACCAAGCCCAAAGCCGCGCCCTCCGCCGGCGAGTAGCGGCCCGCGCGGCGCCAAAGTGCAGGGTGCCTGCGGGGGTCTAAAACACCCCGCAGCCGCGCTCTTCTTCGGGCGGGTAGAGCGGCGGCGGAGCCATCGTGACGCGGGGCGCGAGCTCCTCGCGGTCGTCGCACGAGACCCGGCGAAACACCGTGGGCACGTCGATGTAGCGGCCGCCGTCGTTGTTGATCGACTGGAATTCCTGGATCTCGTGGTCGATCACGCCCGAGAAGCGGTCGAGGTTGTAGCCGAAGCTCCCGTCCACGGAGCACAGCGCATCTTCCATCTTCCAGTTGATGCCCTGGAATTTGACGGTCTCGCCGACGTACTCGCCCCGGGCCTCCATCGAGACGATGTACTGCAGGCGCCCGACGCAGGGCCCGCGGACCTTCTCGGTCTTGGGCCCGTACCAGCTCTCGTTGACGATCTCGCCCTCGAGCGCCGTCTCGCTGCCCTCGACGCGGCGGATCGTGAGCGTGAAGCGACCCCACTCCTGGTACATCTCGTTGAAGGAGTGCGACTGCCACACCCCGCTGACCGGGTCCTTGCACGCGGCGGGCGGCGGGAGCCGGGCGCGCTGCTCGGCGATCGTCGCCCCGCCGTTGCCCGGGAACAGGGTCAAGCTCGTGCCTAGCGCGACCAGCAGGGTCGGTCCGAGCCAAGGTCGTGGGGACATCCGGAGCAGTCTAGCAGCCCGGGCTGCAATGCCTCGCGCCGCCTCGCTTGGCCTTTTCGCCGAGGGCTTTGTCGCCAAAACTTGCAGTACGCCCGGCTGAACAACCCAGCGCGGCCCAGAGCGCGTCACTGTCATGTGTAACGAGGCGCTGTCCGTGCTACATAGCGCGGCGGAAGCAAGGCGGTCGAGAGGCTGAGGTGATCGCGGTCGGGGCTCCCTCGGGAGCTCGCAGATCGAGGAAAGTCCGGGCCCCACAGGGCAGGGTGCTTGCGAAATGCAAGTCGGGGTGACCCGCAGGAAAGTGCCACAGAAAGCAAACCTCCGGCGTTCGCGCCGGTAAGGGTGAAAGGGTGCGGTAAGAGCGCACCGGGCTCCCGGTGACGGGAGTCGCACGGTAAACCCCACTCGGAGCAAGGCCGAACAGGGATGTGTCGCGGGTCTTCGGGCCCGCGACGAGGGGTGGCCCGCCCTATCCCGGGTAGTGCCGCGTAGAAGAATGATCACCACCTGAGGGAGGCAACGAGCTCAGGGACAAAACCCGGCTTACGATCCTCTCGGCCGCCTCGCTTCCACTTTTTTTCCTCACCCCCTCGACGGCTACCCTACCCCCGATGCGTCCGCGCCTACGCACGGCCGCCGCGGTGGCTCACGCCCTCGGTCTGGTCCTGCTGCTGCTCGCGGCGGCGATGCTCGTGACCGGGTTCGTCGGCTGGCTGCTCGGCGAGCCCGCGGCTTTGCTCGCGCGGGCCTTTGGCGCCCCGGCGCTGGCGACCGCGACCGTCGGCGCGCTGACCTGGTGGCGGACCGAGGCGGTCCGCCTCGACGAGGTCCAGGCGATGCTCGTGTGCGGGCTCGCCTGGATCCTGGCCTCGGTCATCGGCGCGGTCCCGCTGTGCGTGCTGCTCGACTCCACGCTCCTCGACGCGAGCTTCGAGATGGTCAGCGGGTTCACGACGACCGGGATCACGCTGCTCGAGGGCCTCGACGCGATGCCGGCGAGCGTGCTGCTGTGGCGCGCGCTCAGCCAGTGGATCGGCGGCGTCGGGATCCTCAGCTTGTTCGTGGCCGTGACCCGGAGCCCGGCCCTGGCCCACCGCTTCGGCGGGACCGAGGCCCACAAGATCCGCGCGAGCCGGCCGGTCCCGGGCCCCTTTCGGACCTTGCAGCTGTTCGCGCTGGTCTACCTCGGGCTCACGATCCTGGTCGCGCTCGGGCTGCTGCTCGGCGGCGTGGGGTGGTTCGACGCGATCACCCACGCGCTGACGACGATGTCGACGGGCGGGTTCTCGACCCACGACGCGAGCGTCGGCTACTGGCGCGACCCGGACCTGAGCGGGGTCAGCCCGCGGTGGATCGAGTGGGTCGTGATCGCGGGCATGGCCGCGGGCGGGACCAGCTTCGTCATCCACTATCGCCTCGCGCGGGGCGAGGTTCGGGCCCTGTGGGACGGGGTCGAGATCCGGGTCTGGTTCGGGCTGTTGATCGCTGTGCTCGGGCTGCTCGTGTTCGAGCAGTGGCAGCGCGGGACCGGGATGTTCGCGGCCGACGGCCTCGTCACGACCCACGCGGCGGGGCCGGGCTGGGCCGCGCGGATCGAGGCAGGCGTGCGCACGAGCCTGTTCACGACCCTCGCGATCGCGACCACGACCGGCTTCGCGACCGTCGACATCGCCGGGCCCTTCTTCGCGAGCACGGCCAAGGCGCTGTTTTTGCTCTTGATGATCTTCGGCGCCTGCGTGGGCTCGACCTCGGGCGGCTTCAAGCTCGCGCGGGTGGTCTTGCTGGCCAAGATCATGACCCGCGAGCTGCGCCGCCTGACGCTGCCCCAAGGCGCGACCACGCCCGTGGTCATCGAGCACCACGCCGTCGACCAGGCCGAGCTCGCGCGGGTCGTCGGGCTCGCGATCGCGTGGCTGGGCCTGCTCGCCCTCGGGACCTTGCTGACGACCCTGCTCTCGGCCCACGACGGCTGGCAGGCCTTCTCGGGCGTGAGCTCGGCGCTCAACAACATCGGGCCCTGCTACATCACGATCCCCGAGATGCGCGCCCTCGACCCCGCCGTCAAGCTGACGTGGATGGTCGCAATGTTGGCCGGGCGCCTGGAGATCTTGCCGCTGGTCGTGCTCCTGAGCCCGCGCGCGTGGACCCGCTAGCAGCCCGTGGTGCAATGCATCGTGTCGCCTCGCGCCGGAATGTTCGCCGAGGGCGCGAAGCCAAAACGCCGCTGTACCGGGCGTACTGCAAGTTTTGGCGACAAAGCCCTCGGCGAAAAGGCCAAGCGAGGCGCCGCGAGGCATTGGACCACGGGCTGCTAGAGTCTGCTAGGGTTCGCCGCGATGTACGTCATCATCGCGGGCGGCGGGGCGCTCGGGCGCGAGGTCGCGACGGCGCTGATCGATCGGCGCCACGACGTGGTCGTCGTCGATCACGACAAGTACGCCTGCGACTCGATCTACGCCGAGATCGGGGCGGTGACCGTCCACGGCGGCGCCACCAACCTCCACGTCCTGCGCGACGCGGGCGGCGAGCGGGCGGCGCTGCTGATCACCGCGATGCCGAGCGACGCCGACAACATCGCCTGCGCGCTGCTCGGTCGCAGCCTCGGGATCGAGCGCATCATCGGGCGGCTCCGCGACGTGTCCTACGCGTCGGCCTACGAGGTCGCGGGCGTCACCCACCTGATCCGATCCACGCGCATGCTCTGCAACCAGGTCGTGCTCCACGTCGAGCACCCGAGCGTCGAGGAGATCGTGTCGATCGGAGACGACGCCGCGCAGATCTTCTCGGTCCCGGTCCTCGCGGGCAGCTGGTGCGCCGGGCGACGGGTGTCAGAGATCGCGACGAATCGGAAATTTCCCCGGGACTGCTTGCTGATCGGGCTGCGGCGCGCGGGCTCGACCTCGCTCGAGATCCCACGCGGGGACACCTGCGTCGGCGTCGGCGACTCGATCCTGGCGATCGCGGCGGGCGGCGACATCGATCGTGCGGTTGCGATCCTGACCCGCAAGGGCTAGCAGCCCGTGGTGCAATGCATCGTGTCGCCTCGCGCCGGAATGTTCGCCGAGGGCGCGAAGCCAAAACGCCGCTGTACCGGGCGTACTGCAAGTTTTGGCGACAAAGCCCTCGGCGAAAAGACCAAGCGAGGCGACACGATGCATTGCACCACGGGCTGCTCGTCCTCGGACTGGTCGGCGCAGGCAAGTCGAGCTTCGCCCTCGCGCTGCGAAGAGTTCGGAGACCATCTTGCTGTGGGATCGCCCCAATCAGAGGCGAGGCGACGAGCTCGGCAGCAAACACTTGTCGACCAAGATCGAAAGGGATACACCGGCCGGATGAGGATTTCTCAGCAAAGCCCGACATCCCCCTTTTTTAGCTTTCTCGCTCCGATCCTTGGCGGCTTTGTGCTCGTCGCGACCGCGTGTACAGGCGGCGCTGCCGACGACGACACCTCGGGGACCTCGGGTACCGAAGAGACCTCGGGTACCGGAGAGACCTCGGGTACCGAAGAGACCTCGGGCGACGCGGAAGTGATCTCGATCGCGCAAGCGCGCGCGCAAAGCGACGGCATGACCGTCACCGTCGAGGGCGACACAACCGTAGCGCCGGGGACCTTCAACTCTGCGACGGGCGAGCTTGGATTCGCCATCCAGGACCCCAGCGGAGGTATCTATATCAAGACCTCCGACGCCATGGATTTCCCGCTCGACACCACCGTGCAGGTGACGGGTGTGCTCGGGCAGATGAACCAATTGCGTGTGATCGAGGCTACCGCTGGGGACATCGTCTCGTTCGACGGTGGACAAACGGTCGCCCCCATGGACGCGGCGACCGGCGACATCGACGAAGACCTCGAGGGGCTGCTGGTCAAAATCAGCGGAACCGTGAGCCAAGAACTGGAAGACGATTCGCCCTATGGGCTCAAGCTCCATGTCGACGACGGCTCGGGCGAAATCCAGGTATTCATCCACCTGGTCGACGAGGTTGGAGTCATCGACACGACCGGGTTGACGATCGGTGACTCGGTCGAGGTCGTGGGATTGGTCGCGCAGTACGAAGAGACCTACGAGGTCGCCCCCCGTCACGCGGCCGACCTCGTCGTTCTTCCCTGAGCGAGAGCGCGCCTGACCACGATTGCATCATGTTCGTGTCTTCGTGCGCGCGGCCGTTGCGTGGTCTACGACGACCGCGCGAACTCCAACTAGGGCGAAGCGACGGCGCGACGGCCTTTCCCTCGCCCTCATAATTGTGCAAAGTTCCGCGGCCGCGGCCGCGGGCTCTCCACAGCTCACGAGGCCGCAGCCTGCCTCACCGATGCTCACATACGAACCGGCCCACACCCACCCTGGCCCGTTTCCACCCATCGGCGCCCCGACGGTGCTGCACGCGTTGCTCGCCCACGCGCGCGAGCAGCCGGATCGGACGGCGCTGACCTGGCTCGACGGGGATGAGGGCGACGGGCGGCGCATCACCTTCGCCGACCTCGCAGACGTGGCGCTGCGCCTGGGTGGCCACCTGCGCGCGCTCGGGTTGCGCGGTGAGCGGGTGCTGCTCCAGTACGCCGACGGCTTCGACTTCCTCCAGGCCTTCCTTGGCTGCGTGGCGGGTGGCGTGGTGCCGGTGCCGGCGACCACCCTCGATCCCTCGCGTCCGGAGCGGACGCTGCCGCGGCTCACCGCCATCGCCGGCGACTGTGGGGCCGCCGCGATGCTGATCGGGCCACAGCTGCACCGCGCGCTGGAGACCGCGCTGGACCCGGCGATCCAGATGTTGGAGCTATCCGACGCTCAGGGGGCCGCTCCCTGCACGGAGCTGCCGTCGCCGGACGACCTGGCGCTGGTGCAGTACACGTCGGGGAGCACCGGCGTGCCCAAGGGCGTGCGGGTGACGCACAGGCAGCTCGAACACACGGTGCGCGACACCGCCTGGTCGGTGGGGATGGGCCCGGACTCGTCGCAGGTCACCTGGCTGCCGCACTACCACGACATGGGGCTCATCTACGCGCTCCTGGGCGGCATCTTCCTCGGCTTCTCCACCTGGGGGATGACGCCCGCCGCGTTCATCGAGCGGCCAGTGCGTTGGTTACGCGCGATCGATCGAGTTCGAGCCACGCACACGGCGGCGCCGAATTTCGCCTATGAGCTGGTGCTGCGCCGCTACGACCCGGCCCGCGACGGGCAGTTCGACCTCTCCTGCCTGCGCTCGGCGATGAACGCAGCGGAGCCGGTGCGAGAGGCGACGCTGCAGCGCTTCCTCGCCGTGTTCGGCGAGCAGGGGCTGCGGCCCGAAGCCCTGATGCCGTCCTTCGGGATGGCGGAGGCGTCGGTGAAGCTGAGCGTCCACTTTTGGGGCCGGCCGCCAAGGGTGGAGCGCTTCGATGCGGCGGCCCTACGTGAGGGGCGCGTGGTGGTGGCCCCGGACGGGGTCCCGATTGTCGCGCTGGGCCAGCCTGGGCCGGGGTCGCGGATGTACATCGTGGACCCGGAGACCCGCGTCCCGTGCAGTCCGGGCCGCGTCGGCGAGCTCTGGTACGAGGGGCCGGCGGTCGCGGACGGCTACTGGAACCGCCCCGACGCGACGCTGGAGACCTTCGGCGCCCGAACCACGGACGGCGCCGGACCGATGCTGCGGACCGGCGACCTGGGCTTCTTCCACGGGGACGATCTCTTCTTCGCCGGGCGGGTGAAGGACCTGATCATCATCCGCGGACAAAACCACCACCCGCACGACCTCGAAGCGACCGTACAAGACGCGCACCCGACGGTGCGCCCGGGGAGCGTGGCGGCCTTCTCGATCGACGGGCCGGACACGGAGCTGCTGGTGATCGTGGCGGAGGTCGATCCCTCGCGCGGGGACGTGGCGGGGTTGCGGCCGGCCGTGCGAGAGGCCATCGCGCTTCGGCACGATGTCCTGGTGCACGCCTTCGTGGCCATCGCGGCGCGGACGATGCCGAAGACCTCGAGCGGGAAGATCCGGCGGGCGGAGGCGCGGCGCCTGTTCCTGGCGGAGAAGCTCTCGGTCCTGGAGACCAGCGCGGCCGGGATGGTCGGGATGGTCGCGCCGGAGCGCGCGGCGAGCGAGATCGCCAACTCCTCGACGCCCGACCGCGAAGGGAGCGGCGCGCAGCAGGGGCTCTTCGGCGCGTTCGCGGAGCTGATCGGGCGCTTGCTGGAGAAGCCGCCGCCGGGCCCTGACGACGACCTCCTCGCCCTCGGGCTCGACTCGCTGACGCTGGTCGAGCTGACGGCCGCGCTGAAGAAGACCTACGGCTTCACGCCTCCCGCGCGGGAGCTCCTCGCGCAGCCTAGCGTTCGAGCACTGGTCACGCAGTATGAGCGCTGGCGCAGGCTCCAGGCGGGCAGCTCGGACGCGCCCGCCGAGCCGAGCCGCCCCGCCGACCCGGGCTTCGCCCAGCTCCAGCGCGGCATCCGTACCGGCGACGACGCACGCCGCTCGCGGCGGCTCCCCGGACCGCTCCCCACCCGCTCGCAGCTCGCCGTCTGGCGCGGACGCATCGCCCCCGGGACGATCTCGCTGGACCAGCTCGGGGGGCTCCTCGCCACCCTTCGCCAGGCCGTCCAAGGCGGCGCGCCGGCCTATCGCACCCCGGATGTCGAGGGGCTACACGCCGTCCAGGCCTACTGCCGCGCGGAGCCAAAGGGGGTCGAGGGGCTCGAGCCAGGCACCTACTACCACCACCCCGTCTACCACTCGCTGCTCGAGCTGACCCCCGAAGCCGCCCTGGACGCGGCTGAGCGAGACGCCTTTGGGTCAGGCGAGCCAGGTGCCTGCACCCTGGTGCTGGCCGCCGAGCGAGAGGCGATCGCGCCGATCTTTGGCGCCTCCGGGGACCGCCTGGCCACGCTGCAGGCGGGCGCGCTGCTCCAGGCGCTGGGCGTCGCGGCCGCAGAGCACGGGCTCCAGCTCACCCTCCTTCCCCGCGCGGACCTGGGCCGCTGCGCGCGCGCGCTCGCCCTCTCCCCGACCACGGTCCCGCTGACCGCCGTCCGCTGCGGGCGTGCACAGGGGGCCCAGGCGAAGCCCGGTGAGCCCGCTCCCGACGCGAGCGAAGAGCCCGTCGAGCCGCCGGGACGGCTCTACGAGCGGCTCGTCTTCGGCGGTGACACCGGGGCCGTGCGGATCGAGCCTTCCCGGCTGATCGCCGACGCGCGGCTCCCCGACGACATCCGCCCGCTCCCCACGCCGGTCCAGGACGCGGCGATCGCTTGCCCCGAGCAGGTCTTCCTCACCGGCGCCACCGGCTTCCTCGGCGCCTTCCTCCTCCGCGCCTTTCGCCACCACACCCGAGCCCGGCTGGCGCTGCTGGTCCGCGCCCCGGACGGGGATCCGGCCGCCGGGCGCGAGCGGATCAAGCAGAACCTGCTCCGCTACCGCCTCCCCGCCGAGGAGCTGCTGGACGGCGTGGAGGTGATCCCCGGTGACCTGACCCGCCCCTCGATGGGCCTGGACGAGGCGACCTGGCGCGGCCTGGCGGAGCGCACCGACGCGGTCGTCCACGCCGCCGCGCCGGTGAGCTGGGTGCTCCCCTACGACCGCCTCGTCCCCGCCGTGGTCGACGGCACGCGGGACGTGCTCCGCTTCGCCGCCGCGGGGCGGCCCAAGGTGGTCCACCACATCTCCAGCCTGGGCGCCCTCGCCCAGATCGAGGGCTACGGCGGCTTCGACGGAGGCCCCGTCCACGAGCACAGCCGCGAGGTGATCGATGCCCCCTACCTACGCCGGCGCGGCTTCCAGCTCGGCTACATCCAGGCGAAGTGGGTCGCCGATCAGCTGGTGCAGGCCGCACAGGCGCGCGGGCTTCCGGTGGTCGTGTATCGGATGCCCTACATCGCCGGGGCCAGCGACACCGGGGCCTGGTCGGCGTCAGACATCATCGCCGCGTCGATCGCCGGCTGCGTGCAGCTCGGCTGGGCCCCGGACGTGGAGGTGGTGCTCGACATGGTCCCCGTTGACTACGTGGCCGAGGTCATCGCCGACCTGGCCCGGCAGCCGCGCGCGGTGGGGCGCAGCTTCCACCTCGCCAACCCGGAGCCGATCCCCTGGCCGGAGGTGGTGGCCCGCCTGATCGCGCGCGGCCACCCCATCACCCTCGAGCCTGCGGAGCGCTGGCTCGAGCGGGTCCGCAGCTCCTCGGTCGAGCCGCTGGTCGCGATGCGCCCCTGCTACGAGAGCTTCCCGCTCGACCGGATCGTCGGCGGCTACCCCGCCTGGACGAAGACCCCTCGCCTCCTGGCCGAGCGGACCACCGGCGCGTTCCTTCGCTCCCCCGAGATCCGCTGCGCGCGCGCGGCTGATCTCTTCGATCTGTGGCTCGACTGGCTGCAGCAGACCGGCAAGCTGCCGGTCCTCCCGAAAGGCAACCCATCATGACCCCAACGACCTATCAACTGAACAAATACGAGCGCTACTTCCAACTCCTCGACACCGACAAGAGCGGCACCATCGACTGGAACGACTTCGCCCAGACCGCCCGCTTCATCCGCGACGACCGCGGCTGGACCGACGAGCACGCCGGCTACAAAAGCCTCCTCGCGGCCATGCAGACCTTCTGGACCGAGCTAAGCCAGCGAGTCGACACCGACGGTAACGGCCAGGTCGATCGCCAGGAGTGGCAGCAGTTCTACGCTCAGGTGAACGACGAGATCGGCCGACTGGGCAAGGTGCCCGCCTGGGCGATGAACGTGGTCCACGGCTTCCACCGCGTGCTCGACCTCGACGGCGACGGATCGATCTCCCTCGCCGAGTACGAGCTGTGGCTGCGCGCGCTCGGGGCCACGGTCGACGCCTCGGCGGCCTTCAAGCGGCTGGACCTTCGCGGCACCGGGCGGCTCGAGATCGACGAGCTCGAGGAGCTCTACTCCCAGTGGGTGATGAGCAATGACCCATCCGATCCGGGCAACGTGCTCGTGACCGGCGAGTCTGGCGACCCCGCGTAAGACGCCTCTTCGCGTCGCGCGTCCTTCAGCGCCCGGGTTCCAACACGGTGGACCCGGGCGCCCCTCGGTCTGTAGGTCGATCCAGATCCGGCCAACGCGAGCGCGCCGTCCCAGCTGCGAAGGGCTGAGCTTGGGGGTCCGCTCGAGTCAGCCGGGTGGCGGAACCGGGCTGACGTCGCCGGGGATCGGCAGCTCAACGTCGCCGTAGACCGTCTTGTCCTGCTGCGCGACCTCGTGATCGAGGTCGATGATGGTGCTGACCTCGATGCCGCCACCGCCATAGGGGGTGCCCTGTAGACCGTAAACGACGTCGGGCGTGTAGAAGTCGAGTGCGTCGCCCGTCATCCACACATAGCCGTTGTCGACGAAGTCGTGATCGACCCCGCCCGTCGCGCTATAGGGCAACAGTTCGCCGACGATGTAGGTGGTGCCTTGCGAGACCCACTCGCCATCTTGATAGTCGTACTCGAAGGTCGTCGACTGGTGTGCGCCGGTCTGCATGTCGCCGCTCATCGTTCGTTGGGCGATGAGCATCCAGCCGGAGTGGGCGAAGCTGAGGTCCGAGACCGGCTGTGAGCCCGGGCTCATGAACTCCATCTTCGCGGTCCCAGGATCGATGATGCCGTCGTCGCCTTCGTAGGCGACCGACCAGACCGAGTGGTCGTTTGAGTTGCCCCAGATGCTGTAATACAGCCGGCCGGCGTGGGACTGGACCGCCCAGGGGCGTTCGCCCCGCGGCACGAATTGGCCGTCGGGCTCACCGGGGTCATTGGCGGGGCCGATCGTCACGTCGCCGGTCGAGTGCTTGTAGGTGCTGACGATGTCGCCGTCCATGTCGATCTGGTAGATGCGGCCGTCTTCGTGGTTGGACACGTAGAAGCTCTCGCTGACGCAGTCGTAGTTGATGTTGCCGAACGCGGGACCGCTGTTGGGCAAGGTCGCAAAGACCGTGATCTCACCGGTGACGCCGTCGATCCGCTTGATCTCGTCGGGCGTCGGGTTGGCGCCCCACACCGTCGTGGCCGCGAGGTAGATGTTGCCGTACGAGTCGAGCGTGAGTCCGAAGTTCTTGCCGAGCGCCCCGGTCAGCGTCCACTCGGGTCGGTGGTAGAGCGGCGCGAGGTAGTTCATGTTGGGCGGCGGCGGGTCGCCCGAGATGTCGACGATCGTCAGCGAGAAATTGTTGGGCGGCCCGTCCCAGTTGTTGTGCGTGACGATCGCTACGGTCCGGTCGAGGAAGTCTGCATAGGCAGGGTCTTCGAACGCGGGGAAATTGCCGGATGCCCCGTAGGTCTCGGATGAGCGGCACGAGCCGGGTCCGAAGCCGCCTTGCCCCCCACCGGCGTCGCCGACCGGCGCGAGGTCGAACTTCGTGTTGCCGGTGTCGGCGTCGCCATCACCGTCGCCGGGGTCACCATCGCCATCGCCATCGCCATCGCCATCGCCATCGCCATCGCCGTCGCCGGTATCGGCATCGCCGTCGCTGTTGCTGCCCGCATCAGCGCTGCCCGTTTCAGCGCTGTTGGTGTCGAGACCCGCCGTGAAACCACCCGCGCCGCCATCGTTGGGGCAGGCGGTCAGGCACAGCAGCGGGATCAAGGAGAACATGAAGGGACGATTGGATGCAGCCATGAAATACCTCCTCAGCGAGGAATGGCGACCCTAACACGATCACCACCGCGTGCGGGTGGTGCTGGCAGGAGCCCGCCCCGACCTCCGACCGGGCACGACGGCCTGGGTGAGGCATCCAAGCCGCCGGGCACGGCGCCGTACGCTCCATCATGACTTCGACCGCAACAGTGCCACACCCCCGCATAACGCGAAGGACCTCTTGACAGGGTGCGCAAACCCCGTGCAAACTCTAGCCTGAGAAAGACACGCATGGCTGCCGGCAGGAAAGACGAACTCCAAACCATTTCCACAGCAGATCGAGACGGCGGCTACACCCAGTCGGGGGGAGGCAACCACAACCAAAACAGTGGCGACTACAACCAATCGGCCAGTTCCATGGTCGAGCGTGGCATCCTGGACGTTGTCACTCTGTCCAAGGTGCTCAAGAGTCGAAACAGCTGATCACAGTGTTGCGCTCGCGTCGTGCACGACTCTACGTCGAAGCGTTGGCCACTGGTTGGCTGGCGATGGCGTCCGTGGTTGCATGCGACCACGCTCGGGTCGCGTCCGACACCCCCGCAAATCGGGCGCCGGCGGAAGAACAGCAAGGATTCGCTGCGACGCTCACCCGAGAGGGCGACGTCTGGATCGTTCACTACCGGTTCTCCGAGCCACAGACAGCTCTGCTGTTCGACACGGCGCACGGGGATTATCGGACGTCGTACTGGACGCCCTTGGACGAGGGAGTCCAACTGGAGAACCTCGACGGCCTCGACGGGCTGTTTTTCGAAGTCCCCGCACAAGAGGTTCGCCTGCAAATTCGGCGACCGAGCTCGCGCGTAGCCGGTACACGGCCGTTTTTGAAGTTCTCGGACAACAGCCTGGCTTTCTATTCTGGACAATTGGCGCTGCTCACCGTCGACAGCCGCGTGGCTGCTGAGGCCCTACATGGAGATTTGAGCCTGTGGCATGGTCAACAACCACCGGTATTCGTAACATTTGAGGCCAACGGGCCGATCGTGACGGATCGAAGGGAAACGCCCGAGCGGGTGACAGTGACTGCACACCTCGGCGCAGGGCCCTATATTTACGACGGTCCGATTCCTGTAATTCGCACCGACGCGTCGATCATGGTGGTCGACCCCGGCCTGCCGGAGTGGCTACGCGTCGGAGTCCCAAAAAACCTGGCCGCAGTGGACGAGGCACTCAAAGGTCGCTGGCAGACTGACATCCCCGATGCGGTAAATCTGCTCGCGTGGGAGGGTCCCGGAGAAGAATGGCACAACACCGGGCGGGCCGAGGGCTCGCAAATAGCGATGTCCATCCTGGGAACTCGATACCTGCAGCCAAATCAAGAGGTCTTGGCAGACCTCATCTGGTTCTTCGCGCACGAGCGAGCGCATCACTTCCAGTTGCGTCCCGGGGTCCCTATCGAGGAGTGGCCGCTCGAAGGCGCGGCAGACATGATGGCGACCATCGTTCTTGCGGACCTCAGCCTAATCGACCAGCGTGGGCTGCAGCGACGATATGCTCGCGTGCAGCACCAATGTGCGCAGGAACTCGCTCAGGGGCCCCTCGACCAACTCCAAGGCGCCCACGCGTGCGGCGAGTTACTCTCGCTCGGCACCCTGAATATCATCCCGAACCATGATTTCTTTGGGTTCTGGCGTGACCTGCTAGCGGGCGCCGAGTCCCAGGGCGCGAGGGTTGACACCTCGTTCTACCTCTACGTTCTGCGCAAAGAGGGGATCGACGAGACGATCCTCGCCGCGATTCAGCGATTCACAAGCGAGTCGCACACCGATCCAGACACGGCGACGATCGAGCTGTTGCAGATCTTCGGTCTCGAGCCGATTTACGAGCGAGAAGCGGGCCTCCAGGCGCTGGACATCGTCCTACCGCCAGAACAACCATGATGACTGAGCAAGCATCGAACGATCTGCGCGCACGCGGGAACTGGAACCCGGCGGAGCCCGATTCAATCGAGTGCCTTCAGATCGTCTACAAAGTCGCCGAGCGTTGCAACATCAACTGCACGTACTGCTACTACTTCAACATGGGCGAAGACACCGCCCTCTCGCGTCCCGCGAGGGCGTCGGTCCGCCTCACCGAACAGCTTGGAGACTGGCTCGCCCACGGATGCGCTGAACTGGGAGTCACGCGGGTCAAGATCGCCTTCCACGGCGGTGAGCCGATGCTCGTGCAACCCGCGGTCTTCGACAAGATGTGCGCCACCCTTCGTCGCAAGGTCGCCCCCGTAGCGCACATCACCTTCTCCATCCAGACCAACGGCACGATTCTAAACCAGCACTGGGTTGACTTGTTTCGGCAACACGAGGTCACCGTCGGCGTCAGCGTGGACGGAAAGCGCGAGGCACACGACCGTCATCGACTCGATCACGCCGGTCGCTCGACCTTCGCCGTCACCGAAGCGACCATTCGCACCCTCGTCGACTCTGCGGCCGGCGACCCCGCACGCCTCCCGTCGACGATCAGCGTGATGGACCACCGTGTAGACTACCATGAGTCCTACACCTATTTCCGCGAACTGGGGGTCGAGTCCATGGGTTTTTTGTTGCCCGATCGAAACGCCGACGACACTGAGTTTCGCGCGAGCGGGCATGCGGCCAAGTACGGTGATCGCATGTTCGAACTGTTCGAGTCATGGCTGGCCGAGGACAACCCGCGGATCCGGATTCGCTTTATCGACAATGCGCTCCGGCATTTCCTCGTTGGCGTAGCGCCAGGCCCCGTCGTTCGGCCACGCAAGGATGTTCAGGTGCTCATCGCCCGCAGCGACGGCACAGTCACAGTAGACGACTCGTATATCCCTGCACTCGAGTGGTACTCCTCGACCGCGGTGCACCCGATCGCCTCCTCTACGGTCCGCGAGGTTCTGTCCGATCCGATCTTCCTCGAGATCGAGTCTTTGAGTCACGAACTCCCCGAGGCTTGCCGCTCGTGTCGCTGGCGAACGATCTGTCGGGGCGGGGATCTCGAGAACCGCTACACCCGGCAGACGGGCTTCAACAACCCATCAATCTACTGCGACTCGTACAAAGTCTTCTACGCCAAAATGTGCGACCTGCTGCGGCAAAACGGCTACCCTGCAGAGGAGATCGCAAGGAGGTTCGGTGACAACTCCGACAACGTTCTCCCTTGACTGGCTGTTCTCGCCGTTCTCTGTCGACGAGTTCAGCGCGAAGGTGTGGCAAAAACACCCAAGCTTGCTCGCAACCAAACGGCCAGGATATTTCGATCCACTGTTCAGCTTCCGGGACCTCGAGTTGGTGCTCGAGTACGGCCAGCCAAAGCCGCCATCAATTCGTCTCGCATCGAGTCGAGCCAGCACAGCTGTCGAGGTTCCCTTTGGGCGAGGCGGACGCCTGGACATCGACCGAATTCGACGACTCTACGCTAACGGCCACACTATCATTGTCAACAACGTCCAGGACTACTCGCCTACGGTAGGGCTGCTCATACAGTCCATGCAAGAGCGAATGAGCTATCCCGTCGAGGCCAACGCATACCTAACCCCACCGGGAGCGCAGGGCTTTAAGCCTCACTACGACACCCACGACGTGATCGTGGCCCAGGTTGCGGGCAAGAAGCTCTGGCGCGTCTACGGGGCAGACGCGGCCTGCCCGCTGCCACAACTGACCAACGGAGATCCCTTTCGGCGGGAGAAGCTTCCGCCCCCGGATAATATCCAACTCGAACCTGGGGACGTGCTTTATATCCCACGCGGATGGATTCACGAGGCTGAGACCGAAGACGGTTCATCCTTGCACCTGACGTTCGGAGTTCACGCGCCCACAGGTCGGGACCTGCTGAGGACAGCGATCGACGCGCTCTGCCGTGTTCACCCGGAATTCCGTGCCCCCCTGCCATTCGGGTACCTGCGGCGGCCGGTCGACTTCGATCAACTCAGCTCAGTCCTCGACAGGCTCATCGAACTGGTGGGGACCGACGGCTCCGCGGAAGCCGCCTTTAGCCTGCTCGAGGATGATTTTATCAGTCGTGGGCGCAGCGCGGGCACCGGTGAGTTCGTTGCATCGATCGACGGCCTACAGGCTCTCGCCCCCAAAACTCGACTGGAGCGAAAGCGCCACCTGCATGCGCGGCTTGTCCCGACGCAGACGGGGATTGGACTGCAGTTCTGTCAGTCCCTGCTGCAAGCGCCTGACGAATATCGCGAGGCGATGTTGTTCATCCTCGACGCCGACGGTCCATTTTGCGTGGAGGACTTGCCCGGGCTCGACGCCGAACAGCAGACGAGCCTCGCTGCGAGTTTGTTGCGTGATGGTCTCCTGCGGGTGGTCCGCCTCAACGACTCCGAGTGATGCCAAGGTCCAGCATCAAGGGGCGAGCCCAAGAGCCCGCGGTGCAACCCATGGTGGTGCAACCCATGGTGTCATCTCGCGCCGGAAATTTTTGTCGAGGGCAGTTGGGTGCGAACTCGCGGTGCTCGCCTCCACCTCGAGCGAGCTCGAGCGCGCCTTGGGCCGCGGGGAGGTCGAAGGGCGAGTTCCGAGAGCCCCGAGCTGGCCTGAGCTCGCGCCTCTCACGCGTTCCAGTTGCCGCAGAAGAAGCCGAGCGGCGAGCGCAGGGCCAGGCAGGAGCTCTGCTACGATCCCGGATGTGTCACGCGAATACAGCATGACCCAAGCAGCTCGCATCACCCCGGCCTTGCTCGGCCTCGCCCTGATCGCGTGTCGCCCCGCTCCCCCCTCGGCCCCGGCGCCGGCGCCGGCGTCCGCGGCGATCAGCGTTTCGAACGCCGTGCTGCCCCTCCCCGCCCAACTCGAGCCTGGCGAGGGTCTGGTCCGTCTGGCCGAGCCGGTCGGGATCCACGTCACGGGGGACCCCGCCGAGGCGCTCAGCCCCGCCCTGACAGCCTGGATCGAAGAGCGGCGCGAAGAGGGCGACATGATCTTCGCGCCCGCCGGCTCGGACGAGGCCGCGATCTCGATCGAGATCGACCCGGCGCTCACCAATCCCGAGTCCTACGAGCTCCAGTCTGCCGACGGCCAGGTCCACGTCCGCGCCGCCTCGCCGGCCGGGGCCTTCTATGCCCTCCAGACCCTGCGTCAGCTCGTGCATGACGCGGGCGACGAGGTCGTGGTCCCCGAGCTCGAGATCTCTGATGCTCCGCGCTTCTCCTATCGCGGGCTCCACCTCGACGCGGCCCGACACTTCTACGGGGTTGAACAAGTCGAGCGCTACATCGATCTGATGAGCCGCTTCAAGTTCAACACCTTCCACTGGCACCTCACGGACGACCAGGGCTGGCGTGTCCCGATCGACAGCTACCCGCGCCTGATCGAGGTCGGATCGTGTCGGGCACAGACGGTCGTCGGGGATCAGCTCGACCCCTATGTCGGCGACGGCACGCCCTACTGTGGTCACTACACCAAAGACGAGATCCGAGAGGTCGTCCGCTACGCCGCCGAGCGCTTCGTCACCGTGATCCCGGAGATCGAGCTACCTGGCCACGCCACGGCCGCGCTGGCCGCCTACCCCGAGCTCGCGTGCAGCGAGGGGCCCTTCGAGGTCGGCACGACCTGGGGCGTCTTCACCGACATCTATTGCCCGAAGGAGTCGACCTTCGAGTTCCTCGAGGCCGTGCTCGCCGAGGTCGTGGAGCTGTTCCCGAGCCGCTACATCCACATCGGGGGCGACGAGGCGCCCAAGCTCCGCTGGCAAGAAAGCGAGGTCGCGCAGGAGCTGATCCAGCGCGAGGGCCTGGCCGACGAGGATGAGCTCCAAAGCTACTTCATCCACCGGATCGAGTCCTTCCTGCGCAGCCATGATCGCAACATCATCGGGTGGGACGAGATCCTCGAGGGGGGCCTCGCGCCCGAGGCCACGGTGATGTCGTGGCGGGGCACGGCCGGGGGGATCGAGGCCGCGCGCATGGGCCACGACGTGATCATGACCCCGGTGAGCCACGTCTACTTCGACTACTACCAGGGGCCGCCGAGCCAGGAGCCGCTGGCGATCGGAGGCTACATCCCGCTGGCGCAGGTCTACGCCTTCGAGCCCGTGCCGAGCGAGCTCTCGCGCGAGGAGGCGGGCCACATCCTCGGCGCCCAAGCCAACCTCTGGACCGAGTACATCTCAACCTGGGACCACGCCGAGTACATGGCCTACCCCCGCGCCCTCGCCCTGTCGGAGGTCGTATGGAGCCCCGCCGAAGCCCGGGACTGGTCCGACTTCCTCACGCGCTTGCCCGCCGCGCTCGTCCACCTCGACCACCTCGACGTCAACTACCGCGTCCCCGATGTCTACGGGCTCGACGGCGATCAGCTGACCTTCGACGATGAGCTCGAGATCGAGCTGGCCGTGCCCCTCCGCGACGCCGAGATCCGCTACACCCTGGACGGTACGGACCCAGGCGAGGGCCAGGGCCAGGCCCAGGCCAAGAGCGAACGCTACGAGGAGCCCCTGCACCTGAGCTTCACGGAGCTCGGGCAGTCGATCACGGTCTCGGCCCGCGGCGTGTTGCCCGACGGCCGCATGACCAAGCTGGCCCGGGCGACCTACACACGCACGAGCCTGAGGCCCGCGGCCGAGCTCCCCGCGACCAGCCCGGGGCTCGAGCGAGCCGTCTACGAGGGGCAGTGGAGCTCGGTCCAAGAGATGCTCGCGACCGAGCCCGGGGCCAAGGACGTGGTGCCCGCGCCCGAGCTGGGCGGGGACGAAGGGGAGGACTCCTTCGGCTTCGAGTTCACGGGCTGGATCCGCGTCCCCTCCGACGGCATCTACACCTTCGTGCTGATCTCGGACGACGGCAGCGTGCTGTGGATCGGAGACCAGATGGTTGTCGACAACGACGGCGTCCACGGTCCGGCGAGGGAGGAGGGAGCGGTCGCCCTCGCCGCGGGCGCTCACCCCTTCCGCCTCGCGTTCTTCCAGGCGCAGGACGCCAAGCGCTTGCAGGTGGGCGTCTACGGGCCGGGGTTCCCCGAGGCCGGCCTCGTCCCCTCCGCGTGGTTCGTGCGGCCCCAAGAGTGAGCGCATACCGACCGCGCGGCCCGACCGCGCGGCGAGTCGACCCTTGGCGAGGGCCGTGATAGCTTGGTCGAACGCTGGCGCGGAAGCCCGACAAAGGAGCGCGCGTGCCCTATTCGAGCGATGTATTTGATGCCGACATCGAGGCCTTCTTGCGTACTCACGACGCGCAGTCCTATCTGGACCTCGGACCCGGCGCCGGCAAGTACGGACGCATGATTCGTCGCGTCAACCCCGACGCGCTGATCGCCGCGGTCGAATGCGACGACACCTATATCTCCTACTTCGAGCTCGAGGGGATCTACGACGTCGTCGCGCGCGCTCGGATCGAGACCGCCTTCGACGCCCTCCCCGACCTCACCGCCGACGTCGTGCTCATCGGCGACGTGATCGAGCACCTCAAGAAGTCCGAGGGGATCGACCTGCTCAACTACCTCATCTATCGCTGCCACTACTGCCTCGTGGTCGCGCCGCAAAAGTATGTTCAATACAGCTGGCGCGAGCGCGCGGCCGAGGCTCACCGCTCCGTGTGGGCCCCCCGCGACTTCGAGGCCTTCGGCGCCGAGGTTCAGGTCCGGAGCTCGACGCTGCTCGCGACCTTGACCGGCTACCTCGCCGATCCCGAGGCCGAATTCGGCTACGACTTCGTGCGCCCGGAGCCCCTCGCGGGCCTTGTCTAGCAGCCCGCTCCTGCCCTCGGCGCTCGGCGCTCGGCGCTCGGCGCATGCCTGGCCAAGCGCCCGTCCACTCGTAGCTAAGCGATCGGCGGGATGTCGGCGAACGCTCGTCGAATCCCTCGACAGCGAGGGCCCCGCGAGCCTCGAACATCTCGGGCGGCCCGAACCCTTTGTCGGTTGTTCGTCGGTGGATCGTCACGAGCCGATCGATCGGGTGAACGAGCCAGTACTGCCAGACACCGTGGCGCTCGTAGACCGCCCGCTTGACCAGGTGGTCGCGCCCGGCTGTCGATGGCGACAAGACCTCGATGACCAGCTTGGGTGCGCCACGGCAGCCGCGGTCGTCGAGCTTGGCCAGGTCACGCACGACCGAGATGTCGGGCTGGACGACCGTCTCGACCTCCTCATCGAGTTCGTCGCCCTCGGGGAGGCGAATGTCGAAGGGCGCCGGCAGTACGCGACAGCCTTGGGTATCGAAGTAGGTCAGAAGCTGAGCGACGAGGGATCGAGGGGCCCAGGCCATGCGGGGGACGAGCGAGTTGAGGATCGTGCGGCGAGGAGGGCGTCGTCGAAGGGTTCCGGCTCCTCTCGGGTGGGGCCTCGGGGGTCGCGGGGCTGAGCGCAGTGAGCTCTGCAGGGGCCTGGGGGGCAAATTTGTTTCTCACTTCGGGCCCGCGGCTCCGAAACCTGCCGCAGACCCGGCTCGCGACTCGTGAACCCGCGCACACAGCGCCACGGCTCGCGGCGTGCATCGCCTCCAAAAATCCGCTGCCATGTCACAGGCTTGGGGAATCACCTCCTCGACCGCGCCGCCCCGTCTACGATGCAGGGACCGAGACCGGCGACTCGCCCGCGCCCGCCGGCGATATGGGCGGGGTCCAGTCACCATGAACGCGCGCATCTCGAGTTTGGCGCTCATCGTCGCGCTCGCCGGGTGTGCCGACAGGACCGCCGACTTCGACGACCCCGCGCCGACACGGGTCGCGTGTGTCGTCATCACCGGATGGGGCTACTGGGACAACGGGGACAAGCACGTCATCATCAACGAAGAGACCGGCTCGTCCGGGACGGCGTGCCTTTGCCTGACCGATGAGGAGGTGCTGTCGGGGGCCCGGAACGAGGAGCTGAATGACCTGGCGTTCGCGGAGTGTACGCGCCTGGTGGATCTGTTCTCGGGCGGCTTTGACTGGGATGACTGCGAGGAGAACTACTTGGCGGGAGCGTGGACCTCTGGCCTTTCGTTCGCAGAGGGTGATGACCACGCCTGGATGAACAGCGGCGGTCTCGACTGCAACGATGGCGCCGACGAGTCCCTCGGGTGCTCGACCGACAGCGAGCCCGGCCCCGCGAGCGTCGTGCTGAGCGCCCTGCTCGCCCTGGCGCTCCTTCGTCAGCGCCGGGGTTGATCGCCGTCGACCAACAGGCCCAGCTCCGCGGCGACCTCGACCCGGCGCGCGTAGTAGGGCACCCGCCAGCGCGCGGCCCAATCGAGCCCGAGCGCGTCGGCGCTCCAGGTCGGCACGGGGATCAGCCCACGGCGGGCGAGCTCGCGGTGGAGCATGACCTCGGCCTCGGGCTCGCGCGAGAAGGGGAAGGGGTTGCGGGCCTCGTCGTCGGGCAGGCTCGGGTACTTGTGATCATCGCGGGCGATCAGCTCGATCAGCTCGCGCCCGCGCGTGTCCATGTAGGTCAAGAAGGTGAGCGAGAAGGGCGCGGGCACCTCGGCCTGGACCGCGGGCTCGCGCGCGACCCACTTGGCCCAGTCGAAGCCGTAGACGAAGTCGTGGACGTAGGAGAAGTTGATGACCGTCGCGCGCCCGTAGAGGCGCTGGAGGTCGGCCATCCGCGCGAAGCGATCATCGACGCAGGCGGCGGCGCCAGGGCCCTGCGCGCGGGCCTGGTCCACGATCGCGAGGGCGATCAGATCCAGGTCCCAAAACAGGTTGCCCGGGAACGCGTCGAGCTGGGCGAGGGCGAGGGCGCACAGGCCCTCGGCGACAGGCGCGGCGAGCTCGGCGGCGAGCGAAGGCTCGAGCTCGGCGAGGGCGCGGCGGTGGACCTCGACCAGCGGCGTCGCGTGCTCGCGCGCCGGATCGAGGGTGCGCAGCGGCCCCGTGACTCCGCGCGCGAGCGCCTCGGTCGCCGCGCGGAGCGGGGCGTCGACCATCAGCGCCGCCACCCGAGGATCGTGAGCGCGATCAAGATGACCGCGATCAAGGTCGCGCTGCGCCACTGGGCCTGGTGGAGGACGCGCTTGTAGGCGCGCTGGGCGTCGAAGGCGTTGGTCGTGGCCTCGGGGCTGAGCTTCCGCAGGCGCCGCCAGTTGACGAGCACGACGATGACCACGAGCGCGCCGACGGGGGCCGGGACCACGCCGCTGACGCGCACGGTCACGGCCCAGACCAGCGCCGCGGCCAGGCCCAGGCGCTCGACCAGGGCCCGCGCGGCCCGGTTGCCGTACTCGCTCGCGTAGGTCCGCTTGCCGCCGCGGCGGTCGCTCTGCTCGTCGGACAGCCCGCTGGCCACGGCGCTGGCCAGCGCGAGCAGGCAAAAGCCCGGCAGCAGCCACAGCTCGCGGACCAGGCCCGACTCCCCGCTCTGCAAGAAGAGGTGAAACCACGGCAGGACCAGGCCGACGCCGAGGCCCTCGAGCCACTCGCCGCCGCCGCGATAGTTGAGCCGCAGCGGCCAGAAGGTGTAGGCCAAGAAGATCGCCATCAGCGCGAGCGCGGACCAGGTCGCGCCCGCGCGCGCGAGGGACAGCTCGGCGTAGAGCGCCACCCCCAACCCGGCGAGGCCCGCGACGACACCCGCGGTCAAGACCGCCGACCCCGGGAGGATCGCGTCGGGGATCGTCTTGGGCGAGCAGCCCTCGGGGAACATCTGGCGCTTGATCCGATCGACGCGGCGGTCGCCCCAGTCGTTGAGAAACACCACGAACAGGAGCTGGCAGATCGTGAAACACAAGCCGAGCACGAAGGCCCGCGGATCGACGCGGCCCGCGGCCGCGACGCCAAGCGCCTGGCCCAGGATCGTGGGCACGAGCAGCTTGGGCCAGCTGTCGACCTTGGCGGCGTAGATCCAGCGGTCGATCAGGCTGCGCGAGGCCGGGTGCACGCCGGGAAGGTAGCAGAGCCAGCCGCGCTTGCCCGAGAGGCCCCGTGCGGGCGCGTCAGACCGGTCCAGGCCTGGGTTTCGGCCGCTGGCGTGTTGCGGGCGGTGGGCTCGGGGGCGTAGCGTCCTCACCATGCGATCGACGATGGCCCTGCGCGCGATGCTACCCGCGCTCGCGCTCGCCCTCGGCCTCGGCCTCGGCTGCGACAAGCCGAGCGAGACCACCGCGCCCGAAGACGCCAGCAAAACCGACGCGGCCGGCGACCCGGACGACGAGATCGACGAAGACGCGAGCGTGGTCATGCTCCGGGCGGGCACGGTCATGACCGCGACCGGGACCAGCTATTCGCCCGGCGCCGTGCTCCTGGTCGGCGACGAGATCGCGGCCGTGGGCGCGCCCGACGAGGTCGAGGTCCCGGCCGGGACCGACGGCGCGACGGTCGTCGAGCTCGGCGACTACGTGATCACCCCGGGCATCATCGACACCCACTCGCACATGGGCGTCTACGCGTCCCCGGGCCTCGAGGCCCACGGCGACGGCAACGAGATGACCGGCCCGGTCACGCCCTACGTCCGGGCCGAGGACGGGTTTTGGCCTCAGGATCCTCAGCTCGGTCACGCCCTCGCGGGCGGCATCACCAGCGCCCAGATCCTGCCCGGCTCGGCCAACCTGATCGGGGGTCGCAGCTTCACGATCAAGCTCCGACCCGGCGCGCGCTCGGCCGAAGATCTGCGCTTCGACGGCGCCCCGGCCGGGCTCAAGATGGCCTGCGGCGAGAACCCCAAGCGCGTCTACGGCGACAAGGGCGGGCCGGTCACGCGCATGGGCAACGTCGCCGGCTACCGCAAGGCCTTCGAGGAGGCCCTCGACTACCAGCGCAAGTGGGCCAGCTACGAGCGCAAGCTCGCGCGGTGGGAGACCCGCGAGGACCGCGAGCAAGCGTCCAAGTCCAAGTCCAAGTCCAAGCGCGGGCACGAGGGCGATCACAGCGACGAGAAGGAGCGACCCGAGCCCCCGAGCCGCGACTTCGGGCTCGAGACCCTGGTCCGCGTGCTCGACGGCGAGATCCTCGTGCACATGCACTGCTACCGGGCCGACGAGATGTCGCTGATGCTCGAGCTCGCGCAGAGCTACGGGTTCTCGATCCGCAGCTTTCACCACGCGGTCGAGGCCTACAAGATCGCCGACCGGCTCGCGGCCAACGACACCGCGGCCTCGGTCTGGGCCGACTGGTGGGGGTTCAAGGTCGAGGCCTACGACGGCGTGCGCGAGAACGCGGCGCTGGTGACCAAGGCCGGGGCCCGGGCGATCATCCACTCGGACTCGGCCTCGGGCATCCAGCGCCTCAATCAAGAGGCCGCCAAGGCGCTGTTCGCCGGGCGCAAGGCCGGGATCGAGATCAGCGACGAGCAGGCCCTCGCGTGGTTGACCCTCAACCCGGCCTGGGCGCTGGGGATCGACGCGCGCACGGGCTCGCTCGAGCCGGGCAAGGCCGCCGACCTCGTGGTCTGGAACACCACGCCCTTTAGCGTCTACGCCAAGGCCATGCTCGTGTTCATCGACGGCGAGCTGGTCTACGAGCGGACCCTCGACAACCGCCCGCAGTCCGACTTCGACCTCGGCCTGCGCGACGAGCTCCGGAGCGCGCCATGAAGATCTTCACCGACAAGCTGCGGCCGGCCTTCTTGCTGATCCCGCTGTTCGCCCCCCTCCCCCTGCTGCTCACCGCCCTGCCCCCGGCCCCAGCCGAGGCCGCGCCGCCGGTCGTCGACGTCGACGCCGAGACCGAGACCGTGCTCCTGACCAACGCCACGATCCAGGTCGGCGACGGCACGATCATCGAGGGCGGCTCGATCCTGATCGAGGACGGCAAGATCTCGAAGGTCGACGAGGGCAGGATCGCGGCCGGGCCCGACGCGACCACCCACGACCTCGGCGGCAAGGTCGTCACGCCCGGGCTGATCGCGGCCGACACCTCGATCGGTCTGATCGAGATCGGCGCCGAGGCCAGCACCCGCGACGACGCGCGCAGGGACGGCGACGGCCCGATCAAGTCGGGCTACGACCCGGCCTCGGCCGTCAACGCCGACTCCGCGCTGATCCCGATCCAGGCGATCGAGGGCGTGACCACGGCCGCCGTCGCGCCGCGCGGTGGGTTGATCTCGGGCGCGGTCGCGTGGATCGACCTGCTCCCGGGCGACCACGCCAACATCGTCGCGGCCGAGGGCGTGGCGATCGCTACCAACTTTGGCCGTAGCTACGCGGGCTCGCGCGCGGCCTCGCTCGCCGAGCTCCGCGAGGCCTTCGAAGACGCGAAGTGGTACCGCGCCAACCAGCGCAGCTACGAGCGCAACCAGGCCCGGGCCCTCGTCGCCCACCCCCTCGATCTGCGCGCGCTGTGGCCCGTGCTCGACAAGACCATCCCCCTGGTCGTGCGCGCCCACCGGGCCAGCGATCTGCTCGCGCTGATCGAGCTCGGCGAGAGCCTCGACATCGAGCTCACGATCGTCGGCGCGGCCGAGGGCTGGAAGGTCGCCGAACAGCTCGCCGCCGCGGGCCTGACCGTCGTCGTCCAGCCAACCCAAAACCTCCCGGGCAGCTTCGACACCCTCGGCGCGCGCCTCGACAGCGCGGCGCTGCTCCACGCCGCCGGGGTCGAGGTCGGGATCGCGACCTTCGACAGCCACAACGCCCGCAACATCACCCAAGAGGCCGGCGTCGCCGTGGCCAACGGGCTCCCGCGGGCCGCGGCCCTGGAGGCGATCACGCTGAACGCCGCGAGGGCCTACGGGATGGACGACGAGTACGGGACGATCGCGGTCGGCAAGGTCGCGAGCCTGGTCGTCTGGGACGGGGCCGACCCCTTCGAGCTGTCGACCTCGGCCGAGCAGGTCTGGGTCCGCGGTCACGAGCTCGAGATGAAGTCGCGCCAGACCCAGCTGCGTGACCGCTACATGGACCTTCAACAATTCGCGGACTGACCCCCGCGGGCAAAAGGCGGGTAGACTCGACCGCGGTGACCCCGCCCTCCGCCCCCCTCGAGATTCGCCATCGCGGCACGCACTTTTGCGTCGCCGCGTGCGAGAGCCTGGTCGTGGTCGTCTGCGGCCGGGTCGTCGACACCGTGGACCTCGACCTGATCGCCAAGGTTCAGCGCGAGCTCAGCGACGAGTGGGGCCACTTCGTGGCCCTGACGATCATCCGCGCGGGCCTCGAGATGACCGTCACCGACGAGGTCCGCGAGAGGAGCGCCCGCAACATGCGGGAGTTCGCGACCACCACCCTTGGCTCGGCGCTCGTGGTCGAGAGCGGCGGGTTCCGGGCGGTGTTCTTCCGCTCGGTCCTGACCAGCCTCCAGCTAGTCTCGCGCTCGCCGGTCAAGCAAAAGGTGTTCAGCGACATCGGCGAGGCCCTGCGGTGGCTGCTCGCGCGCCCGGGGGTCGAGGCCAAGGCCGCGGCCGCGATCGACAGCCTGGTCGCCGACGTGATCACGATCGCCGACGAGTACGGCGAGCCCCCCGAGCCCCCCGATCAAAAGTCGTAGGGCCCCGCGGCCATGACCTCGCGCGGCAGCCAGCACTCGTGGACGTGGAGCCACGCGAGCCCGCCGGGCGCGACGCGATCGGCCTTGAACACCGCCGTCGCCGCGCGCCCGTTGTCGGCGGGCGTCGAGGCCTTGGCGTTGCGCTGCCACTCCTCGTAGGTGACCAGCACGAGGTCGCCGATCTCGCGGCGGAGCACGACCTCGCGGATCGCGATGCGAAAGTCTGGGTTTTGCCCGTAGCCCTCGCGGATCGCCCTGGTCAGGCGCGGGAGTGACATCAGCGTCCCCGCGGGCGGGACCAGCACGAAGCCAGGGTCGAAGCGCCGGGCGAAGCCCCGCTGAAACACGTCGTCATCGTTCTCGACCGCGCCCGTGAACCACGAGACGAAGAACTCGTGGAGGGCCTCGATCTCGGCGCGCACGCGGTTCGCGGTCTCCGACGACTCGACCCGCCGCACGTCGCGGTTGATCTCACGATCATCGCTGGAGTCATGGTTGGTGTTCGGCATCACCCCACGCTCGCACTTGGCTGGGGGGGCCGCAATGATAGATTCCGGGCGCAATGCCTCTGGACCCCGATGATCTGCGCACGCCCCCGGCACCCGAGCCCGCCGAGGCGCCGTCCGAGGCCGAGCGCGAGGCCTCGGACCCACCACCGACCCAGCTGCCCCCGCGGCTCATCGATCAGCTCGACGACCGCAGCATCGCAGCCGCTTCGCAGCGGGGCCCGATCCCCGAGGGCCCGGCCCCGCACCCCTTCCACGCGCCGCTCGGCGAGCCCCTCGACAGCGGCGCGCTCGAGCCCGACGCCGGGACCCGCGGCGAGTGGATGCGCGAGGTCTCGGAGCACGTCCTCGAGCTGCTGCGCACGATCCCGACCCGCTCGGCCAAGGGCCAGGTCGGCGCGGCCGGGCAGCGCCTCGCCGAACGCCACCGCGCGCCGATCGGCGAGCGCGCCCTCGACGGTGGCCTGCCCCGGGCGCTCGAGCTGATCGCGGGCTCGATGGACGCCTCGCTCGAGGCCGCCGGGCCCGGCTACCTGGCCTACGTGCCCGGTGGGGGCCTCTACGCCGCCGCGCTCGCCGATCTGATCAGCGACGTCGCCAACCGCTTCACCGGCTACGCGATGGCGGCCCCGGGCTGGGTCCGGCTCGAGCACGACGTGATCGAGTGGCTCGCCAACGAGTTTGGCTACGGCCAGGACGCGCGCGGGCTCCTGACAACGGGCTCGTCGATGGCCAACTTCACCGCGCTTTGCACCGCCCGCCACCATCACTTCGGCGACACGGGCGACTACTCCCGGGCGATCGTCTACACCTCGACCCAGGCCCACCACAGCATCGCCAAGGCCGCGCGCATGGCCGGCGTGCCCGCGGCCAACCTCCGCGCGGTCGCGGTCGACGGGCTCTTGCGCCTCGAGCTCGATGACCTTCGCGCCCAGGTCGAGGCCGATCGTCACCGCGGGCTGCGGCCCTTTTGCGTGATCGCGACGGCCGGCACCACCAACACCGGAGCGATCGACCCGCTGCCCGAGCTCGCCGCGCTGTGCCGCGAAGAAGATCTGTGGCTTCACGTCGACGGGGCCTACGGCGGCGCCTTCGTCCTCGCGCCCAGCGGGCGCCCGCGCCTGCGCGGGATCGAGGCCGCCGACTCGCTGTGCTTCGACCCCCACAAGGGCATGTTCTTGCCCTACGGGACCGGCTGTCTCCTCGTTCGTGACGGCGCGCGCCTGGCCGCCGCGCACATGGCCGAGGCCGACTACCTCCGCGACTTCGATCCAAGCGAGACGCCGAGCCCGGGCCACCTCGGGCCCGAGCTCAGCCGGCCCTTCCGGGGCCTGCGCCTGTGGCTGCCCTTGATGCTCCACGGGGCCGCGGCCTTTCGTGACGCGCTCGAGGAGAAGCTCGCGCTCGCGCAGCTGTGCACCGAGGGCCTCGATCAGCGGATCGCCGCCGGGCAGGCCCTGGAGCTCGTCGCCCGGCCGCAGCTGTCGACCGTGGCCTTTCGCCTGGCTCGGGCACCCGACGAGGCGCTCGCGGACTGGAACGCGCGCAACGTCGGGCTGCTCGAGCGCATCAACGCGCGCGAGCGGGCCTACCTGTCGAGCACGCTGCTGCCGGTCGTCGACGGCGACGCGGTCACGCTGCGGGTCTGCGTGATGAGCTTTCGGACCCACCGCGCGCAGATCGAGGCCCTGCTCGAGGACCTCGACCTCGCGCTGCGGGCGAGCTCCTGAAGCGTCGAGGCGGCGAGGCTCAGGGCTCCTCGCGCGCTCCAGCTGATCTTCATCTTGTCGGTGTGTGGGCCGTCGCCGGCGCGAGGCCCTACGAAGATGGTTGTGGCCCGATGCTTGGCATGCTCGCGGCACGCTTTCGCCAGGCAGGCTGCGAGGCCACGGATGGGGTTTTGCGAAGGGACAGTCGTATGGGGTCGGTGCTGGCTCCTGTTCGATGGGCGCCGCGTCGCCGCGAAGCTGCTCGAGCGCCTCGAGCCGACCTCGCTTGGCCAGCGATGGTGGCGAGGCAGGTACTTCCCGCACGAGACACCCGCCTCGGGATGGGTGTCTCGACCGCGCGCGCGCACCCGAGCGCGATCCAGCAAGATCGCGAGGAGGCCGCCGCCTGATCATGCTGCTCGACGATCTCCGATCCACGACAGTTGACAACCTCTCCCACCTGCGCGGTCCTGGTGCTACCATCCGACGGCGTTCAGACGAGCCATGGGGTCCAAAAAGTACAAGGTCAAGCAGGGCGAGTGCATGTCGAGCATCGCTCATGCCCACGGGTTCTTTTGGGAAACGTTGTGGTCGGACGCTGACAACGAGGAGCTGCGCAGCGAGCGGGAGAGCCCCTTCGTGCTCGAGGCCGGGGACATCGTCTCGATCCCCCCGCTGCGCCAGCGCAAAGAGACGTGTCAGACCGGGGTCCGACACACTTTTCGGCGCAAGGGCGTCCCTGCCAAGCTGTCCTTGCAGTTGTGCGTCGGCGGAGAACCCCTGGCAGAGGTGGGCTACATACTCGAGCACAGCGGTCAGGAGTTCCTCGGCGCGACCGATGCCCAGGGCCATGTCGAAGTCTACATCCCCCCCTACACCCCCAAGGCCATTCTGCGCGTGGGCGATCGCGTCTACGACGTGACGCCGAGGTCCCTCGACCCGGCCGAGACGATCCGGGGAGCGCAGGCCCGGCTGGCGAACCTCGGCTACTACCACGGGAAGGTGCACGGCAAGCTCGACACGCTGACGGGACTGGCGATTCGACGGCTGCAGGCCGACCACGAGCTCGACGTCACCGGAGAACTCGACGACCCGACCATCTCTGCGTTGAAGACCGCCTACGCCGCGGAGCGCTAGGAGCCCGAAAAGAATGACGACCACCACGACCCTCGAGGACGAGTACAAGCTGGCAAGGGTGAGCTTCGAGCGAGCGTGTCTCCAGGCGGGACGCGAGCACCCATGGGGGGAAGGACGAGGCGAACATGTGTGACGAGGAAGAGGAAGAGGAGGCGCCGCGGGAACGCCTCGTTCGATTAGAAGAGCCCAACGTTCTCGATGAGGCGGTCCCCGAGGGTGCCTTCACAATCTGCTTCTCGGGCACGGCCTGCACGCGCGACGAAGGCGAGGTCACTCGGGAGGCTCGCAGGAATACCGGTGAGCGCGGCGCCTGCGACAAGAGGATCTACTGTGACGAGACGGGCTACATCCCGGTGCGCATGCACCTCGAGATCTCGGGTGAGCTAACAGCGACCTCGCCGAGCATAACGGTCCGCGGGGTGGGCGAGAACGACTGGGCCGAACCCGACAACGAGAGCGAGGCGCTACTGCTCGACGGGCCCTTGGATGTGCCCACGAGCCTGGTCAAATACTGTAGTAGCTACTCCGGCGGGGACCAATTCAGCTCGGGTGAGCAGCTCAAGGGCCATGCCGTGACCGCGCTGGCGCTGCACGCTGCGAACCTCGCGGCAGACGCGAGCGCGGAGACGATCAACTTCATCGGCCATAGTCGCGGGGGTGTCTCGGCGATCATGGCCGCGTGGTTCCTCTTTGCGTACGGCTCCCGGGCTGTGAGGAACACGCCGGTCAACATCTTCGCGATCGACCCGGTGCCTGGACCCGGCAACTGGTACAGCATCATGACGCAGCTCGCCCCAAACGTCGCGCACTATGTGGGCGTCTACGCCTGGGACATGTGTTCGCGCAATGGTGACGTCGGCTTCCGACCCCTCGTGCCCCGGCCGAACATGGGGATGGGTCCCGAGCTCCCAGATGACAAGGAACCCTGTGCGACCGAGGTGCGACGAGCCGCCTGGCACAATCTCGCGGCCGCCTGGCAACGCCAAGACCCGTTGATGCCGCTCGCTCGCGACCAGCCGGCCAAGTACGAGCTGTTCGCCTGCCGCGGTCGCCACGGCACCGTCGCCGGCAACGCGACCTCGAACGGCGACTACGATCCGAACGACGCTGGGAACATCCCAGACCCCGGCACCGGTGTGCTGAGCGATCCCGACAGGGATCCAAACTACCTCGCCGAGGAGGTCAAGTCGGTGCCGAAGCTGGTCTACCGAATGGCGCGCGGCTACCTCAGCGAGTGGGGGACCGACTTTCGCCAGCGCAGCGCCGTGCAAGAAACCGCGCTCGCGTTGCGCCACCAGATGAACCTCGATCATGGGTTGTTCGACAGCATGGGGGGCGGCGCCACCCGGACGAGCATGCGATCGGGGCGACCCTGGGTTCGGACGATATCCGCGACCAGCGGCCGCAACCCCCTCGGATACTCCTACATGGACGACGTCGTCGGTGACCCTCCGTACACCATGGCGTATCCGGTCACGAGCGAACGCGCGAAGGCGGGCTGGGTGAAGTGGCGGTTCTTATAGTCGGGTCACGGGACCAGTCACGGGACCAGGTCGCGGGGATTCAGCACCATGAGTAAGATCGACGACGTCATTGAGCAGATCGGGGCCTACTTCCACCACGACGCCGGTGAGAACTACATTCGTCTGATGGACACGCCCCGTGTCTGGGGGCTGGGGTTCGGGCGTGAAATCATGCCTCGGGCCCAGGCGCGTCAGCTCGAGTTTCAGCATGCGATCGAGGAGATCATCCACAAGGCGAAGTACCGCGTCGACATCGTGTCGCTCAACCCGCCTGATGTCGACTGGCTCCGCGTGATCCTCGGGGCCATGGACACCTGCCTCAGCACGGTCATGGACCGCAGGGCGTCCGTGCAGTTTCGCTTCTTGTTCGGCGAGACCCCGACGAAGGTCGATCTGTCCCAAAACGACTTCTATGGCGAGATCAAGGCGGCCCTCGTCCGCCTCGTGCGAGGTCGGTCGGATGCTTGGGAGCAGCAACCCGAGATCTGGATCGGAAAGTTCTGTCGAATCTCCGACGGTGCCATCTCACGCATGATGGGGGGCGACACTCGGATGACCTGGAACCACACCAAGGCGGTGGCGGCAGACGGCTGCGAGGCGCTGGTCGGGGGCCACAACCTGAACATGGACCTGTTTCGTAGTTACCCGCCGGTCCACGACGTCTCCGTGGTCGTCCACGGGAGCGCCGCCTACGGGGTTCAGATGTTCATGAATGGGATGTGGACGTGCGACACCACGCTGCTGAGCAAAGAGGTCCTCGAGCTTCCGGCGAATGAGTGGAAAGCAAAGAACGGAGCGAGGTCGAGTATCGTCGACCCCTTCGCCGACCGCGGGGTCATGGCGGCGGTGGAGGAGGCCCAGGGACGCCTCGTCGACATGCACCGGGCGCGGGCTCAGGGCGGAGCCCCCCCTCCCGCGGAGACGTTGCCGGCGGCGGAGGCGGCGATGAAGGCGAACGATCACCAGACGGTCGAGGAGGTGTACGAGGACTTCCCCGTCCGTGTTTTCCGCGAACACTACACGGGATTCGACGAGTACAAGCGGGCGACGCGGGTGCTCTCCGTGGGCAAGTACTGGAACGGTCCGGGGCTCGACAACTACCAAAAAGCCTCGGAGATCATGAAGGAGACGCTCATCAAGGGGGCCCGAAGGACCATCAAGATGTCCCAGATGGACCTGGTGAGCACCTGGAAGGAGTCCTGGAAGGACCACGTGGTCTGCCAGTGGATCATCGAAGCGCTGCTCGCCAACGAAGCCCTGAACGTGTACGTCGTGGTGTCGCCGCTCGACGCAGGTGCTGGTGCCGGTGGCGACCCCTACTCGTTCGGCTCGGGCGCGGTGCGGACCTACGGGCTGATGGAGTACTACCTCACCCACGAGGTCGACACCGACGAAAAGATCGCGGACGCAGAGGAGCTACGAAAACGCAAGCACGCTCTCGGGCGCCTCCATATCGCACCGCTATACTACACGGACCAGGTGCCCGACGAAAAGACCACGGAGGGGGACACCTACTTCTGGCCCGACCTCGATCGCGCAGGCTACACCGCGACGGTCAAAGAACAGTCGCTGGCGGAGAACCCACCCAAGAAGGGGATCATCGGTAGCGCCGCCAATTCCGTCCTCAAGGGCAGTGGCATGGTCTACGAGAAGGTGCCTTCGGCACCGGGCAATCACGCCAAGATCATGATCATCGACGACGAGGCCTATGTCGTGGGATCCGACAACCTGTACCCGGGCTTCTTGTCGGAGTTCAACTACCTCATCGAGGGAGATGCAGTTCGGTGCATGCTCGACGAGTACTGGGAGCAACTGTGGGGGTACTCGCAGCCCCACTGCTGCGTCCCCAAGGACGACTAGTCTTCACGGCCTTTGGAGGTCGCCCACGGAAAGGACATCCGATGCGGGGTCGCGGGATGCGTGAGCATCGCGCCACCTCGCGCCACCCCGCGCTTGGCGTGCTCGGCGGCCGGCGAGGCGCATCCCCGACGGGCCAGCTGCCGGACAAGACCCGTTCGGCGCGAACTCGCCCCCGAACTTGCCCTGCTCCGTGAACCCGAGGCACGGCTCGACCATCACGGCCCGTTCAGAGTCGGGTCGGTCACGCCGCGAAGTCGAACGAACGCTCCCCAGCTGGGGCTGGCCTTGGCCGCGGAGGCGGACGGGCACCGAGGCTCAGATCGGCGAGCGCCCGTGCGATGTCGTCGGGCCTGTCGCACCGCGGCAGCGCGGGCAGGTCATGATGTCGACCGCGAACACCCGCGCGAGCAGCCACGCCCATGGATGTCGAGAGGGTTGCTTGTTCGCGCGCCCCGACGATGTGGTCCTGGTCCGGCAGCGGCCGCGGGAGGCGTTCTTGACCGCGCTGTGCCGGGCCGGGGTGACGCTGCCCGAGATCGTCGTCACCGACCTCGACGCGCCAACGATCGACGCGCCGGATCTTGGGGCCCTCGCGCGGGTCCAGCCGTGGGGGTGGACGCCCCGGCTCGCGCGGCGGCTGGCACCGCTGCGGGCCCGGGCGTCCGACGATCCGGTTCCCGCGCAGGGCTGGCCCCCGGAGCTGCTCGCCAAGGCGCTGGGCGTCTCGGTGCTTCGCCGGTTGCTGCCGGGCGAGCGCCTCAGTCACATCGAGACGATCGGAGTGGTCGCGCACGACGCAGGCGCGGTCGTCGACGCGATCGAACAGTTTCGCGGAGCCGGCCACGCGACGGTCGCCTGCAAGGCGAGCTGGGGCACAGCGGGACGCGGGACGATCCGGGTGCTGGCGGGGCCGATCCCCGATCCACAGCGCGCGTGGATTCGTCGGACCCTCGCTCGACAAGGGACGATCGTCGTGGAGCCCTGGCTCGACCGGGTCTGCGATCTGTCGTTGCGTTTGACGATCGGAGCACCGGGGCGCGCCTGCATCGACCGTCGCGCGGACGCTCGCAGAGGCCGAAGAGTTCCTCAGCGGGGCGGCGTCCGTGAGCCCTTGAGCGCTGGTCTTGCACGGGGGTCATCGCGCTGCATTTCTTGCATGTGCCTTGATGCCCTGGCTCGAGGGGCCTAGCCAACTGAATACATATGGGCAGGTTCATCGCGGCGATTGTGGTCTTGTTCTTCACTCTATCCTGCACTGCTGACGGTCCTCACTCGGAGGAGGACGACGACGATCGTGCGTATGTTCTGCGGTCGTCATCGGCGCCGACGCAGTGGTTGACGTCAGGCGGCTTGTCCTACCGACGAGCGACCTCGCAGGAGCTCGCGCGCAACGACTGGGCGCCGGGAAGTTACCTCGTCGAGCGCCACGCTACGGCTGGCCTCCGCTACGGCCAGAACTCGGCCACGGTCTTGCTCCCCCGCGGCGACGGTGACACGGAGGCGCTCACCCTCATCCGAGTCACGAACGCCCAGAGCGGCTCGTTTGGCACGATCTCCTACACCACGAGCATGTCACACCATGCCGAGACGGTCCTGTTCGACACGTTTGAGAAGGAGGACGAAAACGGCGAGCACTACGGACGCGTGGTCATCGCGGACAATGACTCGCTCTACGGTCTGGTCAAGAACTCGTCCAACGAGACCTTCGAGATCCTGCAGCTGCAATCTCGTCACTACATCGACACGGCGCTGGCTCCGCCGATGGCTGCGGGCGACTCGATTGTCGTCAGCCCGCTCGGCGAGATTCCTCCCGGCCCTGGCCACAAAATCCCGAACACCGGAACGATCACGCGCTTGTCCTACATGGGCGAAGGGATATTCTGCATGAATCATGTCGATGACTGGAAGGCGATCTTGCACTACCATGGTCAGACCGTGCGCACGGTTCACTTCAACTCCGCGACCGGGGGAGACCTGCAGCTGGTGTTCAGCACGTGCCATTTCTTTGACTCTATCGATCAGGCCATGACGTGCTCGAAGACCGGCGGCGGCGGCGCCACTCCTAGTTATTGCTACGATGCCGAGGGCCATCTCTATCCATTCCGCGATACGATGAACCTCAGCGGCCTCTTTTACCTCTACGACCTCCGAGACGTGGCCTGGGACACCGTCGACCATGCCGATCTCCACCTCGCCATGCCCGATATCGAGCTCGTGCAGGTTCGGACCGGGGCCCTCATTTACGATCCCTCGAACTTGGAAACAACCCAGGGCATCGGCGATGGGCCTAACACCGACCCGATGGTAGGTTGGAGCGAGCTTCGCGGGCGGAGCGTCGCATCGAGCGGGACCGAGCTCGGGGGTCTCGTGAGCGCGCACAAGTTCAGCCACAACTTCGTAGGTCCAGAGCATGATGGAGAGGAACTGATGGGCCAGTACTCCCACACGCTCATGTGGGAGATCGTGCTGCACACCACCGCACCCTGGTTCTCGGCCGCGAACGCCGAGGCCGCCGTAGACTGCGTGGACTCGACCTCCTGTCCCGTTGGCGCAGCCTGGTCGAGCCCCTAGGAGCCCGTGGTGCGAACAACAATGGGTACACGCAGGTCAGCTCGGGTAGTCGTTGGTGGCGCGCTCGCCCTCCTGGGGACATCGTGTCACTCGGCCGACCCCCACAGCCCGGACGAGACGCCACTAGACAACATCGTTCGGATCGAGGGCGCACACGGGACCGTGTGCGCTCATCGGTCCGACGACGTCCCGACATGCTGGGGCGGGCGAGCTCACTACGAGATCATCGGTGATGACGAGCCCGCGTCCGAGGGCCGACTCGACCCGCCCTCGCTACCCTTCGAACACCTCGAGGTCGTGGGCAACGCATGCGGGCTGTACAAAGGGAACGTGTACTGCTGGGGCCGCGACCACGGCGACGGGCGGCTCGGCTATGGGTTCGGCGACTCCGAGATCACCCTCGAGCAGGCGCTCGAGCGTGGCGGCGTGGCCATTGGTGAGCCCATCATCGCGCTCGACAGCGGCGCGTCGAGCCACATCGGGACCTCTCAGGTTTGCGCGCTCGGCGAGTCGGGCGACGTGTACTGCTGGGGCTTCGGGTCGAACCTGGGGTACCCGGGGATCATGATCGTCGGCGACGACGAGACACCCGCACAGATCGGCCCGGTCGAGCTCGGCGGACGGGCCGTGGCGATCGACACGGGCGGCGCGGGCACATGTGCGATGCTCGACGACGGCGCGCTGCGCTGCTGGGGGAACGCCTCGCTCGCGGGAGGCGTCAAGATCGGAGACGATGAAGATCCCGCGGACGGGCCCCTGATCGAGCTTGGCGCGACGATCCACGCCGTGTCCGTCGGCGATGGCCACGCCTGCGCGATCGTTGGCGACGGCGAGGTCAAGTGCTGGGGATTCGACCCCTTTGGCGCATTGGGCCGGCCGGGCATCGCGGGAGCGAGCCCCAGCGCTTCGCTCGAGCCAGTCGAGATCGGCGGGCGAGCGGTCGAGATCGTCGCGCAGGTCGAGTCGAGCTGCGCGCGCCTCGAGGGCGGCGAGATCATGTGCTGGGGCTCGGGCAGCTACGGCAAGATGGGCCATCCCTGGCATCCCTCGTGCGAGGTCTACGGACCCGCCTTCTACTCATGCAGCGCCGATCCGAGCTGCTGCATCGGCGACGACGAGACCCCGCTCGCCGCCGGTCCTGTCGACTTGCCCGAGCCCGCGCGCGATCTCGTCGGCCTGAGCGCCGGGGCCTGCATCTTGGCCGAGAGCGGGGGCGTCGTGTGTTGGGGCGGCAGCTTCTTTGGTCTGCTCGGCGACGGGATGGCGCCAGCGTGCAGCGCCGGCCTGGAGATTGGCCCGTCGTGCCTGGTCGATCCGCGCTGCTGCATCGGCGACGACGAGACCCCCACGCAAGCAGGCGAGCGCGCGTGGGTCCCACTCGACTGACGCGCGACAGAACGTTGCTCTCAGTTGTTTCTGCGCCGACGCGATCGAACCCGAGGTGTGAGGCACAGTCAGACCAAGGCGATCTACGAGGATGTCTGCACGCGGATGCGCTACCCGCCCTATTGCACGGGAGTACCCCGAGTCACGGGTCGGGGCAGACTTTCACCAGCCCGTCGGTCTCGCTGGCGAACAGTAGGCCCCCCGCGTGGATCGGCGCGAAGTCGACGCTGCCGGTCGGCGCCTCGGCCCAAGTCTGCGGGGGCAGGTAGGTCACGGAGTCGATGTCCTCGACTCGGACCAGGCTCGAGAAGCGCGCGGTCGCGCTCGCGAGCACCCACGGGCCGCACGCACCCAACGCGATGGCAGCGAACCCGAGCACCAAAAACCACGGTCGCTTGTGAGTCCGGCCCACGGTGTATTCTACAGCGTGGCCCCGCGCTTCCGCAGCCACGCGGCCGCGAGCTCGCCACCGTGATCCGCAGCTTGCCCGAGACCCACAAGCAGGTCGCCTACGCGGTGCTCGGCACGCTGCACATCCAGGCTGCCGTGGAGTAGACCGAGGCGCGCGTCACGAAGGCGGCGACGAGCGGTCGACGACCAACTCCGCGATCTCGACGTCGAGCGCCTCGGCGACCTTGCGCAGCCACTCGAAGTCGCCCTCGCGCTCGCCCGCGATCACCTCGAAGAACTCCCGACGATCGAGACCGGCCCGGTCCGCGACGACGGCCAGAGCCACGCCCTTCTCCTCGGTCAAGCGGCGGAGATTCTCGGAGACGAGCTCGTGGATGGGCCGGCTGTTCACGGGCCGGCATACTATCCCACCCCCGCGCTCCAGTGCTAGATCGAGCACCCGAACCTCGGCTACAGTTGTGGGACCCCCGTCGTCAGAGGTCCGAGCGTGAGCAACAACAAGGTCTACGCCAACGGTCGCACCATCGTTCATAAGGGAGATGGCCAGGCCAACGCGTCGGCTCCCCCCGACGTGTGCAAGACACCTTCCCCCGGGGGCCCAGTCCCCACCCCCTACGTCAACGTCGCCAAGAGCAAGGACCTCACCGGTGGCACCAAGAGAACGAAGATCGACGGCAAGCCAGTGGCCATCGACGGCGCCAAGATCTCGACCAGCACTGGAAACGAGGCGGGCACCGCTGGCGGCGGGCTGCTCTCGTCCAAGACCAAGGGCAAGCTGACCTGGGCGACGAAGAGCCCGAACGTCAAGTTCGAGGGCAAGGGCGTCATCCGGTTCATGGACACCGCCCTGCACAACGGCAACACCTTCAACACCTCGTTCATCCAGCAGGGCGGGACCGGGATGGCCTACGGGGATGACTTCGATGGCCCGTGTCCGCTGTGCAAGAAGTCGCCGGACAAACATCAGATCAAGGAGATGAAGGAGTCGAGCGCGAAGATCGCCTCAGACATCCTGAAGCGCCTTCACGCCACCCCCCGACGCTATGCCAAGACCGCCCGCCACAGAGACGGAACTGTCCGGCTCAAGGGCTACATGGTCGGTGTGCTCGTGTGCAACTGCACGGTCTGGGCGACAACCTCAGGCTCGACGCAGGAGCACTTTCACGAGGCCGCCGAAGGCTGCGTGACGATCGGAGGCGGAGCCGTGAACTCGACGATCCTCGTTGGCGACGACAGCCGCGCCTACGGGTTCTTCATGGACCGCGTCGAGCAACTCAAGGAAATTCGGCGGACAGCAGGAGGAACACGCGAGGAGATTGAACGTCGACAACAGACCAACAAGCCTGGGGAGTGTGCTGCCCAGAAGCTCCTTGCGAGGGCGCGAGGGCATGAGTTGTTGTCGTTGACCGAGGTCATGTGGCGCCCGAAGGGTCGTTGGACGGGTCGATATCGCGTGAAGGTGGTCAAGCCAACCAATACCCGCACGATCAACATGCCCTTCAGTGACTACACCACGGCCGACGCTGCGGCTGGCGCGACGGACAAGTCCGTCGCTTCTTGCCAGTCCTGTCAGCTGCTCTTGCCTCTGGTCTTGTGTGACCTCGGGAACTGGAAATGTTGAACGCTCAGGACTGGCAGAAGATCATCGACTTCATCGATGAGCGCGACCCGGGGTTCCGCGGTCGCATACGAGGCGCGACCGCAGAGCGGATTGCACAACTCCAAGCGATACACGTAGCGAAGCTCCCCCGAGCCTACGTCGATTTCCTGGCGCTCATGGGTGAGGACCACGGGGGCTTCGAATTCAGCTGGGAGCACTATTCGACCATCGACGATCTCCTCGCCAACGGCACTCCCACCGAAGACTCACAGCTCCCATACCCCGAGACTCGGCTTCTCTGGATCGCCGGTCAAAAGAACGAAGAGGATGACAGCTACTGGGGCGATCTCTACCTCGACATGAAGGACGGCGATCGGGACGATCCGCCAGTCATCGCGCACGATTTCTATGACGAGGAGCCAGACGACCCTGGGCCTGAGAGCGTTTTGGCCCTTCGCTTCACTGACTTGATCCAGTCGAACGCATACGCGAACTACGAGCGAATCAAGAACATGTACCAGTACTGGTTCAGCCTTCAGTTCTCGAAGAAGAAGACAGCCGCCGTGTGGCAGCGGCTCCGTGAGCAGCTCCAAGCGATGGGGTGGCAGGAGTGTCTGCCTGGAAGCGAAAGCACCTGGTTTGGGCAGCATGCCGAACCGCTCTCTCTCGACGTGAAGATGAACCACCGAGGGATGATCCGAATCCTCGTCGGCGCGAACGAGCGCAAGCGCGTTTTGTCGGTGGTCGAGGAGCTCAAAGACGAGTTCCCCACGATGGCGAACCCGGGCAACTGGTTCGTCGATCGAGACGAAGAATGAACAACCTGACCCCTTTCGCGGCGACCTGCATGCCCTTCATGACGCCGAAGAACCTGGAGGCGGCGCTCATCGTCGTCGCGGGTCGCTTCGATCTACCCGAGCCCCGATCACGCGTGGGCGCTTCAATCAGCGAGCACCAAATCCTCCCGCCACTCGAGGACGAGTACCACGGGGAACCGAGCCGCTCGAGCTTGAAGCGGGATGGTCTGGGCTCATGCCCGCGGTCAGGGACGGACGTACACGTCTGCGGTGAGGCCTGGACCCTCGGCGGGCAGCCGGCGACCGAGACGGTCGTCGAGGTTCGGGTCGGGCCTTGCAAGCGCAGGGCCGTGGTCTACGGTGATCGCTACTGGCGACGCGGGCTCGCCGGTCCGCGCCCGAGCGCTCCTCTGCCCTTCGAGCGCGTATCGCTGACCTACGAGCGTAGCTTCGGCGGATTCATCGACGGCGCGCGTCGTCGGGCCATCCGAGACGCCTCCGAGCGTAACCCCGTGGGCGAGGGACTCGTGCCCAGCTTCACGTCGGCGGTCGATCGAGCGCTGCCCAACATCGAGGACCCAAACCAGCTCATCCAGAGCCCATCCGATCTTCCGATCCCTGCCGGTTTCGGCCCCATCGCCCGCCACTGGGGCCCGCGCAGAGTCTTTGCCGGCACCTACGATGACGCGTGGGCGACCAAGCACGCCCCCCTGTGGCCCGCCGACCTGGACGAGCGCTTCTTTCGTGCGGCCTCGCCTGGGCTGCAAGCTCCCGAGCACCTCGTCGGTGGAGAACCGGTCCGCCTCGTCGGGCTTCATCCAGACGGGACCATCGAGTTCGCCCTTCCTCGACACCGCTTCCTAGCGAAGCTACGCACGGCCGCTCAGACGCTGCGCTTGCCGCTCGCGCTCGACACAGTCGCAATCGACACGACGGAGATGGCCCTGACGATGATCTGGAAGAGACAGATCATCTTGCGTCCGAACATCTTCATTCTCGAGGACATCATCATTCGGATGCTTCGCGATCGGAGCTCGACGTGAACGGGTTGTGGATCAACGCCGTCGGCATGGCGGGTCCCGTTGGGCTCTACTCGGCGGCAGCGCTGGCGGCCATGCGCGCGGGTCTCACCCAGTTTGAACTCGACGACGAGATCGACTTCAGCATCAGCAAGAGCTCGTACCTTGAGCCCGGGGCCAGCCGGGCTCAACGAACCCTCGCGCTGATGGAGATCGCTTTTGCAGAGATGTTGCGAGCGCTGGTCGAGCTGGGCCTGACGTCGATTCCGTTGGTCCTGGCCTTGCCCAGTCCCGAGGAACATGGCCGAACCATCCAGGCTCAGGCGAGCAAGGCGCTGTCCCGGATGAGCGCGGAGAACGGCGCGCCCCCGATCGACGTGAGCAATCGCGGCGGCGTCGTCGCAGGACGAGCGGGGACGATGCACGCTCTCAGTCTCGCGCGCGAGCTCCTCGACGGCGACAAGGTCCCCTTTGTGCTCGTGGGCGCGATGGACTCTCTAGTCGACTCTGTCACCGTCGAGCAGTTCGATCGCGCAGGGTTGTTGCTGTCCCCCGAGAGTCCCGACGGGCGCATACCGGGTGAGGCGGCCGTGTTCTTGCTCGTCAGCAACGAGCACCGATCCGCCCGTGCTCAGATACTCGCGCTCGACCATCTCCAGCATCCCGAGAGTTTCGCGGCCTACCTACATGGACAAGCATCGGCCCACGCCCGCGGTCTCACCGAGTTGTTCGCGCGCCTGAGTCGAGGGCTCGATGGTCGGGTCGAGGGAGTGTTCTCCGGTCAACCTCACGGGGAATTCTGGGGGCGCGAGTTTAGCTACGCGTACTTGCGCAACGCCCCCTTCATGCCCGAGCCCCTCTACCATCGAGATGTCGGAGCCGAGCTTGGCGACGTTGGAGCGGCTGCCGGGGCCGTGGCGATCTTGCAAGCGATGGATGAACTCAATCCTTCGCCGCGCCTTTACCTCGCTCCTCGCGAGACCGCGCTCGTGTATGCCGTCTCGGATCGAGGCGACTTTGGGGGGTGTGTTCTGCGTCGAGTCTCTCGGTGACGAGAGCTCATGGCAGCCGATCGGCGCCTGCGAAGTCCGGGCTGCCTTCGATCGCCGGGCGCGGCTCGCCATCGATGTCGACGAGGGCGGAAAGGACATCCGATGCGGGGTCGCGGGATGCGTGAACATCGCGCCACCCCGCGCCACCCCGCGCTTGGCGTGCTCGGCGGCCGGCGAGGCGCATCCCCGACGGGCCAGCTCCCGGACAGGACCCGTTCGGCCCGAACTCGCCCCCGAACTTGCCCAGCTCCGTGAACCCGAGGCACGGCTCGACCATCACGGCCCGTTCAGAGTCGGGTCGGTCACGCCGCGAAGTCGAACGAACGCTCCCCAGCTGGGGCTGGCCTTGGCCGCGGAGGCGGACGGGCACCGAGGCTCAGATCGGCGAGCGCCCGTGCGATCTCGTCGGGCCTGTTGGCGATCTTCATCAAGCGCATCGCACCGCGGCAGCGCGGGCAGGTCATGGTGTCGACCGCGAACACCCGCGCGAGCAGCCACGCCCATGGATGTCGAGAGGGTTGCTTGGCGAGCCCCTCGAGCGCGGTCGGATCGCCCGCGAGCGACAACGGGAGCTGTGTCGGCTCAGCGCGCTGAACTTCGGGGCCTGGGACGACCTCGGGCCGCGCCTTGGCGTGGCAGCGAGCACGCCGTGATCGCGCAACATGTGGAAGCGCGGTGGCGGGATCAGGGCGCACAGCCGCGCGAGGAGATCGAGCGGCTCGAGCAAGACGGCGTGCACGCCATTTTTCCACGCGTGCCGAAAGTTGTAGCGGCAGCGGCCGTCGGCGGTGGTTTCGAGCCGCTCTTGGGCGATCGGCGGCCGCGCGACGTAGCGACACAATCGCTCGAGCCGTTGGCGATCGCGGCGAGGCACGGCCGCGCCCGCGTGCACGTTTACGCCACCAACTTCGGCGAGCGCGTCGTTGGGCTTGGCGACTTCTCGCACCGCGTGCGCGAGCTTGCGAGTCTGCTGCCCAGGTGCGTCGCCGAGCAGCTGTCGGTCCGCGGCCGAGGCCCCATAGCACGACGCGAGGACCGGCTGCTCTTGCCCGAGTAGGTCGGTCGCGGCGTCATCGCCCGCGAGCTCGTCGAGCGAGCGACCGTGACGTTCGAGCACGAGGCCGAGTCGCTCGTGGGTCCACCTCGCTACGACGGTGAGCTCCTCGTGGGTGGGAGCGCCGAACTCGTGGAAGCGCAGCGCACCTCGTTCGCCCCTCACGTACACGCCGTCGATCACGAGCAGGTTTTTGTCGTCCTTGTCGTCCTCGCTGGGCTTGTCGTCCTCGTCGAAGCTGAAGGGATCTTCGCTCTCGGCGGGCTAGCAGCCCGGGGTGCAATGCCTCGCGCCGCCTCGCTTGGCCTTTTCGCCGAGGGCTTTGTCGCCAAATCTTGCAGTACGCCCGGTACAGCGGCGTTTTGGCTTCGCGCCCTCGGCGAAAATTCCGGCGCGAGGCGACACGATGCATTGCACCCCGGGCTGCTAGGCGACGGCGTTGAGCTTTGTCCAGCTCGCCTGGCTCGCGCACCCGCTCGCGTCGATCTCCTCGATCAAGCGCTGGGCCTCGTCGAGCTCGTCGAGGTGCTTGTCGCTGTCGCCGTAGGTCAGGAAGTGGAGCAGGTACTCCTGGGCGCGGTCGCAGTCGCCGGCCTCGTAGGCGGCGACGGCGACCTTGTGGGCGAAGCCGTGCTTGCTGGGGACGAGGTAATAGGCCTGCTCGTAGTAATCGGCGGCCTCGGCCCATTTGCCCCGCCGGGTCAACCTCTCGGCCGCGACATACAGCTTCTTGGCGTGCTCGAGCCTCTCGTCCTCGTCGAGCTGGGCGTTGCTGGCCGGGGTGGTCACCGCCAGTGGCTGCCGCGCCAAAGTGGTGACGGGAAGCGCGAGGGTCAGCGAGACCGTCAGCGGGATGCGGATGAGGTGCATGAGGCGGAACATGGCGAGGCGATGGGCGAGCAACTCGAGCCATCGTCAATGAGGCGGCCATGAGCCGTTAAGTGCCAATCGATCCGGCGGCAACATGGCATCGAGAGCCGATGATGCGCCGGGTGTCACGCATTGCTGCGTGTCGATATTGTTCCGCTCGTCGCTCGCGTTGGCGCCGTGGCCTCGCCGAGCGCGTGGCTCGCCCGGCGCGAGCGAGCTCGGCGCCTAATCGTTGGGGATCCAGCTCGGGGTGCCCAAATCAGGCACCTCGATGGTCTCCGGGCCGAGCAGATCCTCGACAACCCAAGGGTCGTCGGGCGACGGACCGAGGCGCGCGTAGCAGCGCCCCTCGGGAGCGATCTGGAGGCCCGCCGCGTACCCGAGCGAGACGTAGGCGTTGTCCTGGGGCCGCATGATCTGGGACGAGCCGCCGAGCAGGGCCTCCATCGGCGGCGGATCCCAGACCCCGGGGCAGCTGCCGGTCTCGCTGGCGGTCAGCCAATAGGTGCCTTCGTGCATCCCGAGGTAGAGCCCGGCGAATTGGCTGACCGGCAGGCTCAGCTCGGCTGGCGCCCAAGCATCGTTGGGGCCAACCAGCTCCCAGATGTTCGCGCTCGCGGCGTCACGCCAGACCGTAAACAGCTCGCCTTGCGTCCCGACGACAGGCTGCGTCACACAGCCAGTGGCCGAGTGCCCCTGTGGCGGGATCATCAAGACGTCGTTGCTGGTGTCGTCCTCGGCCAGATGCAACCAGCGGTGCTGGTCGTTGTTGCTCACCCGGACCAGCACGTCGTGGCCATGACCGCGCAGGGCCAGGTAGCTGACGGTCCAGTCGCCGAACAGGTAGGGTTCGAGCTCCGGCCACGGCCGCAGCGTCACATCGTTGGCGTGCTGCTCGACGACGTGGAGCTCACCGTTGATTGAGCTGAGGTAGATGAACAGCGACTCGGAGCGCAGCCATGTGCCGATGTGGTCGGCCCAGATCGTGTGGGCGATGCCAGCCTCCTGCTTGGTGACCACGTTGCGGAACCGGGGGTAGCTCTCGCCAACCTCGATCGCCATCCAGTCGTCGGGCATGACGGGGCCCACGGCCACGCCGACGAAATGATCGACCAACCCGTCGGGCCCGAGCACACGCGAGTAGCCGTTGTCCGACTCGTTGGCGGGTGAATAGCCGAAGAAGGCCACGCGCCCATCCGAGGCCACAAAGGGCGGTCGCCCTTCGGGTTCCCACACGTCATCGGCAAACTCCCACACGACCGCCCCCGTGTCGCGGTCGTAGACGCGGTAGTGCGCGCGGGTGTGCTCCACGCCGCCGCCGAGGTCATCGTAGACCCCGACAAACAGGGACTCACCGCGCGTGTCCATGACCAGGTCGAGGACGGCGTCGTCGGCCGCCGCGGGCAAGCTGGTGTCGAGCTCGATCGTGACCGCGTCGTTGCGCAGCAGCGAGACCGTGAGGGTGTCCTCGTCGAGCAGGGTCATGATCCCACGCCCCGGCTCCCAGCCACACGGGCCCTCGGGCTCCTCGCCCGTGTCGGTCTCGCCGGACTCGCCCGACTCGCCCGACTCGCCCGACTCGCCCGACTCGCCCGACTCGCCCGACTCGCCCGACTCGCCCGACTCGCCCGACTCGCCCGACTCGCCCGACTCGCCCGACTCGCCCGACTCCGTGTCGCCCGACTCGTCGGTGCTCGAGTCGGTCTCGGTGTCGCCTGTGCTCGAGCTGGTGTCGGAGTCGGAGTCGCCTGTGCTCGTGTCGGAGTCGGAGTCGGAGTCGGTGTCGGAGTCGGTCTCGCCTGTGCTGCTGGTGTCAGAGCTGGTCTCGGATGTCGAATCGGAGACCTCGCCGCCCGGCTCGACGCAGCCAACAACGGCGGCGACGCTCAGCACAAAGGGAGGAGCAAGGAGTCGAGACCTTCGCTGCGCTGTCATCACACCCACGGTAGCATTTACCGGTCTTCGCTGGCGCGCGGACGCCTCAGGAGCACGCGTCGGTCCAGGGAGATCCGTGCTCGACAGCGCTGGTACGCGTAGCGGCGGACGAGGAGCTCGCGCTCGAGCGGCTCATCACCAGCCCGCGTGGGCTTCATGAAGGCGCCGCCTCCTGGCCAACCATGAAAAACGACAGATAGAAATACCTAGCGGAAAGGACATCCGATGCGGGGTCGCGGGATGCGTGAACATCCCGCCACCTCGCGCCACCCCGCGCTTGGCGTGCTCGGCGGCCGGCGAGGCGCATCCCCGACGGGCCAGCTCCCGGACAGGACCCGTTCGGCCCGAACTCGCCCCCGAACTTGCCCAGCTCCGTGAACCCGAGGCACGGCTCGACCATCACGGCCCGTTCAGAGTCGGGTCGGTCACGCCGCGAAGTCGAACGAACGCTCGCCAGCTGGGGCTGGCCTTGGCCGCGGAGGCGGACGGGCACCGAGGCTCAGATCGCCGAGCGCCCGTGCGATGTCGTCGGGCCTGTCGCACCGCGGCAGCGCGGGCAGGTCATGATGTCGACCGCGAACACCCGCGCGAGCAGCCACGCCCATGGATGTCGAGAGGGTTGCTTGGCGAGCCCCTCGAGCGCGGTCGGATCGCCCGCGAGCGACAACGGGAGCTGCGTCGGCTCAGCGCGCTGAAGTTCGGGGCCTGGGACGACCTCGGGCCGCGCCTTGGCTGCGGCCCTTTTGCGTGATCGCGACGGCCGGCACCACCAACACCGGAGCGATCGACCCGCTGCCCGAGCTCGCCGCGCTGTGCCGCGAAGAAGATCTGTGGCTTCACGTCGACGGGGCCTACGGCGGCGCCTTCGTCCTCGCGCCGAGCGGGCGCCCGCGCCTGCGCGGGATCGAGGCCGCCGACTCGCTGTGCTTCGACCCCCACAAGGGCATGTTCTTGCCCTACGGGACCGGCTGCCTCCTCGTTCGTGACGGCGCGGCGAGGCTCAGATGTTGATGCTCTGCGGGATCCGTGAGGGCAGCAGCGCCTGGTACACGGGCCGCTCGCGGTTGCGCGCGCCGATCGTGTTCTCGACGCTCACGAGCGTGGTCTGGAACGCTGCGAGCGGCTCGGCCACGCGCGGATCCGAGAACCATGGCTGGCGCTGGTGCCTGTCGTACTCACCGAGGCGCGTGAAGTAGATCCCACCGAGGAGCTGGCCGACTAGCTGCTGGAGCAGCGCCATCTGCAGCGGGGGCAGGTGGGCGAGCTCGGTGTCTGGCGGCAACGAGCCGCTGACCTGGGTGGGGGCCGGGGCGTAGGCGGCCAAGGGCATCGCTGGCGTGTAACTCATGATCCCGCGCTGCGGGAAGTTGACGCTCGCGTGCTGGGCGCTGCCCGTGAAGATGACCATGGTCAGGACCTTGGTCAGATAGTCGAAGGTAAACAGCCCGACGCTGCCGTCCGCCCGACGCTCACCGAGGCCCTGAACGCAGCCGCCGTCGGGCGAGACCAGATCCTGGTACCAGGCCTGCAACTCGGGGTCGCCGACCACGTCGTCGTCGTTGTTGTAGTAGATGCTGAGGTAGTCGCGGACCCAGGCCTCGATCGCCGCCCAGACCAGCAGCGCGTCATCGCGGTAGGGATAGTTCGGGAACAGCTTCGGATCCGCGACGCCCCGGGCCTCGAGGTCGTTGGGCAGCATGTGGGCGTTGAAGTCGAGGCTCGTGAGCGCGGTCGAGACGACGCTCCAGTCCGACTCGATCGTGCCCGCGAGCAGCTGGTCGACGACCCCGCCGGGGTTGATCAACGAGGTGATCGCCGAGCTGTTGATGAACAGCGTGCCCTGGAAGTGTGGGAGCAGCAGCACATACACGGGGTGCTGCTGCGCGAGGTGGCGGTGGCTCGCGACCGCGAAGGGCTCGATCAGGAGGTGCGTGAGCCCGAGGTGGCTGATCAGCTCGTGGTAGTTGCCGTCGGCAGACTGCACGTGGAGCTTGGCGAGCTCCCAGGTCTCGCCGTCGTCCGCGTAGAAGATCGGGCTCGAGTTGCCCGGCTCCTGGCTGCATTGGATCGCTACCGGGCTCAGGCTCTGGCGATCTTCTCCGAGCACGAACAGCGCGAACGCGGCGCTGATGTACTTGTGCCCGGCCGGCTCGACACCGCCGATGACATCGGCGAGGGCCGCGTAGTCGGTGAGGTACACGCGCCCGCTCGCCAGGGCGGCGTCGAGGGTCTGGCCCGTCAGCGCTTCGAAGCGCGCCGCGTCGACGGGGAAGCCGGTCGGGAGCGCCTCGATTTTGGCGATGACCAGCGCGTTGGGCCCCGCGATGCGCATGCGCGCGAAGCAGGCGTCGGTCATGGTCGTGGACACGACGTTGGGCACGACGAGGGTCTGAAATTGTCGGGCGAAGTCTCCAATTGCCTGTGCCTGGCCCCAGAGGCCGGCCGCGGTCAGGACCGCCTCGGCGAGGTCCTCGAACAGCGCCTCGAGCACGCCCTTGATCATGTCCCCGAGGCTTGCGGTCAGGTCGTCGACCAGCTCGCGCTTCACCTGGCCCTTGGCGAGGGCGGCCCGGTGGGCCTTCGACAGCAGCTTCTCGCCTGCCTCGCGCTGGTCCTCGAGCTTGGCGACGAGTTCTTTGATCGCGTCGGCCACGTCTGCCACGTCCAGGGCGTCGTCCTCGACGGCTTTGACGTCCTCGACCGCGTCCTCGACCGCGTCCTCGACCTTCTCGGCCACCCGATCGGCAGCGCCGCGGAGCTTGCCGGCGATCTTCTCGCCTTTGCGCTCCAAGATCACTCGGGGCTTTTTTTCACCCGAGGCCGAGAACGAGTCCGGCGGGGGACCATCGAATTCGACCGAGCCGACGTCGACGAGGTTGGTCAAGCTGACGACGATGTTGCCGACGAGGTCGAGGCCCGTGGTGATGAGATCCAAGAGCTGGACGAGGCTGAGCTTCTGGCTGCTCGGGAGCGGGTGATCGTCATCGACGTTGAGCACCGCGATCGGCTCGAGCACGAGCTGCTTGCCGTCTCCGACGTCGTAGGTGTGGGAGTGGGCCCACGTGTACTGCGTCTGGGCCCAGGCGAGATCGCGGGCTCGCTCGGCTTGTTGCTCGGGGTCGTCGTGTTGGGGAAGGCTTGGGTTGGTCATCTTCGTGTGCTCCGGAAATTGAACGTACCGCAGATCGCGCTCACGCGTACCTGCCACGAGTCGGGCTCGCCTCCGTGTACCTGACTCGTCGTGGACCCACTGCGACTGCACCTCGGCCAGCTCGCGCATGATCGACATGAAGCGCCCGCCTGACCCGAACGGCTCAGGCGGCTGCTATCCTCGCGCCATGAGCCTGGCGCGTCTGAATTTCAGCTTGGTACTGACCACCGCGATCTGTCCCCTCGCTTCGATTTGGGCGCTCGGCTGCGGCGAGCCGCCCGATCTGCCCGCGTCCGAGACCCGCACCGAAGGCGAGAGCGAGGACGAAGACACCGGCGAGGCCGAGACCAGTACCAGCACCAGCGAGGGCGAGACCGGCGAGACCGGCGAGACCGGCGAGACGGGCGAGGCCAGCTGCCTCGACGCCAGCGGGCCGTGGGACGCCGGCTTTGCGATCCCCGAGCCGCCCCCCCTCGACGGTGATCCCGAGGCCGGCGAGTGGGCCCTGGTCCACGAGGACTACGTCAGCTGCGGGATCCCCTACGACCTGTTCATGCTCGGCAAGGGCTTCTTGGGCACCTACGCCGACGGCGAGACCCTGCCGTGGCGCGAGGGCAAGGCCGCGAACCTGCCCTACAACTGGAACCTGGTCGTGTCCGAGGGCGGGACCGAGCTCGCGGCCTTGAACTGCCTGACCTGTCACGCGGGTAAGTTCAACGGCGAGCTGGTCATCGGCCTCGGCCGTCACGACGCCGACTACACCCAGGACATCGGCTCGCTCCTGAGCCTGCTCCCGCCGCTGCCCCCGCTGACCGACAGCGCCGTCGAGCTCAACAAATTCCGCGCGCGCTACGAGGCGCTCGGGCCCTACACCCGGACCTACACCGTCGGCACCAACCCCGCCGACGACGTTGCGATCGTGCTCGCGGCTCACCGCAACCCCTACACCCTGGCGTGGTCCGACGAGCAGCTGATCCAGGTCAATCCGCCCCTGGTCCCGACCGATCCGCCGCCGTGGTGGCGGGTCAAGAAGAAGGCCGGGCACTTCTACAACGGCATGTCGCGCGGAGATCACCGCGGGACGATGATGTTCGCGTCGTCGCTGTGCATCGACAGCGCGGCCCAGGCCAGCGAGATGCTCGGCTACTTCGCCGACATCAACGCCTTCCTCGAGACCATCGAGGCGCCCGAGTATCCGTGGCCGATCGACGAGGCCCTCGCGGCCGAGGGCCAGGAGCTGTTCGAGTGCAACTGCGCGGGCTGCCACGGGACCTACGACGACGACCCCGAGGCCGAGACCTTCCCCAACCTGTTGATCCCGCTCGCGATCGTCGACACCGATCCGCTCCTCGCCGAGACCGCCCTCGACGGCGAGGTCGCCTCGATGATCGACTGGTACAACGAGTCCTGGTACGGCACGGTCACGCAGCTGACGGCGACCGAGCCCTTCCTCGGCTACACCGCCCCGCCCCTCGACGGTATCTGGGCGACCGCGCCCTTCTTGCACAACGGCTCAGTCCCGACCCTCGAGCTGGTCCTGAACTCGAGCGCGCGGCCAACCTTCTGGCGACGCGAGGACTACGAGAGCACCAACTACGACACGAGCGCCCTCGGCTGGCCGTGGATCGCGCTCGACGTCGGGCAGTCAGGCGCGCCCGTCGACGAGGCCAAGCACATCTACGACACGACGATCCTCGGTCACGGCGGCGGCGGCCACCGCTTTGGCGATCACTTCAGCGACGCCGAGCGCAGCGCGGTGCTCGAGTACCTCAAGACCCTCTGACGCCGCCGCGGGGCCGGCTCGCGTGGGCGCCGAGTTGCCCCGGACCGGGTCTTCCACGACAATCCCGCGGTGAGCCGCGCCGTCCCTGCGCCCGAGCCGAGCGCGACTTCGTCCAAGCCGCAGACCACCCACGACGGCGGGATCTCCCGGCGAGCCTGGCTGTGGACCAGCACGACCGCGCTCGCGGCCGCCTGCGCGCGACCGCAGCCGACGCAGCTGCCCGAGGGCGGACCCGAGCCCGCGCGCGCGCTGACCCGTCGAGGGGCCGAGAACTTGATCGCGCTGGCCGAGCTCGGCGGCGTGATTCGGTGGCTGCACCCCAGCGACCAGGCCCAGCAGTGCGAGTGGGAGCCTCTGTTGCTGGCGGGGATCCGCGGGGTCGAGTCGGCCGGGACCCAGGCCGAGCTCGCCGAGGGGCTCCGCGGGCTGGTCGCCGAGGTCGCGCCGACGGTCTCGATCTGGGCGAGCGACGACGACGACGACGACGACGAGAGCCTCGACGAACCCGCGTGCCCCGATCCTGACGCCGAGCCCGACGCCGAGCCCGACGACGCGCCCGACGACGCGCGCGCGGGCGAGACCGAGCCGGGCACGGACGACGCCGCCGACGACGACGACGCCAAGGACGACGACGCCAAGGACGACGACGCCAAACAGAGCCGTGCGCGACCGCCCGCCGACAAGCTCGCGGGCAAGTTCATGAGCGATCGTCCGGGCCCGCCCGCACGGACCAAGGCTGGCGCGGCGAGCGATCGCAAGCAGGCCGAGGAGGCGGCCGAGCGCGAGGCCGAGCTCGAAGAATCAGACGACGAGGCCGAGTTCGAGGCCGAGCCCGAGTTCGAAGCCGAGCCCGAGTTCGAGGCCGAGCCCGAGTTCGACGTGGACGAGACCGACGAGGCCGAGGGCGACGACGCGGGCGAGACCGACGACGACGAGACCGAAGCCGACGACAACGACCCCGAGGACGAGGACGAGGGCGAGGACGAGGACGAGGGCGAGCCCAACCCGCCAGCGCCCAAGCCGGACCCCGAACCGACCGAGCCCGAGGGCCGACCGCCGCTGCCCGACGCGCTCCTCGCCGAGGGCGAAGGGCTCGAGATCACCCAGTGGCATCGCCGCGGCTACAGCGACGGCAGCGACGAGCAACCTGGCTGCGCGCGTCGGATCCGGCACACCCCCGACGCTCGACCGGACTGCGGCGCGCCGCAGCCCAAGCGTCGGCGAGCCGCCGACACGCCGTGCTCGCGCTGCGACGGCGACAGCTTCCGCCCCCTGACCCCCGGCGCGCCCGCGCCGGTCGAGCTTGCTCGTGGCCTCAGCGGGCTGGTCCCGACGGCGCTGTGGACCCGCGACGGTCGGACCCTGCCCGAGTCCGAGACCCCGGATCTCGAGCCGGCCCCAACCTTCGACGAGCGGCGCGCGTGGGACTACGACCTGCGCGATCGCGGGACCCGTCTGCTCGCCGTCATCCGCACCTGGTCCCTGCTCCGTCACTTCTTCGCCCACCGCGAGCGCGTGGCCAAGCCGCGCCAGGGCCTGCTCGAGGCGATGTGCGCCGTCGCCGAGGACGACTCGCCGACGACCCTCCACGCCGCGCTCTCGACCCTCCTGCGTGACTTCGGCGACGGCAACGGCGAGCTCTGCGTGGACGCGGGCGCGGGCGCCCGCCGCTTTGTCCCGGCGCTGGCGCTGCGCTGGGTCGAGGAGCGCGTGGTCGTGGGTCGCTCGGAGTCCGAGGCCGCTCACCCGGGCGACGTGATCACGGCGATCGACGGCGTTGCGATCGACGAGCTGCTCGCCCGCGAGCTCAGCCTCAGCCCCGCGGCGACCGCGAGCGCGGCGATCGAGCGGACCGTCACCAGGCTCCTCGCCCGCCCTGAAAGGGGCGCCACGATCGCGCTCGAGGTCCTGCGCGACGGCAAAGACACCGAGCAGTCCGTCACCCTGACGGTGAGCGCGGATCAGCGCAGCGATCGCCCGATGCTCGCCGACCCCCGGCCCGAGCGCGCCCTCGACGAGCTGCGCGAGGGCCTGTGGTACCTCGACGCGACCCGCGTGCGCCGACTCGACGCCGCCGCCCGAAGGCTGCGCAAGGCCGACGCGGTGATCGTGGATCTGCGTGGCCCCCTCGCGCACCCGCGGGCCTCACTCCTGGCCCACTTCATCGACGAGCCCCTCGGCGTCCTGACCGAGCGCGTGCCCGCCGGGCCCAACGCCGACGCCCAGCTCAGCCTCGAGCCCCTCGCCGATCGCCTCGTCGAGCCCGACGGGCCGCGCCTGCGCTGCCGCGTCCTCGTGCTCGCCGACCCCCGCACCCGCGGCCGCGCCGAGCTCGAGCTCGCCGGCTTCGACCTCCTCGGCGCGACCCTCGTCGGCAGCGCCAGCGCGGGTGATCTCGGCGCGATCGCCCACGCCTGGCTGCCCGGCGGCTGGGGCCTGCGCTTCACGACCAGCGAGCTGCGACGCGGCGACGGCAGCCGGCTGTGGGCCCAGGGCGTGCGCCCCTCGGTCCCCGTCGAGCCCACGATCGCTCGGCTGCGCGCGAACGAAGATCAGCTGCTGGCGGCCGCCATCGCGACGCTCGACGACCCAGCTCGAGCGGCTCAGGTCCGGACCAAATAGGGGTAGGCCTGCAGCACGCCCATCGCCCACGGCCGGCCCAGGGTCGTGTCCTTGCCGAGGTGGCGGTCGCGGATCAGCTGCGTGATCGAGTCGACGTCGTAGTCCATGTCGCCGAGGACGTCCTGGACTGACGCCCCCCGCTTGACCTCCAGCCAGACCTTGTCGTCGTAGTCGATCCGCTGGCTGCCCACGATCAGCGCCGGGTCCTCGGCCCCGCGCACGATGACCTCATGGCAGCGCCCGAACAGGTTGTGGGTGTTGGCGAGGCTGTCTTGGTAGGCGCCGGTCATGAAGAAGCCCAGGTAGTAGGGCTCGCCGCCGCGCGCGGGCGGCTCGTGCAGCGGCAGCGTCTTGAGGTTGTCGTCGGGGTGGGCGAAGGTCTTCACGCAGCCGTCGCTGTCGCAGGTGATGTCGACGACCTCGGCGTTGACCCCGGGCACGTGGCCGTGGCCCGACAGCGGCGCGGCCGGGAACACCTGGTCGATGCTCCAGGTGTCGGGCAGCGACTGAAAGATCGAGAAATTGGCCAGGTACTTGACCTGCGCGCGGTCGAGGAAATTGACGATCTCCTCGGGCGGGTGCTGGAGCTGATGGACGATCCGCGCGCACTGGAGGCGGATGCGATGGAACAGGCCCTCGGCGCTGGCCCGATCTTCGAGGCTCAGGTACCCGCGCGAGAACAGCTGCAGGGCCTCGTCACGGTAGTCGACGGCGTCGTGGAAGTACTCCTCGAGGTTCTTGACGTTGATCCCGTCGAGGGTCTCGCGCAGCTCGCTGATCAGGCGGTCCTCGTGCTCCGTGGGCGCGGGGACCGGGAGCAGCTCGCCCTGGACCTCGCGCAGATCCGCGATCGTGACCGCGTGCTTGGCCACGAGGGTGCGACCGCTCTCGGTCACGATCGTCGGCGGGGGCAGCTCGAGCTCGCTCGCAACCTCGCAGATCTCGAACACGACCTGGCTGGCGTACTCCTCGACCGAGTAGTTCGCCGAGCTCGGGTACGAGGTCCGGCTGCCGTCGTAGTCGACGCCGATCCCGCCGCCGAGATCGATGTAGCTCAGCCCGGCGCAGCGCGAGCGCAGGGCGCCCCAGATCCGCACGCCCTCGCGGACCGCGGTCTTGACCCGCTTGATCTGGGTGATCTGCGAGCCGATGTGAAAGTGCAAGAGCGCGAACGCGTCGAGCTGCTCGGCGGCTTCGAGCTGGCGCACGACCTCGAGGATCTCGTTGGTCGTGAGCCCGAACTTGGACCGCTCGCCGCCGGAGCTCTGCCACCGACCGCTGCCGCGGCTGTAGAGCTTGGCCCGGACGCCGATCAGCGGCTTGGCGGTCCACTCCTGCTCCTTGCCGACGGCGAGGTAGCGCCGAACCTCACGCAGGCTCTCGAACACGAGGATGACCTCGTGACCGAGCTCGGCGGCGTGGTAGGCGAGGCGGATGAACTCGCGATCCTTGTAGCCGTTGCAGATCAAGGGCGCGCCCTCGAACACGGGCTGGGCCATGGCCAGGAGCAGCTCGGGCTTGGACCCGGCCTCGAGCCCGTAGCCGCACGCCTCACGGGCCGCGACCACCGACTCGACCACGCTGCGCCGTTGGTTGACCTTCAGGGGGTACATGCCGACGTGGCGGCCGCTGAACTCGGCGTCCTCGGCCGCGCGCAAGAAGGCCTCGTGGAGGCGCTGCATCGCGCGCTGAACCATGCTCGGGAAGCGCACGACGACCGGCGTGTGGATGCCACGCTCACGCAGGCGCAGGACGAGCTCGTGGAGATCGAGCTCCGGCAAGCCCGGCGCCACGAAGCCGAGGTGGCCGAGGCTGTTGACGGTGAGGAAGCCCCGGCCCCACTTGTCGGCGCCGTAGCGCTTGAGCGAGTTCTCGAGCGCCCAGGACCTGAACGCGCGACCGTTGGCGGGTGCCTCTGTGACCGTCGAGGCCTCGGGGTTGGTCCTGCCGCTTGGATCCTGCTCGGCCATGCGGGGGCATTGTCGGGCCACGGCCCGACCTGGTAAAGCCCTGCGATGCGCTCTTCGCTCATCCTCGTCTCGCTGTGTGTGCTGTCGGCTGGGTGCAAGTCAAACACCCCCGCCAAGGACGCAGCCCCGGCGGCGACCAAGTCCGAGGCCAAGGCCGACGGACCTGCGCCCGACGAGCAGGTCGAGTCCGCCGCTGGGCCCGCGACGATCGGTCAGTGGGTCGGCTCGCTCTCGCTGCCCGGCGGTCAGACCCTCGAGTGGGCGGTGTCGGTCCAGCCCAGTCAAGACGGCGACGGCCTGAGCGAGGCCAAGCTGTGGATCCCCGCGCAGATGATCACGGGGACCTCACTGGGCCCGGTGAAGGTCGGCGCCGACGGCAGCATGAAGGTCGAGTTCGCCGCGGTCGGGGCCCAGTGGACGATCGTGCCCGGCGCGACGCCGACCTGCAGCTTCGCGCAAAAGGGCGCCGAGTTCCCGTGCACGATCAGCTCGACTGACGTCAATGACTTCGCCGCGATCGCCAGCCCCGAGCGCCCACAGACCCCCGAGCCGCCCTTCCCCTACGCGGTCGCGGAGCTCGAGATCCCCAACCCCGACGCCGAGGGTGTGACCTTGGCGGCGACGCTGACGATCCCCGAGGGCGAAGGCCCGCACCCAGCCGTGGTCATGATCTCGGGCTCGGGGCTGCAAGATCGCGACGAGACGATCGCCAACCACAAGCCCTTTTGGGTCATCGCCGATCACCTCTCGCGCAACGGGGTCGCGGTCCTGCGCTACGACGATCGCGGCTTCGGCGAGTCGACCGGCGACGGGACCAAGGCCACGCTCGAGGACTTCGCGAGCGACAGCTGGGCGGCGGCCGCGGCCCTCGCCGCGCGCCCGGAGATCGACGGCGAGCGCGTGGGCCTGATCGGCCACAGCGAGGGCGGCGTGATCGCCCCGCTCGTCGCCGCCGAGCACCCGGACGACATCGACTTCATCGTCTTGCTCGCGGGCACGGGCGTGACCGGGTCCGAGATCGTCATTCATCAGCAGAGCCTGCTGATGGCGGCGAAGGGGGCCGACAAGGCCACGATCGAAGAGGCCGAGGCGTCGGCCCGCGAGCTCCACGCGGCCGTGCTCGGCAACTCGGCCGAGGCCGCCCCGGCCGCGCTCGAGGCCCTGCTGCGGGCGGAGAACAACGAGCTCACCGACGAACAAAAGAAGGCCGGGGACCTCGACGCGGTGATCGCTGGGCAGATCGAGGTCCTCAACAGCCCGTGGTTTCGCCACTTCCTGGCCTGGGATCCCGCGCCGGTCCTGGCCCGGGTGAAGGTCCCGGTCCTCGCGATGTTTGGCGACCTGGATCTTCAGGTCGACGTCGAGCAGAACTTGGCGCCGGTCCAGGCCGCGCTGAGGGGCAACAAGGGGGCGGAGTTCGTGCTCCTGCCGGGGCTGAACCATCTGTTTCAGCCCGCGACCACGGGCATGCCCGACGAGTACGGGATGATCGAGATGACGATCGAGCCCGCGGTGCTCGACGAGCTGGCGCGGTGGATCCGCGTGACGACCGGGCTCGACGAGCCCCAGGAGTAGTTGCAGGCGCCAGCTGCAGGCTCTGACGCTCAGTCGGCGACCTCCTCGACCCTCAGCGTCGCGGTCTCCCGCTCGGCCAGGCGATCCCCCGTGGCCGTGTCGTAGACCTCGCCGTCCCCCGAGTTGAGCACCGCGACGCGGCTGCCATCGCCCGACCAGCGCACGTCGACGAGCTCGTCGCTCCTGCGCTGGCTGCGACTAAACAGCCCCCGGGTCCACAGCCGCTCGAAGCCGTCGGTCGTGTAGATCGAGACCAGCAGATCCTGACGCTCGAAGCGGTCCCCACGGAACTGGACCACCGCCAGGCGCGAGCCGTCGGGGCTCAGGACCAGGCTGCGACCCTGCCCGGCCGGGAGCTCGACCTCGGCCTCGATCGTGCCATCGGGACGCAGCACGGACAGCGGCGTGCGCTGCGAGTGCTCGGTCAAAAACCACCGGCCCTGGCTGTCCCGGGCCCACTCGTCGATCCCCTCGCCCCTGAACTGGGTCGGCAGCTCCCCGACCGCGTCCTCGACGAGCTTGGTCACCGCTTCGGCTCGGAGCTTGCGCAGGTGGACCCAGGCGTCGCGCGCGTCGCCCTCGACGCTGCGGATCGGGGACAGGGTGTCGCCAGCGACCTCGATCGCCCGCATCGGCGCCGAGGGCTTGTCGTCGACGTAGACCAGCACGCCCTTGTCGGGACCGAGGGCCTGGTAGTCGACGGCGTGCACACCCCAGTCGAGGTCGAGGCGCTCGGCCGCGACGACCTCGCCGAGCTCGCCCTCGCCGACCGCGAGCAGGGTCGCCGCGCGGGAGCTGTCGGGGCCGCCGAAGTGAAGCAGGCGATCGCCGACGAAGTAGAGCGCGAGCGGCTCGCCGAGGCTGTGCCCGAGAGAGCGGAGGCCCGCGTCCCCCGAGGTCGGCTCGACGTGCAGCGCGTCGGCGCTGGCCCAGGCCACGCGCTCGCCCTTGGCGTCGAGCGCAGCGGCGTGGAGCTCGAGCGGCGGGAACCCGAGCTCGAGGTGCGTGCCCGCGCTCGCGGCCTGCTCGGGGTCGAGCGGCTCGACGATCAGCACGCCCTCCTTGCCGTGCTCGAAGGTCACCCGGACACCATTGACGACGCTGGCGTGCATCCGCGCCCCGCGGTCGTCCTCGACGGTGCCCTGCCACAGCTCCTCGGCCGAGCCCGGGAGCCGGATCTTGGTGTGCGAGAGCGAGAGCGACAGCCGCTTGGCGAACTTCGAGTCGGGGTCGACGTCGCTCGGCTTCGGCGGCGTGACGGCCTCGTCGAGGTCGACCCAAAAGCCCTTGCCGCTGCCGCTCTCGAGCAGGAGCTTGTCCGGGGTGACGAAGTGCATGCGCGGTCGGACCAAGGTGTCGGTCCGCCCGGCGATCAGCTCACGGGCGCCGGTCGCGAGATCGAGCAGCTCGATGCTCCACTTGCGCGTCTTCGCCTTCGGCCGGCGCAGGGCCGCGACCGTGGTCCCGTCGGGCGAGAGCGCGAGGTCGTTGCGGTTGGGGCCGCGATCGAGCTCGACGGCTCGGGCCTCGCCGACGGCGCGCAGCTGATCCTCGTCGAGCTCGATCATCTGGACCCGCAGCGGCTGCGCGAGGACGACCGCGATGTGCGGCGCTTCACCGACCCCGCCGGTCACGCGCAGCTGCCAGGGGATGAAGCCGCGCTCGTCGATCGTCGAGAGCAGCGCGCCCTCGCGGTCGTACAGCCGGAGGCTGTGGTCGACCCCGAGCGCCAAGATTCGCTCGCCGCCGTCGAGCACGTGGACCTCGAGCAGGGGGTCGCTGGGCGGGGTCGTGAACAGCTCCGTGTAGCGCGGGCCCTCGCCGCCCTGACCGAGCTCGACGAGGCCAAACTGACCTGCGTTGGACGAGTCGAGCAGCGCGACCGTGAAGCGCCCGGCACCGTTTTGGCCGACGGACATCCACAGCGGCTCGCGGGCGGGCAGCGAGAGCGGGCTGCTCGCGCTCGCGTCGCCCGAGCGGATCGAGGGCCACAAGAGCACGCCGCCGAAGCGATCGAGGCTCAGGGCGACCTCGCCGCGCGCGTCGAGCACGGCCTCGGTCAGCTGCCCGCGAGGGGCGACGCCGCGGGTCAAGGCCAGGGTCCGCGGCCCCGCGGGTTGGGCCGCGTCGGGCGAGTTTGTCGTGGTCGGGTCGCCCGAGGGGCTCGGCTCGCTGAGCACCTTGCCCGAGCCCGAGCCCTGGCAGCTCAGACCCGCCAACAACAGGGGCAGGGACAGGGCGGTCAGCCAGCGTGGGTGAGCGATCGTCGTTGTCTTCGTGTTCATAGCGACCCCAGGTAGGCGGCCAGATCCAGGACCTGATCGTCCGAGAGCTTGGACAGATCCGCCATCTCGTGGACCGACGCGCGGTCGGTGAGCAGGACCTCGAGGGTCTGGGCGCTGCCGTCGTGGTAGTAGGGCGAGGAGTGGCCGAGCCCGAGCAGTGAGGGCGTGTCGACCTGCTCGAGCGTGGTGTCGAGGTCGTGCTGGCTGCGGTCGGTCAGCTGCGGGCCCGCGTGGCAGCCGTCGCACGCCTCTTGCTCGAAGATCGCCCGCCCGCGGGCCGCCGCGGCCGGGTCTTTGGCTGTCTTGGTCTTGGGCGCGGGCAGCTGCTCGAGGTAGGCGACGAGCGCGTCGAAGTCTCGCTTGGGCAGCGCGCGCGGGTTGCCGCCGAGGCGCTCCATGGTGTGGTGCAAGCTGTCGAGGAGCGTCGGATCCTGGCCGTCCCACTTGTAGGGCCCGGTCCCGCCGACGCGACCGGCGAGGATCGGCACCTGCAAGATCGACTGGCCCAGACGCCAGGTCAGGCCGTCGGCGCGGCCCTCGGGGTGGCAGTTGGAGCAGGCCAGGGTCCCGCTGTCGGAGGTCTGGGGGTTGCTGCGGCGAAACAGATCCGCGCCGCGCTGAACCAGCTCGTCGCGGGTGCTCGGCGTCAGCTCCGGGCCCTGGACCCACTCGTCCGGCAGCGCCTCGGGGTTGTCGGCGCCCAGCCCCGCCCCGCCGCCGAGGTGGAGCAGCTGACGGCGCAGCTCGCAGTGGATCCACACCCCGTCCTCGTCGACCGCGAGGCCGTCGATGCCGCAGTCGTCGCCGAGATCGGCGAACCAGTCGACGTAGGGCGCCTGCTGGGTCGCGTGGGCCAGGGCGACGACGCGGTCGTCACCGTAGCCGCCGACGTAGAGCACGTCGTGTTGCAGATCGTAGGCGAGCGAGCGGGGCTGGTGGAGGTCGAGCTCGACGAAGCTGATCGCAGAGTCGAGCGCGCCCGCGCGCTGGACCAGACCGAGGCGGTGGACCATCGGCTCGATCGACTCCTCGGTCCCGCCGCCGCCGCCGTAGGTGTCGCGGCGAACGCGATCGGGGACCCGGCGCATCTGCGGCGTGGCCAGCTGGTGGGCGGCGACCAGCGTGTCGCCGCCGATGTACGCGAGCGCGAAGCTGCTGCGAGCGTAGCGACGACCCGTCTCGTGCGGGACTTGAAAGCGACTGCGGGGCTCGCCGATCCGCGCGACGGTGATCATCTCGCCCCAGTCGTCATGGACCTTCATGGTCTTGACGTGATCGCGCGGATCGAGGGCCTGCCAGACGATCCCGGGCCGCTCGCTGCCCGCGCGCGCGAGCTCGACGATCGCGAGCGAGCTCGAGGTCAAGAAGCCGACCGCCGCGTGCTCGCCGTCGCTCGAGACCGCGACGCCGCGGGGCTCGGGCGCGAGCTCGAGCCGCCAGCGAGGCTCGAGGGTCGCCGTGTCGAGGGCCACGAGCTCGTGCTCGGCGACGCTCGTGACCAGCAAGGTCCCCCCGTCGGGCGTCAAGGCCAGGCCGTGCGGTTCGCGGACCGAGACCGCGCCAGCTTCGGCCAGGCCCTCACCCGCGCGGTCGCCCGCCGCGATCCGGACGACTCGATCGCCGCCGCGGTCGGCGAGGAAGACCTGCCCCCGACCGTCGTGAACCAGCTCACCGAGCGCGCCATCAAAGCTCAAGCTCGCGACCGGCTCCCCCGCCTTGCTCGCGCGGATCAAGCGGCCCTCGCTGCGCTCGACGACCAGCACGCCGTGGTCATCGACGACGAGGGTTCCGCCATGGTTGCCGACCGGCGCGGCCTGGGTTGGCCGACGGTGGCTGGCGACGGCCGGGCCCTGCATCCGCGTGCCCCGGTCGAGGCCGACCTTTGCCGTGCGGAGCTCACCGATGGCCTGGGCGCTCAACCCGAGGCACAGCAGCGCGGCGGCGCCCGCTGTCACCCCGATCCCAACGCTGAACTTCAAACTCCGACTGCTTCGCTTCATGATGTGCTCGCCTGACGTTCGACCTCGACCCTCGATTCCACAGCGCGAATTCGCACCGATGAAATCGCGACATACAGACGATATGCCTCAGGCGGCGGACTCCCAAGTGCTCGCTCAACTCCACGACTCCGCCTGCCCGATCCCGGCCGGGGGCGGTTCTACTGGCTGGCTGGCTGACTGACTGACCGACCCGAGCGCTTCGATCACCGAGCCCGATCAACCGACCCCAGGGAAGACGACGACGGCGAGCCCGGCGCCGGTCATCTGAGCTTCGCATCGCTGATGAAGCGCGCCCGGCTTCGGCCAAGAACAGCCGCGCGCGGCTGAGCCAGGCGCTTCACTTGTCACGGGCAGGTTGCTACAGTCGCGCCGTGGCAGCGCAGACGTCACGCTCCTCGTGTCGCGCTGATGGTGGGCGGCGCGATCGAACGTTCATGTTAATGGAGAGATCCGCTTGACGTTGCGGCGCAAAGATGACGGCGCCTGCGAGTAGCTACCGCGAGCGCACACCCAGACGTACGACCCGATCGATGCCGCCGCGACGAACGATGGCGACCGCGACATCATTCTGGCCCACGACCATCTCTGTCGCCTGAAACCGCGAGCGCAGCTTCTGGTCGGTGTCAACCAGCTCGAACCATATCCAACGCCCCCCGTCACGTTTGCAGCCAATCCCGTAGACAGAGGACTTACTGGCGGCTCTGAAGTTCAAGTCAGAGCAGGCGTAGTCGGTGCCTATCAATTCACGGGTGAGGGTCTTGGGGTCAAACTCCGTCTGCGTGTCAGGAGGATTTGGACTCTTGAGTACGACCCGCCCGGTGTCACCATGAAAGTAGGTCCTTAGCTCCGCCGCGTTCACCTGCCGCGCGTACTCGGCGTCCAGGCGTCGCACGCGATCGGGCGGCGTCCACAGCATCCACACGTCCGGGTCCTCCCCGCAGGTCACCCGCACCCGAGCCGGAGCGCGGCTCAAAATGTGCGAGAACGCCGGGTCGGCCTCGGGACACAACCCGGACAGATCCGCGGCCCGGCCGTCGCGCCGGTTGAACACCCAGTTGTGGGCGACATCCAGGCGCCACCCGTCGGTCAGGGGCAGGGTCTCCTCGATGTCTTCGTCGAGGCACTCGTAGCCCTTGGGCGGCTTCAAGATCGCCCGAGGACAGTCGTTCCAGTACCGGTCTTTGGGCTGGACCTCCTCGTGGTCCGCGAGGCTGCGCCCGTCGGAGTACATCGGGTCCCAGAATTCGGGCAGGAAGGGGAAGGGGTTGTTGGGCAGCTCGGGCGGCGCGCCGAGCTCCTCCCACTCGTAGAGGTGGACCGTGTCCTCGCCATCTTGGGCGTAGATCCAAACTCGCTTCGCGATCGGGCTGAAGCGGAGCCAGTAGTTCTCGCCGTAAACGTAGTCGTGGGTGCCGGCCGGGATCGCGAGCACCAACTCGCCAGACTCCGCGTCGAGCAGGTAGGGCTGCTCGTCACCCTGTTTGAACACGATCGCGAGGCCGTAGTGCCATTGGACGTAGCGCCCGTACTCGAATTCGGCGACGACCTCGCCGGTCTCGACGTCGAGCAGCACGTTGTTGATCAGCTCGCCCTCGCCGAGATGGTCGGGGCGGCTGCGAAAGTGATTGACGATGACGTGCTTGGGGCCCATGAAACTGGCGTCGCCGTTGGCGAGGCCCAGCCACTTGCCCGAATGCAGCGAGGGCCCGAATTTGATCGGCACCTGCGCGTAGCCCTCGCCCTCGGGCTCTGCGAGGTAGAGGACCTCGAGCGGGGTCACCGCGGCGGGTTCGATCGCCTGGTCGTCGAGCTCGCCCCTTGGGCTCCGGACCGTCGAGGGCTGGCCGGCCTCGGCCTCGGCCGCCGCCCCAGGGTCCGGGGCCTTCTTCGGGCAGGCGAGCGTGAACGATAACAGCGTGAGCGCCGGCCAGGCGCGGGTCCACGGCAGCGCAAGCTTGGACCCAAGCGTGCGGGCGGCGGCGGCTCGGACTTCGTCGGAGGCTCGCATCGGTGTCGAGCCCATGTTCTCACAGCCACGGGCCGCGTCCTTGACTCCTCCCCCTCGTCGGACCCCCGCGCGGGCAAAAAAGAGTGCCATCCGCGCGCCATGGCCTCCTACCAGTACATCTACACGATGCAGGGCCTCTCGAAGGTCTACCCCAGCGGCAAGAAGGTCCTCGAGAACATCCACCTCTCGTTCCTCCCCGAGGCCAAGATCGGCGTGCGCGGCAACGACGGCGCCGGCAAGAGCACGCTCTTGCGGATCATGGCCGGGGTCGACAGATCATCGACGGGCCAAGTGCTCGCTCAACTCCACGACTCCGCCTGCCCGATCCCGGCCGGGGGCGGTTCTACTGGCTGACTGACCGACTGACCGACTGATCCGAGCGCTTCGATCACCGAGCCCGCTCAACCGACCCCAGGGAAGACGACGACGGCGAGCCCGGCGCCGGTCATGTCCGAGTAGGTGTAGGGATTGACGAAGCCCGAGACCGTCGCGCTCACGGTCTGGGTGTCGGGATCAACCCGAAAGGCCATGTTCGCGCCGCGGTCGACGACCCACACGAAGCCCTCGGCGTCGATGCTGACGCCCACGGGCTCGTCGCAGCCGGGCAGCTCGATGTGCGGGGCCAGGACCGTGGCGCTGTTGGTGTCGTAGCGGATCAGGCCGCAATCTTGGTTGCCGGCGATCCAGGCGTGGCCGTCCTGATCGATCGCGAGCCCGCGCAGGCGCCCGGCCTCGCCGACCTCACCGTGGTCCTCCCAGCTCTCGCTGTCGACGTCGAAGTGCCACAGCGCGCCGTCCCAGCCCGCGAGCCAGGGCTCGCCCGCGGCGTCGAGCGCGATGCCATAGACGACGCGGCCGCCCTCGGGGTTGTCCCAGCGCTGGGCCTCGAAGCTCTCGCCGTCGACCTTGATCAGCGAGCCGCCGGTCCCGAGGCCCCAGAAATTGCGCTCCTTGTCGGTCGCGCCGCCGTAGGTCCCGTGGCCCCAATTTTGGTCCCACGCGCTGATCTCGACCTCGCCCTCGGGCTCGCCGGTCGCACCGTCGAGCCGCCGCACGATCACGCTGTCATCGGGCTGCGCGCGCCAGCCGACCCAGACCTTGGGGTCTTGCTTGCAGCCCTCGGGCCCGTCCTCGCCGCGGTCCCAGGCGACCGCCCGCGGGCCGCCCTGGTGCCCGGCGACGCTGGAGTCGAAGCCGACCTCGTGGTGCCACAGCACGCACTCGTCCTCGCCCCACTCGAGCACATCCTCGGCGGCCTCCGAGGTCGTGATCACGCCGTCTTGATCGAGGTCGACGCAGTCGTCGAGTTTGGCGGCGATCTTGACCACGCTGCCCGAGCGGTTGGCCACGGCGACGTCGCCGAACAGGTTGACGCTCGTCCGCGAGGGGTTTGGATTTTGCCCAGGCCCGGTCCGGTAGCGGGCCAGCTCCGTGGCCGTGGCCGTGTCGACCTTGGACACGGTGCCCTCGCTGCTGTTGGCGATCCAGATGATCGAGAACGCGGCCTCAGACCCGCCACCGTCCCCACCACAATCACCGATGTTCTCGCCCCCGTCACCTGGACTGAGGACGTCGAGCTTGAGCCCGTCGCCGCCCGAGTCCCCGCCGTCTTCGCCCTCTTCGCCCTCTTCGCCGTCTTCGGTCAAGAAGATGCCGTCGTCCGCATCGCCCGGGTCAGCGCCTGGAGTCACGCCGTCGTCACTGCAGGCGGCCAGGGTCAAGGCGGTGATCGTCGTCAGGAGGCCCGTCGTCGTCCGCGTATCCACGGACCTACAGTGTCGTCACCCTCGGGCCGTAGCTCAGTCGAATGACCCCATTCACGTTCATCTGACGACCCTGCGATCCCGCTCACCAAGCCAACAAGCGCGCGAGAAATTCGCGGATTTCAGGTGCCGACGACCATTCCACCGTCTACGCTGAGCACCGTCCCACTGATGAAGTCCGCCCCGGGGTCGGCCAAGAACAGGTAGGCCCGCGCGATGTCCATGGGCTCACCGATGCGCCCGACGGGGGTGCGCGCGACCATGCCCTCGAGCACGTGGGCGGGCATCTGCTTGACCATGTCGGTCGCGACGAAGCCCGGCGCGTCGCGTTGACGGTGATCCCGTAGCGCCCGAGCTCGCGGGCCCAGACCTTGGTCATGCCGATGACCCCAGACTTGGCGGCAACGTAATTGGTCTGCCGAAGTTGCCGTAGAGGCCGACGACCGAGGACGCGCTGACAGTGCGCCCGTACTCGGCCGCGATCACGGCGTCGAACTGCTCAACCCTCGATGCGGGCGTGGAACTTGCCGTCGACCTTCGTGGCCCCACCGAGCGCGACGCCGGACCAGGTGAGGGTGCCGTCGACGAAGTCGTCGGTGGCGCGAGTGACCTGAACCTTGGCGTTTTGAAACACGATCGCGCGACCGCCCGAGATGCCGGACTTGACCGCGCCTCTCGTGGCTTTACCGTCTTCGTCGAGGTCGATCTTCAGGCCGGCGAGCGTGGAGTTCGGCCCCCTGAGAACGTACTCGCCTGGCCCTTCAAAGTCCCACAGCAGCAGCTTGAACTGGGCCCCGCTGGCGCTCTCGCTGTCTTGCGCGTGGACGCTCGCCTGGATCCGCATCGCACCTTTGCCGTTGGGCTCGGCGGTCGCTCGCTTTGCGATCCACTTGGCGCCGGCATCACCGATCGTGAGCTCGACGGAGCCCTCGTCCTCGACGGCGGCGTCATCATCGTCGCCCTCGCCCTCGCCCTCGCCCTCGCCCTTGCCCTCGTCCCCATCCTTGCGCTGATCTTTGCCTGCGACCTCCTCTTCACCCTTGCCCTTGTCCTTGTCGCATCCCGTGGGGATGAGCAGGCCGAGACAGATCGTGAAGAGCAGCGCAGTCGATGGCCTCTCAAGTGCCATGGGCCCACGACTACGTCTCAACGATTGCCCTGTCAACGCACGGGGCCCCCGCGTCGCTGCTGGACTCGCCGGTCTCGCTCCAGGATTCGCGGCCCCGCTGGGCGCGCCCGGAGTGTCATCACCGCACGACCCGCCACCATCAAGGCCCGGGCGAGCGCGGGCAAAAAAGAGTACCATCCGCGCGCCATGGCCTCCTACCAGTACATCTACACGATGCAGGGCCTCTCGAAGGTCTACCCCGGCGGCAAGAAAGTCCTCGAGAACATCCACCTCTCGTTCCTCCCCGGGGCCAAGATCGGCGTGCTCGGCAACAACGGCGCCGGCAAGAGCACGCTCTTGCGGATCATGGCCGGGGTCGACAAAGAGATCATCGGCGAGGCCTGGGCGGCCGAGGGCGTCAAGATCGGCTACTTGCCCCAGGAGCCCGAGCTCGACCCCGACAAGGACGTCAAGGGCAACATCGAAGAGGCCGTGGCCGAGATGCGCGACATCTTGAAGCGCTTCAACGAGGTCTCGATGAAGTTCGGCGAGGTCACGACCGACGACGAGATGAACGCCCTGCTCGCCGAGCAAGGTGAGCTGCAAGACAAGATCGACGCCGGCAACGGCTGGGAGCTCGACCACACCCTCGAGCTCGCTATGGACGCCCTGCGCTGTCCGCCGAGCGACGCCGACGTGACCAAGCTCAGCGGCGGCGAGCGCCGCCGCGTCGCCCTGACCCGGCTGCTGCTCGAGCGCCCCGACATCCTGCTGCTCGACGAGCCGACCAACCACCTCGACGCCGAGTCCGTGGCCTGGCTCGAGCACCACCTCCACGAGTACTCGGGCACCGTGGTCGCGATCACCCACGATCGCTACTTCCTCGACAACGTCGCGGGCTGGATCCTCGAGCTCGACGGCGGCCGCGGGATCCCGTGGCAGGGCAACTACTCGAGCTGGCTCGACCAGAAGCAAAAGCGCCTCGCCGACCAGGAGAAGAAGCAAAGCGCCCGCCAGCGCGAGCTCGCCCGCGAGCTCGAGTGGATCCGGATGTCGCCCAAGGCCCGCCAGTCCAAGAGCAAGGCCCGCATCCGCGCCTACGAGGAGCTCGTCAACAGCTCCGAGCAGCGCAAGCGCGACACGACCTCGATCCACGTGCCCTTCTCGCGGCGGCTCGGCAACGTCGTGGTCGAGGCCAAGGGCCTGCGCAAGTCCTTCGGCGACAAGCTGCTCTTCGACGACCTCAACTTCACGCTCCCGCGCGGCGGGATCGTCGGCATCATCGGGCCCAACGGCGCCGGCAAGACCACGCTGTTTCGCATGGTCACGGGCCAGGAGCAGCCCGACGGCGGCGAGCTCAAGATCGGCGAGACCGTCGACATCGCCTACGTCGACCAGAGCCGCGACGCCCTCGATCCCAACAAGAGCGTGTGGCAGGAGATCAGCGAGGGCAAGGACACCGTCGACCTCGGCGGGGTCGAGATGAACTCGCGCGCCTACGTCGGCAAGTTCAACTTCAACGGCACCTCGCAGCAGCAAAAGGTCGGGACCTTGTCGGGCGGCCAGCGCAACCGCGTGCACCTCGCCAAGCTGATCAAGCGCGGCGGCAACCTGCTGCTGCTCGACGAGCCGACCAACGACCTCGACGTCGACACCCTCCGCCACCTCGAGGACGCGCTGCTCGCCTTCCCCGGCTGCGCCGTCGTGATCTCCCACGATCGCTGGTTCCTCGACCGCATCGCGACCCACATCCTCGCGTTCGAGGGCGACTCGAAGGTGACCTGGTTCGAGGGCAACTACGCCGACTACGAGAGCGACCGCAAGGCCCGGCTCGGCGACGACGCGATGGTGCCCAAGCGCATCAAGTACCGGAAGTTTGCCTGACCCCCACGGGCGGCAGCAACTTCGCCACGCACGGCCGCTGCGCGGCCGGTCGTTCGGTCGCTGCGCTCCCTCTCTCGGTGGGCTGGTATGTGCCGCGCGGCGGCATGCGTGGCCCCCTAGCAGCCCGGGCTGCTAGAAGGGGGCTCGAGACGCGTGTTCGGGCGCTTGTTTGCTGCGTCCATGGGAGGCGCAACGCACGGGGAACATCGAGTCCCTCGCCGCAGGTCACGCGGCCGTGGCCACGTCGGGC
>NZ_PVNK01000165.1 GCF_002994615.1 Enhygromyxa salina | reverse complement strand
GATCACCGCCCTCATCACCGCCCTCATCGCCGCCCTCGCCGTCCCCGCCGTCCTCGCCGGAGCTGAGCCCGCTCGACTCGCCCTCGCCGTCGCTGTCGCCTTCGGCAGCGGTGAGGCCGTCATCGGCCGCGTCGGACGCACCGCACGCTACCAGCGCGGGGAGACACAGGGTCATCAACAAGGGCAAGCGCCAGGACTTGGTCATGACCCGGGTGTGCCACCAAGTGCCACGATCGATCACGACCTGCGCCTCCATCACATGACTTCGGCGGCGCCGAGCTCGAGGAGCTCGGCGAACTCGAGGTCGTTGAGTTCGCCAGCTCCTCCCGCACGAAGACCGCCCTGAGCGCTAGCAGCCCGAGGCCTGCCCCGCGAGTCGCGTGCCAGGGCCTCCGCGTTCCCGGCCTAAGGAGCCGGCTGCTCGTCGTTGACCTCAACCTGAATCTCGTGATGCCCGTCCCCCGTCGGCGTCACCGTCACCTCGATCTCGCCCTCGACCCCCTGCGCCCGGAGATCGTCGATGACCTTGTGCTTGATCGTCTCGGCGTCATCACCCGGCTCGATCCCGTGCAGCCCACCAGCCTCCGGCGCCCCCTCCCCGAGCTCGACCACGCTGATCTCGGCATCCGCGAGCACCCCAAACTCCTGCACGAGCGCCGCCCCGAGCTCGTCCCCCGGCAGCCCACTCCCCCACAGCTCGACCTCGAGCACCGTGGCCTCGTCGTCGTCGTCGGCCTCGACCTTGACCTGCTGGACCTCCTCGCCCTGCGCTTCGACGAACTGCGCGATCGCGTGGACCTGCTCCTTCGACAACTCGGCGGTCGTCACGATCTCGTAGCTCGCCCCATCGAGGACGATCGCCGCGCGCTCGTCGGGGCTGTCGGGGTTGGCGTCGTCCGTCATCGAGCAGGCCGCGAGGCTGAGGGTGAGTCCGAACAGGGCCGTGAGGGTGAAAAGGTGGTGTCGTTGCATGATCGGGGAGCTCTACGAAGCCCGGCCGAGAGTGTGACGCGGGCGTGCCACGAGGGTCCCGCGGACTCCCCGCAGCGACCATTGACGGATTACGCGCACGCGGTCACATGGTCGAGATCGACGGCGGAGTCTGCGGGCGATTGTCAGGCAACCCGACGAGATCCCGAGAGCGGCCGATACGCGGGCGCGAACAATACGCGCAAAGGCGGCCTCGCAAGGGGCTGCTGACACGACCCAGCAGCCATCGGCGATCAGGGACGCAAAAACTGCGATGCAATCAAACTGAAACATGCATCCGTTGCGCGGACCTGCCCCCTTACCTCCCAAGCCATCTTGGGTAAGGAAGCGAGGCGCCGTGAGCGTCATCTACTTCCTGCTGCCCCTCGCGGGCTTGTTCGTCGCCGGGGCGGTGGTCGCCTTTTTCGTGGCCGCGCGCAACGGGCAGTTTGATGACCTCGAGACCCCTCCCCTGCGCGTTTTGTTCGACGACGAGGAGCCACTCTCGTGAGTGACATCGACACCGCCAAGCCCGACCAGGACCAAAACACCGAGACGATCCGCTACGACGACGGGATCGTCCGCAAGTTCGCCTACGCGACGATAATCTGGGGCGTGATCGGCATGCTCGCGGGCCTGTGGCTCGCGCTCGAGCTGTCCGACGCCAGCTTCAACCTCACGCCCTGGCTGGCCTTCGGGCGCCTCCGGCCGCTGCACACCAACGCGGTGATCTTCGCCTTCGTCGGCAACGGGATGTTCGCCGGCATCTACTACTCGACGCAGCGCCTGCTCAAGACCCGCATGGCCAGCGACCTGCTGTCGAAGATCAACTTTTGGGGCTGGCAGGCGATCATCGTCGCGGCCGCGATCACGCTGCCGCTGGGCTACACGACGTCCAAAGAATACGCCGAGCTCGAGTGGCCGATCGACATTGCGATCGCCCTGGTCTGGGTCGTGTTCGGGATCAACTTCTTCCTCACCCTCCGGCGCAGGCGCGAGAAACACCTCTATGTCGCGCTGTGGTTCTACATCGCGTCGATCATCGCAATCGCGGTCTTGCACATCGTCAACTCGATGGCGGTCCCGGTCAGCCCGCTCAAGAGCTACCCGGTCTACGCGGGCATCCAGGACGCGCTGGTCCAGTGGTGGTACGGGCACAACGCGGTCGCCTTCTTCCTGACCACGCCCTACCTGGGCCTGATGTACTACTTCGTACCCAAGGCCGCCCAGCGCCCGGTCTACAGCTACCGCCTGTCGATCGTGCACTTTTGGGCGTTGGTGTTCATCTACATCTGGGCCGGGCCTCACCACCTGCTCAACTCGGCGCTGCCCGACTGGGCCCAGAGCCTGGGCACGGTGTTCTCGATCATGCTGCTCGCGCCGAGCTGGGGCGGGATGATCAACGGGCTCCTGACCCTGCGCGGCGCCTGGGACAAGCTCCGGACCGACCCGGTCCTCAAGTTCTTCGTCGCGTCGATTACCTTCTACGGCATGTCGACCTTCGAGGGCCCGATGCTCTCGCTCAAGGCCGTCAACTCGCTCTCGCACTTCACGAACTGGACGATCGCCCACGTCCACGCGGGCGGGCTCGGCTGGAACGGCTTCCTCACCTTCGGCCTGCTCTACTGGCTGCTGCCGCGGCTGTGGGACACCGAGCTCCACAGCAAGAAGCTCGCGACCGCGCACTTTTGGTTCGGGCTGTTCGGCATCGCCGCCTACGTGCTCGGCATGTACATCAACGGCGTGACCGAGGGGCTGATGTGGAAGGAGTTCGACCCCGACGGCAAGCTCGTCTACGGGACCTGGGACGAGATGCTCGTGGCCCTGCGGCCGACCTACATCGTCCGTGCGGTCGGCGGCAGCCTCTACATCGTCGGCGTGTTTGTGATGGTCTGGAACCTGTTCAAGACCTGGCAGACCCGCGGCGAGGTCGGCGACACGGTCGTCGTGGTCCCGGCGCGGCGCGACCTGACCAAGCCCGCCGGCAAGTCCTGGCACCGCAAGCTCGAGGGCGCGCCGCTGCGCTTCACCCTGCTCACGACCGCGGCCGTCGCCGCGGGCGGCATCTTCGAGCTGATCCCGACCATGGCGATCAAGTCCAACGTCCCGACGATCTCGACCGTGCGCCCCTACACGGCGCTCGAGCTCGAGGGCCGCGACATCTACATCGCCGAGGGCTGCGTCAACTGTCACTCGCAGATGGTCCGGCCCTTCCGCGAGGAGACCCTGCGCTACGGCGAGTACGCCAAGGCCGGCGAGTTCGTCTACGACCACCCCTTCTTGTGGGGCTCGCGGCGGATCGGGCCCGACCTCCTCCGCGTCGGCGGCAAGTACCCGGACCTGTGGCACTACAACCACCTCGTCGATCCGCGCTCGACCTCGCCGCGCTCGCTGATGCCCTCCTACGCGCACCTCGCCGAGGCGCCGCTGGATCTGTCGACGACCAACGCCAAGGTCGGGGTCCACGAGATGTTTGGCGCGCCCTACACCGACGGGGAGATCGGCGCGGCCTCGCTGATGGCGCAGATGCAGGCCGATCAGATCGCCGACGGCCTCGTCGCTTCGGGCGCGCCCGACATCCGTGACAAGCAGATGGTCGCGCTGATCGCCTACCTCCAGCGCCTCGGCATCGACGGCAAGGGCGCGATCGAGCCCGGCGCCCCTCACGTCGACACCCCCGACCAAGGCACGCCCGTGCCGCTCGCGGAGACCACCCCATGAAATCCGACGTCCTGTCCCTGTCCGACTTCGCCTTCCTCGCACAGATCAGCACCGTGCTCTTCGTCGCCGTGTTCCTCGGCGCCATCTACTGGATGTTCCGCCCGGGGTCCAAGCAAGCCTACGCCCAGCGCTCGCGCATGCCCCTCGATGACGTCAACCCCGTCGAGCCCCTCGACCGCTAGCCCTCGGAGCCCTCTCGACCATGGCCAACCCACCCGACGACCTGCTCGACCACGACTACGACGGTATCCGGGAGTTCGACAATCCGCTGCCCAAGTGGTGGCTGTACATGTTCTACGGCGGCATCGTGGCCGCGCTGGTCTACGTGCCCTACTACCACTTCGGGCCCGGGCCGCTCCCGCGCGAGCAGTGGGCCGAAGACATGACCGCGTGGTGGCAGCAGCACCCGCCGCCCGAGCTCGCCGACCACGCCGAGCTCGAGGCCATGGCCGAGGACCCCGCGTTCGTGGCCGCTGGCCAGGCGACCTTCAACGTCCGCTGCATGTCCTGCCACGCGATCGACGGCGGCGGCCTCGTCGGGCCCAACCTGACCGACGAATTCACGATCTACGGGCAGCAGCGCGATCAGATCGTCGCGGTCATCTTCCACGGGACCAAAAACGGGATGCTGGCGTGGAAGGACCAGCTCGGGCTCGAAGAGATCTACCAGGTCGGCGCCTACGTCCACAGCCTGCGCGGGACCACGCCCGCCAAGCCCAAGGCCCCCGACGGCGTCCCGATCGTCGACCCCACCCCCGAGATCGCTGCGACCGCGCAGCCCTAGGAAACCAAAACCATGGCGCTCGCAGACAACGACACGGTCACGACGATCGGCGAAGGCGGCAAGCGAGTCTGGCTCTACCCCAAGTGGCTCCGCGGCCGGATGCTGACCCGGCGCACGGTCGTCCACTGGGTGTTGCTCGTGCTGCTGCTGATCGGCCCGTGGATCGACATCGGCGGGCACCCGGCGACGCGCATCGACATCCCCGGGCGGCGCATGTACTTCTGGGGCGCGACGCTGATGGCGACCGACGGCGCCTACATGCTGTTCGCGGCCGGCATCATCGTGTTCTCGGTGTTCTTCTTCACCGCGCTGTTCGGGCGGGCGTGGTGCGGCTGGAGCTGCCCCCAGACCGTGTTCATCGAGTCGTTGATCCGGCCCTTCGAGCGCCTGATCGAAGGTGACGCCAGCGCCCGCCGCAAGCTCGACGCGGGGCCCTGGACCCGGTCCAAGGTGATCAAGAAGGCGATCAAGTACGCCTTCTACCTGGTCGTCGCGGGCACGATCGGGACGACCTTCACGGCCTACTTTCTCGGCCGCGGCGGCGTGATCGAGGCCCAGCTCGACCCCCTCTCGCACCCCGGCGGGACCGCGGTGTTCGTCGGGATCACGGCGGCGCTGCTGTTCGACTTCGCCTACTTCCGCGAGCAGACCTGCCTGGTCGTGTGCCCCTACGGCCGCTTTCAGTCGGTCCTGCTCGACGCCGACTCCCTCGCGGTCGGCTACGACGAGCGCCGCGGCGAGCCCCGCGGCAAGGCCAACAACCCCGCGGCTGGCGACTGCGTCGACTGCAAGGCCTGCGTGCGCGTGTGCCCGACCGGCATCGACATCCGCAAGGGCAACCAGATGGAGTGCGTCCAGTGCATGGCCTGCATCGACGCCTGCGACGACATCATGGTCAAGCTCCAGCGCGAGCCGGGGCTGATCCGGCTCGACTCGCAGCGGCGCTTTGCCAAGGAAGACGAGCGCGGCTTCGCCAAGCGAGCGCTGCGCCCCCGGGTCATCGCCTACGGGCTCGGGCTCATCGCGGTCTTGTCGATCCTGGTGGTTGCGATCGGCGTGCGCCAGCCGGTTGGGCTCGACCTGCATCGGATGTCGGGGACCCCGCCCTACGCGGCGATGGGCGACCGGCGGATCCAAAACTCGCTGGAGCTGCGGATCCAAAACCGCCGCGGCGAGGCCCGCTCGTTCACCGTCGAGCTCGTCGACGAGGACGGGACCGAGCTGTTGGTCCCGGGCGGCGAGCTGGTCGTCGAGGGCGAGACCACCCGGCAGTTCCCGGTCTTCGTGCTCCGGCCCGCGGCGCTCGGCGGCGGCGACGTGCTCCTGCGCGTGCGCGACGATCAGGGCTTCTCCGACGAGATCGCGATCGAGTTCCTGGCTGGTTCGCGCGAGGCCGGCGGAGGTCAGCAGTGAGCAAGGCCTGGCCGATCGGGGTCGTCGTGGGGCTCGGCGTGGTCGTGGTCGCCAACGCGATCATGATCTCGATCGCGGTCTCGAACCCCTCGGCGCCAGCCGCCGCGGATCACTGGACCGAGTCGCTCGAGTGGGACCAGGAGCTCGACCTGCGCGAGCGCAGCGCGGCCCTGGGTTGGTCGGTCGCGCAGCTCGGGCGCAGCCCCGACGGGGGCTCGCTCGGGGTCGATCTGATTGACGCCGAGGGCCGGGCGCTGACCGGCCTGTCGGGCACGCTGACGCTCGAGCGCTCCGACAGCGCCGCCCACGATCGCGCGCTCGCGCTGCACGAAGCCCCAGGGGGCCGCTACCTGACGGCGGGTGAGATCCCCGCCCGCGGACTCTACGAGGTGACGATCGACGTCCACACCGCCGCGGGCGAGCGCTTCGTGACCCGTCAGCGCGCCGAGCTCCGCACCCTGCCCGCGCTCGCGCGCCCGAGCGCCGGAGGTGAGCCGTGAGCGTGCCGTGGCTGGCGCTGGCGGCGGTCCTCGGCGCCAGCTTGGTCGGCAGCCTGCACTGCGTCGGCATGTGCGGGGGCTTCGTGACCGCGGTCTCGGGTGCGTCGTGTGATCGGCGGGCCGGAGGTCCGCGGGAGCTCGCGCCCTTGCTGGCCTACCAGGGCGCGCGGGGGCTCGCCTACCTCGGGCTCGGCGCGGCCGCCGGGCTGCTCGGCGCGAGCCTCGACGCGAGCGGGGCGTGGCTCGGTGTCCAGCGCGTCGCGGGGCCGCTGATGGGGCTGACCTTGATCGCCATGGCGATCGCAAGCTTGTGGCCGAAGCGGTCAAGCCAAGCGCCGCTGACCACCCTGGGCGCGAGCGCCCGCCGACCCAACCTGGTCGCGCGCCTGCGTCTGCGCCTGAGCGAGGCCGTGCGCACGCGCGGGGCCGTGGCTGGGGCGGCCGCCGGGCTGCTCAGCGCGCTGCTGCCTTGCGGCTGGCTGTGGGCCTACGTCGCGGTCGCGGCCTCGACGGGGAGCGTCGTCCACGGTCTGCTGGTCATGGCCGCGTTCTGGCTCGGCACCGTCCCGGCCCTCCTCGGTGTCGGGTTGCTCGCCGGGGAGCTCGGGCGCCGCCTCGGTCGTCACGCCCCACGGATCACCGCGCTGGCCATGCTCACGCTCGGCGCCCTGAGCCTGGCCGGCAAGCTGACACCCGCGCCCACGCCCGCGCCCGCGTCCACCCACGACCCCCACACCGAGACCCCCGCGGCCCCTTGCCACTGACGTGACGATGGCCCGCGCGACGACCCCCTGTGCTCACTGTGGCCTGCCTGCGCCCGCGGGCGCGGAGTCCGAGCCCGCCTTTTGTTGCCGGGGTTGTCGCACGGTCTGGGACCTGGTCCACGAGGCCGGACTCGACAACTACTACGCCCTGCGCGAGCGCCTCGACGCCCACGCGCCCCCCGGCAGCGGCCAGAGCTCGCAGGCCGCCGAGGCGCCCGCCTACGCTCACCTCGACGACCCCACCGTCCTGGCCCAGGTCCGCGTCGACGACCGCCCGGGCACCGCGTCGCTGCACTGCACCGGGATGCACTGCGCCGCGTGTGTGTGGCTGATCGAGCGCCTGCCCCGGGTCGTCGACGGCCTCGACAGCGCGCGCGTCGACTTTGGCTCGGCCCGGGTCGTGCTCGACTGGGACCCCGATGTCGTGGCGCTGTCGCGGGTCGCCGCCTTGTTTCATCGGGCGGGCTACGAGCTGCACGCGGTCGATGCCCAGGCCGAGCAGACCCGCCGCGACGACCGACGGCGCGAGCTCGTGCGCCTCGCGATCGCCGGAGCCAGCGCGGGCAACGTGATGCTGGTCAGCTTCGCGCTCTACGCGGGCGCGCTGTCGGGCATGGAGGCCCACTGGTCGCGCTTCTTCGAGTTCGCGGCGCTGATCCTCGCGATCCCGGCCGTCGCCTACGGCGGCCTGCCCTTCTACCGCGCGGCCTGGGCCGGCCTCCGCGCTCGCACGCTGCACATCGACCTGCCGATCGCCCTGGGCGTGCTCGGCGGCTTCGTCGCGAGCGTGGTCGCAACCTTCACGAGCGGCGAGGTCTACTTCGACTCGGTCAGCGTGCTGGTCTTCCTCCTGTTGATCGGCCGCCACGTCCAGCGCCGCGGCCAGCAGTGGGCGCTCTCGCAGACCGATCTGATCCAGCTGCTGGTCCCCGCCCGCGCGCGCCGGATCCTCGCCGACGGCCGCCGCGAGGACTGCTCATCCAACGCGCTGGCGGTCGGCGAGCACATCGAAGTTCGCCGCGGCGAGCGGATCCCCGCCGACGCGCAGGTCCTGCGCGGCCGGGCCAGCATCGACGCGAGCAGCCTGACGGGGGAGTCGACGCCGGTCTCGGTTGAGCCTGGCGACGCGGTCCTGGCCGGGACGATCGCCGTCGACGGCGGCTGCGAGCTCGAGGTCCGCGCGGTCGGGGCCGCGACCCGGGTCGGCTCGCTCGCGGCCAGGATCATGCAAGCCGACGCCGTCCGGGCCCCGATCCAGCGCGCCGTCGATCGCATCAGCGGCTACTTTGTCGCCACCGTCCTCAGCCTCGCGGTCCTCGGCGGCCTCGCGTGGTGGCTGGTCGATCCGAGCCGCGTGTTCTCGGTCGTGGTCGCGCTGCTGGTGATCTCCTGCCCCTGCGCGCTCGGCCTCGCGACTCCGGTCGCGCTCGCCCTCGCCCGGGCCCGCGCGGCCAGGCGCGGGATCTTGTTGGCCTCGGCCGGCGCGCTCGAGGCCCTCGCCAAGGTCGAGACCGCCGTGTTCGACAAGACCGGCACGCTGACCGAGGGCGCGCTCGAGGTCCACACCGCGACCGTGATCGCGCCCCTCGACGAGGCCGAGCTCGCCGGGTTGATCCTCGCCGTCGAGCGCGGCAGCGGCCACCCCGTCGCGCAGGCCCTGCGACGCTGGGCCCGCGCGCGCGTCGACGCCCGGCCCGAGCGCGCCGCCAGCTCGATCGAGGTCCTCGTCGGCAAGGGCCGAGCGGCCGTGTTCGACGCCGCAGACGGTCGCCCACGCGCTCAGGTTCGGATCGGCAACCTCGCCTGGCTCGACCACCGCGAGCTGTTCGGCGACGACCTGACCCAGGCCCTGAGCACGGGCAAGACCCCGGTCCTCGTCGAGCTCGACGACCGGCCCGTCGCGATGTTGGCCCTCGCCGACACCGTCCGGCCCGACGCCGCCGTCGCGCTCGATCGCCTCCGCGCCCTCGGCCTCCAGCTCGCGATCCGCAGCGGCGATCACCCCGCGGCCGTCGGCGCCGTCGCCCGTGAGCTCGGCATCGAGGACTTCGCGGGGGCCATGACCCCCGAAGCCAAGGCCCGGACCCTGGCCCGGCTCCCCGCCGCCGCGATGATCGGTGACGGCGTCAACGATGCCCCGGCGATGCGGGCCGCGAGCGTCGGCGTGGCCGTCCGCGGCGGGGCCGAGGTCGCCCTGCGGACCGCCGACGTCCACCTCGCCGAGCCCGGCCTCGCCGAGGTCGCCGAGCTGTTCGAGGGCGCGAGGCGGACGATGGCGATCATCCGCCGCAACCTCGGGTTCTCGCTCGGCTACAACCTGGTGTTTGCGAGCTTGGCCCTCGCCGGGCTCGTCGGCCCGCTCGCGGCCGCGCTGCTGATGCCGGCCTCGTCGCTGACGGTCGTGCTGTCCTCGGCGCTCAGCCGAAGCTTCGACGATCGCCGCGCGGGGGCGAAGCGCACACGCTCTGAGCCCCGCGAGCTGTTCGGCTCGGGGAGCATCGCCGGATGCGATTCGCTCGCCCGCCCCGGCGCGTCCTCGGCCAACTGATCGCGCTCTCGCTCGCGCGGCTCCCCGCTCGCGCTGTGAACCTGCCCGCCCCCCCGCGCGGCGCCGCCGCGTGTCTCCTCAGGCCTGCGCGTGCATGATCGGGTCGAGGAAGCCCAGGGCTTGATCGCAAAAGGCCTCGACCCGCTCGAGCGCCCCGGCGTGGCCGGCCTCGGCCAGCAGCTCGAGCCGCGCCCCGGGGATCGCCGCCGCCAGCGTCCGCGCCATGCTCGGCGGGGTCAGCACGTCGTCCTCGCCCACATTCACCAGGGTCGCGGCGCGGATCCGGCCGAGCTGCGCGTCGTCGAGGTGATGCAGCAGCGCGCCCGCGATCAGCCGCTGCGCCGCGCCGAGATCGAGGCTCATCGCCCGCTCGCGAAACAGCGCCAACGATGCCCAATTTTCGGCCAGGAACTGCGGGCCAAACACCCACGGCGTCGCCACGTCAAAGCGCAGCCCGCCGCCGCCAGCGTGCATCGCCTGGATCCACGAGCGCAGCTTGAGCTCCAGCGCCCGGTCGACTCGGGCGTAGGCCCCGCTGACCACCAGCGCGCGCACCCGCTCCGGCTGCGCGGCCGCGAAGGACAGCGCCGTCGCGGCGCCGTTGCTCAGCCCGACCAGCGCGACCGGATCGCGCAGCTCGAGCAGGTCGAGCAACCCCGCGAGGTCCCGGGCGTGGTCCGCGACGGTGTACTCGCTGACCGCGGGCTTGTCGGACAGACCCTGGCCCCGACAGTCCCACATCAAGCAGCGATAGTGAGCAAAGTGGGGCAGGTGAGCCGCCCAGCTGCCGAGCTCCGTCAGCAGCCCGTTGACGAACACCACCACCGGCGCGTGCGGGTCTCGCCCCCAAGACCCTGCGCGCTCGTAGTGGAGCGAGACCTCGCCAACCCGAGCATGCGGCATTAGCTGCGCTCCAGCGCCCGCTTGTCGAGCTTGCCAGCGCCCGTGCGGGGGAGCGCGTTGAGGATCACCAGCGAGCGCGGCAGCTTGTACTTGGCCAGCCGCTCACGCAAGAACAACTGAAGCGCGGCCAGGTCCAAGCTGGCCCCGTCCGCGAGCACCACAAAGGCCCGGCCAACCTCGCCCCAGCGCGGATCCGGCACCCCGATCACCGCGACCTCGACGACCGCCTCGTGAGCGGCGATCGCCGACTCGACCTCGGCCGGGTAGATGTTCTCGCCGCCCGAAATGATCATGTCTTTGCTGCGCCCGACGATCGTCACGCAGCCGTCGGCCTCGGCGTGGGCCAGATCCCCGGTGTGCAGCCAGCCGTCGACAAAGCTGGCGGCCGTCGCCTCGGGGTCGCGGAAATAGCCGGGCGACACGTGGGGCCCGCGGATCCACAGCTCGCCCACTTCGTCGGGCCCACATTCGCCGCCGCTCGCGTTGACGATCCGAATCGCCACGTGAAGCAAGGGCCAGCCGACCGCGCCGGGCTTGTCACGCACACGCTCACGCGGCAGCCAAAAATTGTTGGGCCCCGCCTCGGTCAGCCCGTAGCCGGTCTTGAAGTCGACGCCGCGGGCCCAAAATTGCTCGAACACCGGCTCGGGACACGGCGCGCCGCCCGAGATGATCGTGCGGACACGATCGAGGGGCGCGCTGGCCCAGCGCGGGTGGGCCTGCATCGCCTGAAACATGGCGGGGACCCCAAAGAAGCAGCTGACCTCGCGGGATTCGATGATATCGAAGAGCTGCTCGAGCTCGAACTCGCGGCACAGGATCGAGCAGCCGCCCGCGTGGATCAGCGGCGCCGTGAACACGTTGAGCCCGCCAGTGTGAAACAGCGGCGCGTTGAGGATCGCCACGTCGCGGTCCGAGAGGCCCCAGCTCGACGTGGTGTTGATCGCGTTCCAGGTGACCGTCGCGTGGGTCAAGATCGCGGCCTTGGGCAGCCCCGTGGTCCCGCCCGTGTAGCACAGCACCCACGGATCACTCGGCCTCAGCGCCCGGGCGGGCAGCGGCGTATCGGGCAGCTCGCGACAGGCCGACAGACACAGGCCCTCGCTGCCGTCGAGGGCGACAAACTGCACTCGCGCCGCCGCGCTCAGCCCACCCAAGCTCGCGGCCAGCTCGGCAAATTCCGAATCCCAGCACAGCAGCCGGGGCTCGGCGTGGGCCAGCAGCGGGCCGAGCTCGGCCGCAGTCAGCCGCCAATTGAGCGCCTGCAAGATCGCCCCGAGCTTCCCGCACGCGAACCACAGCTGGATGAACTCGATCCGGTTCTTGGCCAGGACCGCGACCCGATCCCCCTGCTCGACCCCCTGCGCCTCCAGCCACCGCGCGACCTGGTTGGTCTCGCGCTCGAGCGTTTGATAGGTGATCGTCCGGGGCTCGGGCTCGCCCGGCCGGCTGAGATCCACGATCGCCGGGGCCGCAGGCGAGAGCTGCGCCCGCCGCCCCAACCAGTCACCTACCAACGCCGGCCGCTCCATGCTCATGCTCCTCAGGTCCCGACGACCATGCCACCGTCGACGCTCAGCACGGTCCCGCTGATGAAGCCCGAGCCCGGATCGGCCAAGAACAGGTAGGCCCGCGCGATGTCCTCTGGATCGCCGATCCGGCCGACGGGGGTGTGCGCGACCATGCCCTCGAGCACGTGCGCGGGCATCTGCTTGACCATGTCGGTCGCGATGAAGCCCGGCGCGATCGCGTTGACGGTCACGCCGTAGCGGCCGAGCTCGCGCGCCCACACCTTGGTCATGCCGATGACCCCAGCCTTGGCCGCGACGTAGTTGGTCTGGCCAAAATTCCCGTACAGCCCGACCACCGAAGACGCGTTGATGATGCGGCCGTACTTGCGCGCGATCATGTGGGGCGCGACCGCCTGGGTGCAGGTGAACACCCCCTTGAGGTTGACGGCGATCACGGCGTCGAACTGGTCCGCGCCCATCTTGCCGACCAGCTCGCCGCCCTTGACCTTGACCAGCTGGCCATCACGCAAGATCCCCGCGTTGTTGACCAGGACGTCGATCCGGCCGTGCTCGGCGATCACCGCCTCGGCCGCGCGCTCGACCGCGGCGGCGTCGCTGACGTCGACTGAAGCGAAGCTCGCGGCCTTGCCCGCGTCTGCGATGCTGCGGACCAATTCGGCGCCCGCGGCTTCGGCGAGGTCCCACGCGACGACGTGGTACCCGGCGTCCGCGAACGCCTGCGCGGTTGCAAGGCCGATCCCGTTGGCGGCGCCAGTGATAATTGCGACTCGTTGCTCGTTGCTCATGGTGTTGTTGTTGCTTTCGTGACGGGGCCCCAGGCGATCGCCGAGGCCGACCACGCGTAGCCGATGCCCGCTGCGACCATGACCATCAGGTCGCCGTCGCGCAGCAGCCCCCGGCGCGCGGCTTCGACGCAGACCAGTGGTTGATCTTGCTGACCCATATGCCCGTAGTCTTCCAGATAGAAGCTCTGATCCTCGCGCATCCCCAGCTCGCCGAGCACGTAGCGATGCGCCGAGCGCTTCATGTGCAGGATGTTGAGGAAGCCAATGTCCGCGCGGGTCAAGGGCGCGTGATTGCTGTCGCTCGACGGTTCGCTGCGCGCGAGGGCCTGATCCACGACGGCGAGGAAATTGGCCATCGACTTGGCGTCGAGGCGCTCGCGCATGCCCTCGGGGTCGGGCACGTCGAGCGCCCGCCGGCCGGTCCCGGGCGGGTCGTCGAAGCGTGGATCCACGGTCCCACCCGCGGGCACGATCACGTCGCGCGAGAAGCTGCCGTCGGTGATGACCGCGGTCCCGAGCACGCGGTTGCGATCGTGGTTCTTGGCCAGGATCAGGGCCCCGCCACCGGCGCTGAGGTTGGTCAAGAAGCGCGCGCGGGGGTTGGCGAGATCGACGAAATCACAGTTGCGATAGCCGCCCGCGATCAGCACGGTGTCGATGCCCGGCGAGCTCAGGATCATCGCCCGGGCGAGCTCGATCGCGGCCATGGTCGTGCCACAGCGCTGTTGCACGTCGATCGCCCAGGCCCGCGTGGCCCCGAGCGCGTGGGCGAGCTCGATGCCCGCGGTCCACAGCGGGTACTCCTTCCACTCCTCGGTTGTGCACAGGACCAGGTCGATCTCGGCCGGGTCGATGCCCGCCCGCGCGACGGCGTCTTGCGCCGCCCACAGGCCCATCTTGTTGGTGTGGTCGTCGGGCCCGGGGATCGGCTTTTGATGGATCCCAAACTTCTCGCGGATGACCTGCTCGGGGATGCCCGTGCGCGCGGCGATCTCGGCCGAGCTCATCGTCGTCGCGGGCACATAGGCGCCCGCGGCCATGATCCCGACGTGGGTCACTGCGACAGCCACCCGATGATCGTCTGCTGGGCGAGCTCTTCGAAGCCGAGCTCGAGGTGGTTGATGTCGCTGAGGATCTCGATCTCGCCGATCTGAGCGATGCCGTCGGGGGCCGCGCAGGACTGGACAAACACGACGCCGTCGCTCGGCCCCGAGATCTCGTTGGGGATTCCAACGATGTAGTCGGCCTCGTCGGAGATCTCACCGCACAGCAAGTAGGTCTCGATGCTGGCGGGGATGCCCGCGTCGACCAACTCTTCGATCACCGAGTGTTGGCTCACGGCGAAATCGAGCCCGAGCCCGCGCGCGTAGGTGCCCTGGAACATGCTCTCCCCGTAGTAGGTGGACAGCACGTCGACGGTCACGTAGGGGCCGAGGCCGTTGTTGCCGGTGAAGGTCAGATCGAATGTATCGATCCAGCTCGCCAGCATCTGCGCCTGCCCCTCGTAATAGTAGCCACCGCCGTGATCGTAGATCGCGTACTCGCTGTAATCGATGGTCTGGAGCCCAAGGACCTGCTCGTGGTGGGCCGTCGGCCCGTGGGCCATGCCGGGCGGCCACGCCGTGCCGTTGTTGCTGCTGCCGTAGCGAAAGCCGTAGTCCATGCCGAGGTTGGGTCCACCGATCAAGACCAGCTTGCGGATGTCGTCGGCGTAGGGCGTGCCCCAGTCCTCGGTCAGGCTCGACGCGTACATGCGAGCCGCGACCGTGCCCTTGGACCAGGCGACCACGTCGACTTGCTCGGCGCAGCTCAATTCGCGCACGACCTGGATCGCGGCGTGGATCTGCTCGGCCCACATGAAGTTGTTGCCCTGCTTGTTTGGAAACGCGATCGCGACCACGGGGATGTCGGCGGCCGCGAGGCCCTGCATCAGGCCCTCCTCGGGACAGACCATGTCGCCGCATCCGTAGGGCCCCTCGACGCCGGGGTTGGCCCACGCGCGGTCGGGCGGATCGTCGGCGCCGTGGACCAGCAGCACGGGGTTGCCGCTCGCGGTGTCCCAGCCCGGCCCGAACTGCAGCACGATGCTGGACGGCGACGGCTTTGGCTCGAAGCCATAGAACACGAGCTGTTGGTCGGTCTGCTCGCTGCGCGCGTCGGGGAAGAAGGGATCCTCGGGGATGCTCGGGCTGTCGATCGTCCACCGCTCCGCGCGAACCCAGCCGTGCTCGACCTCGTCGTAGCCCATCTCGAAGGTGAGCTTCGGGACCACGCCGTCGCCACACAGGTCACCGGGCTCGCCGTCGCCGTCGCCGGGGTCGCCGTCGCCGTCGCCGGGCTCGCCGTCGCCGTCGCCGGGCTCACCGTCGCCGTCGCCGGGCTCACCGTCACCGTCGCCGGGCTCACCGTCGCCGTCGCCGGTCTCGGTCACCGACTCGGCGCCCTCGTCGTCGAGGCCCTCGGGGGTGCACGCGACCCCCCCCAGCGTGAGCCCGCCAAGGATTAGAAGTGGTGTCGCCAGGTATTGCTGTAGCATGGGTCCGTGAACCTTCATTTGGCCAGAAAACGGGTCAGCGCGGCCATGAATTCGTCGTACTTCTCAATGTGGGGACCATGGCCGGCGTCGGCGACCACGACCTCCGTGTAGGCGCCGCCAGCCGCCGCGTAGCGGTCGAACACCGCGCGGGTCTGCGCGACCATTGGCTGGGCCGGAAACACCTCGGCGCCTGGCCAACCTGGAACCGCGCCAAGCTCCCCGAGCACACCAAAGTCGAACATCGAGCGATCCGAGACGATCTGATCGTCCGCGCCGCGGACCCACAAAATCGGGGGTTTGTCGCGCAGCTGCACGATCTCGCTCTGGTTGAGGTATTTGGGCGAGAGCGCGTTGTTCATCCCCGCGACCCCGGGCGCCACGTTGGGCCAGTTGGCCGAGGGCAGCGCGTCGCCTGGATAGTTGCCCTCACCGATCGCGATCTCGAGCATGCCCGCGAGGTAGCGCTCCTCGGTCTCGGGATCGGGCTTGAACGGCGGCTTCCAGTAGAAGGTGTTCATCACGTTGCGCGGGGAGACCGGCTGATCCGCGCTGGTGTCCTTGGCCGCGAGCAGCTCGACGAGGGTCGGGTTGACCCCGCCCGCGCCCGAGCCCGCGAAGTCGTCGTAACAAGGGGTTCCATCCAGGCCCTTGGTCCCGCCAAAGCCATAGGGGGAGCCGGGGTTGATCAGCGTCAGCGAGGCCACCCGCGCGCCATGATCGATCGCCAGCTGCATCGCCACATTGCCCCCCGCGGACCACGCCACGACGTGAACCTTGGCATCGGTGGCCAGGCCCAGCTCCGGGCTGGCGAGCAGCGCCGCCAGATCATCGGAGAAGTCGCGCACGCCGCGGGTCGCGTCGACCGGCTTGGCCTCCGAGCGACCGTAACCGCGCAAATCCGGCGCGATCACGAAGTAGCGCTCGCCGAGCGCGGCCTGCACACGGTCAAAGAACGCCGCGCTCGACACGTTGCCGTGCAACAACAAGATCGCGGGTTTGGCGGGCGCTCCCGCGAGCCACAGGTGTGTGTCGAGACGAGGGGTAGAGATGATGCGAGACTCGAGTACGCTCATGGTGGCTCCACCCACGTCGAGGCGGGCTGCGAGGATCTTCACACGATCCGGGTACAGTGGCAATCTCTAGTACCACTCGGAGTCCCAGGCATGCCTCGATCTACATCACAAGGCCCTCGGTATCTGGATCTCGTCATGAAGTATCGACTCGCGACCGCCCTGCTGCTCGTCGGCTGCTCGTCTGCACCACAGCCCGCGAGCGCCCCCGGACCGGTCGAGCCGGCAGCCGAACTCGCCGCCTCTGAGTCAGAAGCTCACCGCTTCGATGCACGCCTGAGCCTCTACGACTATCCATTTGAGGTGAAGACCTACGCGTTTGAAGGGCAGAGCCAGAAACTCGAGATGGCGTACATGGACGTTGCCCCGGCCGAGGCCAACGGCAAGACGGTGCTCTTGCTTCATGGCAAGAACTTCTCGGCCGCGTACTGGGTCGACACGATTAACGCGCTGACCGCGGAAGGCTATCGAGTCATCGCGCCGGACCAGATAGGGTTTGGCAAGTCGAGCAAGCCTGAGCACTACCAATTCACCTTCCACGCGCTTGCGACGAACACGCTGAACCTGCTCGACGAACTCGGCGTCGCGGATGTGTCGGTCGTCGGGCACTCGATGGGTGGCATGCTCGCAACTCGGATCGCGCTCATGTACCCGGAGCGAACACGGCAACTCGTGCTCGTGAACCCGATCGGCCTCGAAGACTGGAAGCTCAAGGTGCCCTACACGCCGGTCGAGACCTGGTACGAGAACGAACTCGACAAGACGCCGGAGAAGGTTCGGGCCTACATGAAGGCCAGCTACTTCGATGGTAATTGGAAGCCGGAGTACGACCGCCTCGCCGAGATTCAGACCGGCTGGACCGAGGGGCCCGAATACGAGCGAATCGCGTGGGTCTCGGCGCTCACCTACGACATGATCTTCACGCAGCCAGTGGTCTACGAATTCGGCAACGTCGCCGCGCCCACGCTACTCATTATTGGCGACCGTGACCGCACGGCGCTCGGCAAAAACCTCGTCTCCGAAGAGCTCGCCGCGACGATGGGGCTGTACGGCGAGCTGGGCAAGCGGACCCAAGCGGCGATCCCGAACAGCGAGCTCGTCGAGCTCGCGGGGATCGGCCACATCCCCCAGGCGGAGGCGTGGCCGGAGTACATCGCCGCGCTGACGGAATTCCTCGCCGAGTAGCTCCGCGGCCGCGGCGGTCGAGCCCACGACCGCGCAGCGCGCGACGGGCTGAGGCTCCAAGCTCAGACCTCACGCGGACCCGCCGCGTGTCTCCTCAGCCTCACCACAAGCACGCGCGCGAAGCTCGAGGCTCGACCTCCTCGACCGGAACCATCGTGCCGTACGAGCACACATCGAGCATCTCGCTGATCGCGACCATGAGCCGGGCCGAGACGCGCCGGCCCTGCCCCGACATCGCCCGGAGCCTGGCCTCGTAGTCGCGCAGCCCCGAGCCCGGCACCTGGGAGATTTGGTCGAGCGCGGTCTGGATCCGCTTCACAGCGCTCGGCGTCATGATCCAGCCCTTGGCCGTGTGGAGGCGAAACACGCGGTCGAGCCAGACACCGCCATTGGGGCTGGTCTCGGCCAGCGTCAGCAAGGAATCGACGACGAGGGCCGCGGCCGGGTGGTCGACGGGGACCTTTCGCGAGGCGAGCCGCCGGGTCAGCGCCAGCGCACGATCCGCGGCCGCCCGGCTGTCCCCCGCATCGACTTGGCCCTCGCCGGTCACGAACTCTACATAGCTCTGAACCACCCAGCTGGCCCGGCGCGATCACCTTGGGCCATCGACCTCATGTTCGAGGCCCCTCGCTGCGGCGACAAAGCCGTCGGCGAAAAGGCCAAGCGAGGCGACACGATGCATTGCACCACGGGCTGCTAGCAGCCCGGGGTGCTAGCTCCGCGAGGTCGTCGTCGTCGAGGAGCCGTCGCTGCCGTCGGTCGTGGTCGTGGTCGTGGTCGTGGAGCCGTCGGAGCCGGTGTGGCCCACGGTCGTGCGCGAGCCACCGTTAGGGCCGCCGTTGGGATCGTGGACGACCGTGGTCGAGGAGCCGTCGCCGTGGTCGATGTCCACGCGCGTGCCGCCGCCGGGGAGCTCGGTGACCGTGGTGCCCGCGTAGGTCTGCTGGCTGTTGGCGTTGTCGCTGGTGTGGCTGACGAGATCGGGGGTCTGGAGGAACTCGTGGCCGTCGACGCTGACGAAGGCCATTTGGCCGTCGCCAGTGCGATGGATCGTGAGGGTGTCGCCGAACATCACGTCGTTGAAGCCCCCGGCCTGCACGACGTAGTGGTTGTCCTGGCCCGGCCCAGCCTCGGCCTCGGTGGTGGTGGTCGCGACGACCGCAGCGAGGCCGGCGACGCCGGCGAGGGTGAGAAGAGCGGTGCGGATGCGCTTGGTGGAGAAGGCGTTCATGCCCCAGCAGTGCCGCGGCCCCCATGGAGGGATTGCGAGACCGCCAAAATTTTTCGGATTTTTTTCCGCGCCGCCGTCGAGAGCGATACCGAGCGCTTCACGCCCGCACTCTGCACTGGTGAAACACCGCGTCGCGACTGAAACGCAGGGCGGCCCGACACGGCCCCGAGCGAGCGGCAGGCCGAGTCGGGCCCGGCACGGATTGTGCTCTATCGGACGGAATGACCGCCCGACCCGTCGCTGCCCTGCTCACGACCGTCGCGCTCACCGCCCTGGCGTGTGGCCACAATGAGGCAAGCTCCGGGTCCGGGCCCGGCACGCACGGCGAGTCCGGTGCCGCAGACGGCGACCCGGGCGACGGCGACCCGGGCGACGGCGACCCGGGCGATGGCGACCCGGGCGACGGCGACCCGGGCGACGGCGACCCGGACCCAGGCACTGCCGCCCTCCAGCTCCCGCCCGGGCACACCGTCAACACCGGGAGGGTCGCGACCGCCCACGTCTGCGAGACGTGCCACGCCAACAGCGACCAGGCCGAGGCGATGCGCGACGAGGCGGGCCGGGGCGTGGCCCCCCACGACCTGTGGCGTTCATCGATGATGGCCAACGCCGCGCGCGATCCCTTCTGGCACGCGATGGTCGAGGGCGAGGTCCTCAGCACCCCGGCCGCGGCCGCGGCGATCGAGGCCAAGTGCACACGCTGCCACACGCCCTTGCTCGCGGCCGAGCTCGAGCTGAGCGACGCTGGCTCGCCCGCGCTCGCCACCCTCCACGAGCCCGACTCCGATCACGGGGCCCTCGGCCTCGACGGCGTCTCGTGCACGCTCTGCCACCAGATCGAGGACGAGCAGCTCGGCCAGCCCGCGTCCTTCTCGGGCGGCTGGACCGTGGCGGGCGAGGGCCGGATCTACGGGCCCCACGATCAGCCCTTCACCATGCCGATGGTGAACCACGTCGACATGACCCCGACGCTCGGCGAGCACATCGTCGAGTCTGCCACCTGCGCCACCTGCCACACCCTGTTCACCGAGGCGTTGACGCCCGAGGGCGGGGCGACCGGGGCCAGCCTCGGCGAGCAGACCCCCTACCTCGAGTGGCAAAATTCGGCGTTCTCGACCGAGGCCGCCGACCCTGGCCCCCAGGCCGCGAGCTGCCAGGACTGCCACGCGCCGAAGCTGTCCGAGGACGGGCTCCCGATCTCGACCCGGATCGCCCACCGCCCGATGGGCGACGACTTCCCCCCGATCGACGATCGCAGCCCCTACGGCCGCCACCTCTTCGTCGGCGGCAACACCCTGATGCTCGAGCTCATCCGTGACTACGCGCAGGTGCTCCAGCCAAACGCCTCCGCCGCCGCCTTCGAGGCCACGATCGCGGCGACGCGCGCCCAACTCGAGCAGGCGACGGCCGAGCTCACGATCGCTCCGATCGTCCGCGAGGGCGACACGCTGCGGATCCCCGTCACGATCTCCAGCCTCGTGGGCCACAAGCTGCCGACGGGCTTCCCGAGCCGGCGCGTGTTCTTGTGGGTCGAGCTGCGCGACGTCAATGGTCAGCTCGTGTTTCGCTCGGGCGGCCACGACGAGCGCGGGCGCCTGCTCGACGGCGAGGGCCAGGTCCTCGCCAGCGAGCTCGTCGGCGGACCCGTGGCCCCGCACCTCGACGAGCTCGGGCAGCAGAATCAGGCCCAGATCTGGGAGGCCGTGATGGCCGATACCGAGGGCCAGCCGACCTATCGACTCCTGCGCGGCGCGAGCTACTACAAGGACAACCGCCTCCTGCCGACGGGCTGGGATCCTCAGCTCGCGAGCGAAGCGATCGCCGCCGTCGGCGTCGCGGGCGATCCCGACTTTGGGGCTGGGGGCGACACAGTCAGCGTCGTGGTCGAGGCCCCGGCCGACGCCGGCCCCTACGAGGTCGAGGCCCGCGCGTACTACCAACCACTGTCGCCGCGCTTCGTGGCCGAGCTCTTCGCCCTCGACGGACCTCGCATCCGCGCCTTCGAGGCCATGCTCGAGACCACGCAGGTCGCCCCCGAGCGCCTCGCTACTGCGCAGCGCACGACGGACTGAGCCGACCCGCCAACACCTCACGCGGTCGAGCCAGACGCCGCCGCTGGGGCTGGTCTCGGCCAGCGTCAACAAGCAATCGACGACCAGGACCGCGCTCGGGTGGTCGACCGGGACGTTCATGGAGGCGAGCCGCCGGGTCAGCGCCAGCGCTCGGCGCTCGGCTGTCCGCTACACAGCTCTGGAACACCCGCCTGGCCCGGCGCGATCACTTTGGGCCGGAGTGAGGCGGATCAGGTCTCGGCCACCAGCACGTGCGTTGCCCCGCTGTCGCTGTGCCGGGAAGATGTCCATCAACCGACGAGCGCCGAACTGGGCGTCCTCGACCGAACCCAGATCGAGCGCGAGCTTCGCTCGCCGCCAAAGCGACCAGTGCTGCTCGACCACCTGATACTCTGCAGGACAGCCTCAAGTCTCAGCCCGGCTTGTCGCCGCTGTCTTCGTCGCTCGCCAGCGTCGGCGTAGCACGGCCTGAAGAATGCTGATGACCGCCAGCATGATCCCACCCGCCAGCAGGGCCCCGGCCCAGATCGGTAGGTCCAGCATCGGGACGCCCCACACGAGGAGGGCGGCGATCGTCGCTACAGCGACCCGGTAAGGAGTCGCCACAAACGGAAAGGTCGGCGGGTCGGGACTGGGTTTGTCAGTCACAGTAGCCCTCTAACGCCTCTCGCCCCGCCTCGTGTAGTACGGCTCCCCCAGCACTGCACAGGCCACAGCCCGCCATGCCGGTTCCACCGCAACACGCGCCAGCGCTGGCCGCAACCATGGCTCCCCAAATGTACTTACCGGCCCGTAAGACCTTCTTCCCCCACTTGCTGCAGGGGAACTCTTGCGGTCCCTCGGTGAATACATTCAGGAGTTCGTCCGCGGCGCCGCCTGAGAGACCAACCAGGGCCGCGCCGGCCAGCGCGTCTGTTCCCGGGGCTGATGACCTCCAGCTAGCGACGCCGTTCGCGTCGTCGTAGCTTGAGTGGGCGATCGCTTCGCCGTCCACGAATAGATACCCCTCGCCGCTGGCGGTATCGTCGGCGACCAGAACGACCTCGGCCGTCTGGCCGTCCGGCAGAGTATAGGTCACGGACGCCCACCGCACGCGGCGACCGTCCTGGGCGATGTACTCGTCGGCGACCGCCAGCGGGGGCGGCTGCTCCAATGGCGAAAAAGAGGAGAGCACTGCCGCAAAAACTGTTGCGTGAAACATGGAGAAAAACTAGGGGGAGTTCCACGTGTGACAAGCCGCAACGAGTTCGCGCGTGCGGGTCGGCATCCTGCATGAACCGCGCGCTCGACTGCGGCGCGCCGAAGCTCGTGTAGCTAGCAGCCCGGGCTGCAATGCATCGTGTTGCCTCGCGCCGGAATTTTCGCCGAGGGCGCGAAGCCAAAACGCCGCTGTACCGGCCCTCAGCTCCGCATCAAATCCAGAACAGACTTCAGGCACGCGGACTAGCACCCCGGGCTGCTAGTCGAGCACGAAGCGGGCGAGCTCGGTGACGAAGGCCCCGACCTCCGGCTCCGGCCCGCCGCCCATGTTCATGTGGCTGCCCTGCGCCGTCCACTCGCACAGGACCGTGTGCGGCGCGGGCCGGTGGCCCGAGTACTCGAGCGTGAAGTAGCGGCGCTCGGCGGCCTGGTCTGAGTCGGGCGAAGCGTCGAGGTCGCGCAGCTCGAGAATCGCGATCATGAACGCCTCGGTCGCGGCGACCGGCTCGGGCATCTCGATGACCACGCAAGGGTGGGCGCCGAGGCGCAGCTTGTGCAGCGTGAGCTGTTCAGCGCGCAGCTCACCGCCCTCGCCCTCGCCCCGGCACGCGCGCACCACCTGCAGGGCGATGTCGTCGAGCAGGGCCATGGGATCGTCGAGCTCCCACAGCGCGGCGGCCAGCCGGGCCTCCTGAAACACGAGGGTCCGCAGCGCGACGTGAACGAACTGGTAGTGCGCGCAGCGAGGCTCCGGCTCGGACATGGGCGCAGTGTTGCACGCCGCGGGCATTTGGTTGAAACCGGAGCCAGCCAGCGCGCCAACGCGCGCGGATGTGGCAATTTTCCCCGCGCGCCGCGGGCCTGGAGGGCGGGTCGCCGCGACGGCCCGCGCACGGACGCCTCGCACTGGCCGACCAAGGGCCGTTCCCGTCCACAGACGCGGCTTCGAGCGAGCGATTTTGTCGGGCGCGGACATCGGTACACACTCATCGCCAGCGTGGATCCGGGTCGCACCCTTCGCCGACGCTATGTCCTCGAGCGCGAGCTCGGCCGCGGTGGCATCAGCGTAGTATTCGCCGGGCGCGACCACGTGCTCGAGCGTGAGGTCGCGATCAAGCTGCTCAACGACGAGGACAACCGGCCGCTGTTCGAGTCCCAGCTCCGCCGCGAGGCCAGGCTCGTCGCGGGCCTCGATCACCCGGGGATCGTCCCGGTGTTCGACTTCGGCCGCGACCAGGAGCTCTTGTTCCTGATCATGCCCCTGCTTCAGGGCCGGACCCTCGCCGAGCTGCTCACGGCGGGCCCGCTGCCGATCCCGCTCGCGGCCGAGATCGCTCGCCAGGTCGCCCTGGCCCTGGCCCACAGCCATGGCCACGATGTCGTCCACCGCGACGTCAAGCCGGCCAGCGTGATGCTCGTCCGTGACGACGACCGGCTCCGCGTCAAGCTCATGGACTTCGGCCTCGCAGAGTTGGTGGGCCGCACCCTCAGGCCGAGGTTCATCCGCGACCAGGCCAACCCGCTGATCGGGACGCTGCCCTACGTCTCGCCCGAGCAGGTCCGCGGCGATCCGCCCAGCCCGCGCTCGGATCTCTACGCCCTCGGCGCGGTGCTCTACGAGGCCCTCGTCGGGCGGCCGCTGTTCGCGGGCGAGCCCAAGGCCATGCTCGAGGCCGTCGCCGAGACCACCCCCACGCGACCGGGGCTCCTGCGCACCGGGCTCCCGACCGAGCTCGAGTCCCTGATCCTCGCGCTCCTGACCAAGGAGCCGGCGCGGCGTCCAGGCAACGGCCGCGAGGTCGCCGAGCTGCTCGAGCCCTACGCCGACGCCACCGACGCGATCTCGCTGCTCGGGCCCCAGGCGTCGAGCGGGCTCGGGCCAGCTTCGCTCGGCCTCGAGTCCGGCGACGCGCGCGGCCCGGGGCTTCACGACGCCGTCGGCCGTGACCCGATCCTGCGGACCATCGACTCGCGCCTGATCACCGCTCGAGCCGGAGCCCAGCAGCTCGTGCTGATCGCGGGCGAGGCCGGGATCGGCAAGACGACGCTGCTCGACGAGCTCGCCCTCGCGTGTCAGCAGCGAGAGATCGAGTTGCTGCGAACCAGCGCCACGGCCAACGCCCACGGCGGCTGGCTCGGGCCCTTCAGCGAGCTGCTGACCGCGGGGCTGGCCCAGCGGCCCGAGGCCGTCGAGCTGCTGACCGCCGACGCGGCCCGGCTCGTCGCGCTGTTCCCCGATCTCGCCCGCAGCCGCCTCGGACACCTCGCGCACGCGCCCAAGCGCGAGAGCTCGTGGGCGGGGCTCGAGCGCGTCGACGAGCGCGAGCGCCCGAGGGTGACCCATGAGCGCGAGAGCGAGCACGCGCGCGCGAACGGGTCGAAGACCGCCAAGCTGTCCGCCGGGGCCAAGTCTTCGCGCGAGCGGACCGAGAACCTGCTCGTCCGGGCGTTCGCGGCGCTGGTCGCCAACCGGCGGCCGCTGACCCTGGCGATCGACGACGCGCACTTCAGCAGCGAGGCCGTCGAGCTGGTCGACCTGCTCTTTCGTCGGCTCCCGCGGGCGCCGCTGGTGTTCGTGCTCGCCTACGAGCGCGCCGAACTCGGCGACCAACATCCCCTGAGTCGGCTCGAGCTCCGGCTCGCGCAGCACCCCCGCGCGCTGAGCCTGAGCCTCGGACCCCTCGACGAGGACATCCACAGCGCGCTGATGACCCAGCTGCTCGGCGGTGGCCTGCCCGCGCCGGGCCTCGCCGAGCAGCTGTTTCGCGAGAGCGGCGGCCGGCCGCTCTACGCGCGCGAGCTCGTCCGTACGGCCGTCGATGCCGGTATCTTGGTCCGCCGCGACCATATCTGGCGGCTCGAGCTCGCGGGCTGGCCGATCCCCCGCAGCATCCGCGCGGCGCTGGTCAGTCGCCTCCGACGGCTGCCGACCACGCTGTTTTGCGCGCTGCGGACGGGCTCGGTGCTCGCCGTCGACGGCGGCAGCTTCGACTTCGACGAGCTCGTCGAGCTCGTCGGCCGAAGCCCGAGCGAGCTCGAGCACCTCCTCGCCCACGCGGTCGAGCGTGATCTCGTGACCGAAGTTCGCGGCGGCGGCCGCATCACGCTGCGCTTCACGAGCGAGCTCCTGCGCCGAGTGATCCACGACGAGCTCCCGAGCGCGGCCCGCCACAAGCTCCACCTCCACTGCGCCGAGCGCCTCCTGCGGCTGCCCTTCTCCGAGGACCACGTCGAGGACCGCGAGCGCATGCGCGTCGCTCACCTGATCGAGGGCAACGCCGTCGCCGAGGCTCGCCCGCTCGTCGTCGCGCACGCCCAGCAGGCCCTCGAAGATGGCCGCACCGACCCGGCCCTGGACCAGCTGACCAAGCTGCTCGAGCTGTCCGACTCGCTCGCGGTCGTCGAGCGCGCCGAGCTCTTGCTGCTGCTCGCCGAGCTCGAGCTCGTCAACGACGAGACCCACGCCGCGCTCGCGGCCCTCCGCCGCCTCGCCTCGATCCTCGACCACGGCGACGAAGCTCGGCTGGCCCGGCTCGGCGAGCGCGGCGCGGAGCTGGCCAAGCAGCTCGGGCACCGGAGCCTCGCCGACCGCCTCCTCGGCCTCCGCCCGCGAGACCGACGCGCGGCCGAGCGTCAGCGTCGAGCCCGGGCCGAGCTCGCGGCCCTGCGCCCGGCGACCAGCTCGCGCTCGATGCAGATCGGCGATCTGCTCCTGATGCACGGCGAGTACACGGCCGCGCGCGAGGCCTACGACAACAGCCGCCGCCGGGCCGCGAGCGAGGGTGACCGCGACGAGGAGGCGCGACAGCTGCAGAAGCTGGCGCGCGTGGCCAGCAAGCTCGGCCACTACGAGACCGCGATCGCCTACTGCCGCGAGGGCCTCGAGCTGCTCGCGGGCAAGCACTCGCTCGAGCGCGTCGGGCTCTGGGCCCTGGCTGCGTTCGCCCACTGCGAGGCCCGCCGCCACGAGCTCGCCGAGGCCGAGCTCGAGGCCGGCAGCGCCGAGCTCGCGACCTTCCCCTCCCAGCGCGGACCCGATCGCGACCGCGTCGCCGCCGAGCTCGAGCGCAGCCGGGGCAACTGGCGGATCGCCAGCGGCGACGCCGAGGCGGCGATCGAGGCCTACGAGCGCTGCCTGGTCCTGCACCCCCCGACCGATCGCTGGAACGTCTCGATCGCCCGCTTTCACCTCGGTCAGGCCTGCGCGCTCGCGGGCCACGCCAGCCGGGCGCTGCGCGAGCTCGAGCGCGCCGCCGCCGACAAGCGGGCGATCGGCGATCGCTGGGGCCTGGCCTACGCCGAGGCCGCGCGCGTCCAGGTCCTGCGCGACCTCGGTCGGATCGAAGACGCCAGCGAGGCCCTCGACGGCGCCCGCGAGCTCGCCGACGAGGTCGAGGATCCGCGCCTGTTCACCCTGGTTCACACCGAGCTCGGTCGCCACGCGCTGCTCTCGGGTAGGCTCGAGGTCGCCGCCCAGGAGGCCCGCCGAGCCAAAGATGTCGCCCGGCGCACGGGCGCCTCGGCGGAGCTCGGCGCCGCCCACGAGCTGCTCGCTACGATCGACCTCGCCCGCGACGAGCCGGCCGAGGCCCGGCGCCACGCGAGCGAAGCCGTCGACACGGCCCAAGCTCAGGAGCTCGACGGCCTCCTGATCGGCGCGCTGCTGGTCCTCGCCGAGGCCAGCAGCCCCGAGCGACGACCCGAGCTGCTCGACCGCGCCCGCGCGGCCTGCGAGAGCCTCGGCAACCCCTACCGCGAGCTCGACGTGTCGCTCACGAGCCTGCGGCTCGGACTCGGCGACCCCAACCACGCCAGCGACGACTACGTCGCGCTCGAGCAGCTGTCCGATCGGGCCGAGAAGCTCTCGGCTCAGCGACACGTCGGCCTGTGTCTGCTCGCCCAGGCCGAGGTCCTCGCGCCCCACGACCTCCGCGGCGCCCTCGATCACGCCCGCCTCGGCGAAGCTCAGCTGCGCGTGCTCGGGGCCACCCTCGAGGCCGATCGCGCCGCCGAGCTGATCGCCCGCCTGACCTTGAGGTAGCCAGGAGGGGGCTCGTTTCTGCTGGCACGCGTAAATCGGCGATGATGCGAGCGATGGCCTCTCCAACTCTTCGGCTCCACTCCTCGCTGCTGCTCTTGCCCCTCGCCTCGCTCGCGCTCGCGTGTGGGGACAGCGCGAGCGACGGCGACGTCGGCGACTGCCTCACGTCGCTGTGCCTCGAGACCAGCGACGGCGGCACCAGCACCGACACCACGACCGAGTCCGGGGATACAATGGCCACGACCGGGGACGGCGACGGTGACACGGGCGACGGCGACGGCGACCCCGGCGACGGCGACGGCGACGGCGACGGCGATACCGGGGACGGCGACGGCGATACCGGGGACGGCGACGGCGACGGCGACACGGGCGACGGCGACACGGGCGACGGTGACGGCGACACCGAGGCGACGTTTTGCGACCCGGGCGCGACCAGCTGCTTCGACCCCGACAGCGTCCAGACCTGCGTCGACGACGGCTCCGAGTGGGGGCCACCCGTGCCCTGCGAGGACACCGAGGGCTGCCTCAGCGGCGACTGCGTGCCGCTTTGCGATCTCATTGAGGTCAACCCGAGCTCCGTCGGTTGCTCGTTCTTCGCCAACCGCATGGACAACCTCCACGCCAACCAGCCCGACTCGCTGGTCATCGGCAACGTCTCGTCCGACAAGAGCGTGACCGCCCAGCTCTACTTCGTGCCCAACAACCAAAACGTCGAGCAGGCCCAGGGCCCCGCGGTCATGGTCGGACCCGAGGGCACCCACACCTTCCAGCTCGACAACGCCCAGATCGAGAGCGTCACGACCAAGCGGACCGGCGGCGTCTACCGGGTCGAGACCGACATCCCGATCGTCGCCTACCTCCACTCGCCGATTGGATCCCAGGCGACCAACGACGCCTCGATGCTCCTGCCCGAGCACGCGCTGACCGGCAACTACGTGGTCGCGTCCTACCCCGGGACCTTCCACATCCACTACCCCGGCTACTTCACGGCCATCGCGACCCAGGACGACACGACCCTCGACTTCCTCGCCGGGGGTCCGACGGCCGCGGGCGGCGGCGTCCCGGGCCTGATGCCGGGTCAGAGCGCGCAGGTCGCAATGCAGCGCTACGACACCCTCAACGTGGTCGTGGCCGCGCAGTACCAGGATCTCTCGGGCACAATCATCACCGCCGACAAGCCCGTGTGGGTCGCGGGCGCGAGCGAGTGCGCCAACGTCCCGATGCACCCGACCCTCTACTGCGATCACCTCGAAGAGGTCCTGCTCCCGCTCGAGTATTGGGGCGAGGAGTACGTCGGCGCCCACGCCCCGCAGCGCGGCAATGAGACCTACTACTGGCGCGTCTACGGCGGCGAGGACGGGATCACCGTCAACACCGCCCCGCAGCAGCCCGGGTTCCCGCTCCAACTCGACAAGGGCGAGTACTACCAGTTCGGCACCCAGGCGAGCTTCGTGTTCACGGGTGACGGCCCCTTCTTGCCCGTGCAGCTGCTCGAGGGCCAAAACGGCGGGGCCGGGACCGGCGACCCCTCGATGTATCAGATGGTCCCGACCGAGCAGTTCCTCGACACCTACGCGTTCGTGACCGGGACCAACTACAGCCTCCACTACGCCCAGATCATTCGGCCGGCTGGCGGCGACGACATCATGATCGATGACGTGGTCGTCGACGGCTACTACCAGATCGGGGCCTGGGACGTCGCCGACTACCAGGTCACGGAGGGCGCACACTTCGCAACGAGCACGCAGCCCTTCGGCATCATCCAGGTCGGGTACACGAACGTGACCTCGTACGCGTACCCGGGCGGGCTTCAGCTGGCGGTCATCAACCCGCAATAGTAATGGCCCCCAGAGGGGGCTTGTCTCGCTCGTGACGCTCAGTCACCAGTGAGATCAGGACTCGTCGACGTCGGACTCGGCGTCGCCATGGTCGGGGCCCTGCTCCTGGCTGGCCTCGGCCTCGGCGATCTGGCGGCGGACGTCGTCCATGTCGAGACCGCGGACCTCACCGATCAGGCGCTCGAACGCGGGCGGCGGCAGGGCGCCGGACTGACGAAAGACCAGGATGTTGTCGCGGAACGCAGCCAGGGTCGGGATCGCCTGGATCTGAAACGCCGCCGCGAGCTCGCGCTGGGCCTCGGTGTCGATCTTGCCGAACTTGATGTCTTGGTGCTTCTCGGCCGCCTTCTCGAAGGTCGGCGCGAAGGCCCGACAGGGTCCGCACCAGGTCGCCCAGAAATCGACGAACACGATGCCCTCGCCGTCGATGGTCTCCTGGAAATTGTCCTTGGTCAGCTCGATCACGCTCATGGCTTGCTCCTCGCGGCAGCTGTGTAGCCCAAGCTACGCGCCGCGCCCAACCCGAGTTACCCGGCCCGTCGCCGCGACACAAGCACGCGGGCGAGGAGGCCCAAAACCTCCCCTCAGACCACGCTGCGCGGGAGGTCCGTGTTCGCAGCTCCGTGGCGCGCGCGCAGTCCTCATCGCCGCCCGGCCGCGACGTACAATGGCGCCGTGGCCCACCTGAGCCCCATGACCGAGCTCCCGACCCACGCGGTCACCAACCAAGCGCCCGCGTTCGAGGGCGTCAACCTGTGGTCGAGCGACGCTGCCCTACGCGACGCGACCGAGCGCGAAGGCGGAGCCTGGGCCGCCGATCGACTCCAGGCCTTCGGCGCCCGCGTCGGCTCGGCCGAGGTCATCGAGTGGGGCTTCGAGGCCAACCGCGAGCGCCCGCAGCTGCTGACCTTCGATCGCTACGGCCAGCGGATCGACGAGGTCCGCTATCACCCGAGCTACCACGCGCTCATGACCCTCGCGGTCGAGGCCGGGATGCACAGCGTGGCGTGGACGGCCGAGCGCGGCGGCCACGTGGCCCACGCGGCGTTCGAGTACCTGATGGCCCAGGCCGAGCCCGGCGTGTGCTGCCCGCTGTCGATGACCTACGCCGTGGTCCCGGCCCTGCGCCACCAGCCCGAGCTCGCGCAGGAGTGGGAGCCCAAGCTCACCGCCCAGACCTACGACCCGCGCTCTTGCCCGAGCGAGCAAAAGTCGGGCGTGACGATGGGCATGGCCATGACCGAGAAGCAGGGCGGCTCCGACGTCCGCGCCAACACCACCCTCGCCCACCCGCTCGGCGACGGCGGGCCCGGGGCCTCGTACGAGCTCGTCGGCCACAAGTGGTTTTGCTCGGCGCCGATGTCCGACGCGTTCTTGACCCTCGCGCAGGCGCCCGGCGGGCTCAGCTGCTTTTTGGTCCCGCGCTGGCGGCCCGACAAGACCCGCAACCCCTTCTTCATCCAGCGGCTCAAGGACAAGCTCGGCGACCACGCCAACGCGTCGAGCGAGATCGAGTACGCCGGAACCTTCGCGCGGATGGTCGGCGAGGAGGGCCGCGGGGTCCGGACGATCATCGAGATGGTCCAGCACACGCGCCTCGACTGCATCGTGTCACCCGCGGCGATGATGCGTCAGGCGGTCGCCAACGCGTGCTGGCACACCGCGCACCGCAGCGCGTTTGGCAAGGTCTTGATCGAGCAGCCGCTGATGCGGGCCGTGCTCGCCGACCTCGTGCTCGAGAGCGAGGCCGCGACCGCGCTGGCCATGCGCATCGCTCGGAGCTTCGACGACAGCGCGGGTCAGGACCCCGAGCCCGCGCGGCTGCTCGCGCGCCTCGCGACCCCGGTGACCAAGTACTGGCTCAACAAGCGCCTGCCCGAGCTGGTCTACGAGGCCATGGAGTGCCACGGCGGGGCCGGCTTCATCGAGGAGAGCGTGATGCCGCGACTGTTTCGCCAGTCGCCGCTCAACAGCATCTGGGAAGGATCGGGCAACGTGATCTGCCTCGATGTCTTGCGGGCGATGGGCCGCGAGCCGGCCTGTGTCGAGGCCCTGGTCGGCGAGATTCGGGCTGGCGTCGGGGGGGATCGCCGCTTTGACGCCTTCGTCGAGACCCTCGCCGACCGCCTGACCAAGCCGATCGCTCAAGGCGACGCGCGGCGGGTCTGCGAGCTGCTCGGGCTCGCGCTGCAAGGCTCGCTCCTGGTCCGGCATGGGCCGAGCTTCGTCGCGGACGCCTTTTGTGCCGGGCGGCTCGGCGACGAGGGGCGCTGCTACGGCACCCTGCCTGCGGGGGTCGACCTCGACGCGCTGATCGAGCGCGGCCGGCCGCAGGATCGGGCCTGACAAGCCTCAACGAGGTCAGCTCGGATCGCAGACCCCGTTGCAGAAGCTCTCGACCACGCCCGTCCGCAGGAACTGCTCGACCGTGTAGAGCGCGTTGGGCACGTCGGCCAGGGCGCCGTGGGGATCGCTGCCGGCCGTCATCGGCACGTTGGTCAGCGGGATCGGCGGGAGGCCGAAGTCGTACTCGATCAAGGCCGAGCCCGCGTAGGGCTGCGCGACCTCGTCGATCCCAAACACCGGGCGGACGATCGGCTCGAGCTGCGGGATCCCGAGCTCACGGGCCATGACGTGGGTGCCAAAGTTGGTGACCAGGTGATCGCCGAGCGCGGCGAGGACGATGACCTCGTGGGGGCTGGTGCCCGGGAGCGGGTCGTGGACCACGTGGCGCGAGAACCCGCTCGGCTCGGCGCGATCCCACAGGAGCTGCATCATCTCGAGCGAGAAGCGCAGATCGAGCTTGTCGTCGTAGGCCTGGTTCGACAGCGTCCCGAGCTCGACGAAGGCCTCGCTGCGGTTGAGCAACAGGCCGTAGGGCTGCCCCGGAACCCCGAGCGCCCCGCGCTCGACGTCGGTCGTCAAGGCCATGTAGGTCGAGCCCATGATCCCGCCGAGGCTGGCCCCGAAGAAGTAGCTGCGATCGGCGTCGATCAGCAGCGGCTCCATGTTTGGCCCGACGATCTCGGGCGCATTCGCAAATGACCCTCGCATCATCCGCATGGCCGCGAGGCCGTTGAACACCCCCTGACTGAGGCGATCGGCGATCGTCGCGAAGTCGTCGAGCCGGGCGGTCTGCAGCACCGACACGATCTGAGCCAGATCTTGGTTGGACATGCCGAGCCACGAGGTTGCGAACACCACGAAGTTGTAGTCGACGGCGAGGCCCGTCAGCAGCGAGTCGTCGACGCCCTCGTAGGAGCCGAACAGGCCGTGGCCAAATTGCATGAGCCCGGCCGGCTCGCTGAAGGCCTCGGTCGGGATCAGGACCATGAAGGGATAGGTGGTCGTCCCGTTCGGCTCGGGCAGGCCGTCGGCGCCAAAGGTCATGCGCCCGGCCGGCCCGGGATCGTCGAGGTAGAGCGGGACCTGCAGCTCACCCGTGACCCGCATCGCGAGGCCCGGCCCGGGGTCGAGCTCGACCTCGACGATGCTGAACTGCGGGTCCTCGTCGAACAGCGCGAGGCCCTCGTCGCGGATGTGGACCAGGCGCTCGGTGAGGTTGGCGTCGCTCGCGGTCGTGAAGTCCCACGCCAGCTGGAGGTCGTCGCGGCCGATCCCCGCGTCGCCGAGGCGCAAGAAGATGTCGGCGTAGAGCCCCCGCCGGGCCTCGATCGAGGGGTCTTCGCTCGGGCTGATGTCGCGCAGCGCGGCGAAGCCCGGGCTCGCCTCGATCGCCGCGCCGCCTTGATCGACGAGGCCGCGGACCGCCACGATGTAGCGGGTCTCGGGCTCGAGCCGGACCGCCGGGCGGATGATGAACGCCCGCCGCCCGTCGTCGCCGTGCGACATGTCGAGCTCGGCCCAGTGCGGCACGCGGGCCCCGCTGTCGGCGTTTAGCAGGATCGTCGGCGAGTCGGCGGCGAGCGAGGCCTCGATCGTGGTCGGCGAGGGCAGGCCCTCGACCGACACGCCGGGGAAGTAGGCCAACATCGAGCCCGCGGGCGAGAACCCGTCGCTGTCGAGCCACACGTCGGGGTCGGGCTGGTAGCCCGCGCCCGCGGGCACCAGCGCCTCGGTGAACGCGAGCCTCCGACCGGTCGGCGAGTCGGGATCGTCGATTGAGAACACGTTGTTCGGATAGGGGAAGCCGCAGTAGTCCGGGACCAAGGGATCGCAGTCGAGGATCGGCCACACGACCTCGGGATCGACCTCGGTGCTGTCGCCGTCCTCGTCGCCAGTCTCGTCGGTCTCGTCGGTCTCGCCGGTCTCGCTGAGGTCGTCGGCTGCGTCGGTGCTGAGGTCGTCGGTGCAAGCGAGCAGGAGCAGCGCAGTCGCGAGGGTCAAGGTCCGAGGCAACGCAAGAGAGGTCATCGGGCGGAGCATCGCACACCTGACCTGGCTTCGCTGGCCTCGCGCTCGTCATGAGCGACTCCGAGCCCGCCACATTCGACTCACCTTCAGGCGGCGGACCGGCGAGGCCCCCGGGGTTTACGCGCAAGGCTCTTCTCGCTGGCGCCCATGATCTACCTTTGTCTCGGTCAGCGCTGCGAGCCGAGGTCTGGCTCGTGGCGCACAGGGCCACTTCGTCATCGTCATCGCCATCGCCATCGTCATCGCCATCACTTCGCCGAGTTCATGGGCGCGATGACCTGTTCGGCGCGCCGACGACGGCGGCCGCGGATTATGTGTGGGCAGCGAGCTGATCCCTTGCTAGCGTTACTGTGCTGCGGATGTCGGCGATCGCGCTATTGCTCGCTTCTTCCCTCGCGCTCGAGCCGAGCGCGATGCTCGAGCTGCCCGCGGGCGCCGACCCCAACGAGTACGTCCAGGCCACCTGGCTGCCCGCGATCGCGGCCGAGCCCGTCGAGGTCCCGGCCTGGCAGCGCTACTGGCGGGGCGATCAGACCGAGCACCTCGACCGCCCCCGCTGGATCCGCCACACCACCGGCCCCCGCGAGACCAAGGCTGACCTCGCCGCGCGCTACGGCACCGACGCGAAGATGCTGCGCCAGTGGAACCCCAAGACCCTCGCGCGGAAGCGAAAATTCCTCCGCGAGGGCGTCGAGCTGCGGCTCAAGGCGACCCGCGTCCCGCCCCCGCGCGAGCCGATCACCTACGTGGCCCGTGAAGGCGACACCTGGGAGAGCGTGGCCGTCGACCACCGCGTCGACGTCCGCGATCTCAAGTCCTACAACAACGCCGCCAACGCCGACAGCCTCGACGAGCTCGCCCCCGAGCGCGAGCTGCTCGTGTGGGTCGACCCGGCGATCCCGTGGACCGTCAACCGCTTCCCCGGGCCCGAGATCGACCCCGCGTGGCTCGACATCCCCCAGGGCGCGCTCAGCCACGGCCACCCCAACCGCGGCCGGATCAAGGGCGAGCCCTGCCAGCTACCCGAGATCCCCCAGCTCTACACCCGCCGCTTCGATCGCATCGCCCACGGCAGCAGCCACGCGATCGAGGTCATCGTGACCGCGTTCGCCAACTTTCGCCGCGACACGGGCTACGCGGGCGAGATCTTCGTCGGCTCGATCAGCCGGCCTCACGGGCGCCGCTTTCCTCCGCACCGCTCGCACCAGTCGGGCCGCGACGTCGACATTCGCGTGCCGATGCTGCCGTGGTTCAACACGATGATCGACCCGCCGCCCGAGCAGATCGACTGGCGCGCGACCTGGGCCCTGATCGACGCCTTCCTCGCGACCGGCGAGGTCTCGATGATCTTCTTGGATCACGACCTCCAGCGCCACCTCTACTACGCCGCGATGTCGATGGGCGTCAGCGCCGAGGAGCTCGACGAGATCATCACCTGGCCGCTGCGCTCGGGCACCAAGGGCAAGAAGATCGTGCGTCACTCCAAGGGCCACGATGGCCACATTCACGTCCGCATGAAATGCGGCGACAATGAGCCCGGCTGCCGCACGCGCAGGCCCTGGCGCCCGCCCCCGAAGTAGCGGCGGCGATCGGCCCGCGCGCCGATGAGCGGATATCTTTGCGGGGCGAGTCTGGCGATTGGTCTGTGACCGACATGTCGCATATCCTCTTTCATTGGCGTCGCCAACAATGGAGAGCGAGCACATGCCGATGACACCGCGCCAGATAGAGACAAACTACCACGGCTATCGCGAGGTCTCGATTGCCTTTCGCATCGCCCGGGCCATGAAGCTCGAGGCCCGCGGGGTTCACCTCCGGACCGGTCGAATTCGATGTCCAATGGTCGACGCGTCGCGGACCGAGCTCGTCTATGGTCACAAGGCGTTGCCCGCGACCGACAAGCACGCGTTGGCGCGCTGGGCGAAGGCCCTGGGTGTCCCCCCGGGGCCGCTCCAGTTGATCGCCTATGCCTCGGGCCCGCTCCACTCGGCGCTCACCAACCTGCTCAGAGGTAGCTTCGACGACGACGCCGTCAACTCCGGTCTCATCATCCAGCTCAAGCGCGAGGTCAACACCGGGATCCTCAGCGACGAACAGTTCGAGCAGCACGCGTTCAACGAGTATGTCTGGTCGATCTGGCCCTCGCTCAAAGGGGCCATGATCAACAACGGCTTCTTGCACTCCGAGCCCGCCGCCACGCTCTACGTCGACAGGCGCGCGCTTCGGGCGATCCTCGCCCACAACGCCGACAATTCCCCCTACCAGTGGAAGGGCGTGGGCCGAGTCATGAGCCGGGTCGAGATGCTGCGCCTGCTGATCGGGGTCATGGGCCAGCAGGTGACCCTCGACCTGGGCCGACCAAACAAGACCACCCGCGCGCTCTCGATCCGAGATCTACACGACTTCTACAAGTACGCCGTGTTCCCGGCCAACGTCGAGCAGCGCCTCGAGGCCGCCGGCTTGATCGAGCTACAAACCGTGATCGAGACCCCGTGAGCGGCACTGAAAGCTACACTGCGTCAAAGCCCCTCCAACCGGCCGCTTGCGACCATGCGTAAAAGTCGCTGACGCCTACGGGGGTCATAGCCAACCCGCCCCCTTCTAGGGGGCCACGCAGACCATTGCGAAGCTAACGCCAGCCCACCGAGGGAGGGAGCGCAGCGACCGACCGACCGGCCGCTTGCGGCCGTGCGTGGCAAAGTCGCTGACGCTTGTGGGGGTCATAGACAACCCGTTCTAGCCGAGGTTGTGAAACACGACCTGGACGTCGTCGTCTTGCTCGAGCCGGTCGATCAGCTCGAGGACCTCGTCGGTGTCCTCGTCCGAGAGCTCGGTCGTCGTCTTCGGCACCCACTCGAAGCCCGATGACGCGACCGCGATCTTCTTGGCCTCGAGTCCGGACTGGAGGTTGCCGAAGTCCTCACGCGCGCAGCGCAAGATCAGGACCGGGTCGCCGTCGTCGTTGATGCCGTCGTCGAGCTGCTCGAGGCCGTGGTCGATCAGCTCGAGCTCGAGCTCGTCGCGGTCGAGGCCCTCGGGGTCGAGGCGGAACACCCCGAGCTGATCGAACATGAACGCGACGCTGCCCGAGTTGCCGAGGTTGCCGCTGCCCTTCTTGAAAGCGAAGCGGAGGTTGGCCACGGTCCGGGTCGGGTTGTCGGTCGCGGTCTCGACCATCATCGCGATCCCGTGGGGCCCGTAGCCCTCGTAGAACACGGTCTCGTACCCGTCGACGTCGCCGAGCCCGGCGGCCTTGTCGATCGCGCCTTGGATCTTGTCCTTGGGCATGTTTACGGCGCGCGCGTTTTGGATCGCGCGGCGCAGGCCCGGGTTGCCGTCGGGGTCGGCACCGCCGGACTTCACCGCCATGCTGATCTGTCGGCCCGCGCGGGTGAACGCCTTCGCGTCGCGGTCCCCGCGCTTCATCATCGCCAGCTTTCGATTCTCGAAGGTACGACCCATATCGCTGTCCGGTGGCTCCTGCGGGCTTTTACACCACAGCCCGGGCGGCGGCCAGACCCGGCGATCGGACGCTCAAAACTGCAGCGTGAAGCCTCCGAGGCTCGGCTGCAGGCGCGCCACCGCAGCGGAGGCCTGGCGCTTGCGCTTGCGCCTGGCCTCGATGACCAACCCGGTCCCGGCCGCCAGCGCGACGCCGCCGAGGCCGAGGCCGACGAAGCCCGCGCGCGCGGTCTTGTAGATGTTGGGGCACGCGCCGTTCACATCGCGGACCTCGAGACTACAGGTCGGGCCGTAGTCGCGGCCGTCGATCACGACCAAGGCCACGCCCGCGCCGACGCCCGCGAGCCCGAGCCCGAAGCTGACCCACCCGGCGATCGAGAGCCCGCGTCCGCCCCTGCGCTGGGCCTGGGCCTCGGACAGCTCGTAGACGAAGACCTCCTCGACGCCGAGGGTCGCCTCCCACTTGTAGATCTGCGCGTTGCGTTCGGGCGCCCGGAGCTCGAGCTCGTGGACGCCGGGCGTGACCTCGGCTGTCAGCGGGGCCTGGCCGACTTGCTGACCGTCGAGGATCACTGTCGCGCCGGGCGGCGAGCCCTCGACCCGGACCTGCGGCGCGGCCTCGTCGCGCTCGAGCGCCGCACGCAAGGTTGTGACCTGGGCCTCGATCGTCTCGAGCACCTCGCTGTGCCCGCACATGTCACACAGCTCCGAGGCCTCGGCGAGTTGGCGGTCATCTCGGGTCGAGTAGACCTCGACGTCGATCTGATAGTCACGCTCGTCGACGCCCACGCTCAGCACGAGCACGTGGTCGACGTCCGCGCCACAGCGACTCGTCTGGCACTCAGGGTCGAGGAATACGGCCCGACGATCGATCCGCTCAATCGCCTCGGCGACGGCCGCCTCGATGTCGGACTGCATGTGCGAGGGCAGGTCACCGCTGTAGTTGATCGGTGCGATCCCGATCGGCGTGGCCTCGGCCGGTCCCGCCGCGAGCGCCTGGCCCGCCGCGAGCTGCGACCCGAGCCCAAGTGCGACGCACATCGTTGCGCGTATCCATCCAGACACGGGGTCAAGGTAGCATGCTAAGGAAAAAGAGCAGTTGAAGGTTCGCATGCAAAGTCGTTCAAACGCATCGTTATATTTTGCGCGAGCATTCGTGTGTGGTGGATTCATCCTTTCACTGGCCAGCGCGTGCCATGGCCCCAACCCCGACTACCTCGGGCTCAATGACCAGTCGTTCGCCACCAGCGAAAACGGCGACGGCGAGCACACCATGGACGAAACCGAGAGTTCGGGCACTGCCACGTCCGGAGCCTCGGACTCCTCCGATACTTCTGACACCTCGGACGGCTCGGACTCCTCCGACGGCTCGGACTCCTCCGACACAGGCGACAGCTCCGACACCGGCGACAGCTCCGACACGGGCGACACCGATACCGGCCCCGACCCCGACCCAAGCTGCGGGGACGGGAGCGTCGATCCAGGCGAGCTGTGCTTCAAGTACTCCGATCTCCTCGCAACCTTTGCCGTCGAGGCGCTCGCGGCCGCCGACTTTGACGGCGACGGCCACATGGATCTCGGCGTCGGTCGCAAGGACGACGTCCTCGTGTTGTTCGGTGACGGAACGGGCGAGTTCCCCCTCGAGTCGGATCTGCCCGAGGGCACCGGCGACTTCCGCGGCGCCGCGGCCGGCGACCTCAACGGCGATGGCCTCGCCGATCTCGTCGTCACCAACAGCCAGAGCGACACATTGTTCGTGTATCGATCCCTCGGCGGAGGAAATTTTGCGCCCCCGGTCGGCTTCGTCGTCGGCGATCAACCTCAGCGAGTACGGCTCGCCAAGCTCGACGCCGGGGCCTCGCTCGACGCCGTCGTCGCCCTGACCGCGGCCAACAGCGTCGCCGTGCTGCTCGGCGACGGCGGCGGCGGCTTCGGTCTGCCGACCGCCTTCGCGGCCGGCGGCGACGAGCCCGTCGAGCTCGAGCTCGGGCTCGCCGACCCCGGCGGCGCGCTCGATCTCGCGGTCGCCAATCACAGCGGCCAGCGGATCACGATCCTCCACGACAACGGGCCGGGGCAGTTCGCCGCGCCCCTGGTCTACGAGGTCCCCGGCATGCCTCGCTCCGCCGTCCTCGCCGACTTCGACCTCGACGGCCACCTCGACCTCGCCGCGGTGCTCGAGAACACCGACAGCCTCCACGTGATCCCGAGCGACGGCGCCGGGGGCCTGCTCGCGCCGGGCGTCGCCCTGTCCGTGGGCGACAAGCCCGTCGGGGCGGTCGCAAGCGATCTCGACAGCGACGGAGTCACCGATCTCGTCGTCATCAACTTCGACGACCAGAGCGTGCTGGCTCTGCGCAACAGCCCCGACACGCCGGGTCAATTCACCGCGCAGACCCTGGTGTGGTTCAATGGCTTCGCGGGCCTGTCGGTGATCATCGCCGCCGATCTCAACGACGACAGCGTCGACGACATCATCGTCGGTGGCCACGGGTTGCGCGCGATGATCTCCAGTCCCTGACAGCCGCTGCCCGTGCATCGGCGCGTGGGCGTGTCACGCTGCGAGCGTGCATCGCTTCGAGCGCAGCTTGACCGTTCCGCTCGCCCGCGCCGAGCTGTTCGCCTGGCACGCGCGGCCCGGGGCCTTCGAGCGGCTGGCGCCGACCTGGGAGCGCATGTCGATCGTCGCGCGGCGCGGGACCATCGAAGACGGTGATCGGCTCCACTTTCGCGTTCATCAGGGGCCCTTGCACGTCAACTGGGTCGCGCGGCACTGCGAGTTCGAGGCCGGGCGGCAGTTCGTGGATGTCGCCGAGCGCAGCCCCTTCGCTAGCTGGCGCCACGTCCATCGCTTCGACGACGCCCCCGGCGGCGGGTCGACGCTGCGCGACCAGGTCGAGCTGCGCCTGCCGCTGCACCGTCTGAGCTGGCCGCTCGCGGGCGCGGCGGTCGAGGCGATGCTCGAGCGAATGTTTCGTCAGCGACACCTGCGGACGGCGATCGATCTGCGTCGGCACGCCCGTGTCCGCGGGCGCGCGCCCAAATCGCTGCGGATCACCGGCACCCGCGGCCTGCTCGCCGAGCAGCTCGCGGCGTTTTGGACCACCGGCGGCAACGAGCTGCGCGAGGCTGGAGGCGCCGAGGCGACCGTCCACATCGGCGGGGCCTCCGAAGCGCTCGCCCGCGCGTGTGAGGCCCGATCCGCGACGCTGCCCGCGGTCATCGTCATCGTCGCCTCGTCCACGCGCGAGGCCGCCGCGGCGCTGACCCAAGTCCGCGGCGCAGGCAGGCGCGTGGTCACCCTCCAAACTGGCGTGGTCGTCAGCGCGCGGCATCCCCTCGTTCGCGGCGCGCGTCGGCGGCTCGAGCAGCACGTCGCCAGCTCGGGCTTCATCGATCTGGACGACCTGGTCGGGCTCATCCATCGGGCGGTCTTCGACGAGACCTTCGAGGGCCCGCACGACGCCGTCGCGGCGGCGGATCGGGGCGAGCGTGGCGTCGAGCTCGACTTCCCGACCCTCGGCCAGAGCCTCGCCCACCAGCTCGGTCGGCTCGACGAGCGAGCGCTCGCGCGGGCGCTCGAGGCCTTTGCCGCGCTGGACTGATCGCCTCGACATCGACGATGGTCTCTATCGTCTCCAGTGGGGGGAGCTCTCGGTCGCCCCTTCAGCTCACGTCGAACAACATCAACCTCACGATGGTCATGCCGCCGTCGCGCGTGGTCGTCTCGATCACGTTGGCGGCCGACGGATTCGCGGCCCCGTTGCCGGCGCGGGTGCCGGGGTCGTTCATGATGAATTGCCCAGCTTCGTTGCGACCAACGATGACGACAAAGTGATCGCCGGCGCTGTCGCTGTCCTTGCCGTAGTCGACCTCAGCAATCGTCGGCATGTTGGCGTCGATTCGTGCGTTGATCGTCGACGCGAACTGGCTCCTGTTGGTCATCTTGGCCGTGGTCACGGTCAGCGTGGGCAGATCCGCAGAGGCTCCGGCCGAGAGGGCTTTGGCCCAGTAGACCGCGTTACCCATGTAGCCCCCCTTGGCGTCGAGATGCTCGTCGAGCTGCTTCGGGTTGATGTCGCGTCCATAGTAGGCGAGCACCATCGCGACCGCCGTGATCGCGCAGCCCTTGGCCTCGATCGACGAGCTCGAGCCGAGGGTCCGCGCGCCCCAAGCCTGGTCGCCCTGACAAAAATGAGGCACCGACGAACCATCGCGCACGACCAGCACCACGCACTCGGAGTCAGGAGCGGGCGCAGCTGCCTCCGCGGCGGTCACGGGCCGCGTTCCACCCATCACGCTGACGAACTCGACGGGGTTGTAGTGCCAGACCTTGCGATCCTCGGGAAGCTCGACCCCGGCGGCCACAGCTTCGTCCCACCACAACAGCGGAGAGATGCGCTGTTTCAAGCTGGCGGTTCGCCACCACACGGCCTGCCTTCGCAAAGCGGCGATCGCCTTGTCGAGGTTGATGCCCCACTCACTGACGAAGCGGCACCCGTAGCGCCGCAGCTCCTTCGCGCGCGCGTTGTTGGCGTAGAACTCCCGGATCTCGTCGTGCGTGAGGATCGCGTCGGAGCCGAACCAGTCTTGCTCGACGAGCTCGAGAATCTGGGCCGCATCCATATTGTAGTCCTCGTCCGTATCTTCGACGCAAGCCCAGCTGGGCATCAGCGCCTCACCTGCGAACACCTCCCAGTGGATCAGGCCGGCGCGGTAATTTGGCGAGCCGTACTCACCCATCAGCCACAGCGGCTCCCCCGCCTCGACCGAGACCGGGGCGGTCTCGTCGCTGACCCGAACCACGCCGCCTTTGGCCAGCTCCTCGGCCAAGCCCTCGCGGCCCGCGGCGATCCAGCGAAGCCTCTCCAGGCCCGGATGTCTCTTTGCGAGCGGCCGCGGATCGAGGTGCATGTAGAGCGAGTACCAGGTCCAGGGCTTGCCGTCGGCGAAGAGCTCGTCCGTGGCGCCGACGGCCTCGAGCCAGCTTGGATCGTACGCCGCGTAGCCCTGCTTGCCGAGCCAGGTCGCGTCCGTCGAGCCAACAACCTCGAGCGGAATCCAAGCGTATCCCCCCTTGTCGACGTCAGGTTCACCGGCGCGTCGCCGCAACAAGTCGCCGACGTGGAGGTGACCGTGTGTCGCGCTGCGACCGGGCTGCGGCCGGAAATTGAGCGTGGAGATCCGGACGCGATAGGTCTCGACCGGCTTGCGATTGGCCTGACGCAGCTGCGTCGCAGAGGCGACGTGGCGCAGGAGGATGAAGTTGACGCTGCCGTAGTGGCCGTGGCCCTGGCCGTCGGCGTCGGTCTCGAACATGCGGGCGGCGACCAGCTCTCCGTCCGCGCAGGCGCCGATCACGGTCGCGCCTCGCTCACCACGCAGGTGCAGACCACCGTGCCAGACGGTGTTGGCACCGAGCGGGAAGTAGCCGCCCGGGTGCTGCTTCTCGCTGTGATCGTAGTAGCCGGCGAGCGCCTCGTCAGTCACCTCGACCCCGTGGCCGAGATCGACGGGCAGCGCGAAGCGGCAGGCTGCCAATTGCCGACGGACGTCGTCCATGTCGACCTTGGCGCCGGGGCACGACTTGCTCGTGCGGTAGGCAGCCGCGACCACCCCCTGATCGACGAGGGTGTTGATCTCCCGGTGGCCGAGCACCTTCTCGGCCGGGATCTCGTACTCGTCCATGAGCCGCCGCGTCAGCTCCAGCCCAGCCTCACGCTGCGCGACGGTGAAGTCCTCCTCGTCACCGTCACCCGAGAAGCAGATGCCGATGCTCTTGCCGTTGAGCCCCTTGGCGTGGGCCCCGACCTCACCCGCGGCCCGCCCGCTCTCGACGGCCCCGCCCTGACGGACGACGTAGTGATAGCCAATCCCCGACCACCCGTTGTGCTTGTGCCAGCCGTCGATCTGGGCCGCGCTCGTGTCCAGGTTTCCGGGGTGGGCCGCCGTGTGCCAAATGATGTACTCGGTGGTGGGTCGCGCGGTCACAGTCAACCTCGTTCAGATCGAGAAGTCCCAGTCGCGGAGGCGCGGGATCCAGGGTCTGCGCACGCGAATGACATGGCCCTGATTGGTCGCCAGCCCGGCGGCAGACCACGCTCGAGGGATCAGCACGAGGCCCGGCTCGTCGGTCGCACAAAACACGTGGCCCGAGCCATCGTCGGCGAGTTTGGTGCAGCCGACACGCTCGCGGAGGTCACGCTGGATCTGGGCGGGGTTCCTGCTGCCCCAATTGAAGCGAGCCAGCTCGAGCGTGCTCGCGCCGACCGTACCCGCGAGCTCGCTGAGGGTCTCGCCGTCGGCGACCGCGTGATCCTCGACGACCGCGAGCGTCCCTCCGAACGGCTCGGGGGCAGGTGCGTCGGCCCAGCCTGCCCACTCGGGCTCGATCGGCGCCGGCTTGACCCCGACGACGTGCCAGATGTTGGAGGCGCGCGCCGCCACGGGGTTCGAGGCGCTCGCCGCTCCCCCGGCGCCAGGCTCGAGCCCGCGAAGCTCGATCGAGCCGTTGGCGTCGGTGTGTCCGAGCTGCTCGCGGCCGTCAGGCAAGCTGACGCGGAGCGCCACCCCAGCAACTGGCTCGCCGCTGTGATCGAGGACCACCTGGAGCGAGAGGCTGTGGGTGCGATCGACGAGCGCCTCGCTCGACCTGGGCTCGGCGACGCTCACCTCACCAGCGCCAGCGCCAGCTCCGGCGCCGAAGGTCGCGCGGCGCTCGGCGAGCAGCGCCAGGTGACCGAGCTGCTCCGTGGCCTGACCGATGAGGCCCTCGATCAGCTGGTCCTCGTCGACGTCCGAGCGCAACCCGAACTCGCGCAGGTAGAGCCTGCGCAGCGGGATCTTCAGCTCAGGTTCACGCAGCGCGACGCGAAGCACAGACCGGGCCATCGACGGCCGCACGAGCACGACCCCGGGTGAGAGCGAGCTCGACGCCAGGCTCCGTCGCTCGACGATCCGGTAGCGCGCGAGGCCATGGCGAAAGCTGATGTCGACAGCCATCTACGCCCTTGGTCGTGGTGACCACGCGAGTGTTCGCCCTCAGCGGTAGCGATAGGGCGTACCCACGAAGGCGTCCAGGCCTGCGAGCGCGTCGGCGCCGGCCAAGAAGGGGCTGGCGTCGGGGTCGAGCCCGCGCAGGTAGGCGTCGAGACGCTCGGCGTCGTGGCTGGGCTCGTAGGGTTGGCTCGTGTCGAACAGCTCGCGGGGAGGGGGTGCGCCCATGCCCTCGGGCAGGGGCGAGAGCATGTCCTCGGTCTCGGGGTGCTGGTCTTTGCGGTGATGGTGCTCGAGGCGCGCGAGGCTGGCGTCGAACCACGCGAGGTAGGCGCCAGAGTCGGGCAACACGTGCAGCGCGAGGTTGCGCATCCACAGGCTTCGAGCCTGGATCGCGGCGTCGTCGTCGAGGCCGAAGTAGGCGTCACCGGCGATCGCCATCATGATCAGCAAGGGGCCGCGCACGGGGCCGCGCCAGCGGTCCTCGTCGATCTCGACGTAGGGGAAGTAGGCCCAGTGCACGTTCGCGGCCCAGCAAGCCTCGAGGTAGAGCCGAGGCGTCTCGTCGTGGTTGACGGCGGCGAAGCGGTGGAGGATCCACTCGCCAGATGCGTAGGCGAGCGCCGCGTTGGCGCGGCCCGTGAGTTGACCCAGGCGCGCGAAGGCCTCGCCCTCGAACGGAACATAGTAGCGATGCACACGCCACTCGTCCCACTCGAAGTGGAGAGTAGGTACGCAGGAATTGGAGTTGAGAGCCGGTTTGAGGACGTGAAACATGTCATCGAACTCCACGGGCGACCCGTCGAGGAGGTCCCCGGGTCACTTGTCGCAGTAGGACTGGCCTTCGGTCTCCTTGCCACGCTTGGCGTCGCAAATGACGACATCAATACAGCTGGACGCAGCGCAGATCAGCCTCCTACAGTCCTCACAGGGAGAATTCACGTCATCCGGGTCACGAGGTTTGGGCCAGTCAATCGCCATCGTGACTCGGGGCTTTGGCCCGCCCCCCATGGCCACCATGCTTGCCGCGTCCCTGAACTCCCGCGAGGCCCACAGCTCCTCGAGGATCCGAGACTCCGTATGCGCCGTATCCGGCGTAACGTTGCTCTGTGTGTTCGAATACGTATGCTTGCCACCCCCACAAATATCGGATTCTTTTGGAAGATAGCCCTCCCCCTGCCCTCCCCGCCGCTCGGAGCTCGTGCCCGTCAGCGGCTTCGTATACCCGTTGTCATACTTTTGGGGAATCTCCCTGCTGCGAGATTTTCCGAAATACGACACACCGTTGAGATCGAGCTTGAAGTGAGTCGTCGTCGCGGTCTGGACGTATTTCTCAATTTGCGTGGTATCCACCTTCCCCAGCCTCTCTCGATCTCCCGTATTTTGCTGATGCAGCGCTTCACAGCTCGTCCGCTCCGCAGACACGGCCAGGAATTTACCGAGGCTCACCGTCGTGTTAACCGTGTTGTTGTTGTTCGCCCCCGTCAGATCCAGCAGCCGACACACATTCCCCCCCTCCGCGAACACATCCGTCGAGTATGCCGAGAATTTGAGCGGCCCCGTGATCTCATGGGAGACCACGCCCATCCCGAGGCTCTTCGTGGCCGGCTCGTCCCCGGTGCTCTTTTTGTACTCCGAGCTGTTCTTCCGCATCACCTGCTTGCCAAGGATCAACACCGTCTTGCACCCCTTGTTCGTGTCGCTCGACAGCGCCGTCAGCGGATAGGGCAGCGGGATCGGCCCGACCGGCGGAGGCGGCGGGCTCAAGCACACGTCGGGCATCGACACCACGCTCTTGTTGCTCGACTTTTTTGCGGCGATCTCTCGGTTGTTGGCGTAGACGGTCATGTTGGGCTCCAAAATTCACAGGTCACGGCTGCACGCTCCCCCGCGTCCTCCATCGCAAACACGAGGCTTCGTGGCCCGCGGTCGTAGCCCTTGCAGTAGGCATCGCGCAGCCAACCGAGCAACAGCGGAAAGACCGCGGCCCCGACCTCACCGATGAGCTCGATCGGGTGCCAGACGTCGCAGTAGCCGAGCCGCCGGGCCGGGAGGCCCTCGGGCCGCGCACGGTCGAGGCGCCCCTCGGCGAAGGCCGACTCCTTGAATTTCCAGTGCTCGCCGTTGATGTCGCAGAGGCGCAGGTCGAGGGCCGCGTAAGAATGGCCCGCCTGCGCGAGGGCCTGACGAATCGCCGCCGTCAGCCCCCGACCGGTCACGGGGTGCGCCGTTGAGTCCCCCGCGCCCGCGGGATCCTCGGCCCAGCCCACGCCCGTGAGCAACAGCTGCGGCGCCCGGGCAGCGCGGGCAGGACCAACCAGGATCGCGCTCGCGGCCTCCCCAGCCACAAAACCGTTGCTGTTGACCTCGGACTTCATCCGTCGCTGGCGCAGGTAGTGCACGGCCAGGCGCTGACGCATGAAGCTCTCGACCCCCGCGATCACGCACACGGGCAGCTCGGCGCGACCACAAAGCTGCGCGGCGACCTCCAGCGCAGCGACGATCCCCGCGCGGCCGCCCGCGATCGTCGAGCTGTAGACCGCGAGCGGGTGCCCGAGCTTGTGCGCGAGATCGGCGAGCAGCGCCGTGTCGAGTTGCTCCCAACGATGCGGCCGGTGTTCGGGCGGGACGATGACCACAATCGGCACCTGCCGCGGATCGATGTGCTCCCAGCCGGGGATCGAGGCGAGCGCGTCGACGCACTCGAGGATCGGCGGCGCGAGCAGCTCGGCGAGCATGTCCCGACCTTCCCACCACTGGTGCATGAGCGGCCGCCCCACGCTGAGGTACTCGCCGACCAGGATGTCCCAGAGGTTGTCCTCGTACAGTCCACTGAGTCCCCCGCGCATCGCCGCGCAGCTGGTCGGCGCGTCAAAGCCAACGGCCGTGACCATGCCCTGGGCGTAGACGGCGAGCTGCCCGGCGCTCACGCACCACCTCGCTCGCGCTTGCGCGCCGCGACCAGAGCCCCGAGGCTCGGGTAGTAGGTCTTGCCCCGGGCTCGAGCCCGTTGCGCTCGCATCCACCGCTCGCCACGCCCGCCCACCACCGTGTTCGCAAGCTCGAAGACCTCGCGCGCGAGCGTCTTGGTCACGCGCCAGGTCAGCGTCATCCTGCCGGCGTCGGGCTCGAGAACGATCGTGTCGACCTTGGCGCGGACCTCCTCGGGCGCGCCGACATGGGGCACGAACAGCACCGGGAGCTCGAGCTTCGGCAGTCGCATGCGCAGCGACCCAGCGGGTGTCAGCCCGATCAGTTCGACGGGCTCGCCGCCCACGGGATAGGGCACCTGCTGATCCGGAGGCGCACACTGGAAGTAGCGGTAATCAAAATCGTCGGGCCAAAACGGGGCCCGCTCCTGCAACCATTGCTCATCGTAGCTGCCCCCGTAGCGAACACGGGGTTGCCAGTGACGCCCGATCGGCCCGAGCGCCATCGGTCGGTAGTCACGACCCGGCGCGGTGATTTGGCGACCAAGTTCTTCGGTGTTGGGCATGGGGTACACGTCCTCGTCGAGCCCGGCGATCGCGTAGCCACGCCCCACTGGATTGGCCAGACAGGTCGCGACCCGCCCGGGGTTGCGCGGCGCGAGCTCGGTGCCGCCATAGGCCGTGTCGTAGGAGAAGCGCTGGCGCGCGAACATCGTCGGCGGGCTCGGAACAAAGCTCCCGGCCGCGCGAACCCAACCCCGATCACCGGTCACGACGAAGCGCTTGTGCAACGCGCCCACGCGCATCGAGACTTCCACTCTCGGGGTCGGGCGACCGTCGGGCGGATAGGCCGAGCCGTGCAAGACGACGTCGCAGCGGGGCTTGTGGGTCGCGTAGTCATTCTCAAAGCGCATCGCCGTGGTCTCGGGGTCGCCGGCAAACTCGTCGGAGTCGAGCAAGGGCACTTGCTGCTCGGCCAGCGCGGGCTCGGCCCAGCTCGGCTCAGCCAAGGGCAGCTCGTAGGTGGCCTTGGCCACGACAACCAGCTGCTCGTGCCCGGTCCGGGCGAAGGCGAGGGTCCAGCCGGCCTCGTAGGTCGTGTTGTTCTCGAACAGCATCACCACCCCAGCCAATCTCGTGCCTGGCGCTGGCCCGGTTGGCGCGTGAGGTAGAGCGACCCTCGCCGCAGCGCGGCCAGGTCCTCGGCCGCGAGCATTCGCTCGAACTGCGTGCCCGCGACCAGGGTCTCACGCAGCGAGCTCTCGTCGATCGCTCGACCCCGAAGGTAGCGCTGGTTGGGATCGAACTCGCCCGCGTGCGCTGCCCACCACACCCGGACGGCCTCGGGATCGGGGCGCGGCAGCGGATCGGCGAAGCGCTCGACGTCGATCTCGTCGATACCCGGGTCCTCGTCCTCGGGCTCGGCCTGGTCCTCGTCGAGGTCGAGATCAGCGTACTCGACGTCAACGCCAACGATCACGCTGAAGGCGATCCCGGCCAGGCGCGCGTGCTCGGGCTCATGCATCAAGGTGATGAGGTCATCGACGACCCCGATCCGCCCGTGGCCGATGGCTGCATGGAGCGCCAAGCTCGTCAACTGCGGCCGCTCTCGGTACATGCGATAGGAGGCCGCGCCGGCCTCGGTGTCCTGATGGCGCAGGTACCAGCGGACCGCGGCTTGGGCGTAGCGGGGCTCGCTCATACAAGCCTCCAGGGCCGACCACACCGCAGCGTGACGCCGGTCGAGGAGCAGGGCCGAGCGCGCCGCATGAAAGCGCGTAGCGAGCACCGGGTCGTCGAGCCGCGCGTTGACGTGGTCAACGAATTCGACGAGGCCGCGCTCGCCGACGATCCGCAGCGTCTCCTGCACGAGCTCGGGGTCGTCGGACTCGAGCCACTCGCGCGGGCGCGGGGGAATGATCCCGCTCACCCCAAAGCCCGCCGCCGCGAGCCGACGATCGTGCCGCTGATCGGATCTGGCCAGCGCGGCGAGCCGCCAGCTCACGTCCGAGGGTCGAGCCCAGGCGATCCCAGCCACCAGCTCACGCCCGAGCTCCGGCTGCGCGCGCGCGAGTTGGCCGAGCTCCTCGAACCACCGCGCCTCGCTGCCCGCGAGCGCCAGCGCGGCCGCGGCGAACATCGTGCCAGGCTCACCCGCCTCGATCCGCTCGAACGCGAGCTGCCACGCTCGAGCGCCGCCCAGCCTCCCCCCCTCGATGTGGGCGCTGACACGCTCGTCAACCATGATCAGCTCGCGCAGGCGGTAGTGATGCGAGCGACAGGCGCGATCACGCTGCGACCAAGTCATCGCAATCTCGTCGACGTGGCGGTCGAGGATCCGCTCGTTCGTACGCCGCGAGACCACCCGCGGCGCGATGCCGATGAAGCGCTGCATCTCAGTTGATCGCCACGGCCCCGCCGCGGATGCGGTTGACGCCCTTGGCCCGGGTCTCGACGTAGGTCCCGCGCACGAGCACGCGTCCGTCGGCCTGCAGCGTGATGCTGGCCTCACCGCAGCTCAGGACCAGCTGCTTGTCGGCCTCGACGTAAACCCGCTCGCCGTCAGCGACCACCCGATGGCCCGGGCGCAGTTTCGCTTCAACCGCGCGATGCGGCTCGCGCAGGCGTCCGAGCACGATCGGACGCTCGCGGCGCCCGTCGAGGAAGCCGACGACAACAGTGACGCCGACATCGTCGGCCGTCAGCGCGAGCGTGGTCGAGACCTCGACCGTGGCCGGGCCGGGCATGCCTGGATAGCTCAGCTCGACTCGGGCACCGTCGCTCGCGACGATCGTAGCGAGCATCAAGCCGTCAGCGATCGCGCATCGCTCGCGGTCGTCGAGCTTGGGCAGGGGGCTTCGATGGTGGAGTCCGTCGGGCATGGTCGCTGTGCTTCCTGGTCCTCAGTTGTTGTGGATCTTGCCGCCCACGAGCTTGATCTCGTCACTACCCTTGATTGACACCTTCTTGCCCTTGATCATCACGGCTCCGTTCTTTTTGAGGGTCAGGCTCGAGTCCCCGCACTTGACGGTGAATTCATCGCCAGCCTCGACCACGAAGCGGGTCTTGGCCGCTGCGCCGATGGTGTCCTCGGAGCTCACCGCGACGTGCTTTTTGGCCTCGGCGAGCAGCTGCTCCCCGGCGCTCATGCTGATGTCGCTCTTCGCCGCGCTGCTGATGTTGGCGGCGCTGAGGCTCTGGTCGCCGGTCACGACCTCGGTGCTCATGCCGCCGACCTTCACCGCCTTGAGCCCGTCGACGTTCTCCATCATCAGGCCGCCGACGGCGGTGTTGAGGACGCCTTCAACGGTCACCGCCATCAGACCGCCGACCTTGACGGTGTTGTTCGCGCCAACGATCTGGGTCGCGCTCGCGCCGATCGTCTGGGTCATGTTCGCGCCGATGGTCTCGGTGTTGTTGGCGACCACGGTGATGGTCTGGTTGGCGCCGATCGTGAGGTCCTGATCGGTGCCCACGGCCAGGGTCATGGCCGCGCCGATGGTCTCGTCGTGGTTGTTGGCGACCACGATCGACTTGTCGTTGCCGACGCGCTCGCGCTGGTCGTTGCCGACGGACTTGCTGCGGTCGTTGCCGACGCTGATCGTCTCGTCGTGGACCGTGCTGATCGAGGTGTCGTTGTTGATCTCGACGCGCCAGTCCTTCTGGCCGTGCACGTAGATCTCCTCGGCCCCGGCCGCGTCCTCGAAACGCAGCTCGTTGCTGCCGCCGCCGCCCGGCGACGAGTCCGTCCGCCAGCCGCTCTGGGTCGCGTTGTCGGGCAGCGCGAAGGGCGGCTCGTGGTCCCCGTTGTAGACGCAGCCGGTGACGAGCGGCCGATCGGGGTTGCCGTCGAGGAACTCGACGACGACCTCCATTCCGACGCGAGGGATGAACTGGGTGCCCCAGCTTGGGCCGGCCCAGCTCTGGGCGACGCGGACCCAGCACGAGGCGTCGGCCGCGTAGCTCGGCTGCTCCTCCCAGTGAAACTGAACCTGAATCCGACCGTGCTTGTCGACGTGGATCTCGCCGTCGCCTACGACGGTCGCGGTCTGCGGCCCGCGGGTCCGCGGCTTGGGCGTGCGCGGCAGCGGCCGGATCGCGCGGGTCAGGGGCACGCACTCGATTTCGTTGGCGTAGATGACCTGATCGTCGGCCAGCGAGCCCGCTGACGCCGGCCCGCCGTGGTGACGGACCCCGATCACGACGTAGTCTTGAGGCGCACCGTCGGCGTCGTGGGCGTCAGTCGAGAATTGCAGCCCGGGTCGCAGGGCGACGGCGTTGGACTCGGCCCGAGCCACGCTCCCGGCTCTGGCCAGCGCCTCGACGAGGTCGCCCGCGCGCCGCTCGACCTCGTCGCGCTCGAAGCGTTGGTGACCGTGAACGTAGACCCGGCGCACGAGCCCGCGCTCGTCCCCCTCCGCGCCCTTCTCGCTCGTCAGCAGCTCCGCCGGGTGGCGCCAGTCGTAGTCCCGCCGCAGCGCCGTCGTGCTGGTCACGCGCTGGTCCCACTCGAGGCTTTGGAGCGACTCGAGCTCGGCGAGGTCCGGTGACTTGGAGATGAGCGGGAAGCTCGGGCCGCCGTCGACGTTCTCGGCCGCGAGGTACTGGTCGTTGGTCTCGCACAGGACCAAGACCTCGTGACCGGCGTCGCGGTCGTGATCGAAGTAATAGTTGATGCCCTCTTCTTCAAGCAGGCGACAGACGAAGTCACGGTCCGACTCGCGATACTGGACGCAGTAGCTGCGCGGCGCGATGCCGCGCGTTGAGACCTCGCAACGATGGCTCCGCCCGTAGTCGGCGAACGCAGCGTCAAGCACCTCGGCGACGATGTCGAGGACCGAGACATCCTGCCAGATCCGAGTGTGCTGGCGCTGCCCGGCCAGGTCGAAGGCCGACACCGCGTGGACTCGAACGATCCCGCGGTGCTCGGCGTGACCGAGCAGGTCGACGCCGAGCACGACCCCGAACGCAGCGTGGCTCGGCATCTGCGAGCGGTGCAATTCCAGCTCGAGGCCCGCGCCCAGCAGCTCGGATAGCTCGGGCAGGGTCTCGCTCGCTAGCTCGACGGTCAGCTCCGAGCTCCCATTGAGCTGCTCGCTCAGCTCGAACGAGAGCAGCTGCCACTCGCTCGTGGGGCCGTCGTTAAACTCGACGCGGTACTCGACGGGTGGAAGTCTGTCAGTCATTGGGCAACCGTGCACGAGTTATACGACCGACGCCGCGCGGGCAGTGACCGCGGGCGTCACGATCGCGCGAGCGTCGGTCCCCCCACGGCCGCCGCCCACAGCTCAGTGGAGGTGGGGCCCGTCGCGGCGCGCTCGGGCGCGCGCGAGGTCGGTCGCGAGGCATCGGCGCGGCTGGGGGGCCAGGACCTGATAGTCGGCGAGCCAGCGCGCCGCCTCGCCCAGGCTCGCGTCGGAGATCCCGAGCCGCAGCCGGACGCCGAGGCTGCGCACGACCGCGAGCGGGTCGGCGCTGAGCTTCGCGTAGGGAATGTCGATGAAGCGCCCCGGCGCGAGCCCGGCTCGCGCCCGCTCGCTGGCCGCGAGCCCCTCGTCGAGGATCTTGGCGCAGTAGCGACGGAGCTCGGCCGGCGAGCGCGGGCGCTTGGCGTCGATCCCCTGCAGCGTCCAGCACGAGCGCGTGAGCGCCGAGAGGGCCGGCTCACGCTCGACCTGGATCTGGATCACCCACGCGTCGGGATAGACCGCGAGCAGGTGGTCGAGATGCCACAGATGCCAGCGATCTTCGAGCACGAGGCGCGGGCCGGCGTGATCGTCGTGACGATGGCGGTGGGCGAGGATCTGAAGGAAGCGGCGATGGTCGCGGTACGCAGGCTCGAGGTCGGCGTCGAGCATGAACTCGACGTAGCTGGGCATGTACCAGCGCAGCGCGTGCATCAGCGAGCTGAAGTTGTTGCGAAACAGCCAGCTGCACGCGTCGGGTGAGGTCGCGGCCATCGGGTGGAGGCTGCGCAGCTCCGGCGCCGCCTCGTAGAGCTGATCGAGCAGGGAGTCCGTGGTCTGGATCTGGCGATCGATCCAGCGCTCGTCGATCCGCACGGGCGGGACCGGGCGCTGGAGCTCCCACAAGCGCGGGGCCCAGAGCCCGGGCGTGCGCGCGAGCAGGTTGTGCAGCAAGCGCGTCCCCGCCCGCGGGAGGCCCGTCACGAAGATCGGCGAGTCGATCTCGACCTGCGCGAGCTCGGGGGTGTGGCGCTCGAACTCGGCCAGCGCGACCCGCTGGCCGAGCGCCGCCATCAGGCGCGCGCAGGCTCGCCAGGCCCCGACCTGGCTCAGCCGCGCCTCGTCCCGGAGCCCGCCGATCAGCGCACGAAAGGCCGGCAAGAAGGTGGCCTCGAGCGGCTCTTGCACGTCGAGACGCGCCGCGGCGGCGCCCAGCAGGCGCTGCTCGTCGAACCCAAGCATGGTCCACTGCGTGTAGCACGATCGCGAACCATTTGTGACACCGCGGCGGCGCTCAATTGTCCACAGTCCAAGCCGCCGGTCGGGGGCTTTTGGCACTCGGGCCCGCCGACGAGCCAGGGATCGAACAACCCGCTCGTTTGGCTCCACACCGAAGTCAGGGTTCGATTCGATTCACCTCACCGTGGGGATGACTCACAGCATCGCGCGGGCGATCACGAGTTTTTGGATCTCGGATGTGCCCTCGTAGATGCGCAGCGCCCGGACCTCACGGTAGAGGCGTTCGGGCACCTCGCCGACGACGACGCCCCGGCCCCCGAAGTTCTGGATACAGCGGTCGACCGCACGCTGGGCGAGCTCGGTCGCGAGCAGCTTGGCCATCGCCGGCTGATCGGGCGTGGCGTCGCCGCGGTCGCGAGCTGCAGCCGCGCGGTAGACCATGAGCTGTGCCGCGACATGATCGGCCCCGAGCTCGGCCATCGCAAAGCGCAGACCTTGCTGCTTGGCCAGCGGACGCCCGAACTGTACGCGCGCGCCGAGGTGGTCAATCGACTCTTCGAGCGCGCGATCTGTGATACCGAGCGCGGCCGCGCCGACGGTCGCGCGGAACTGATCGAGGTTGCCCAGGGCGATGCGCAGGCCCTCACCGGGCTCGCCGAGGCGGTGCTCCGGGCCCACGCGGACGCCGTCGAAGTGAACCGTGCCGATCGGGTGAGGCGCGGTGACCTTGATCGGATCGATCGAGAGCCCCGGGGCGTCGCCGGCCAGCCAAAACGCGCCGAAGCGCGGCTTGCCGTCGGCGCTCGGTGAGGCCTCGCGGGCGAAGACCACGTAGCTGTGCGCGATGCCAGCGTTGGAGATGAAGGTCTTGTGCCCGTGGAGGCGCACGCCGCCGTCGTCCTCGGGCTCGGCGACGGTCTGCATGCCCGAGACGTCCGAGCCCGCGCCGGGCTCAGTCAGGGCGAACGCGCAGATCTTGGTTCCGGCCGCGACCTCGGGCAGCAGCGCGCGCTGGAGCGCGGGCTGCCCCGCGAGCACGACCGGGTAGGAGCCCAGGCCCTGCATCACGAAGGCGGTGTCGAGGGCCCCGCTCTCGCGCGCGAGCCACTGACGGGCGAGGCAGATCGCGGTCGCCGAGACCTGCTCGTGCTGCCCACCGAACGCGGCCGGGACCATGAGCTCGAGCAGGCCCTCGGCGGCGAGCCGACGGACGTACTCGCGGGTCGCGGCCCGCTCGTCGGACTCGTCGACGGGGTTGCCCCGGAGCTGGGCGCAAAACAGCTCGAGGCGATCCTCGAGCTCGACCCAGCGCTGCGCGGGCCCGTAGATGGTGGCGAGATCGCGGTCGAGGACGCGCCTGCTGGTGAACGCTGCGGGGTTGGAGCTGGTCACGGCTCGCTCACTTCCAGTTCGGGTCACGCTTGGCCAGCCAGGCGTCGTTGGCCTCTTTGAAGTCGGGGTGCTGCATGCAGATCGCCTGAGCCTGGGCCTCGGCCTCGATCGCGTCGCCGAAGCCCATGTCCTGCTCTTGCTGGAGCATGGTCTTGGTCATGCGCGTGGCGAAGTGGGGCTTGCGGGCGATCGCGAGGGCGAGCTCGAACGCGGCCTCGTCGACCTTGGCCGGATCCTCGTCGTCGATCACGCGGTTGGCGAGGCCGATCTCGGCGCAGCGCTCGGCGTAGACCCGATCCCCGAGGAGCAGGAGCTCGCTCGCGTGCCCGAGCCCGACGACCCGCGGCAGCAGCCAGCTCGCGCCCATGTCGGCGCCCGACAGCCCGACCTGCGGGAACAAGAAGGCGAAGAAGCTCTTGCGGCCCATGACCCGCAGATCACAGGCCAGCGAGATCACGGCCCCGGCTCCGGCCGCGACCTTCTTGACCGAGGCCACGACCGGCGTCTTGCACCGTCGGATCGCGTGGATCAGCTCGCCGGTCATCCGCGTGAAGCGCAGCAGCGCCTCCATGTCGCGGTCGAACAGGCGCGTGATGATGTCCTCGACGTCGCCGCCCGAGCAAAAGGCCTTGCCCTCGCCGCGGATGACCAGCGCCCGCGCGCCGTCCGGGTCGAGGCTGCGGCGATCGATGACGCTGAACAGATCCGTGAGCTCGCGGTAGACCGCGAAGGTCAGCGCGTTGTAGCGATCGGGGCGGTCGAGGGTGATCACGCCGACGCGGTCGCGCTCTTCGTAGCGGAAGCTCTCGGGCTGCGGGATCGGCAGCGGGCGAAAGTCGGGGTCGATGCGGGGCGCCTGTTCGGTCACGCTGAGGCTCCTCGACAGCTGAGCACGGCCAGGCCCTGGATCTCGACCTTGGCCCGGTCTTCGAGGAGCTCGTTGACCCCGACGAGGGCCATGGCCGGGAAGTGCTTGCCGAGCAGCTCGCGGTAGGACTGGCCGACGTCCTTGATCGCCGCGATGTACTCGCGCTTGTCGGTCACGTAGACCGTCAGGCTGATGATGTCGGTCGGGCCGCCGCCCGCGGCCTCGACCACGGCGACGACGTTGGCGAGGGCCTGGCGGAATTGATCCACGAAGGCGTCGGACACGAGCTGTTGTTGGCCGTCCCAGGCGATCTGGCCGGCGATCGCCAGCAGCTCGCCGGTGGCGGCCATCCCGTTGGCGTAGCCCTTGGGGCGCGCCCAACCCTGCGGCAGTACGGTGCGAGGCATCAGCCGCAGTGTGTCACCTGGGCAGGGTCAACGCGAGGGTGAACGACTCAGCGAAGGCCCTCGGAGCCCTCGCCGCGCCGGTCGATCACGTCGAGCAGGGCGTCGATGACTCGGTAGACACCGCGGCCGTCGACCGTCGCCCGGCCCCTCGCGCCGAGCTCGGCGAGGCCCGCTGGATCGGCGAGCAGGGCCCGGATCCTCCGCGCGGCGCGAGCGAGGTCGAGCTCCTGGTGCCAGCCCAGGCTGACCCCGGCGGCGCGGCGCTCGATCCCGGCGATCACCGGACGCTGGTTGTCGGCCACGGCCACACACACGACCGGGACGCCGCTCGCCATCGCCTCCCAGACCGTGGTCCCGGCCGCGCTCACGCACAGCGTCGCGCTCGCGAGCAGCGCGGCCATCTCACGCACGTCGACGCGGAGCTCGAGGCGCTCGTTCGCCGCCGCCAACGCTTCGAGCTGCGCGCGCGCGTCAGCGTCGACGCCACGGCCGACGATCAAGACGATCTGCGAGCTGGGCTCGAGCTGCGCGAGCAGGGCCTCGACGAAGGGCGCGCTCAGCCCGGCTGGGTCCGTGCCGCCAAAGGTCACGACGACCCGAGCAGAGGGCCCGCCAGCGTCCGCGCCCGCGCGGCGAAATTCTCGGCGCAGGAGCACGTAGGGGTGGCCGATCAGCAGCCGGGTCCAGGCCGCGGTCGCGTAGCGCTCGGGCGGGAAGTCGAGGATCTGGTTGACGACCAGATCGGCGAGCTGCTCGTGGGCGGCGAGATCGTCGATCGCCAGCAGCGCCCGCCGAGCCTGCCAGCGCTCCTGGTCCGCGCGCCCGAACGCGTAGCCGTCGACGCACAGCGCGTCGGCCTGGTCGATCCGGGCGTCGAAGTCCGCGTCGCCACCGTCGACGAGCTCGACCCCGGACGCGAGCAGGCGCTCGCGGACCGCCCCGACCACGCCGCGGCCGACGAGGGTCGCGTGGCCCCCGAGCTCGACCCACGCGTCGAGCAGCGCGCCGACCCGCGTGACGTGACCGAAGCCCGTCGCCCCGCCCGCGTCGGCCCGCGCGAGCAGGCGTCGAGCGCGGACCCGCGCGGCCCGGGCCTCCATGTCGGAGTCGATCGATTTTTGGCGCACCTCGGCGTTGCGCTGGGCGACCTTGGGGTGCGCGGCCAACCAAGCGGCGATCGCCGCGGTGCTCGCGTCGGGCCCGAGCGCGCGGACGATCGCGTCGACGACCTCGAGGTCCGCGGGCGTGTCGACGGTCAGGCGCAGGTGGCCGAGGTCCGCGCCTGGCGGATCGCTGACGGCCACGCGGAAGCGGCCGGGCTCACGATAAAAATAGGGCGTCACGTGCTCGCGGTCGCCGGCCATGCTGGCCTCGCGCTGGGCTCGCTCGAGGCCCGCGACGGTGAACACCTCGACGTCGAGACCCCGGGGGATCCGGCGGCGCTCGCCCGCTTGGTTGGTGAGGTAGTCGACGGCCTCGGCGCTCGGCGCTCGGCTGAGGAATTCGTCGACGAGGCGATCGAGCTCGTCGGGATCGAGCAGCGGACAGTCGCCGGTCACGCGAACCACGAGGTCCTCGGGCGCCGCGGCGAGCTGCGCGAGCGCGCCGTGAAAGCGCGCGAGCACGTCGTCGACGGGGCCGCGGTGCACGGTCAGGCCCAGCGCCTCGCAGGCCTCGGCGAGCTCGTCGTCGCTGGGCTCGACGGTCGTCGCTACCACGAGCTGCGTCGGCGCGCTGGCCCGGCGCAGGCGTCGGGTCAGGTGCGCGAGCAAGCTGAGCTCGCCGGCCTCGCGCAGGACCTTGCCCGGCAGCCGCGACGAGCCCATCCGCGCCTGGACGATCACGATCACAGCGCGAGCTTGGTCAGTCGCAGGCATCACCAAAAGAGAACCTCCTAGCCCGCGCCGAGCCCAGCTGCGAGCGCCTCGACCACGCGGTCGACGTCCGCGTCGGCCATCGCCGGGAACATCGGCAGGCTCAAGATCCCCGCGTAGTAGGCCGCCGCGCCCGGGTAGCGGCTGATGTCTGCGCCACGCTCGATGTAGTAAGGCTGCGCCGGGACCGGGATGTAGTGAACCTGGGTCAGGATCCCCCGCTCGCGCAGCCCCGCCATGACCGCCGCCCGGGTCGTGCCTGCCCCGGCGAAGTCGCAGTGCACGGCGTAGAGGTGATACGCGCTGACCGAGTCCGGCGTCCCGACGGCGACGGGCTCGACGCCCTCGACCGCGGCGAACAGACGATCGTAGCGAGCCGCGAGCTCGCGCCGCCGGGCGAGGAAGCGGTCGAGCTTGGCGAGCTGGCTGATGCCCAGCGCGCACTGTAGATCCGTGATCCGGTAGTTGTAGCCCAGGCTCTGCTGCTCGTAGTACCAGGGCCCCGGCGCCGGCTGGCGCAGCTTCGCGGGCTCGCGGACCATGCCGTGGTTGCGAAACACCTCGAGCGCCTCGGCGAGCTCGGGCTTGGCCGTGGTGATCGCCCCACCCTCGGCGGTCGTCACGTGCTTGACCGGGTGGAACGAGAAGATCGTCATGTCCGAGCGGGCGCAGTCACCGATCCGCGTGTCTTGGTAGCGCGCGCCCAGAGCGTGGGCGGCGTCCTCGATCACCGTCAGATCGTGCGCGTCGGCGAGCGCTCGGACCCCGTCGAGATCGACCGGACGACCGTTGAGATGGACCGGGATGATCGCCCGGGTCCGGGGGCCGACGTGGCGGGCCGCGTCTGCGACGTCGATCAGCCCCGAGCGGGGATCGACGTCGACGAACACCGGCTCGGCGCCAACGTAGCGGGCACAGTTGGCGCTGGCCAGAAAGGTCAACGCCGGGACCAGGACCTCGTCGCCGGGCCCGAGGCCCGCGGCCGCACACGCGGCGTGGAGCGCCGCGGTCCCGTTGCAGACCGCGACCGCACGCCGAGCGCCGACGAATTCGGCCAGCGCGGCCTCGAAGCGCGCGACCGTCGGCCCGGTCGTGAGGTAGGCCCCGCGCAGGGCCTCCACGACCGCTGCAACGTCGTCTTCGTCGATCCACTGGCGCCCGTAGGGCAGGATGTCATCGGCCATGGTTCGCTCGGCGAAGGACCCTCCCAGCCGGCGCGCGGCGTGTCAACCGGTCTTACTTGACGGCCCAGAGCACCCGGTGTAGGCCCAAAACTGTCGCGGACACCACGATGAAAATTCGAAACAACGCAGCCATCCTGGCGCTTGGGACTGGGTCGCCGAGTGCCCCGCTCGCGCGGGTCTTCGCCAGCGCCGCCGAGTAGGCAGCAGACCGCGTCGCCTCGATGCCACGGCCCCGAGCGCAGATCAGCGCGGTGATCCCGGTCCGCGATCGCAGCGGCCCCCGACTCGAGAACTGCCTCCGCTCGCTGCGGTGGCAGGACGTCGAGCCCGGCACCATCGAGATCGTGATCACCGACTTCGGCAGCGCCCCGGCCCAGGCCGCGGTCCTCCACGAGTATGCCGACCACCACGGCGCGCAGGTGGTTCGCGTCGAGACAACGCAGACCTGGAACCGGGCGCGGGCCCTCAACCACGGCATCCAGCGCGCGACTGGCCGCTACGTGTTTTGCACCGACGCAGACATGATCTTCGCGCCCAACTTCGTGCCGACCTTGCTCGAAGTTCAGGCCCGCGAGCGCGATCAGGCCTTCGTCGTGTGTCACTGCCGTGACCTGCCCGAGCGCCTCGCCGAGCAGCAGTGGGCGCTCGAAGACTTCCCCGAGCTCCTGGCCAGCGCGCCCTTTCGCAAGGCCACGGGCACGGGCGCGTGCCAGGTCGCGCGGCGCGAGTTCTTCGAGCGCGTGCGCGGCTACGACGAGGGCTTCTCGTTTTGGGGCCAGGAAGACAACGACCTGCGCTTTCGTGCCGGGCGTGTCGGCCTCCGCGAGGTCTGGATCCAAGATCAGACCGCGATGCTCCACCAATGGCACCCGAGCGAGCGCGGCAAGAAGCCCCTTCGCAAGTCACTCAACGACATCCGCTATCACCTGACCAAGCGCGTGACGGTCAAGAACTGGCGCGGCTGGGGCGAGCGCCGCCAACCCTTGGGCCTGGGCTAGCAGCCCGTACTGCAAGTTTTGGCGACAAAGCCCTCGGCGCGAAGCCAAAACGCCGCTGTACCGGGCGTACTGCAAGTTTTGGCGACAAAGCCCTCGGCGAACATTCCGGCGCGAGGCCAAAACGCCGCTGTACCGGGCGTACTGCAAGTTTTGGCGACAAAGCCCTCGGCGAACATTCCGGCGCGAGGCGGCGCGAGGCATTGCACCCCGGGCTGCTAGTCTCCTGGGCGATGCCGACCCCCACGGAGCTCCCGCTGCTCCAGACCATGCTCGCCGACGCCGCCGCGGCGCCGGAGCTCTACCGTCCAACCCGGTTCTGGCAGCCGTGCAGCGATCTGATCGTGGCCGAGCTCGAGACCCGCGGGCCGGCCAGCTTTCGCCGCCACCCCAGCGCCCTGCGCTTCTTCGTCCCGGTGTTCCGCCGGGCCTCGCCGATCCAGCGCCAGCTCGCGTCGGCCCTCGGCTTCGTCGGAGAGCATCCGTGGCAGCGACGCGCCCGGGTCATCGCCGAGCGTGAATTTGCGATCGTCGCCGCGGCCGACAAACCCGGGCGCCCGCAACTCGCCGCCTTCAGCGAGAGCGAGGTCGGCCGGCCCGACGAGCAGTTCGTGTTCGAGGGCCGGCGCTTCTCGTGCTCGGCGCTGCGCTACCTCAGGATGCTCGCGCTGCTCAAGAAGACCGTCGACACCCACGCGGTCCGCAACGTACTGGAGATCGGCGGCGGGTTCGGGACCCTCGGCGAGATCCTGCTCTCGGGCGATCCAGACGCGTTCTACGTCAACGTCGACATCCCCCCGCTCTCCTTCGTGTCGAGCTACTACCTCCGCCAGGTGTTCGGGGCCGACGCGATCGCGACCTACGACCACACCCGCGAGCTCGAGGTCATCGATCTCGACCAGCTCCGCGGCCAGGGCTTTCGCGGGGCGGTCCTGTGCGCGTGGCAGCTGCCCAAGCTCCGCGGCAGCTTCGAGCTGTTCGTCAACTCGGTCTCGTTTCAGGAGATGGAGCCGCGCGTGGTCGAGAACTACAGCGCGCTCGTCCAGGCGCTCGTCAGCGACTACGTGGTCCTGCGCAACTCGGTCAAGGGCAAGACCGTGGCCAGCGCGGCCGACGAGATCGGCGTGGTCGAGCCGGTCGTCCGCGACGACTACCTGCGCTTCTTCGAGCTGTTCGAGCGGGTGGCCGCGGACGGCACGATCTTCGGCGACACGAGCACCAAGGGCTTCGTCTCCGAGGTCACCGTCTGGAAAAAACGCTAGAAAAACAAACACCCCGTCGCGCTGCGACGGGGTGTTGCTCGTTGGAATTCGTCAGCGTGGGCTCACCAGCCGCCGCCACGGCCACCGCCGCGACCGCCACGGCCACCGCCGCCACGACCACCACGACCACCGCCGCCGCCACGATCGTTGTAGCCGCCGCCACCGCCACCACCGTAGCCGCCACCGCCACCGCCACGACCACCGCCGTAGCCACCACCACCGCCGCCGCCGCCGCCACGGCGCTCTCGCTCCTTGGCCTCGTTGACGTTGAGGGTGCGCCCGTCGAGGGTGGCACCGTTCATCTCTTCCATTGCTTTGGCAGCGTCTTCTTCGCTGGCGAAGGTGACGAAGCCGAATCCTCGGCTGCGACCGGTGTCCCGATCGTTGATGACCTTGGCGTCCTCGACCGGACCGAACTGCTCGAACGCAGCTCGGAGTGCGTGGTCATCGGTGTTCCAGCTGAGGCTGCCCACAAAAAGCTTCTTCGACATTTTTTCTCTCGCGTGGCCAGTCGGGTACGGATCACTTCCCGTATCCGAACGAGACTGGCGAGCGTACGGATACGATTCCGTTTCTTGACACCCCGGGTCTGTGCTGTCAACAGAGAAAGTCGCCGCGAACGCTGGCGGAGGCACGTTCTCGAGCGCGAGCGCGATACCCGTCGGCTCGGGTCAAAGGCGCGGCAAGGCCGACACAAGCGCCATCACGGCCCGTGACGGCGCGATAGCGCGAGTGGCACCCCGCCCCTGCTCGCCGGCCGTCGGGCGCGACCCTCGCTTGACTCACGCGCTGATGCACAGGCCGACGTCGTCGAGGCACTCGGGCGCCGCGCCCTGCTGGAAGAAGGCCGTGCACTCGGTTCCAGGCTCGCAGTCGGGCGCGCCGAGGTCACAAAACGACCCGCAACAGAAGTCGCCCTGGCAGTCCGGCACCGTCTCGCCCTGCAGGCACATGGTCCCGTTGGGGCAGTCGTTGAGGAAGGCGCAGGGCTGGCCGGGCTCTTCGTCGGGCTGGGTGGAGAAGATGCACACGAAGTTGCCGTCCTCGGCCGAGTTCACGCAGATGTCCGAGCCGCCGCAGCTCGAGCTGTCGACGGGATCGCAGACCGGCAGGCACCACGCGATCACGCCCTCGTTGCTGATCGAGCAGGTCGTGCCCTCGGTGTCACAGGTTGGCGTGTCCGGGCTGCAACCGCACAGCTCGACGCAGCTGCCGTTGGGGCCGTCGGAGGCCAGGCAGTAGGCCCCCACCTCGCACTCGTCGGTCGCCTCCACGATCCCCTGCGAGACGCAGGGCTCGCCCGGCTCGAGCTCACCGAGCACGGGCACGCACTTGGTCGCGTCCCAGCCCCCGCCCATGCTCGCCCACGGCACACACTTTTCGCCCTCGGGGCAGTCCTGCGTGAAGGTGTCGCACTGGCTCGACCCCGGGACGTCGGCGTCGGGCACGAACACCGGCCCGTCGGGCTCGTCGGGATCGTCGTCGTCGTCGAGCGCGTAGCTGGGCACGAAGGGGCCCGGTGCCGGGTAGGGCTGACACTCGACGGCCGCCGGCTGGGGCTCGCAGTCGGCGTCGCCGTCTCCGTCGCCGCTGTCTCCGTCGCCGTCGCCGCTGTCGCCGTCTCCGTCGCCGGCCGTGTCACCGTCTCCGTCGCCGGCCGTGTCGCCGTCTCCGTCGCCGGCCGTGTCGCCGTCTCCGTCGCCGGCCGTGTCGCCGTCTCCGTCGCCGGCCGTGTCGCCGTCTCCGTCGCCGGCCGTGTCGCCGTCTCCGTCGCCGGTCGTGTCGCCGAGGCTCGAGTTTTGCGTGGTCCCCTCGTCGAGCGTGTCCTTGCCACACGCCGACGAAGCCAACACCAACCCGAGAGCACAGCCGATCACGGCGCGACGACGTACAGTCGAATCCATGGCCTCGAGTGTATCACCGTGGGCCCTACTCCTGGCCCTGGTCGATACCCAGCGGCGCGAGGGTCTGCGAGCCGTCGGCGGCGACCGTCGCGACCCGCTCGTAGGTCGAGTAGACCCCGTCGCCGTCGAGATCACCGACGGCCTGGACCGTGATCCGGCAGCCCTGCGCGCCGTCGAGTTCGACCTCGATCGAGTAGTGAAAGCGGTGCCCGAGCGCGTCGTCGGGCGCGTAGGCGATCGCCTTCCACAGCGGGTCTTCGGTCCAGGCCGAGCGCGGGTAGTGGCCCTCGCCCGCGCTCGGGTCGGCGACCGCTCGGCAGCGCCCGCCCGCGCCCTCGTGACACAAAACTGCCAGCGGCGGCGTCGGTCCAGCCTTCCCGAGCAGGGGCTCGCAGCTGCCCGCAGCCTCGCGCGCGCGCAGGGCCGCGGCGAGGATCGTCTGGGTCTGGGCCGTCGCCTCGGTCGTCTTGGCCTCGGCCAGGTAGCCGGTGAAGGCCGGCAGCACCAGGGCGCCCACGACCCCGAGCTCGACCATGCCGACGGCCGCGTGGTGCTCGGGTGCGTCGCCGACCCGGGCCCGGTAGCTCGACGCGCGCGCCGAGTCAGGAAAGCGCGAGAGCAGGCGGCGGTAGCCAGCTTGCCCGTCGCCGCCGGCGAGCACGGCGTCGAGGACCTCGGCTGCGAGCTCGACCTCGGCCGCGTCGACGCCCCCACCCTCGGCCCCAAACGGAACCAGCGAGAGGTGGGCCAGCCACTTTGACTGCGAGCCCTCCGCCGACGCGCGGCGGCTGAGCCACAGATCGACGGTCGACCACGGGGCCAGGGCCTCGAACGCGGCCGTGATCGCCGTCGACGAGGGCCGCCTCGCCTCGGGCACCCCGGCCAGCAGCGCCTGGAGCTCGGCCTCGCTCGGCGGCGCCTGCCAGTGATCGAGGACCACGTGCATGACCAGCCCGACCTCGCCGCCAAGCAGCGCGCCCGCGAGCGTCGGCGCCAAGCCTGCGATCGCGGCGGGTGACGGCCCGCCGCCCTCGAGCCGAGCGAGGGCCGCCGGGATCGCCTGGACTTCCCCCAAGGCCGCGCTGAGGTAGTCGCCGTAGGCCCACAGCCTGACCCGCGGATCGAGGCCGAGGGTGTTCGCCCAGGCCTGCGCCCCCTCCCCGCCCACGCTCACGCCGATCGAGGGGACCAGCTTGCCGTCGAGATCGATCGACGCGCGATCGAACTCGACCCGGAGCCCCGGCAGCTGCTCGGGCTCGACCGCGTCCGGGGGCAGCATCCGCGCCAGGGTCCCGATCGCGCTCGCGGCCGCGCTCACGTCGTTGACGCCCGCCTGCGCGGTCATGCCCTTGGGCTCGTCGAGGGCGCCGAACCACAGCTCCCCCGTGAGGATCTCCGGGCTGACCGGACCGGCCGGCGCCGCGCCCGAGCCGAGCGCGGCCGGGTCGAGCCGCGCCCACATGAACGAGGTCCCGGGCACCAGCGCGCGCAGAGCCGGAGCCGGACCGACCGCGAGGAGCTGCTCGCCCGGCCCCTCGGACGCAGGCAGGGGCAGGGTCAGCTCCCACAGCCCGGGGTCGGTGCGCAGGATCGCGTCGACCGAGCCGCCGACCTCCGCCAGCGAGAGCGCGACGTTGATGCGCTCGAGCTCGACCCCGCCGAGCCGATCGCCGAGCCGGGCCGCGAGCGCCTCGCCCTGTTTGGCCGGGACGTAGCGCCCGAGCGCCTCGGCCCCGCCGAGGCTGCACGCGTACCAACCGGGGCGCTCGATCAGCGCGCCGCAGCCCTGGGCGAGCTCGCCGCTGTCGCCGATCACCGCCGCGAGCGCGCCGAGGCGCGCGAGATCCTCGGCCGCGAACAACACCAGCGGCTCGCCCTCGCCAAGGACCACGACCGCGCCCTGATCGAGGCGCACGCCCGTGCTCTCGAGCCCGGCGAGGACCAGCGCGAGCAGCTCGCGGGCGCGCTCGAGCTGGGCGAGGCGGCCGTCTCCGGACCCGCCCCCGAGCTTGGCCAGCGCCGGGATCGCCCGGGCGAGCGGCCCGGCCATGACCTGCTCGACCCGGCGCCCCTGGGCGATCAGCGGGCGCAGATCCCGGATGACCAGGTAGCCATCGGCGTCCGGCGGGATCAGATCGAGCTGCTCGACGAGGCTGCGCGCGTAGCTTTGGGCCTCGACCTCCTGGATGTCCGCGCGGGTCCCCGCCGGGACCTCCTCGCGCTCGAGCGGCGCCGAGCGGCGCTTCTTTTGATCGCCCTCGCTCTTGCACGCGCCGAGGCCCGCGAGCGCGCCGACGAGGCTGAGCGTGAGGGCGAGGGTGGACCTTCGGCGCACCCGCGCAGCTTAACCCGCCGTGATCTGGCTGCCAAAGCGGGCCTGCCCCCCCAGATCCCGACACAGATCCCGACCCAGATCCCGACCCAGATCCCGACCCACTCGAAAAGCCTTGCGTGGCGGCGACCGCGTCGGCTGCGTGTTGTAGGCTGGCGCTCACGCTGGGGGTGGCGCCGACTGGTTCGGCACCTGAGACAGTCCCCTCGAACCTGATCCGGCTCGAACCGGCGGAGGAAAGCGTATGCCCGACACGCCCAACAAACCCGAGACCACCACCACCCACCTTCAGCTCGCAGCCGACGACGTCACCCCGCTGCGCAAGATCCCGCCGCTCGACCAGAGCTTCCCGCGCTCGGCCAAGATCACCGTCAGCGATCTCGCGGTCCCGATGCGGCAGATCGACCTCGACGGCGGCGAGCCCTCGATCACCGTCTACGACACGACCGGCCCCCAGGGCGTCGACCCCCGCGAGGGCCTGCCCAAGCGCCGCGCGGAGTGGATCGAGGCCCGCCGCGAGCAGGCCGAGGCAGACGGCAACTGGTCGCAGATGCACTTCGCCCGCAAGGGCGTGATCACGCCAGAGATGCGCTTTTGCGCGATCCGAGAGAATGTCGAGCCCGAGTTCGTCCGCAGCGAGGTCGCCCGCGGCCGGGCGATCATCCCGGCCAACATCAACCACCCCGAGCTCGAGCCGATGATCATCGGCCGCAATTTTCTGGTCAAGATCAACGCCAACATCGGCAACTCCGCCGTGTCCTCGTCGATCGAGGAGGAGGTCGAGAAGCTGCAGTGGTCGACGCGCTGGGGCGCCGACACGGTCATGGATCTCTCGACCGGCGACAACATCCACGAGACCCGGGAGTGGATCGTCCGCAACGCCGCGGTCCCGATCGGCACGGTCCCGATCTACCAGGCGCTCGAGAAGGTCAAGGGCAAGGCCGAGGACCTGAACATCGACGTGTTCATGGACACCCTCGTCGAGCAGGCCGAGCAGGGCGTCGACTACTTCACGATCCACGCAGGCGTGCTCTTGCGCTACATCCCGCTCACGGCCAAGCGCGTGACCGGGATCGTCTCACGCGGCGGCTCGATCCTGGCCAAGTGGTGCCTCGCCCACCACCAGGAGAATTTTCTGTACACCCACTTCGAGCGCATCTGCGAGCTGATGAAGAAGTACGACGTCAGCTTCTCGCTCGGCGACGGCCTCCGGCCCGGCTCGATCGCCGACGCCAACGACGAGGCCCAGTTCGCCGAGCTGCGGACCCTCGGCGAGCTGACCAAGATCGCCTGGAAGCACGACGTGCAGGTCATGATCGAGGGCCCCGGCCACGTGCCGATGCACAAGATCCAGGAGAACATGACCGAGCAGCTCGAGCACTGCCACGAGGCGCCCTTTTACACGCTCGGGCCCCTGACCACCGACATCGCCCCGGGCTACGACCACATCACCTCGGCGATCGGCGCGGCGATGATCGGCAGCCAAGGCTGCGCGATGCTGTGCTACGTGACGCCCAAGGAGCACCTCGGCCTGCCTGACCGCCAGGACGTCAAGGACGGGGTCATCGCCTACAAGATCGCCGCCCACGCGGCCGACCTCGCCAAGGGCCACCCCGGCGCCCAAGACCGCGACGACGCCCTGAGCAAGGCAAGGTTCGAGTTCCGCTGGCGCGACCAGTTCAACCTGTCGCTCGATCCCGAGACCGCCAAGGACTTCCACGATCAGACCTTGCCCGCCGACCCGGCCAAGACCGCGCACTTTTGTTCGATGTGCGGGCCGCACTTTTGCTCGATGAAGCTGACCCAGGACGTCCGCGACATGGAGGCCTCGGGCGAGCTCGCCGAGATCGAGCAGGGCATGCGCGAGAAGGCCACGGAGTTTCGCGAGGGCGGCGGCGAGCTCTACGTCGAGCCGGGCGCGGCCGAGTAGCCGCCGCGCCGAGTGCGTCATGCCCGCAAGTGCGGGCGAAACCGCACATATCGAGCCTCGTCATGACTCGCGGGGTTCTGGGGGGCATGATTCTCACGGGTCTGACATGCCTGGATCGAGCCTCGGGGTGGTCGACGCTCGCTCGGGACTGACCGCCACCGAGCTCGGCGCTCGGATCTTTGGCGCGGTCAGCGCTTCGACCTGACCCAAGATCGCGCAGCCCACGACCCGGCGGCGCTCACCGTCCCGGGCAAACGTGGGCCCCCGCTCGCGCGCCATGCTCCGAGGCATGCTCGGATCGGTGCGCGCTCGACCTGCGCACGCTCGCGTGGCTGGCGGGAGACGAGGTCGCTCGGGTCACGCGCGCCCGCGGGGATGTTCGAACGTCGGGACGCGTGACTGCAGCATCCACCCGCGGGTGCTCGCAGCGAGGCGCGCTCGATCTCGGCAGGCTCGCGGCGAGCTCGAGCCCACGCTGTGCTCCCGCCCGGGTGCTCGCGATGGACGGCCGAGCGCCCAACGCTGGCGCCCGCGTGCGACGGGGGCCTGCGCCGATCGAGGTGGTTGGTGTGCGCCGAGGCTCGCGAGCGTCGCGCGAGCGTGGATCCTCGAGCCCGGGCACGCTCGCGAGCAACGCCGCTCCCACGCAGGTGTGATCGGTGCGGGCTCGCTAGCAGCCCGGGCTGCTAGCGTGACCCGATCGAGGCCGCTGCCCCTTGGCGGTGCGAGAGTGGATGCTTCAGTTGGGGTGGACGGCGGCCGACCCGCCCCTCCCACGTAGCCGGAGCCAAACCTGTGCGGTAGAGTCGGGCCGATGAGTCAGACTCGCGACGCCTGGCGTCGGCTCTACAAGGTCTGCGACCCAAAAGAGCGGCTCCATATCGATGAACTCAACCTGTTCGTCGAGCGCCCTGACTCCGCCGCGCGCAGGATCGCAAACTCGCTCGAAGGCGGGTTTGACGAGCAAGGCAAGTGGATCATCTGTGGCTCCGTGGGGACCGGAAAGAGCACGGAGCTCACCAAGCTCGCGGAGATCTTGCACGACAGCTACCTCGTCGTGGGTGTCGATCTTTGGCGCGCATCGGCGCGAATCGACGAGGTGAGCGCTGCCGAGATCCTGTTTTGTATCGGCGCGGCCGCGGTCCGGACCGCGCAGAACCAGTTCGGCCATCAGGTCGACCCAGCCCTCAAGAAGCACCTCACGACGATATTCGCCGGACTCCTGGAGGACAAGCACAACGTAGAAGTCGCCGACCTCGTCGAGGGCGTGACATTGCTAGCTTTCGACTTGCTCGCCCCGGGCGCGAGTGGGGCGGTAAAGTCTGCGCTCGGAGCAGCTCGTGCGGTGACTGGCGCGGTCCAGGTCCCCATCGGACGGCCGAAGCTCGGGGGTCTGACCCGCCCGGTCAAAGACGGAGATCCAGCCCTCGACAAGCTCGTGTGGGCCGTCGATCAGATCCTGGCCGACGTCGCACAGATCCGTGCACCGCTCGTGCTCGTCGACGGACTCGACAAGCTGACGAAGATCGACTCGATACGTGATCTCTTCGCCACCAGTCGCGTCCTGGCGAAGCCCCGGGCGCCGCTCGTCTACACCGGCCCCGTCACGCTGATGTTGGCGGCGGAATGGAGCGCCGCTGCAAACTACTTCGATCGCGCGAGGCTCGCCAATCTGGTCGTTGCCGAGCCAACGTCACCACATCGACGAGCTGCGCCCGAGCAGGTCGAGGCGGGCCGGGCCGCCGCCCGGGGGATCATCGCGCGCCGCTGCGGCGCTGCAGGCGTCGACATCTCGCGGGCGATCGCCGAAGACGCGCTCGAGCTGCTGGTCACCAAATCTGGCGGCCTCACCCGGCAGCTGCTGCAGCTCGTGCGCGAGGCGGCGAAGATCGCGGGCATGGCCGAAGCGCCCGTCGTCGACGAAACCATCGCGCGCAGTGCATGTGAGGAGTGGCGCAAGGAATTCGAGATCACCATGACCGGCATACGCCGCAAAGAGCTCGAGTACATTGATGCCAACGGGGAACCGCAGGGGGGCCAGGTCTCGCACGAGCTCTTGCTGTGGAACTATGCGATTCCGTACGCAAATGGTGACATGTGGTTTTCGCCCAACCCACTCATTGACTTGCACCGAACATGAGAGCAAGGAGCGCCTCGGGGATCAAGACGTCGCTGTGGTTCAAGCGACTGGAGATCGCCCTGGAGTTCGACGCCGGCTTCGAGATCTTTTTGTTGCTGGGCAGGGGAGCCTTCGCCCGCCCCGGCCTCACCCGAGTTGCGACCGAGCTGCAGCGCTTTGGGGCGCCGTGCTGGCACGGCCTGCACCTCGATGGACTTGACGGGCTACTCGCTCCCGAGCAACCACGCGGGGTCCTCCACCTCGTGCATGGCTTTGAGCGGATGTCCCGGTCGGTCGCCAGGGACTCTGCGGCGCGCCTGAACCTCAACCGGGATCGCCTCGAGGTGTTGGCAGGCCCGGTGATCTTCTGGATCCCCGAGGATTTCTACGAAGAGCTCTTGCGGCAAGCGCCCGACTTTGTCGCCTGGCGTTCGCAGGCGACCGTCGTTCTCGACCAAGAGTTGGCCGTTCGACCGGAGGTGTATGCGGAAGAACAGTTGCTTTGCCAGGTCCAGATCGAGGCTGCGGCATCGTGCCGTGACATACCGGACATCGACATCCTCGACGCAAGTGGTCGCAGGCCTGCGCTAGACTGGGTCCTCGCCGCACGAGCCCGCAAGCTGGCGTATACCCGCGAAGATCAGCCGCTGCGGGCTACCACGTGGTGTGGCTGGCAGCTCGCTCGACTGCGTGAACGCGGATGTCACGACCAGGTGCCCACGTTGCTGCCCTCGCTGCTGCTCGTGCTCGCCAACGCGCTCCTCACGGGGGACGGCGAGCTGGTCGAGGGGATCCGCCGGCTGTCGGAGGCCGCCGCGCTTCACGTCGTCGTCACCGCACCACTCACGGCCTGCGAGTGGGCCTCGCTCGACGAACAGATCGGCGAGTGCCGCCTGTTGGCGCCGGTGCTCGACGCCAACGCGGAGGATCCCACGATCGCGCCACTCACGGACGAGCAGCTTCGGTCCATGATCGAGCGCTCATTCGTGGACCTCCGCAGGCGCGAGCGAGCAGCGTGGCGTGAGGTCATGGACGCGACCGTCCGGCGCTTCCAGGATCGGCTCCGTCACCTCGGGGTGTTGGCGTCGGTGATCGAATACTGGCGCCACCTCGGGCTGGCGTCGGTGCGGCAGAGGCTGAAGCTCCGTGGAGCGAGGGAGCACTCGTTTTGGGTCGCGACGAGCCACGACGGGGGTCGTGTACGGGAGCCCATGCGCGGCGAGCTGACGCTCGATTGGGGACTCCTCGAGCGGCCGGACCATCACGCGCTCGCGCGTGCGTTGTACGCGTTCGGCAGGCGGACGAACTCGAACTGCCTGCTGCTCGAGAGCGCCTCGCTCTACCGCGCGGAATCTCGGGTTCCCCCCCGGACTGGCCTTGTCGACGCGCTCATCGCCGCCGCCGAGACCACGGACGAACCCGAGGATGAGCTCCGCTTGTCGCGCGAGGCGGTGTCGGTCGCCCGATCGCTCGCCCCTCCCGTCCCCGGGCTCCTCTCAGACGCGCTCGCGCGCCTGGGCGCTTCACTGCACCTACTTGGCCATCACGATGAGGCGGCCCTCGTCGTCGACGAGGCCATCACGCTGTCCCGAGGATCGGATTCGCCCCCTGCGCGACTCGGTCCGTTGCTCGTACTTCGAGGTCAGGTGCTGCAAGCGCGAGGTCACCACGAGGAGGCCCTCATTACCGCCGAGGAGGCCCTCGAGGTCTTGCGCGAGGTCCCACCCGAGCAGGATCGCGCGCTTCGCTTCGATCTCTGGAATCTGTTCGACGAGTGCTACACCGAGCTTGGTCTGGCCGAGCGTGCGCGCGAAGCAGCCGCTCGATCCATCGATATTCGGCGTGCAGTCCATGCATCCACCTGGCCGCAGGAGCTCCTGTCATGGGCGGACCGGCTGCTCACGGAGGGCGCGCTCGACGACGCGCTCGAGGCTGCGCTCGAGGCCACGCAGCTGTGCGCCAAACAAAACGCAAAGGCACCCTATGGCACCTACGCTCAGTCGCTCACCGAGCTCGCAAAGATCCGCTGGGCCCTCGGCCACGGTGAGGGGGCTGTCGCGGCGCTGCGAGAGGCTGTGGATGTCTACCGCGCGGTGATCCAGGACGGAGGCCCGTGGTGGTCTTCGAGCGAGCTAGCCCAGACGCTGCAGACTCTCGCAGGCTACCTCGAGGAGCTCGACCCGCAGGCGGTCGTGGCCACCCTCCTAGACGCCGCGCGCGTGCTCGAAGTGCCCCTCGAAGGAAACCCCGGCCAATACCCGGCCGACCTCGCACAGGTCCTACGACGACTCGGGGACGCCGCTGCTGCCAGGCAGACACCCGAGCTCGCCGTCGGTGCGTACGCGAGAATCGTCGAGCTCGCCGCCCCCTTCCCGGCTCGCGAGAGCTCGTTCGTGCGTGAGGTCGAGCGGCGCCTCGAGGAGCTCTGCGATCAGTCGAACATATCGAGGGAAGCTGCGCTGTCAGACTTCCATGGCTTGTTCGAGGGCGATCTGGAGTTCTGCAATTTACCCATGCCGTAGCCCATCGGCCCGCGCGAGTAGTCGTTGGCCTCGAAGCGGTAGGGAAACGCCGCGGGGGGGGGACCCCCTCTGCCGTCGCTCGTTCGACAGTCCGTTACAGACCCGGTATACAGACCCGCAGCCCGATGACGAAGAACAGGGAACGGCTCAATACCTATCTCATCCCCGGGGCCTTCCTCGTGCTCTTCGTTGGTGGGCTCGGCGGGTGGTTTTGGTGGTCGTCTCGTCAATTCGAGCATCCCGCCGACCATTGGATCGCCAAAGCGAACGGGAAGGCTCGAACGTGGGCTGACGACGCGGAGCTGAGCGTCATCGAGGGGTACTACGTTCGCCCGGACGGGGTCGCCGACCTGCCGAATCCCGGGGACTCTGGCTGGCGCCTCGTGTTTCGGTCGGAAGCCCTGGCCAGCGGCGAGTCGTCTCCACCTGCCGAGAGCACGATTCCCGGCGCGCCGCCCAGTCCGAGCACGCCCAAGTACGCCTGCTTCGCCTACACCGTCGGTCGCGGCTCGGCTCGCTCGCGCAACCTCGTGCGAACCAATAGTGCTCCGGTCCGGTGTCCCGAGGGGCTCAAACAGCAGTCCTCAGAGCCCCCTCGCTGCTCCGTGGAGGAGGTCTGGCGGCGAGCCGAACAGCGCGGCGCACCCAATCCCGGCCTCGCCACGGTCGCGGCGAGCGTTCAAGGTGACGAGTGGCGCTGGTCGTTTCGGATCCCCGACCACGTCGAGTTCGAAATCCTGGACGACTGCTGACCGCGCCGACTTCGAGCCCGGTGGTCTCGGCGGCGATGTTCGGGGCGTCGCGGTTGATGGCGACCGCGACCTCGTGATAGCGGGCCAACAGGAGAGCCACGCCTGGATCCGCGTGTTCGAGCTCTGATCCCTGCGCCGTCTCCACATCGGACGCTACACTCGCGGCATGAAGCGCCGGCACCTCGTCGCCCTCGGGCTGTTCCTGTCTGCGACGGCCTGCGGCAAGCCCCCGCCCGAGTCCGTCCCCCCCGACGCGCCAGCGCCCAGCGCCCAGGCCTGCGGCCTCCAGCCCGACGGCAGCCGCCGCTTCCGGGTGCTCCACCTCAACGACATCTACCGCATCGAGGGCCTCGCCGACGGCCGCGGCGGCCTCGCCCGGATCCGCAGCGTACGCACCCAGCTCGAGCGTGACTGCGACGCGGTGCTCGTGACCCACGCTGGCGACGCGCTGTTTCCCTCGCTGCTCTCGCGCGAGTTCGAGGGCGCCCAGATGATCACGGTGCTCAACGCCCTCGACGGCGACACCGAGGGCTTCGACGCCCGCCTGATCGCGACCTTCGGCAACCACGAGTTCGACAAGGGCGCGCTCGACGACGCCAAGAAGATCCTCGACAAGCGGGTCGAGGGCAGCCAGTTCACCTGGCTCGACACGACGATCGAGTGGGCGACGATCGACGGTCAGCCCGCGGTCTCGGCCCCGCACCTCGTCGACGCCTCGCTGCTGACCCTCGGCGGGGTCGAGGTCGGGCTGTTCTCGCTGACGGTCGCCAAGCAAGAGCCCGAGTACGTCGACGAGATCCGGGGCGAATACGTCGAGGAGGCCCGGGCGGCGACCGAGCAGCTGCGCGAGCAGGGCGCAGAGGTGGTGCTCGCGCTGACCCACCTCGACGTCGACGACGACCAGCGGATCCTCGACGAGCTCGGCGACGCGGGCCCCGATCTGATCCTCGGCGGCCACGACCACGACCTCATGACCGTCTACGAAGGCGGCGAGCAGACGGGCCCCCGCGCGGTCCTCAAAGGTGACGCCGACGGCGTCCGCGTCCGGGCCGTCGAGATCTGGGTCGACGCCAGCGGCGAGGTCGGCTGGCAGCTCAGCGCGGGCGTCGACAGCGAAGTCCTCGGCCCGGGCCAGCCCGAGCCCGACCCCGCCGTCTCGGCGATCGTCGACGGCCTCCTCGCCGAGCACGCCCAGCTGTTTTGCGCGAGCAAGGGCGCCGAGCCCGGGTGCCTCGACGAGAAGCTCACGGTCGCGGGCACCGACCTGATCGCCGAAGAGACCGAGATCCGCAGGTACGAGACCAACTTCGGCGACTGGGCCGTCGACCAGATGCTCGCGACCTTCCCCGAGGCCGACCTCGCGATCCTCAACTCCGGCAGCCTGAGGCTCAACCAGGACATCGCCGCCGGGACCGAGATCACCCGCCGGATCGTCGAGGAGACCTTCGCGTACCCGATCAGCATGCAGCTGATCGAGATCGACGGCGCGACGCTCCAGCAGGTCCTCGATCGCTCGGTCGAAAACTGGAGCGCGGCCGGGCACTGGCTGCAGATCGCCGGCCTCGCCTACCGCCACGACGTCGGCGCGCAGACGGCCACGGGCGCGGTCCTGCTGCCCGACCGCGAGGCGATCGAGCCCAAGCGCAAGTACAGGGTCGTCGCGACCGAGTTCTTGCTCGGGATCACGCCGGGCTCGGACCAGGACGGCTACCTGATGCTGAAGCCCTCGATGAAGGTCGAGCACGCCAACAACGGCGCCGACCTCGTCGAGCGGGTCGTCGCCGCGCTCACGGCCGCTGGCGACGCTGGCATCGCGCCGGTGTTCGAGGGCCGAATCTGCTCGAGCGACCGAGCCGACCAGGTCTGCCTGGCAGGCTGAAGACCCGGCGGGCGAGCCAATCGGGCTCGTTGCGAGGCACACCAGCCGCGACCCGCCCCCGCGGCTCGCGACGGCGTGGGCCTCGCCCTCGGCGTCGTTGCGGACACGACTGACACGCGACGGCGCGATCTTTGCCGAAGCGCCGGGCCCACCTCGAGGGGCTCTTGGAGATAGGCTTTGGCCTGGATGAAGCAGGCCCTTCGCAAGATCCGGCTGCTGTGTGACCTCGACGACGGGCAGCTCGAGCGAATCGCCGCGATCGCCTCGATCGAGCGGGTCAAGACCGGCGATATCGTGGTCGAGGAGCAAGGGCCAGCCAACTCGATCCGGGCCGTGGCCGAGGGTCGGGTGTCGATCGCGGTGTCGGTCCCCGGGCGCGGGGAGCTGCCGGTCTGCACCGTGTCCGTCGGCGAGATCCTCGGCTGGTCGGCGCTGCTGCCCCAGGCGCGGTGGCTGGCCACGGCCCGCGCGGTCAAGGACACGACCCTGATCGTCCTGCGCGGGGCCGCGCTCCTCGACCTCTACGAACAAGACCGCGAGCTCGGCTATCGGGTCATGCACCGGACCTTCGAGACCGTCGCCGAGCGCCTCCACGACACCTGGCTCCAACTGATGGACTCGTACCGCCAGTGACCCCGCCGCCCGCACACTGGCTCGAGCGCGACGAGCTCGGCCACCTGCTCGCGCTGATCCGCGGCGACGGCTATCGACTGATCGGCCCCACGGTCGACGGCGCGGCGATCATCTATGACGAGATCGAGGGCGTCGACGAGCTCCCTGTCGGTTGGACCGACGAGCAGGCCCCGGGCCGCTACCGCCTCCGCCGCCGCGACGACGACGCGATCTTCGGCTTCGCGGTCGGGCCCCACTCGTGGAAGCAGCGCCTGTTCCCGGCCCGCGAGCCCCTGGTCCAGATCCGCCGCGACGGCGACGACATCCGCTTCAGCGCCGCCCGTGCAGACCCGCCGCCGACGGCCTTCATCGGCGTCCGGGCCTGCGAGCTCGCGGCGATCGAGCTCCAAGATCGCGTGTTCGTGCGCGGGCCCTTCGTCGATCACCGCTACGCCGCCCGCCGCGAGGCCTGCCTGATCATCGCGGTCAACTGCGTCGAGGCCGGCGAGCTCTGCTTTTGCGCCTCGATGGGCACGGGCCCCCGGGTCGGGCCGGGCTACGACCTGTGCCTGACCGAGCTCGACGGGGGCTTCGTGGTCGAGGCCGAGACCGAGGCCGGGGCCGCGCTGGTCCAGCGCCTCGACGCGCGCGCGGCCGCCGACGCCGAGCTCACCGCCCGCGACGCCGGCCTCGACAGCTGTCGCCAGACCATGGGCCGCGAGCTCGACACCGAGGGCCTGCCCGGGCTCTTGTTCGGCAACCTCGATCACCCCCGCTGGACCGAGGTCGCCGAGCGCTGCCTCGCGTGCGGCAACTGTACGCAGGTCTGCCCGACCTGCTTTTGCTTCGACGTCAAAGATGTCTCGCTGCTCGCAAACGCCGAGACCGCCCGCGAGCGCAGCTGGGACTCGTGCTTTGGCCAGGACCACTCGACGATCCACGGGGCCGTGTTTCGCCCGGCGATCGCCGATCGCTATCGCCAGTGGCTGACCCACAAGTTCGCGTCGTGGACCTCGCAGTTCGACGCCTCGGGCTGCGTCGGCTGTGGGCGCTGCATCGCCTGGTGTCCGGTCGGCATCGACGTGACCGAGGAGCTGAGCGCGATCCGCAGCCAGGATCCCAAGCCCGCGATCGAGCTGCCGAGGCCCCAGGTCTGGTGGCCGCGCGAGGACGATCCGCTGGTCCCCGCGCCCGCCCGCGTGCTCGAGGTCCAGCCCGAGACCCCAGACACCGTGACCCTCGTGATCGAGCGGACGACCGCGGTCCGCGAGGAGCCCGGCCAGTTCAACATGCTCTCGCTGCCCGCGATCGGCGACGTGCCGATCTCGGTCAGCGGCTCGGGCGAGGACTTCGTCGAGCACACCCTTCGCGGGGTCGGCCGGGCCACCAAGGCCCTGTCCGAGCTCCGGCCCGGCCAGCGCCTCGGCGTGCGCGGTCCGTTCGGATCGCGCTGGCCGATCGAGCTGGCCAAGGACCACCCGCTCACGCTGATCGCGGGCGGCGTCGGGCTCACGCCGCTGCGCAGCGCGATGCAGCAGCTCGCCGCCAACCCCGACGACTACCCGGCCGTGCGCCTGTTCTACGGCGCCCGCTCGGCGGCCGACATCTTGTACGACACCGAGCTCCTGGCCTGGGACTCGCTCCCGAGCTGCGACGTGAGCGTGACCGTCGACCAGGCGTCGCGGCGCTGGCTCGGCAACATCGGCTTCGTCACCCGGCTCCTGCGTCGCAAGGAGCTGCCCCTCGACGGCCGCTACTTCATCTGCGGGCCCGAGGTGATGATGCGCCAGGTCCTGTTCTTGCTCGACGAAGCTGGCGTGCCCAAGTCCCACCGCTTCGTCTCGATCGAGCGCAACATGAAGTGCGCCGCGGGGTTTTGCGGCCGCTGCCAGTACGGCCCCTACTTCGTCTGCAAGGACGGCCCGATCTTTCGTCATGACCACATCGACTTCATCTTCGGCCAGCCGGGGTTCTGACCGCCGCCGGCCCCGGCTCGGGGTGTTCAAGATGGCCTCCTGCGACGGCTGTCAGCTGACCTTGCTCGACTGCGAGGACGAGCTGCTCGCGCTCGGCGAGGCCGTCGACATCGTCCACTTTCCGGAGGCGTCGTCGGCCCTGCGGCCCCAGGGGCGCTTTGATCTGACCCTCGTCGAGGGCTCGATCTCGACCCCGGAGCAGCTCGAGGAGATTCGCCACATTCGGGCGGTGTCGCACGCGCTGGTCGTCATCGGCGCCTGCGCGACCTCCGGCGGGGTTCAGGCCCTGCGCAACTTCGCGGACCACGAGCAGTTCATGCGGGTGGTCTACGCGACCCCGAGCTACGTCAGCAGCCTCGCCGACTCCACGCCGATCTCGGCCCACGTCCCGGTCGACTTTGAGCTCCGCGGCTGCCCGATCGACAAGGCCCAGCTGCTCGAGGTCATCACTGCCTCTGTCGTGGGTCGCAAGCCCGGGATCCCAAACGAGGCCGTGTGCATGGAGTGCAAGCGGCGCGGAGTCGTCTGCGTGATGGTCGCTCGCGGGCAGACTTGCCTTGGGCCCGTGACCCACGCCGGGTGCGGCGCGCTGTGCCCGGCCTACGATCGGGGCTGCTACGGCTGCTTTGGGCCGCGCGAGTCGGCCAACACCGGGTCGCTGGCCACCTGGGAGCTCGGCCGCGGGCGCAGCAAGGCAGACATGGTCCGGGCGTTTCGATTGATCACGGGCGCCGCCCCGGCCTTCGAGCACGAGAGCAAGCGACACGAGCCATGACCGAGACCGTCTACAAGGTCGACATGCTCGCCCGCGTCGAGGGTGAGGGGCGATTCTCGGTCCAGGTCCACGACGGCGAGGTCACCGGGGCCGAGCTGTCGATCTTCGAGGCCCCGCGCTTCTTCGAGGCCCTGTTGCGCGGTCGCTCGCTCGCCGAGGTCCCCGACATCGTCGCGCGGATCTGCGGCATCTGCCCGATCGCGTATCAGATGTCGAGCGTGCGCGCGCTCGAGTCGGCCCTCGAGTTGGTCGTCCCGGCCGAGGTCTGGCCGCTGCGGCGGCTGCTCTATTGCGGCGAGTGGATCGCCAGCCACGTGCTCCACATGTTCTTGCTTCATGCGCCCGACTACCTCGGCTACGACAGCGCGATCGAGATGGCCGCGGACCACCGCGAGCTGGTCGAGCGCGGCCTCCACATGAAGAAGATCGGCAACCAGGTGATCGAGCTGCTCGGCGGCCGGGCCATCCACCCGGTCTCGGTCCGGGTCGGCGGCTTCACTCGGGCCCCACGCCCGCGCGAGCTCGACGAGCTCCGGCCCGCGCTTGCGCTTGGCCTCGACCAGGCGCTCGAGACCGTCGAGTGGGCCGCGAAGCTGGCCAAGCCGAGTCAGGACAACGACTACGTGTTCGTGGCGGTCAAGGGCGACGACTACCCGCTCGAGCGCGGCGACCGTCTGGCGATCTCCGACCGGGGCGACATCGCGGTCGAGGAGTTCAACGAAGCGTTCCACGAGGCCCAGGTCGAGCGTTCCAACGCGCTGCACTGCCGCCTCGCCGACGGCGCGGCCTACCTTTGCGGTCCGCTGGCGCGGCTCAACCTGTTCGCCGACAAGCTCCACCCTCGCGCCCGCGAGGCCCTCGAGCGCAGCGAGCTGCGCCTGCCTGTGCGAAACCCCTACGAGTCGATCACCGTCCGCGCGATCGAGGTCGTCCACGCCTTCGCCGAGGCCGTCGACATCGTCGCCGCCTACCGCCGGCCCGCCCAGCCCTTCGTCGCGTGGCGGCCGCGCGCGGGCGTCGGCCACGGCGCGACCGAGGCGCCCCGCGGGCTGCTCTACCACCGCTACGTCGTGACCGACGAGGGCGAGGTCGCGCAGGCCCAGATCGTCCCGCCGACCTCCCAAAACCAGGCCCGCATCGAGCAAGACCTCGTCGCGCTGGTCCCCTCGCTCCTCACCCTCCCCCACGACCAGGCCACGCGTCGCTGCGAACAGCTGATTCGGGCCTACGACCCGTGCATCTCGTGCGCGACTCATTTTTTAACCTACGACGTTGAAGCCACACCATGAAAGCACGCATCATCGCGCTCGGAAATGAGGCCGCGGGTGACGACGGCGCGGCGATCTTGGCCGCCCGCCAGCTCGAGGGCGAGTTCACGGTCACGATCGCGGGCCGGCCGGGCGCCCGCTTGTTGGAGCTGCTCGACCCGCTCGAGCCCCTCGAGCCCCCCGCGGACTCGGGGCCGACGATCCTGGTCGACGTGACCCGCAGCGGCCGATCACCCGGGACGATCGTGAGCTTGCCGCTCGCCTCGATCGCCGAAGCGGCGATCGCCAGCGCGCAGATGTCCTCGCACGGGTTTGGGCCCAGCGAGACCCTGCGGCTCGGCGCCGCGCTCGGGCGCCCGCTGCCGCCGGGGCGCTTCGTCGGCGTCGAGGGCTGGCGCTTCGAGATCGGCCAGCCGCTCTCCCCACCCCTGGCCGCCGCCCTCGACGACCTCGTCGCGGCGATCCGCTCGGCGGCGGCTGACTCCAACTCAGGCAGTAGCGCGTGCACGAAAGCGGCATCATCCGAAAGCTGATCGAGACCGCCCGGGCCGAGGCCGAGCGCCGAGGCGGTCGCCTGCGCGCGATCGAGCTTCGGCTCGGCGCGCTCGCTGGCGGGTCGGCGGACCACCTTCGCGGACACTTCGAGCTCGAGCTCGAGCGGCTCGGGCTGAGCGACATTCGCCTCGACATCCGCGAGGCTGCGGCCCACCCGGCCGGGGTCGAGATCACCGCGATCGAGATCGCCAAGTAGCCCTCGCTATCCCCGCTCAGCTCCTCGACCTCCGCGACGGCCCCGGCGAGCTGCGCTTCGCGACCCTTCGCTTCGGCGCCGGGGCCCGTGAGCGTTGCCTCGCCTCCACCCCGGGCTGCAAGCAGGTCCTCGCCGAGCTCGCGCGCTTGGACAACAACTTGGCCTGTCGCTGAGCCTTGCGGTAGTAGTGTCCCGAGCCACCTCGATGGACACCGCCAACATCAACGAGCAGATCGACGCCGCCCTCGCCATCGAGGCGAGGAAGGGGCACCTCGCCAACTACCTCCAGGATCGCGCCGACGAGCGCGGCCACTCCCTCGGAGCCAAGGAGCGGCGCGAGGCCCTCGAGCTGTTCGAGGGCTACGTCCGCAGCGTGCCCGAGCTGCTCGCGACGGCCGTCGCGTCTTCGCACGGGACCCCGGTCCAAGACACGATGTCGCAGGTCATGCGCGCCGCCGCGGCCTACTGGGACGAGCCCGATGACCTGATCCCCAACGAGCTCGGCCTCCTCGGCCTCCTCGACGACGCCTACTTCACCTTGCGGATCTTGCAGCTGGTGTCCGAGCGGCTCGCGGCCGAGACCGGCCAGACCCTGGTCGAGGACGACCTGTCCTCGCTCGACGCCGTGGTCCGCGACATCCTCGGCGATCTGTCCGACGTCCTCGACGAGCTCGTCACCCTGACGATGACCAACGCGCCGATCGACGAGCTGATCGCCAAGGTCGCCGAGTACAGCGGCTCGTTCATCCTCCAGTCGGCGCAGACCTCGTTCACGGGCCTGTCGATCGCCGGGCTCGTCGAGACCCGCCTGAGCTTCGCCGCCGACCCCGACGACACCCTGCGCGACGATCTGATCGACACGCTCGAGTCCGTGACCAAGCGCTTCGCCGTGCAGACCCGCAGCGAGGCCTCGGTCCTCGCCCTCCACGAAGACGCGATCGCGGGCACCAAGGCCCTCGCCCAGGTGCTCGACGATCACCCGCGCGCGAGCTCGTCCGACAACGAGGCGATCGTCGCGCTGCTGATCGGTGCGCTGGTCGTGCGAATCATGGCCGGCGAGCCGGCCGACCGCGCCTTCATCGAGCGCTGCGTCGACCTCATGCTCGAAGACTGAACCACCGACTAGCCCTAAATCAAGCGCTGATTTCAAAAAGCTGAATGATTTAGGGCTAGTACGAGCCGCAAGGCGAGCGTTTGGGGTGAGCGGAGGGGGCTTTGCCGCCGCAGCGAGGGGCCTTTTTGAAAGGCCCCTTGAAGATTAGAAGGCCTGAGTCGAGCGCGCAGCGCTTGATTCAGGACTAGCAGCCCGGGGTGCAAAGCCTCGCGCCGCCTCGCTTGGCCTTTTCGCCGAGGGCTTTGTCGCCAAAACTTGCAGTACGCCCGGTACAGCGGCGTTTTGGCTTCGCGCCCTCGGCGAAAATTCCGGCGCGAGGCGACACGATGCATTGCACCCCGGGCTGCTAGCAGCCCGGGGTGCAAAGCCTCGCGCCGCCTCGCTTGGCCTCTTCGCCGAGGGCTTTGTCGCCAAAACTTGCAGTACGCCCGGTACAGCGGCGTTTTGGCTTCGCGCCCTCGGCGAAAATTCCGGCGCGAGGCGACACGATGCATTGCACCCCGGGCTGCTAAGCTAATTGAGGAAGATCTCGTGGACCAGCAGCCAGGTCCCGTCGCCTTGCTCGCGATAGTAAAAGACCATGCTCGCGTCGTCGACGTCGACCCAGTTGCAGATGACATAAACCAGGCCATTGCGCGGGTCGGTCCACTCGCCGAGCTCGAGCTTGCCGTTGCTGGCCAGGTCGACCGGCGCGTTCCAGTAGCGATGGACGAGGATCCGCTCCCACACGACCCAAAACGCGACCTCGACCAAGCTCTGGAGGCTGAGGTCGAGCGGGGGGATCCCGGTCAGCACGAGCCTGCCCGCGCTCGCGTCGATGGTTCCCATCGCGATCGTGAGATAGGGCGCATAGCCCTCGGGGATCGCCTCGTCTTCGTCAAAGCGCAGCGCGATCATCTGCTCGCGCGCGAGCTGAACCGCGAGCTTGGCCAGGTTCGACATCTTGGCGATCTCGTCTTGCGAGAGGCCGTTGTTGTTGATGTCGTAGGCGTCGATCAGGCGGTCCTTGGCGTAGACCAGGGCCTTGTCGACGTCGAACTTCGTGATCACGGCGCCGGGCTTGGCGTCGCGATGATCGATAAAGCGAAAGAAGATCTCGGTCAGGGCTCGCTCGGTGCCGCGCAGGCGACGAAGCGCGAGGCGCATGTCAGCCCGGCTGATGCGCTTGTCTCCGCGGTCGGCCATCAGGATGTTGGCGGCCGCTTGATCTAGGGCGTCATGAACGTGAGCTTTTGCCAGTCGTGCCATCACTCAAGCTGAGCACGACGGGCGACTTCACGACGGCGCAAATCGGTCCACCTCGCCGCGAAATCCTGACCGAAGATAGGTCGAATGCCCACGCGAACGCGCGACGGCGACGGCGCGCCCCTCACCGCTTCAGTCCTGTGTCTTGGCAGGCGGGGCGGACGAGACGGCGACGCGGTCGCCCCACAGGTTTCACAGATGTACTCCTCGCGCGAGGCACAGATATTCGCGCCGCGCATACACGACGCCGGGCCCCTGCGCTGTCGCAGGGGCCGTCTACGCAGCCCGCCTCGCGGTCGGCAGCAGCAGCGCCAGATCCCCGAACTCGTGCGAGCGATACCCAGCCCCGAGCGCGGCGTCCCAGGCCCGCTCGAGCAGCTCGTCGGGCGCGAACGCCCGCAGCAGCCGGTAGTGGCTCTCGTGCGACGCGTGCATGCCCGTCAGCAACCCATCGACGACCCGCAGCTCGGTCTGCGCGGTGATGATCAGCGCCGTCTCCCCGCCCCCGGCCACGAGGCCCTCGCCCGCGACCGCGCCCGCGACCGCGCCCTCGAGCGCGCGCACGACCGTGGTCCCGGCCGCGATCACCCGCCCACCCCGGGCCCGCGCCCGCTCGATCGCGGCGACCGTCTCGGCCGGGATCTCGTAGCGCTCCGGCAGAGGCAGCAGCGCGTCGAGGCCTGGATCACCCGTGGCGCTGAGCCCCGCCGCGTGGGTCAGGCGGGCCAGCTCGACGCCGCGGGCCCGCAGCGCCCCGAGCAACGCCGCCGTCAGCGGACGCCCAGCCGAGGGCATCTCTGCCGCCCACGGGCGCCCCGCGAACACGGTCTGGACCGACCACAGCTCCAGCGGCTGGTCGAGGTGGCTGTACTGGATCGGCCGCCCAGCAGCGTAGAGCGCCGCATGGAGCTCGGGTCCGCCGCGGTCGAAGCACAGGTCCACGAGGCGCTCGGCGTCGGGGTGACGCCCGACGAGCGCGGCCGACAGCCCGCCGCGCAGCTCGATCGTCGCGCCGAGCTCGAGCACGGGAGGCGCGGGGCGGTCGTCGGTGTCGTCGCGCCAGTCACCGGATCCGAACAAGACCGCGCGCCACTGACGGTCACCGCCAGACTCGTCGTCGAGCCGCGGCCCGAGCAAGCGAAGCTCGACTGTCTGCCCGCGCACCCGCCCCGCGATCGAAGCGGGCAAGGTCGCCGCGTCGTTGACCACGAGCAGATCCCCAGGCCGCAGCTCGTCGACCAGCTCGGCGAAGGCGGCGTCGCGGATCTCGTCGGCCGCCTCGTCGACGAGCAGCAGTCGGACGCCCTCGCGCAACGAGGGTGGATGGGTCGCCGGGCTCATCACGCCACATCCCTCTCGGTCGTGGACCACGAGGCCGCCGAGAGCCGGGCGCCGCTCGGCGCTCCCTCGCGCTCGAGGATCATCGCCGCGAGCACGCGCCCGACCGCGTCGGGGTCCGCGAGCGTGCTCGGGTCCGCGTCGGGGATCGCGTCGGCGTGCATCCGGGTGTTCATCTCGCCGGGGTCGACGCTCAGCATCCGAACTCCGGTCCCGTCGAGCTCGGCGGCCCAGATCCGCGCGAGGTGATCGAGGGCCGCCTTGGACACGCCGTACAGGCCCCACTCGGGGTAGGCCTCGACCGCGGCGTCGGAGCTGATCTGAACCGCGACCCCACGCCCGCGCAGGACCATCGAGCCGAGCACGGCCTTGGTCAGGCGAAAGGGTCCGAGCAAGTTGGTCTCGAGCACCCCGCCAAAGTCCTCGCACTCGCTGTCGAGCAGCGCCCGCAGGGGCGTCGGGCCGAGCGAGCTGGCGTTGTTGACGAGCACATCGATGTCGCCGAGCGCGGCCGCGGCCTGGCCAACGATCCGGTGGATCGCGCGCTTGTCGGACACGTCGGCGACGATGCCAATGACCTCGGCGCCGGCGGCCCTGAGCTGGGCGACGGCGGCATCGAGCGCGGTCTGCTCACGCGCGACCAGGGCCACGCCCAGGCCGTGATCGACGGCCAGGCTGCGCGCGACGCCAAGGCCCAGACCTCGGCTCGCACCGGTCACGATCGCGCTTTGAAGGGGTGGGGTGGACGAGGGAGTGGTTTGAAGGGATGTGTCGGACATGGGAAGGCTCCTCGACACGGAGCATGGGCCCGCCCGCCCCAGGCGTCGCCCGAACGGCCATCGCCTCGACCGAATGTCAACAAATTATCACCAGCGACGACTTGATAGCGAGCTGCCTCACACCCGCGCGGCCCCAAACCACGCGACGATGCCCGGGTGATCGACGAGGACGTAGCCGCCAACTTGGCCGAGAACATCCGCCAGCTCCGCGACGCTCGGGGCTTGTCGCAAGCCCAGGTCGCCAAGGCCGCCGGGATCCCGCGCCCGACCTGGACCAACCTCGAGTCCGGCGGCGCCAACCCGACCCTCGCGGTGTTGCTCAAGGTCGCGGCCGCGCTCCACGTCCGCCTCGAGGAGCTCCTGGCCCCGCCGCGCGGGACCGGCAAGGTCTACAGGGCCGACGAGCTCACCGTCCGCCGCCGGGGCAAGGTCACCGTGCGCAAGCTGCTGCCCGAGGTCCTGCGCGGCCTCGACATCGAGCGCATCGAGCTAGCGATCGGGGGCACGATGACCGGCGTGCCGCACACGCCCGGGACCCGCGAGTACCTGACCTGCGAGCGCGGCAGCGTCGAGCTCTCGGTCCGCGGGCGTCGCTTCGTGCTCGAGCCCGGCGACGTGGTCGTGTTCGCGGGTGACCAGCGCCACGGCTACCGTAACGTCGGCCGCAAGCTCGCCGTCGCGCACAGCGTCGTCACCTTCGCCCCACGGGGCAGCTCCTGACCCAGGTACACTCCCGCGAGGAAAGCCATGAAACGCGAGCTCTTTGACGAAGACCACGATCTCTACCGCCAGACCGTCCGCGAGTTCATCAAGCGCGAGGTCATTCCCAAGCAAGAGGCCTGGATGGAGGCCGGCAGCGTCGATCGAGCGACGTGGCGCGCGGCCGGAGAGGCCGGCCTCCTGTGCCCCTGGGTCGAGGACAAGTGGGGCGGCCCCGGCGGCAGCTTCCTCCACTCGGTCATCGTGTGTGAAGAGCTCGCCTACGCCCACGAGTCGGGCTTTGCGATCCCGCTGCACTCGGACATCTGCGTGCCCTACATCCACAGCTTCGGCGACGACAACCAGCGCCAGCGCTGGCTCCCGGGCTGCGTCAGCGGCGAGCTGATCACCGCGATCGGCATGACCGAGCCCAACACCGGCTCGGACCTCGCCGCGCTCAAGACCACGGCCAAGCGCGACGGCGACGACTACATCATCAACGGCTCCAAGACCTTCATCTCCAACGGGATGCTCTGCGATCTGTGCATCGTCGCGGCCAAGACCGAGAACGACGACGACCCCCACCGCAACGTCTCGCTCTTCGTCGTCGAGGGCGATCGGCCGGGCTTTGTCCGGGCCAAGAAGCTGGCCAAGATGGGCCTCGCGTCCCAGGACACCGCCGAGCTCGCGTTCGAGGACTGCCGGATCCCCGCCGCCAACCGCCTCGGGCCCGAGGGCGCCGGGTTCATGATGCTGATGCAGAAGCTCCAACAAGAGCGGCTGATCGTCGGGATCATGTCTCAGGCCGCGGCCGAGAAGATCCTCGAAGACACGATCAGCTACGCCAAGGAGCGCCAGGCATTCGGCCGGCCGATCATCAAGTTCCAAAACACCCAGTTCAAGCTGGCCGAGTGCGCGACCGAGGTCGAGGTCGGCCGCCACTTCCTCGACGCGGTCTTGCGCCGCCACGTCGCGGGCGAGTACCTGGTCAAGGAGTGCTCGATGTCGAAGCTGTGGCACTCGGAGATGCTCGGTCGCGTCGTCGACGAGTGCCTCCAGTTCTTCGGCGGCTACGGCTACATGCTGGAGTATCCGATCTCGCGGGCCTACATGGACGCCCGCGTCCAGCGGATCTACGCGGGCACCAACGAGATCATGAAGGTGATCATCGCCAAACAAATGGGGATCTAATTTAGACCCCCACAGCCACCCTGCACTTTGCCACGCACGGCCGCTGCGCGGCCGGTCGCTCGCTCGCTGCGCTCCCTCGCTCGGTGGGCTGGTATGAGCTTCGCCCTGGCTTGCGTGGCCCCCTAAAAGGGGGCTTGTTTAGACCCCGCAGGCGTCAGCGTCTTTGCCACGCGCGGCTGGTCGGTTGTTTAGACCCCGCAGGCGTCAGCGTCTTTGCTACGCGTGGCTGGTCGGTTGTCGATGACCCCTGCAAACGTCAGCGACTCTGCCACGCGTGGCTGGTCGGTCTTTAACTAGCAGCCCGGGGTGCAATGCATCGTGTCGCCTCGCGCCGGAATTTGCGTTGAGGGCGCGAAGCCAAAACGCCGCTGTACCGGGCGTACTGCAAGTTTTGGCGACAAAGCCCTCGGCGAAAAGGCCAAGCGAGGCGGCGCGAGGCATTGCACCCCGGGCTGCTAGGTGAGGATCTCGGCGATGTGGGGGCGGACGTAGTCAGCGAGGGCGTGGGCGCCCGCGGGCGAGACGTGGACGCCGTCGCTGGCCCGGGCGCGGACGCGCTTGCCGTCGATGACGACGTGATCGCTGTACTTGCCCCGAACCGTGAGCGCGTCCCAGGTTGAGACGAAGCGGGCGTTGGGCCGCAGCGACATCTCGCTCTCGTAGACCACGTTCATCTCGGCCACGCGGCCGTGGAGCTTCTCGGACCTGACCTGCGGCATGCCGATCCAAAACAGGCGCTCGTGGCGGGGCGCGACGGCGTCGGCGTAGGCGTTGATCCGGCGGCGATACTCGGGCATCCACTCGGGCTCGCCGTAGCGGTACCACTTGGGGTCGGCGTTGCGGCCGAGGTACAGGCCCTGGGCGTCGTTGCCTCCGAAGATGCACACGACGATGTCAGGCTGGAACTCTTCGCGGGCTTTGCCGCCGATCGTGATCCAATCGTAGAAGTCCGGCCGGGCCAGCCCCGACGAGGGCTTGCCGCGGCGATCGATGACGCAGCCGAACTCGCGCTCGAGATCCTGACCGAGGTAGAGGCCAAAGCCCCCGGCCATCATGCTGCTGCCCATCATCAGGACCTTGGGGCCTGCCGCGCGGGCCCGGCGGGGCAGCAGGGCCACGGCGGGCGCAGCGGCCAGGGTCGAGAGGAATTGACGGCGGGTCGGCATGATCGGGGCAAAAAGTTAGGGCAGGCCGTGGCCCCGCGCAAGTTGTTGGGGCGCTCACTCGGGCCAGGCGTAGATCCCCGCGAGCTCCCGGTCCTCGGCGCGGGCCTCGGCGGGGGTCGAGATCGACACGAGATCACCGGGCAAGAACGCGATGTAGACCTCGCCACGCTCGCCGCCGAGGTCCGGGTGCTTGTTGGGATCGTTGTCGACGTCGGGGTCGATCAGCGTGCGCTGCGACGACCAGTCCGTGGTCACGCGCATGCACACGGGCGGCGAGCCAGCCGAGCACACGATCGCCCGCTTGGTGTCGTCGATCGAGACCTCGTTGACGCCGAGGTCCGAGTCGGTCGTCTCGACCGAGATCTCGGCCACGACCTCGCGGCCGACGGCGGACAGCAGGTCCTTGGGCCGCAGGGTCAACGACTGGGTCGTGACCGACACGCCGCCGACCCCCGCCATGCTCAAGTCGGCGAGCGGCGCGGTCCAAAACCACCCGGCCTCGGTCTCGAGCGCGAGGATCAGGTGGCCGGTGTAGCCGACGTCGAAGTAGCCGACCTCGACCAGCTGCGCCGTGCTGAACGAGCCGTCGAGGCGCCCCTTGCCGAGCTTGCGGAGGGTCGGCTTGTCCTTGATCTTGGGCTTGCGATCGCAGCGCCCGATCCCAGCTCCCTCGAGCCCGTTGGCGGCCAGCAGCTTCGCGGTGGTCTCGCCGCACAGCTCGTCGAGCGACTTGACCGGGCCGTTGACCGCGACGACGAGCTCGTCCGGCAGCGGCTCGCCCGGCCCACAACCAACGATCGGCTCGTCGCCCCCGCACGCGGTCATGCAGGCCGCGAGCGCCGGCTCGTCGAGGGTCGCGTCGGCCCCGCGCCTCGTCGCGTCGCACTGGGTCAGGCACCGGACCTCGCAGGGCTGGGCGGAGAAGTCCTCGACCTCGGCGAGATCCTGCCCGGCCGCGACTCCGCGGAGGTGGCCCCACATCCCCGCCCGCGTCCACTCGCTCGCGGCGTAGTGGTAGTAGCCGAACAGCTGCCCGTCGCGGACCACGAAGGTCATCGTGTGGGTGGGCTTGCCCTTGAGCGAGACCGTCGCCTCGGCGGCGTGGGGGATCAGCTGCGACTCGCTCAGGGCCGCGTCCGACTGCTGGATCTTCTTGTTGGAGAAGACCACGTCGTCGTAGCCCGACTTGGTCAGGGCGATCTTGCCCTCGCAGTTGTCGACGGTCACGGTCATCTGGAAGTGACCGTTGATCCCCCGCGGCGCGAGGTCCTCGGCGCCGATCACCGTCGTGTCGAAGGTCCAGCTCCCGGCGAGCGCGGCCAGAGTCGCGCAGTAGCCGGTCGGCTCCGGCGCCGCCTCGTCTTCGAGCTTCGTGCACTTGCCGTCGAGGCAGTTGAGGCCCGCGACGCAGTCGTCCTTCGCCTTGCACGAGGCCCCCGCCTCGCCTGGCTCCGACTTGCACGCAGTCCCAAACGCGGTCGCGAGGGCCAGGAGGACCATGGTTGCTGCTCGGCGCATGTGCCGGACGCTACCGCGGCTTGGCACCAGACAACGCGAGAGCATTCTCACTCCAATTACTTTTGATAGCTCATGGAAGCTACCGAATCTGTCTTAGATAATAAGTCTCAGTAGCGACCTTGACGGCCGGGCCAGGACCGCGGCCCTCGTGAACCGAGCCCAACCAAGAGAGGATGCGAGCCATGAAAACTCTTCGACTGCTTTCCCTGTGTCTCATCGGCGGAGCGCTGACGCTTCAAGCGTGCGCCAAGGACGACCAACCCGGCACGAGTGGGGCGGCGACCGCCTCGAACGGCAGCGGCAACGGTGACGGTGACGGCGACGAGACTGGTGACACCAGCGGAGGCGAGGACTTCGGCGAGGACGACGCGGATTCAGGGACGACGACGATGGGCTTCGTCCCCGACGACGGCGACGTCGTCGGCGTGTCCGAGTGTGACCCCTGGACGCAAGACTGCCCCGACGGTGAGAAGTGCGTCGCCTACGGCAGCACCGGCGGCAACTGGGACGCCAACAAGTGCGTCCAGGTCCTCGGCGACGGCCAGCCGGGCGATCCCTGCACCTACAACGGCACGGTCGAGTCGACCGACGACTGCGGCGAGGACACCTGGTGCTGGAACGTCAACGAGGACAACCTCGGCACCTGCACCTCCCTGTGCACCGGTTCGCCCGACGACCCGATCTGTGAGCCGGGCTACGGCTGCTCGATCGCCAACGAGGGCTCGATCACCTTGTGCCTCCTGGCCTGCGACCCGCTCCTGCAGGACTGCCCCGGCACCGACTCGTGCTTCTACGACTTCAGCGGCAACTTCGTGTGTGCCTTCGCCACCCAAGACCTGGCCGAGGGCGAGACCTGCGGGTTCATCAACGACTGCGTGGGTGGGACCGTGTGTCTGGCCGCCGAGGTCCACCCCGAGTGCGCTGGGGCGTCGTGCTGCGCCGCGTTTTGTGACGTGAGCGACCCGACCTGCCTGATCGCCGGGACCGAGTGCCAGGCCTTCTTCGAGGAGGGCACCGCACCTCCCGGATACGAGGACGTCGGCGTCTGCATCATCCCGGGCGCCTGAGCGACCAGGGTCAGATGAACCAGGGGGCCGGCAGCGACGCCGGCCTCTTGTTTTGGTTCTCGGGGTTTTGGTTTTGGGGGTTCAAAGGTGCACGACCTTGGTGTGCTCCTCGCCTGCGATCAGCCGCAGCTCTCGCCACGAGCTGCGATCGTTGAGGGTCGTCCAGCGCCGCTCGGTCTCGCGGTAGTGCCAGTCCTTGTCGGACTGGTGGTAGAGCTGGAGGCCGCGGGTCTCGATGATCTTGCGGATCTCGTTGCTGTGGTAGTTGCGCGGGTCGAAGTCGGTGTCGGCCCGCTGGCCCATCTCGGCGTAGGTCTGGCCGAGCTGGATCAGCAGCTCGTCGACCTCGGGCGCGAGCGCCTTGGCCGGGAGCCCGATCCGCTGGGCCTCGCGCAGGGTGATCGGGTAGCCGTGGGCCGGGTAGTTGGAGTTGAGCGCCCGCGCGATCGCGGCGGCGCGCTCGTGATCTTCGAAGTGATAGGACAGGATCTCGGTGCACAGCTTGATCGACAGCGAGCTCGCGCGGTCGACCGCGCCGATCACCAGGGGGTGGACGTAGTCGTAGAGCTCGCCCCAGGGGTTGCCGGCCGCGCCCGGGCCCGCGTGCTCGGCCCACAGCCGGACCACGCGCACGAGCTCGTCGTGGCTGACGCTGACCCGACCGTTGACGTGATCGAGGGGCGAGAGCGCGTGGCGGATCGAGGTGTCGACGGCCGAGAGATAGCCGAGCGGGCCGATCTGGATCTCGTCGGCTCCGAGCGCGAGCATCGTCGCGGCCGACGCCGCCTCGAGCGGGACCAGGGCCGTGACCGCGTCGGCGAAGTGGCGCAGGATGTTCGTCATCCGCAGCGCCGCCGTGCCCTGGCCGCCGTCGGACTTGATGAACAAGAACACGCGGCGGGGCCGATCTTGGAGCTCCCGAGCCCGGCGCAGGACGTGGTCGAGGGCGCCGACGTCCTCCTGGCTCATGCTCGCGTTCGCGGACACCCAGTAGCTGACAAAGGGCCCGCCGAGGGCTTGCTCGAGCCGCTCGATCAGCGGCGCGGTCCGGGCGAAGAGGACCGGGGGCCGGCGGATCTGTGCGGCCGGGCGCGCGGGGATCGACGGCTCGGGCTCGGGGGCGTCGCGCTTGGCGTCGGCGTCGGGATCGCTGCTCATGCGCGCTCAGGATAGACTCGGCCCGTGCCTCAGCGCGAGCACTCCACGTGGCCGAGCCGCCTCCTGGCGCGGGTGACGAGGGCCGTGCTCCGGCGCCGGACCGCCACGCTGATCGGCCTGCTCGCGCTGATCGTCGCGGCGGCGCTCGGCCTGACCCGCCTGCGCATCGACTTCTCCTCGACGGCCTTCTACGGCGACGCGTCCGAGGCGGCCCAGCGCTTCGCCGAGCACCAGGCGACCTGGGGCGCCGACGACGACACCCTGCTCGTGCTCGTTCATCCAGAGGCGCCCGGCGACGAAGCTGGGGTCTTCGGCGCCGAGCGGCTCGCGGCGATCGCTGCGCTGACCGACGCGCTGGCCGACGCGCCCAAGGTCGACGCGGTCAGCTCGATCACGAGCCTGGCCCTGCCCCAGCCCGCGCGCTTCGGCCAGGCCGAGCTGACGCCGACCTCTGTGCCCGAGCTCGCGGCCAGGCTCGCGCTCGCCGAGCAGACGCCGGAGCAGCGCCGCGACCTGCTCGAGCGCCTGCCCTTCGTGCCGACCCTGCTCTCGGCCGACGGGCGCGAGACCGTGATCGTCGTCGAGCTCGCGTTCTCGAGCGACGATGTCCAGCGGACCAAGGCCGCCGTCGACGAGCTCGAGGCGGTGATCGCCGCGCACGACGACGCCCTGAGCGAGGTCGGCCTGACCCGCGAGCTCGCCGGGGTCCCGGCCACCCGCGCGAGCTTCTTTGCCCTGGTCGTCCACGATCAGTTGATCTTCGCGCCGCTGACCGTGACGATCATCGGGCTCGCGCTGCTGCTGGTGTTTCGGCGGATCCACGGCGTGGTGATCCCCGCGGTCGCGGCCGCGGTCCCGCTCCTGGTCCTGGTCGGGATCATGGCCTGGACCGGCGAGGCCGTCGGGCTCCTCAATCAGGCCTACTTCACCCTGCTGCCCGTGATCGCGGTCGCCGACGCGATCCACGTGGTCGCGCGCTACCACGAAGAGCGGCGGGCCGACCCGAGCCCCGCGCACCGTGACGAGGCGATCGTCCGGGCCTGCTCGCGGGTCGGCCTGGCCTGCCTCTTGACCTCGGTCACGACCGCGGCGGGCTTCGCCTCGCTGGCGGTCGCCGACATGCCGATCTTGCGCGGCTTTGGGCTCTATGCGGCGCTCGGGATCGGCCTGGCCTTCGTCACGGTCATCGTGCTGGTGCCGCTGCTGCTCTCCTTCGTGCGCGACGATCAGCTCGCGCCGGAGCTGCCGGGCTTGCGCCCGGTCGACGCGGTGGTCGAGTTTGCGATCCGGCAGCCGGGCCTGGTCCTGGTCGCGAGCTCGGCGGTGTTGCTGCTCGCGATCGTTCCGGCCACGCGGGTGGAGATCGACAACACCCTGTCGGGCTTGCTCGAGGCGGACCACCCGACCCGCGTCGCGAGCACCCGGGTCGACGAGGCGCTCGGCGGGGTCCTCGGCCTGGAGTTCGAGCTGCGTGGGGCCGAGGGCGTGGATCTGCGCGAGCCTGCGCTGCTCGCCGCGATCCACGGGTTCGAGGTCTGGCTCGCACAGCAGCCCGAGGTCCGCGCCGTCGAGGGCCTCGGGACGGTGGTCGCCGGGACCGGGGTGCTGATGCGCGAGGGCAGCACGATCCCGCCGACGCGGGCCGGGGTCGACGCGCGCCTGGAGCTGATCGCGCCCTACGCCCCGCTCGACCGGCTCGTGCGGGACGATGGCCGGCGGCTGCGGATCCACGCCGGGCTCCCCGACGCCGGGGGCGTGGCCTTTGTTGCGTTCGCGGACCGTGCCGAGGCCGAGCTGATCGGTCGGCTCGCCGGGGCTGAGGTCGAGGCCCACGCGACCGGGACCGCGCTGCTCGCCTATCGGGGGGTCAACGGGATCACTCGGGATCTGCGGGACAGCTTCGGGCTGGTGTTTGCGGTGGTCCTGGTCGTGATCGGCCTGTCGTTTCGGAGCTTGTGGCCCGCCCTGGTCGCGGTGCTGCCCAACGGGGGGCCGCTGCTGCTTGGCTACGCGACCCTGGGGGTGCTGGCCCAGGTCCTGGATCCGCTGGCCGCGGTGATCTTGACGCTGGCGCTGGGGATCGCCGTGGATGACTCGCTGCACATCATGGTTCGGACGCGCGAGGAGTTGGCCGCGGGGGCGAGGGTCGAGGACGCGGTCCGGAGGGCGATCCGGCACTCGGGGCGGGCGGTCGCGGTGACGAGCTTGGTGATCGTGGGCGGTCTGGGGCTGAACCTGGGGTCTTCGTTTCCGCCGCTGCAGCTGCTTGGGGTGCTGGGGTCGGTGGTGATCGGGCTGGCGTTGGTGATGGATCTGTTGGTGTTGCCGGCGTTGATTGTGGTGGCTGGGGGGCGGGGGTTGGGGGCTCACTGAGGAACCCTATCTCGCAATGAGCGTTCTCGTCGCACCGCTTCCAAGTCGTAGAGCATAAACTCGTCATCTTCGGTTCCCGCTGGAGTGACGTCGTCGGGCGCAGGACTTCGATAGGGCGGTCTCGACATTGAAGCCCGCGTCCATCTCGATCCCTGATAAAAACAGACCGCTTCGAGTGCAGACAATCATGTCATGGTGGAGTTCAAGAGCTGGTCGTGTTCGGTGCAGTAGGAGACCAGAGTTCGGAGCATGCTCGAACTCCCCTGTCCCGCGGGCTTGAGCGTCACCCCATGGTCGCCGCGCTCGCTCTCGATAAAATTTGTCGCCGCATGCTTGGCCGCCGCCGTGGCAATCACGAAAACGTCTGCCGAGCGGGCTGCGGCGCGCAAGGCTACGCTCCCACCGACGTGGTCATCGAAGGTTGAGACCCGAATCTCCTTGACTGCGGCGCGCAATAGGCTCGAGATGCGATGGAGCACCGTCTGCTTCAGCGAGTACAGCGCGACGTGCTTGCCCCGCAGCGCTGACAGCGGCTCCGGATTGATCGGGTCCGATGCCGGGCGAAACTGCTCGGGTATCGACAATTCAAGCTCACTAAGCAAGGCCGCGAGGAGCAGCCGCTGCTCGACGCTAACTCGCCGCGAGTGGCGGCACATGAGCTCCATGACCATCATTGCGAGCTGTGTGCGTGTTTGCGGAACGAGAGGCTTATTGGATACGAGCACGTCGAGGAGTTCGAGACAGCCATCGAACTCAGCCGGGGCTCCGTGCGCATCGACACTCACCATCGCCTCACGGACGAGCTCGGCGTATTGCTTGGCCGTGACGCCAACGCTGAGCATGAGTTCGACGAGATTTGCGAGTGTGGCAAAGAACAGACGCCCGGGGGCGGGATCCGACAGATGGATCACGACCAACAGTTCGAGTGCGTCCACAAGGGCTCGCGCGGGCCGCCGACAGGCGGACAGCCCAACGAGTAGGTAAGGGAGCCCCTCACGAATGCGTGTCTCTCCGGGTGGCGTGAGGCTGCCGAGTGAGGTGGACAGGGCAAGCGCGCTCGCCTCGGACTCGAACGCCTCGCTGCTCCACTCGAACGACCCGCGCTTTGCGACCACCGCGGCATCCATCCACTCTTGGTTGTCCTTGACGGCCTCTACCCACTGAAGCCAGCTAGATGGGATCGCCGGAGTCGTTGCTCCGGGCGCGTCTGCGGAGGTCAGACTGCCTTCGCTCGGCTCGGGCGCCGCGTGCCAGTATTGTGGCGCGTAGTGTTCGAGCAGTTCCTCGACATCCTCGACCACCCGCTCGACATCTCGCGGGCTGGGCAGGTCGTCGGGGTCGCTATGGCCTCCAAGTTCAAGCACGCCTCGCATCAGGCGCACGACTCGGCCGCTTGAGTGCTGACGGAAGTGCGCGCTAATGAGCAACTCGTCCGGCTGGCGTCGCGGCGGCAGCGGACCTACATGGCGCCGGTAGGCGTCAAGGACCAGTTGCTCGACAATCTGATTACAGTCCGCGAGCGTGATTTCGGGCTGGTCTCGCACGCACCTTTTTGCGCCGTCAAAGCGCTCACGCAAGCGCTGGTAGCTTGAGTCGTCCGGCAGCAACTCGCGCAATTGCCGAAGATAACCGGCGATTGTGCGCCGACTGGCGAGCGAAACCCGGTCCTCGGGCGTGAGGTCGTCGAAACGGTCGAGCGCGACGCGAGCACACGCAAGCGTACTGATGTCGCAAGCGCAGCGCAGCAACTCGAGTACGACCTCAGGCGAGTCAGGCAGCGATAGAAGCAGCGTCCAGGCCGCGTCGAGCGTGCCACTGCTTTGCAGGCCCCGCGCGCGCCCCAGCGGATCGGAGGGCGCGCCGGCGGAAGGACCGGGCCCGGGTTCAGCGAGAGCGAGCAGTTGCTCGATCCAGGCACGCCACTGCGAGTCTTCCTCGATGACCGCGAGCGAGCCACGTAAGCAATCGGCGCCGTGCCCCTCGACGATTCCAAGCAGCGTGAACATGACGTCGGCCTCGGGGCAGTCGTAGATCGCTCGCGTGGTCAGCAGCGGTCCGATCTCAGAAACGACGCTCGAACGAAACTGCGCCAGGGCGCCCTCGGGATCTTCGCCCGCCTGGTAACCCGCGAGGCGGCTGACATAGACTGCGCGCAGCAACGCCTGGCTAACGAGTCGGGGTCGCCGCGCCGCGCTGATCATGCAATAACGTGCCTCCGCATCGAGGATATCTTGCCAATTAAGGCTCGCTTCGTTAAGGCAGATGCGTAGGTATAGGATATTCTGCGCGTCGAGGTGTCCGCCCGACTCGAGTTCTTCGATACAGACACGAGCGATGTCGAGCGCACCTAGACGCAGAGCCTCATCGAAGTCAGAGAGGATCCGACCAGTCGGGCGAGCCACGTTCTCGCTGCGGCTGGGGGTCAGGCCCCGCAGTTCAACGAACTGTATGAGGCGCGCGTGCACGAACTTGCGATACTCGTCTTTGACCTCGAAACGTATCACGCGAGGACCAAATGCCTGAATCAGTGCGCGCTGCGAAGGAGCGCTCGCGTCGAGGCGGGTCGGCTGCCCCACGTAGTTCGAGTAACTCGGGCCGACGAACGCCGTCAGCGCCTCCTGCAGGTGCCTGAAGCCGCGATTGGTGTACGAAGCGGCGTACCACACGGTGACATTCGCAGCCTTGTAGGGCAAGAACACCGGGTCATCGCCATCGATGAGCCGATTGAGCCAGGGCTCCAGCGCGCGCGCGACTCCTGGTTCGAACGTCCCCCGCTCGATCATTGACCACGTGATCTGATTGTCGCCTGCGAAGAACCCAGCGGCCAGGGCGACGCGAGCATCACGATCGAGCATCCAAGCCTCCATAATCGTGCTCGAACTGCAGACGCGTCCGCGCGATGGCGCCATTATCACGATCGAAGCGGACCGCTTCATCGTTAATATCGACACCAGAGAAAGTAAAATTCATCGACCCCATGACGCGATAGCCGTGACCGACTAGGCCTTTGGTGTGAAGCTCCGACGCCTCCCTCCACGCAAAATTGTCGAGCCCCATCGCCCCGCGACGCGCGAGTGAGTTATAAATCTCCGTACTGGCTCGTGGACGAGTGACGACGCGAACCAGTGTGCCCCTCATGGCGAGCCGAGTCAGAGCCGCGGACATGGTTAGGGTCGTGGTCGAATCGCCTTCGGTCAGCGCCCCAAACGCGCCCGCGGTATCACGAATGACCTCGATGTCACTCAGCCACGGTGACACCAGCCACAACTCCGGGCTCGGCTTCAGGAGTTCCGCTACGAACACGCTCTGCAGCAGCTCACGGACTTCGTTGCGAGCGTAGCGAGAGTGACGAAAGATGTCGCGTGCAACGGTCACTGGAAGGCCTCCGGCATATCGAAAATCAGGGTCATGCCTTCCGTCGTGCGTCGGCAGGCCCGGACGCGAGCATAAACGAGCAAGGAGTCAAGTTCGAGGGGCGTAGAGCTGAGTTCGAGGACTGCGCGGCGCAACTCCGCGAGTTGGTCCATGCTCGCGCGCAAGCCCGCGCGCCCGTGCTGGCGCAAGGCGTCGTCGAGCGCGCTGCGCCAGTGCTCGTCAGTAATGCAGAAGGTCACGATCGCGTGAGGAACGATGGCATGCAGGAGCAAGCGATCGCACGTCGGCGTCGACGCGAAGGGGCTCCAAAACGCGAGCGCACGATCACGGACAGACGCACCGTGAGGCCAACACTGCGCGACGACGAAGTTGAACAAAACTGCGGGCTCGTGGCCGCGGGTCCACTCAGGTAGGGCATCGGCGAAATGACGAACAAACTCGGGGTCCTCGGCCAGCAACGCGGACAAGCTCGCGTCGCCAACCTCGAATTCGAGGCGCGCTTCAACCCGATCGCGATGGCAGACGAGACTAGCGAGCAACGCGTCGGTGCGGGCGCTCGAGCCCGCGCGCAGCACCCTCAGCGCTAGCGCACTCGTCGAAGCGTGCGTGGTAGCGAGGCCTCGCGCGCGCAACTGCTCGCGCACGTTCTCGAAGCGACGGTGTTGGTCCGCGAAGCTGCTCGCCTCACGAAAGTCCGCGACGCTGCTAGCGAACTCGCTGTTGTATGCTGGATCGTCCGGATCCAGGGCTGCGATGACCCGACGTAGATCGTGGTCGACCTCTTCGTGATCGGATGGCTCGAGTTCGACCTCCAGTAGCTGGACGAAGCGACGCGGATCCTTGGAAAAGCGACGCTGCACCTCCTCGACGAACCCCGCCCCGCCAACGGTCGCCTCCGTCAGCCACAACTGCTCGGGAGGCAACTCGGTGGCGGTTGGAGGCCCAGGCGAAAGCTCGACAAAGAGGTCACCCGCGTCGACCTGGGGGCACAAGCGGCTGCAAGCGCCGACCAGAGCCCCACCGATGGTGGCCTTGGTCATCTCGCGTAGGCGTGGCTCATCCTCGGCCGCGAGGGGTCGGACCAGGACCTCGGCCGCGCGGGTCAGGCCTGCGCGGACCTGCGGATCTTCGAGGGGCGTGGTCAGCGAGTTCTCATCTTCGCCGTTTTGTGCGTCGTGCTCGGCGCGCAAAATCGGGTACAGGCGATTAGCGAGGTGCGCCGCGCGGCCCGCGGCGATACGATCGATCGCCTCGCGCGTCGACGACTCCTGCTGCTCGGCCGAGACGACCACACAGGCGAGATAGAGTTCGAGCAACACCTGCAACTCGAAGGCATCGAGGTGCGCGAGATCCGAATCAACGCTGGCGCGGTGGCGAAACAAGCTGACGCGCAGACTGCGGACCAATGCGGGATCGCGGGACACGATCGAGACGATGTCATCTGGCAGCGCGAGGTCGACGACGATCGCGTCGACGCTCGCGCGATAACCCAGCCCCACGGGCGTCTCCCCCGCGAGATAGTGGATCTGGCCTTTCGCACGAGTCCCGTCGCGCTGGCGTCGATCGGCCTGGGTCGCCGTCGAGAACCGGCGAAGCTCGACTGGGTTGCCGTGCATGTGTGTGTGAAAGCAGACACTCATCACCCGACCCCACGCGCTACCGCGGGGCATCTCAAGCATCGTCCCCGACGCGTCCGCGATAATCTGCGTGTGCCAGATCGGCCGCGAGTTGGAGCGGTCGTTGATCGTCCTTGGGGGTTGCTCTGTATGGATCCGATAGGGCCGAATCACTGGCACCGAGCGAATGGCCCCCTCGACGACGTACTGGAACTCGCCAAGCGCCTGCGCATCGGGGGCCGGGCAGAAGCTCTCGATGTCCAGTGAGCCGGGAATGATCTCGGGTGGAGGAACCCAGTGGGCGTCGAGAGCGTGCGCGACACCGAAGCGTCGCGACACCCGGCCGGGAGCAAATTCGGACAGGGCCTGGCGGATCGGCATCCACTCTTCGGAGACGTCGCTCGAGCGGCGAGACGCCTCAGACTGGCACAAGCGAATCGCTACCTCGGGGAGGTTGAGATCCTCGAACAGCGCGCGCGGGATGAATTCGGGCAGTGGATGGCGGGCGAGGTTGTCGTGTCCACCATCGACGCGCCGCCACTGCCGCTCGATGCGTCGGATCAGCGTCGGCCAGACCGAGAACACCAGCGAGCGTGGTGGCTCCCACAGTAATGCCAAGGCCTCGTCGACGCTCTTGAGGCCAAGCGCGTCGCGGAGGTAGCGGGCGAAGCTGTCGCGCAGTCGGGCGTCTTGCAGCAGGCGCTCGACATGCTCAGCGATCGCCCGCTGGCGTGCGCGATCTCGATCGTCCCGCGCGGGCCGGCCAAGATCCTGCCAAAGATCCCCGGATTCAATCTGCCCGGCGAGCCAATCCATGCACGCCAAGGTCGCTTGCATGCGCAGCACATGGCGATTTTTGATCGGCAGGTGTCGCGGCGGCACATGGGGCGAGAACAGGTGTTCGTAAGCGCGATAGGCTTGCTTGTCCTTGCCCCAATCCGAGAGCACAACAACCGTCCACGGCCGCATGACGCGACCGCGCCCGGCGCGCCCCCTGCGTTGCAGGTACGCGGCGGGATCGAGGGGAGCGCCATGTTGGACGATCCCGCCGACCTTCGGATCGTCGAAGCCAACCTCGAGCGAGGCCGTAGCGACGACGATCTCCGCGTCACCGGTCACGCCGGTGTCCTGCGAACTGGTGCGGCTCACGATCGCCCGGTGCTTCGGGTCGAGCGCGTGCCCGATGTCCTCACAGACGGACCAGGCCTGGCCGGCGGCGAGGCGCGCCGCGTACTCGTGGTCACCGCGGCGACGCAGCGAGGCCAGCGGTGGGTGGGGCGCCGGGCGCCGTGGTCGATGGGGGCGGTACCAGCCCTCGGCGTCCCCGAGCTGAAAGTACAGACGGTTGGTGACATCGAGGTTGTCCGTGAACACGAAGATGCGCTCACCGGCGGCCCCCTTACTCTTGCATGACTCGGCGTCGAGCAAGCGACGCAGCAGCATCGAGGCCTGGATCGTCGTCGACAGCGTCGCCACCTTGGGCCGGCTGCGCAACGCGAGGATCTGCTCGCAGCCCTCGGTCACAAACACTCGTGGCTCGATCGTCGCCACTCGGCTGGCATACGTGCCGACGAGCTGGCTCATGAATCGCGTAGCCTCAGCGAGGGTCGCGGACAAACCAACGAAGTGGGGCTGGGCACCGCTGCGATGTCGCCAGCGTCGCAGCGTCAGCCCGACCTGCGCCCCGGAGCTGCCACCGTAGGTGTGGACCTCATCGAGCAAGACCAAGGAGGGAGGACGCCGATTGCCGAGGCCGAATAACGGCCAGTGCTGGCAGTTGGCGAGGCTGCGATTGAGCATCTCCGTGGTCGTGAACAGCAGATCGGGGGGCCGATCGCACATGCTCTTGCGGGTCAGGCGAAGGCGTTCGCCGTCGAGCGTGAACTCGCAGCGCGTACATACGAGCCGCTCGACCTCGCGGGCGCGATCGGTTTCGGGCCAAGCGAGAGCGCCGCCGCAGTCGGGGCAGTCGAGGTAGGGGCAGCGACGCGCGCGCGCGCCCCTAGCGTCAAGCAGCGGCCACGCCCGTTCGTTGTAGTGGGCCTCAACTCCCGCGGCCCGGCGAGGCACGCCACCGTAGAGCACGCCGATCGACATCGGTCGGCCATGATGGCGGCGCAAGACCGACTCGACCCGAGTCGCGTTGGCGACCGCCGTGGACAGCTGGTCACGCAGCAGCTCGATCCTCGGGTACAGCGCGAGACACTGGGTCGAGGGCTCGCTCGACATCTGTCGGGCTATGTGCATGAACGCCGGGAGATAGAAAGCAAGAGTCTTGCCACTGCCTGTGCCCGCGCACACGATCGTCGCCGAAGTGCGATTCGAGGTCGCCTCGCTCAAGACACGTTGGGTCGCCTCGACCTGGAAGTCGGCCAGCTGCCAGGTCGAGTCCGCGCCACCGAGTAGGGCCAAGGCGACGCTGCGCTGGAGGTCGTCACAGCGCACATGCTGCTCGATCCTGGCGAGCGCGTCGGTGACGGGGATATTGCGCGCGGGATAGCGACGTGGGCGCAATACGAAACGAAAGTCGGCGACGAGCGGCGTCGCTGCCGTCCAGCGTTGCGTGGGGAACCACTGGCGTAAGCTGGCGAACAAGCGCACGCCCTCTCCCATGCGCGTACGGTAGCGGCCCGTGTGGTTGGGCTCGAGCAGCACGAGCAGCACGGCGTCGGTCAACCACTGCAGCGCGTCCTCGGGGTCCTCCGTCGCGCCCTCGCGCTCGACCACCTCGGTCGCTATTTCGATGAGTTCGTCCTCGGTAAAGGCGCCGTCGACCATGCCCCACGCGAGCAGTCGCGCCTCGCGACGCTGGAGTTCGTCGAGGATGAGGAGAGCAATGGGGGCGATTGAGTCCATCGAAGCCCGCCTATACGAAGCGAATCCGCAGGCTGTCGAGCAGTTCGTGCTGCTCGAGCCACTCGCGGACTTCATCGGTCAACATGTCGACGGACGCGCCGCCAGCCTGCGCGGCCTTACAAAACGCCAGGGCTGACGCCGGAAAGGCTTCGGCGCCAAGATTTGCCAGGAGCACCTCAAGATCGTCGCGCACATGAAGGTACCTCGTCCATGTCTCCTCGTGCGTCGGAACGGTGCTTCGAAAGCTTTGCAGCTGAGTGTTGGCTGCGCGAATTCGGGCCACGAGTTCGGCCTGCCCAGGGACCTTTTCGATCTGCCCAAGCAATTGCATCTGCGGGCTGGGGGCCGAGGCGAACTCGTTCGCCCAGGCTTCGGTGAGGGCCTCCTCGAGCGTGCCGATTACCTTCTTCGCGCGCTTCTCGAGCGTCGTGATCCTACGGCTCTTGCGCAGAGACTGGGATGTACCGTCGAACGCCGAGATGTTGTCGCGCACCGACTTTTGCAGCTTGTCGAGGGCCGGCATAGCTGCGGCGTCGAACACCTCCTTGGTCACCAATAGGCTCGCCGTGGTCAGCTGCTCGAGCAGCTGTGTGCGCAGCTGCTCGAGCACGGCGCGCATCTGCTCGAGCGCTTTGGCATCGTCGTGGTGTTTGGCGTCGTCCTTGCTCAACTCGAGCTGCTCGCGCAGCCGCTTCGCCCGCTCAAGCGCCGTCATGACGTTGCCTCCCCCCAGGAGTCGAGCGCGTTTTGCAGCAGCTCGAGCTCACGCTCGACTTCGCGGGCCATCTGCTCGCGTGCCTTGGCTCCCGTACCCGCCGTCGCCTCGAGCCGTCCCTCGACACGCCCGAGCATGCGCTCGAGGAGGCCACCGAGTTCGTTGGTGATGCGCATGGCTTCGGCGTCGTCGTAGGCCAAAGCGGCGAGCGTAACCGGGCCCCATTCGCCAGTGCTACCGCGCTGAGCTTTGGTGAGGGCTTCGGCAACGCGCGCGTCACGAAACCGTTTTAGCTGGTTGCGCAGCGTCTTGATCTCGTCGTCGGGCACGAGCTGCTCGTGCTTGCTGGCCTTGGCCTCGGTCAGGAGTGAGCTGATCTCCGCCATGAACTCGTCCTTGTCGAAGCTGTCGCCGAGCCAGCCGGTGACCGAGTTGCACCACCGGGCGAGCTCGCTGCTCCGTGAGGCCAGGCCCTTGTCGAGCGGGCGACGCAGGTCGTTCGACTTGTCTGTCAGCGTCCAGGTCTTCATGAACTCGCGCGCGGCGGCGTCGACCTCGACGATGTCAATGGCGAGGATGCGCGTTCCGAGGCGCTTACCATAGCCCTGGCGCACGGCGACGAGGTCGACGAGGTGCGCCCAGGCCTCGCGGGCCCGCCGCCCAGCGAACTCGAGCAGCCTGCGCCAATCCCCCGACAGCTCCGAGCGCACCGGCTGCTGGGGCAGTTCGCGCATGAGTACGTCGAGGGCGGCGTCGAGGTGGTTGCCTCCGCTGACGGCATGACCGAGCACCGCGGCGCTGAGCAGACGGACTTCCACGAGGGTCCGTGTACTCGCCTTGGCTCGCTTGGCTCGCTCGGCTGCCGCCGCCGCGAGGTAGCGCGGACGTCGACGGGTGACGAAGCGAGCGTAGTGGGCTGCCTGGACCTCCCCGCCCACGTAGTCCCACCGTCCCTTGGTCTCGGGGACGTCGTGAAACCGGAGCACGGCCTCAAGCTCTTTGCGGTACGGTACAGCCCGACGCGCGTCGGCCCAGACGTCGTCCTCACACAGCACGATCGCGGCGTCCGCGAAGCTGAGGCCACCCCCGCCACGAGCGTTCGGTACATATGTGTGTTTCGAACCGAGCGCTTCTTTTGCCTCGAGTGCTGACGTCTCCCAGGGTGGTCGACTGCCCGCCCAGTCGTGAGGGAAGCTCGCATACATCGCGGCGGCCATGGCCTTACGAATTTCACCGGCCCGTCGCTGGACCAATTGGATTCCACGCTGCCATTTGTCGAGAAGGTCCTTCCACTTCCGGTCGAAGGGATCCGTAGCGACGACGGGTTTGTCGGGCAGGGACGAGGCGCCTCGCTGCTTTGGCGTGGACTGCCGCGACTGTTTCTTTGGCGTGGCCGCGCCAAAGTCAATCACAGGGATATCGAAGGCACAATATAGCAGCGGCGAAATCCGGGCCGCGATGCCAAGCGAGTCCGGGTTACCGCCCCAGTAGCTCACGAAGGTCATCACGCGTTTGTAGTGCCCCTGCGACTGCGCATCGATCGCGCCGATAACATCCGTAGCGATCACAAGGCTCTCGGTATTCGTGGACAGACTCGGTGGAGGAAACAGACCGCGCTCGTAGTGCCTGCGTAACTCGATGACCTCGAGCACTATCCGGTTAATGATCAAACGCGGATTGAACACGAGCCTGCCGGCAATCGCGCACTTTTCGCGAACGAGTGAGCCGATGGCCTCCCGGTTGAAAGGAAACAAGGGAAAGCCCCCATGACTACTCCCGAACGCTTCGATAGTTTCTTGCTCGTTAGGGCTCACGTCCTCGGGTTGGTGCTTCGGGACTCGAGGGCCCGCCTCGCCGTGTATGCTTGGAATCCGAAGCGTGCTCAGCTTGGCTTCGCCCCAGCGGGCTGCATTGAGGTAGGCCCCCACGAGTTCGATCGCGCGCTCAATGATCTCGTGTTCGTCCGCGAGTTTGTCCTCAATCACCCAACGCACGTTCGCCCGGGTCTGGAGCGTGTCGAGACTCCCAATCACCCGAGTTCCGCGGGTATAGGCGAGCGCGCTGCGAATCGTGCAGTACCGTCGCTGACCGTCGACGCGCCCTTCCTGGACCAGGGCGCGCAACAGCGCCTCTTGCATCCCCGAGAGCACGGCGAAGTCCTCGACGAGAATGACCAACTCTTGTTCGCGGGCGAGCAACGCCTCGCGCAGGCGCAGGAACACCTCACTCAGCGGCGTGCCGCCCAGGTCCAGCAGGCTCTGGGTCGCACGATCGAGCACACGATTGTACAGACCCGCAACCTGCTCCCGCCGCGTCGCGCTTTGCAACATGGGGACGAGCTTACGCACGCTCTTGCTCAGATCCTTGACCGGAACCAACTCACCGAGGTCCTGGAAATCTCCGGCTTCGAAGCGACGCACTTCGATGGCGCCCTCGTACGAAAGGTTACGAACGATCTGCATCACGACACCGGGGTCGCGGTCCGGATCGCCCAAGAAGCGCTGCGCCCAAAACGCGGGCTCGTCGAGTAGCGCGGCGACCGTCGCGCCCCACTCGATCTCGGCGTCCTCCTGCGAGCGGGTACCCGCCCGACGCCGTTGGTTTGCGTCCTTGGCCTCCTCGCGCAGTGCGACTACGATTTGGGTTCGCAACTGCCGGGCCGCGACCTCGGGGATGCTCTCGCTGGCACGCTCGAGCGCTGCGCGTATCTCATCGAACTCGGGACCGTCGAGACGATCGAGGATCAAACGAATGATCGACTTGAGGCTGGAATTTTTGGGGACGAGGATGACGTGGCGCTGCGCAGCGTCATCACGGGCATGCAACTGAGCCTCAAGCCACTTGACGACGTGCGACTTGCCGACGCCAGACTCGCCCTCGATGGGGACGATCGTCCAGCCGTCGCTCTCAGGCGCCAGCAGTGCGTTGAGAATCTCGTACTCGTCGCGCAGGGGGGACTCGCTGGCCTCTTTGCCCCACTCGACGCGGCGAAATTTCATGGGCTGATGGACGGCGAGCAGCACGTGCGGCGCGAGGCTCTGAGCGTCGGTGCCCAGGGTCGCGCGCGTCTGCTCGAGCCCCGGCCAGAGTTGGTCGAGGGCGCTCATGACCCGACCTCCTTGGCCCTCACGTGGGTAACGTTGCACAGCGGTCGAAAACCCGAGCCGAGCATGACCTGGCGGTCGGCGTCAGCCCGGTCGTCGAGTTCGAGAGAGCCAATGGCCTCCAATCCGAGCAGCGCTCGCGTAACCGCGGGCGGGATCTCGTTGGCATCGAAGCGGCGCCACTGATCGTCGGCCTCGGCTCGCGCGCGGGCGCGCGAGACGTAATCACCCTCGGCGAGCACCGGAATGGTCTGCCCGAGATTGACCATGAAGCGATTGATCGTGACCCACTCGTTCGCGGTCAACATCTCGGACAACTCGTCCTCGATCGCCTCGCTCGGATCGAGTTGGAACGGCTCGTTCCAGGCGAAGCCAAAGAACGGCATCCATGCCTTGAATGCGTTCCAACGCACATCGTTTTGGAGCACGTACTTATCGGCCTGCTTGGAACCGCCCGGAATGATGTTCTTGAGGTGGTCTTTCTCGAGGTTCTGAACGACCGAGTGCCGGTGGAGGTCGGGCTTGTACACGTCGACGGACAGCATCCACGCGCAAGCCAGGGTAAAGTCCGCGGCCCCCGATGGCTCGCGGCGAAGAAAGTCCTCATTGTTCTCGGGCAGCAGCACACGCCGCCGCACCTCGCGGCGAAACGCCCGATACTGAGCGTCGCCGTCAAGAGAGAGCCTGTCGAAGGGCGACGCGAGAGCGAGCTTTTCGCCCCTGGTGACGAATACGCCGAGTTGCTTGTAGCGCAGGATCGTATTGCCGACGTGCTTAGCGTCACCGATCGACTCGGGTGCGCACAGCTTCTTTATGCGGTCTTCACTGGTCGGGCCAAGATGCCGCAGCGCCCGCCAGACCACGAGCAGAATCGGGGGACGGCCGTCGTTTGCGTAGTTGAGTATGCTCATAGTGACCACTGGTTGATGAGCCTATCGAGACGATAGTGTGGTCGGGTGTCGGTGAACAGTCGATCGGGACGTTCATGATCGCGCACAGACTCAGGGAACACTATCACGTGACATGGTCGGTCGAGGATGGTGAGCGCGACGAGGTCCTTGCCCGAGCGGGTATCTGGTGAGACCAGACTCAAGCGCGGGAGCGGGAGCTCCGTTGCCCCTTCGATGGAGAAACCATCGCGGTCGCCTAGTCCGCGCAGGACCAAAAAATCGGCTGGAGACATCGCGGGAAGTTCGGACGCCTCGACCAGATCACGAAAGCCGTCGGCGACCGCGAACTCGAGGAACCCACGGACAAGCAGATACCTCAGCAAGCTGCGAAAGGGTCCGAGCCAACTATTGCGCTTGAACTTGTTGGTTGGGGGTGGGCCGTAGGTGATCCAGACGTGGCGCGGCGTGGGCCGCATACCGAGGTCGAGCTGCGAGCTGCGTTCGGCGAGCAGCCCCTCGCTGAAGGCGATCGGCGGCCGGCTTCGCGGAATCGGCCTGGCCGTCCGTGTGCGCGGACACTGGCCGCCAAACGCCAGGGGCTCCACGGTCCGTGGACCGAGCTTCAGGGTGTACGTCTCGGCAAAAATCTCGTTGAAGGGACGGCGCACGTGGAGCAGATCCTGCAGGCGCTCCTGGTCTCGCCTGTCGTAGTTGCGCGCCTGGGCCCGGGTCGCCGCGACACGGTCGTCAAAGACCGCCTTGCTGATGCTCACGGGAGTGTGGATGACCGCGTGGCCAAACGCGAGGTTCATCGCCTGGTGACAGCGATTGTCGTAGGCAATGTCGGACTCGTCGGGCTCCCGCTCCGGCAATTCGAGCTGTTCCGTAGCGAGGCGGACCAGCCCCGCGCGGGCCATGAGCGTCAGCAGTCGGACGTTCCATGCGCGATTGACCTCATTTTCTTGGCGCAGATCCGGGGGCATGTCGTCGAGACGCACGCGCAAACAGTCGTCCTGCCCGAGCACGAACTCGCCGTTGTTCTTCAGCACCGACCAGCGATCCCAAGCGCGGTCGAGACCGAGCAGTTGGGTCTCGGCGAGCCTCTTGGCGATGGCGAGGTCGTGACCCGTGTGCAGCCACAGTGACAGCGAAGCACGACCGTCGCGGCCGCCCCGGCCGACTTCCTGGTAAAAACGATCGACGGTCTCCGGGATACACGCGTGGATCACCGCGCGGACGTGGCTGTTGTCCATGCCGAGACCAAACGCAGAGGTCGCTACGACAACGTCGAGGCGGCCCTCGGCCCACTGGCGCAGCTTCACGGCACCCTCGAGCGTGCCTGCGTCGCCCCCACGAAACAGCGCCGCACGCCGAAGATCGAGGCCCGTGCGCAGCTGATCGTGCAACCGAGCGGCATCGTCGCGCTTGGCTGTGTAGATGAGCAGTGGACGCGGCAGGTGGCGGACCGCCTCCAGCACACGCTGCTCGCGCTCGCTGACTGAAGATGCTTCGCTTATCCAGTAGTGCGGTTCGGTGCGAAGCTCGGGCGCGACGAGCACGTGAAAGGCCCGTGCGTCGTCATGCGCGAACAGGGTCCGCATCGTGGCCACGCTTTCGTCGGTCAAGGTCGCGCTGAGCAACAGGGCTCGCGGTGACTGCTCGGGAGGCGAGACCTCGCGCCAACTCGATACACAGGCTGCGAGAAACTGGAACTCCGGGCGAAAATCGTCGCCCCACTGGCTGATCATGTGTGCCTCGTCGACCACAACCCACGCGAGCGCACCTTGTCGAGCGGCGCGATCGAGGATCGGCCGCAGTCCGCTGACAACGGCTTCCGGCGAGGCTATTACGATGCACTGACGACGGGTGTTGAGCCGCTGGCGAAGTGCCTGCTTGTCCTCGGGATCGAGCCCGCCGTGGTAAGCAATAGTGTAGGTGGCTTGGTCGGGAAGCGAGCGCTCGAGACGTCGTTGCATACGCGCGCCCTGGTCCTCAGCCAGCGCCGTGGTTGGCACAACGATGACCGAGAGCATGCCGCGCTTGGCCGCGCGAATGGCCGCCATTTGCATGGCGAGGGTCTTGCCCGATCCAGTCGGCAGGCCAACCACGAGGGTCTGGCCGGGCTCGAGCAGCGCAACGGTGCGGATCGCCGCCGCTTGCCCGGGCGAGCGGTAGCCAGAGATACCCAGCGTCGCTGCCGTGACCGGATCGACGGGCAGTTCGCTCGTCTCCACCGGGACTTCAGGCTCACCGAGCGCAGTAGACTCGAGATCACCGTCTGCGATCCACCTCGGTCGCCAAGGCCGCGCGCGCACTCGATAGTGGGTCGCTGGTGAGAGCACGACCTCGACCCCGCTCGCCTCCCACTGCGCGCGAGACGGCCAGGGGCGAGTTCGCGGGACATCGAGTTCGGCGTCGCTGCGACCCATGCCGCGCAACACCTGACGGACGAGGCCTGCGAGGTCTCCGCTGCCGATCTCTTCGGGGCGCTCGCGCGAGGTCTCGAGCGCGGTGAACAACCGACGATAGTTGTCGGTCTCGAACGCGTGGGCCTCCACGTCGAGTTCGGGCCACCCGCGAAGAAGTCGGGCGAGTTGGCTGAAGTCGTTCATCTCAACTCGGGAACGGGCGATCAGCGAGGACCACGGCACCGACCGAGTCGAGCCGGACCGTGGGCGGCTGGAGAGCGCCGTGGAGGCAGCGGTGAATCTCGGTCTCGAGCGCAAGGATCCGGCGATCACCCTGACGCCCCGCGACGGCCTGGATGCGTGCCTCAAGGCCGCGCTTGGCCTCGCGATAAACCTCGTCGACGTAGTCGGTTGCGCACTCGAGTCGCTTGCTAAGTTCGGTGCGCTGCTCCAGTCGCTGCCGCGCCCGTTCCCGCGCAAGGCTGCATACGTCGCTCCAGTCGGCGTAGAGTCCGAGGGCGTCGACGGGATCCCAGCGCTCGTCGCGGAGGTTCTTGTCGCCCGAGTTCTGGCTGTAGGCGCGGCCGAGTTGCTCGAGTTGCACCTGCGTGACCTCGTCGCCCTCAATGTCGATCCAGACAGTCTCGTATAGCGGCGGGAAGGCTTCTTCTGCCCGCCGCGCAATCGCCGCCAGTGACACGTTCCTGTCTCGCGCGAGTTGTACGACCGCGTCGAGGTTGGCCTCGATGAGAAAATCGAAGCGAAAGAACAGGGCCTCGGAGCCCGCGCTGGGGAACACTTCGTTAAAGTTCTCAACCTCGCGCCACATCGCGTAGGCGCGCCCGCGCTCATCGTGCTCCATCAGCTTGCGCACGCCCTCGACGAAAGGGTGGCCGACGCGGGCGATCGGCATGCTGTCGGTCTTGGCCGCGCGCCCACGGTCGAACTCGAGCCAGCCAGTGTGTGGCCTGTGCCGCTTGCGATCCTTAACAAAGGCATCCGCGAATGTCGTGCGCAGGCGGCTGGGGGTCAGCAGCGTGGTAGGCCCGTGCTCGAAGTCGAGGGTGTCGCTATGCTTGCCGTTGCGATGCAGCTTGAAATCGAGGGCCCTCGTCGCCCAGCGCGCGACGGCGTCCGTGAATCGGTTCGCACCTTCGTCGTACTCGTAGTTGTCGAGCCCGGGGTAGACGTCTTCGATACCCTCGAGTATTTCGATCTGGTCGAGCATCGCCTCTTGCTCGACGCGCCGCGATTCGGTCCTGAGGCTGAATTCACCCGCCTCGGCCTGCCACTGCTCGGCGAGATCCGCGATGGCATCGACGCCTTCGTCGAGCAGTTGCCCCCGCAGCCAGGTCGTCCCCGCGTCGAGCACGTGCTGCAGCGAAGCAACCGAATCATCGAACACGCGCACGACCTTGGCGAGACACTCAGCCCAAGCGTCCTCGTAGGTCCGACGCGAGACCTCGACATCGAGTCCGGGCACGAAGGAGGTGATGTAGCGGTTGCCGTTGATGCGATCGAGTCGCCCGATCCGCTGTTCAATCCGGTTGGGTGAGAGCGGCAGGTCGAAGTGGACGAGGCGCGCGTCCACACCCTGGAGGTTGAGGCCCTGCTCACCGCCCTGATCACAGACGAGCACGATAAGGTCCTGCTGTGTATGAAAGTCCGCGACAACCTTCGCTATGGATGTGTCCTCCGCGCCGACATGCGCGACCTTGTCGAACAGCTTTTTGCGCAGCGCGCTGCAGAGTTGGGCGGCGACGGTCGGGCTTGAGCAGAACACCACCCACTTCTTGCGCGGGATGTCGGCGTTGATCAGTTGTAGCAGCGCAAGCAGGCGCGGGTCCTCGGCGACGGGCGCCGCCGTGAACCTGGCCAGTCTGTCAACTTCGCCCTCGAACAGTTCACGTTGGGTCTTGGCCCGGATAGCATTGCGCCGCTTCACCGCAGCCTCCCCCAGCGTGGTAGGGTGAATGAGCGCAGCCTCGAGCAGTTCGAGAAACACGCGGCGGACTTCGTCGGTGTCCTCGCCGCCGGACGTGGAAAAGCGCCAGCCTTCGAGCCACTCGAACGCCGCCCGACGCACGGGATCATCGTAGTTCAGGGGGTGGAGCTGGCGAGTGGGCAGGTCGGGGCGGACATCGTCTTGCTTGCGCCGCGTCCGGAGCAGCCGGCGGTCGAGACGGAAGCGCTCTTGTAGGTAGGAACGCAACGAGGCCACGAGCTCGGCGAGATGGAGATCATCGAGGACATCGAGCGCCCCCCTGAGCTCTTTGATCTTCTGATCGAGGATCGGGGCAGACGCTGCGAGTTCCTCGAGTCGGTCGAGCACGCCTTCGACGAGGAAAGACGGTGCTTCATCGTCGAGTTCAGCGATGGCCTGCGAGATGAGTTCACGATGCTCAACTCTGGCGCGAAAATCTGCACGATCCTCAAGGTCGTACGAGGAGGGATCGAGCAGATGCAGCATGGCCAGGAACGCGTCCTCGTTGTGCAGGACAGGCGTCGCGGACAGCAACAATACGCCCTGCGCATCCTTGGCGACATTGCTGACGATATCGAAGGCGTGGCGCTGCTTGCCCTCTTCGAAGGCGTAGCGGGCGACTTCGTGGGCCTCGTCGATCACGACCAGCGTGGGCGGCTGCTCCAGGTCCAGAAGCCGCGGGACGTTGCGGTGGCCGAGCACCTGCACACCAGGGTCGTTGCTGATGCTTTCACCAGGGAATTCGATCAGCCGTGGAATGTGAAACCGGTGTTTGAGTTCTGCCCGCCATTGGTCGACGAGATGATCGGGGACAAGCACGACTACGCGTGCCTCGTCGCCCTCGTCGATCGAGTGTTGACGAATGATTGTCCCCGCTTCAATGGTCTTCCCGAGACCGACCTCATCGGCGAGCAAATAGCGAAGAACGGGGTCCTTGAGCACGCGCTGGACGACGAGCAGTTGATGGGCGAAGATCTCCACATTGGCAGACGCCAGGCCGAGGAGACCACGGTAGCACGCGCGCTGTTCGGCGATGGCTCGTACGAGGTCGGCTCTGTAGTTGTGCCAAAATGGGGTGTGGGTGGTGCGTTGCTGCAAAAGCCCGAGCGGGTCGCCCAGCGGGAGATCCGAACGAACGTGAGCATCGGCGATGTCTAGTTCGTGCCACTCGTCGTTGGGCAACCTGAGCGAGATTCTCGTAGGTGTCACATATTCGTCGAGTCGCCCGACTTTCCAGCGCAAGCCATCTTGGAAGTAGACGCGCTCTTGGGCTTCGAGCCTTCGCTCGAGGATGGTCGCTAGCGGGACAGTTACGGAGCAGACCTCGTCGGCCGCCGAGATGAAGTACTCGACGCGCCCCTCGCCCAGGCTCTGCTTGCCGAATCCAAATCCGCGAACGGAAGAAGCAGTGGAGATGACGAACCTCATATCGGACCTGGGTTGATAATAGAAGATTTGTAGGGTGCGTGTCCAGCAAAGAGTGTGACGGGTCACGTTTATGCTGCAACGTCGCTGAATCGGAGTTGGGCCCCGACAAACAAGTCTTGAGAGAGCACAGGGCACGGGCGAATCCGCGCAACGAGGCTGGGCGTCGTTGATGCCGGCGACTCGCGTAATTCGCGCTCCCTGCCGACACCTGACGCCGTCCCGAGTGTCGGCGACCTCGACGGGACGCATGCGCCTACCACGCGGACACCAGGGTGGCCATCTAGTCTCGTCTAGTGATGAAGAACAGAAGGACGAGTCTGGCCATCCAAGGTGGCCCAAGTCGGTTCGATCACGCGTTGGTCACGTACGCCACCCCATAGCATCGGGCCAAGGCCGAACCTGAGGAAACCAAGCTATTCGATCTTGCGGGTGACGTCGAACCTAATCACTACGCCGCGGCTTCGTACGCACGCTGCAAAAAATCCGTCAGCATCTCGACATCCTGCCTCGTGTTCTGCACCTGATTCCAAGCACGAACGTCATCAGGCCCGAACCGCCAATCCCCTTTCGTCCACGCACACTCGGGCGCGACCAACGACAAGTGCTTGCGAAAGAACTTCTGCGACGGGATCACCGACCGCCGAGTCCGCTGCGACGCGATGTGGTCCATCAGGTTGCCCACGCTCACGATCCCCGCCCCATGCATCAGCCGCGACTCACGTGGCTTCAACCCCCACGCCTCCGGAAACGTCTCCTTGACCGCCCCCCAGAAGCGCCGAAGCAACGCCGACATGTTGGCAACCGACTCCACGGTCAACTCGTTGCGCTCGCGGAACTCGTAGAGCACCCCATCGCTGAGACTGTTGCCCAGCATCTTGAGCATCGAGTTGTCCTTGATCACCCCGTCCGGAGCGGTCGGGGTCCGGATCATCTTGTAGAGGGGCGACTGCTCCTCATGATTGAGTCGCTCGAGCAGGTACGCCGCGAGCCGCCGCTTGTGCAGCGCCGTCGGCAGCCTCGCATCCGTGTGGGGGATCAACTCGTAGATGAGCCCCTTCGGCAGCGGCTTCGTCGAGTTGACGAGGATAAACTGCTCCGTCTGCTGGCGAAGGTCATCAGTGATGAACGCCGAGACAAGCATCGGAAACTTCTGGACCTTGGCGCCCCGGATCGCCGCGAGCCGCTGCTGCCCATCAACGACAAAGCCAACTTTCCCGCGCTTGCCATGCTCACCAACCGGGATCTCGAGCACCCCCATCACCGCGTCGCTGCTCATGTCGAGCGCCGCGGACTTGACCCGCTTGAACTTCACCCGCGAGTCGAAGGCCACCACAATCCCGTTGGGGATCATCGGAGCGTCGCTCTCGATGTACTCCTTGATCTCCTGGATGTGAGCCACGACCTCCGGGCGCTGATAGCCCTCGAGCTCCGCCCCTGCATTGCGCCGAATGCGTGAGATGTCAACAAAGTCGTACACGCGCTTGCCGTCGACCGCGAAGGTGTAGAGCTTGCGTCCCGGCGACTGGCGAATTTCCATCGCCGGAACCTTGATGACTGCACTGGACTTGCGCATAAAACTAGACGCTCAGAACACGTTGCTCGGGTTCACGGGCGGGCGTTCGGCGCTTCGGGCGCGCGAGCTCCTGCTTCAACTGCTGGTAGAACACACCAATGTTGTGGAAACCTCGACGACGGTTGCGCTCAGCCCCTCGAAACAGGATCACGTGGTGGCCGAGGCCCACACAGACTTCACACTTACACGCCTTCCACGGGCGGTCAGCCAGGACCTCGCGGTAGACCTCGGACCGGTCCCCGCCAGGGTCGTGGATGCGCTCGTATTCGGTGAGGGCCTTCAAAACTGATCGCTCGCTACGTTTCCCAGCGTCGAACTCGGCGAGGTACTTCAGACACTTGGTCTCCGCCGCGAGCGCGTGCTCCTGCTTGACTTCTCCAGCCCGAATACGCTTTTGCAGCCGAACATTGCCGTCGACCTGAGGGACCCGAATGGCCGTGTACGAACGATCCGGCGTGTAGTAGTTGACCTTGTTGTCTAGCCAGGCGCGACGCAGCGGAGACGTGCTGTCGAAGCTGGCCACGCCAAAAGAGCGAAAATCGGCGATCTTCTCGAGTCGGGTCACGCCGAGCAGATGGAGCTTGACCCGCGCCTGGCGGACGGCGTTGACCTGGTCGAGCACGTGGATCAACTTGTGGGTTTTGAGCGGCACGACCCCGCCGATAGCGATGTAGCGGTAGCCCATCTTCTGCAGCGCCTTGACGGCGTGCGCATACGAAGCAGGGCTCCAGCCCTGCGCCACCCCCATTGGCGTGAAACTGCCCGCTTTCTTGGCCTTCTTGATGAAATCCCGCGCAAGCTCGAGGGTGAGCTCTTGGCGCTGAAGAATTTCGGGTGGGACGGACGACTTGCCGAAGGCGTCCCAGTCGGGGTCGTAGGTGAGGATGATGTGGTCAACCGAAACGCCGAGGTCGAACTTGCCGCGGACGTAGAATTCCACGACCTCGTCAACGGAGTACGGCGGCTTCTCCTCCTTCACATAGGTGAACGCCCCGCAGTCGCCCATGAAACGGAGCTTGCCCCACGGGTGGCGGACAGCACGGAAGAAGCGCTTGGCACCGTCTCGGTCGAAGCGCCGCCGCTGCGGGCCCGTGTAGCGACCGGTTCCGCCGCTCGAGTCAACGATCCCCTTGGATACCAGGATGCCGTCGAACACACGGGAACCAAAGATTTCGTGGGCATAGCGGTCGTCGCGGTGTCGGACCCGGTCTGGACTCCGCGTCTCTTTTTCGAAATCGAAGCTCGGGTCGACGAGGTCTTGGCTATCGGGAAGAAAGTATTGCACCGGTCAGGACCTCTTCGCCTTGACTTCGCCATGGAGGCGCTTGAAACGCTTCTGTTCGCAGGCTTGGCCGCTACTTCGCCACGCTCGGAGCAAGCTGGTCCAGCCCGCGCGAGGGTTCTCCTCCAGCGACTTCCCTATAAAGGCCCGCACGCCATCGTCCTCATGGCGCACGCGGTCGAGAATTGGCGGAGGCATAACGTCAGCCACCAGCCGATGGTACGCCTTGGCCAAGCTCGTGGCGGTAGGCGGCCATGTTCGGGTCCGACACAGCAGTTCCTTCGCTGTGCGCGCTGCGAGACCTTGCTTGCTTCCGCGAAGGCGGTCGTCAGGCCTCGTGTTCAGCGCGACCTGGACTCGCGCGTCCACGCGGATCAGCGATGGGCCCAGCTCAGCGAGATCTGAGCCCGCGAACACGACGAGGTGGTCGGGATCCGGGAGAGCGTCGCGCGCGCGGAGCAGGTCCGGCAGCATGGCTCGAAGGTACTTCGCCGAGGCGATCACGACGAGACCTTCGGCCCCAGCAACGAGGGTTTCCAAACAATTTGGCGCCCCTCGGCCCGCGCAAATGACGCGCCACCAGGCGTCGCTCTGATCCTGAGGCCGAACCACCGAGTCCGGCTGGCGGGCCGCGAAGGTCGCCGAGTACGGCCTGAGCGGCTCATCGGCCGACACGAGCCCGTAGCCCGCAGACGCGACCGAGAGCTCGATCCTGTCCCGCTCATCCCGCAGCGCGCTCTCGAGCTCGAGGACCAACTTCCAGTGTTCGCCGCCGTAGAGATCCCTCGCCTGCTTCGGGGTCGCCTCCGAGCTGGCCAACTTCACCAGCCAGCGGGCGGCGCGCTGCTCCACCGGGCCGTCCGCGAGAGCCCGCACGCGCAGGTCCTTGGGCACGGACGCACGCTTGCGCTCCGTGCAGCTGGCCACGATGTGGACGGTCATTGAGGCTCGCTGCGCGACCACGTGACCTGGGCGAAGGCCGAGTGGTTGTGGATGCTCTCGTGATTCTCGGCGTGGACTTCGAACCAGTGAACTCGAGGTTCGTCCTGCAACCGCCGAGCAACATTGCGAACCATGTCCTCAACGAAAACCGGATTGTCGTAGGCCTGAACGGTCACATGAGCTTCGTCGGGCCGCTTGAGCAACGGGTAGACAGGCGCGGACGCGGACTGCTCGGCAACCTCGATGAGCTCCTCGATCCAGACGAGCTGCGGATCCCCGTCGAGATCAGTCTGAGTGCGGACGGAGATCGTGATGTAGCCCCGCTGGTTGTGGGCGCCTCGCTCAGAGATCGCCTTGCTGCAGGGGCACAGGCTGGTCACCGGAACTCGTACCCGAAGCACGAAGTCATCCTCGTCCTCGCTGAGCTCGCCGATGAACGCGCACGAGTAGTCCATCAGCGCCGTCGCCCCGCTGACCGGCGCAGTTCGCTCGAGAAAGTAGGGAAACTCGACTTCAACTCGCGCACTCGACGCATCCAAACGAGTCTGGAGATCTCGCAGGATCTTTGGAACCGTGCGCATCGTCACTTCGCCGTGGTGCTCGTTGAGCACCTCGACGAAGCGGCTCATGTGGGTCCCCTTTTGCTCACGCGGGAGGGAAACGGACATCTCGAAGGTGCCCACGGTACGCTGCTTCTCTGAGCGTCGATCGAGGACGACGATCGGATGGCAGAGACCGGCGACGCCGACGCGGTCGAGGGCGATCTCTCGGTCGTCGGGGAGGCCCTGGACGTCCTGCATAGCGCGGTGTCGTACCATAGATGTTGGCGCCGATAAACCCGCGCGATCGGATCCGCCTCGAATTACGGGAACCGCCACCTACGACCGCCTATGACGCCGTTGGCGGCCTCCTCGTTCGTCGCGGTTGCCCCACATGACTCGGTTCGCGTAGTTGCCTAGATTATTGTCCGAAGCTCGTATGTATTGGACAACGTTGCGATTTAGACTCCTCGGATTCATCACACCCAACTACCCAATGAATGGGATCACGTCCCAATCATTAGAACTTGTTCAATCAAGCAAAGTATCGCGACCAGGCCGCGGCACTGTCGCGGTTGGACATTCACCACCTCCGCGCGCGTCATGACCCCTGGGCCGAGACTCCTCCAAGTGCTACAACCCCCTCCGCCATGGACGTCTTCAAGGAGTTCCGCTTCGAGGCCGCGCACCTGCTCCCGAACGTCCCCCCGGGCCACAAGTGCGGCCGCCTCCACGGCCACTCCTTCCGCGTCGAGGTCCACATCCGCGGCCCCGTCGACCCCGCGAGCGGCTGGGTCCTCGACTTCGCCGACATCAAGCAGGCCTTCAAGCCGCTCTACGAGCGCCTCGACCACCACTACCTCAACGAGATCCCCGGCCTCGACAACCCCACCAGCGAGAACCTCGCCCGCTGGATCTGGCGCGAGCTCGGCGACTCGCTCCCGGGCCTGAGCAAGATCGTCGTCCGCGAGACCTGCACCTCGGGCTGCATCTACGAGGGCGAGTCCGACTGAGGCTCCGCGCGGCTCCGGACCGCTGGCTGCGCGCAGCGTCTCCTTCGTGTCCGTCGCAACGTCGCGCCCAAGCGCTCCAGTATCCGTCGCGGGCCGGGCGTCCCTGGCGCGAGCTCGGCGACGGACTCAATCCGGGACGTAGGCGAGCTGCTCGCAGTCTGCGTCTACGGTCATGCGCTCGCTGCTGCGGCAGTGGGACAGATCATCGAGGATCGCCGCCAAGGTCTCGTCGAGCTCAACCACGCCTGTAGGTGGGTAGCCCGTCGAGTAGCTGATCGAGAGCCCGGGCAGCCACAGCTCAATGACGGGGAGATCCGTCGGCACACCGCTCGGGAGCTCGCCGAGGCCCTGCGCGCCGCTGGTCAGCGCGGAGATTCGTTCCGTCACTTCGTCGTTGGTCGGGTCCGAGAGGGTCGCGGTCGCCCGTCCGTCGAAGCTGCCGTCGGGTTGATGAGCGCGCAGCTCGACCGCGCTCTGGTTGCGATAAAGTGTGAGCACGCGGCAATCTTCACATAAGGCCGGCGTGGTCCGGTAAAGGGGTGCGGACTCGAGCGGGGGGCCGGTCGTGGGGTCTTCTTCAATGCAGCCAAGGGCGGCGACGGCGATTAGTAGTGTTGGGAGGTTGCGCATTCTAGTCTCGCTGTTCGCAGCAACATTTGACTGCGGCGTTGACCTGCCAGTCGACAGGTTCGTTGCAGTCGTGTGCGATCTCGACGCCAATTCGGTCAGGGTCCTCGCACCACTCCAGGATGGTGTAAATTCGGTAGGTGTGGCCTCCGCATCCGTTGGTCACACAGACGCTCCCCTCTGCCTCACAAACTTCAGCGCATGTCGAGACCTCGCTCTTGTCTGCGCATTCACCGTAGGTTGGTGTGCAGACCCCCTCCACGCACTCGCCGACGCCCGGGAACGCGGGCCCCGCGGGCTCACACATGCCGTCACAGTCCTGGGTTACTGAACGCGAGCTACACGCGACCGTGAGCGTCAGGGTTGCCAGCCACAGCTCGTATTTTGTTGGCATTAGTAGGCGCCTCCGAATCCGACGGGGTACGCGCTGGTGGGTGTCGTCACGGGTGGCTCGCAGACGAAGTCACGCTGGTTCGGCACGCATCGCCACAACGGGCTCTCGTGCTTCGGATTGTCTGGTTTATACCAGAGGATATCGGAACAGCCATCACCGTCAAAATCCGCGACGTAGGGGCTGTAGTCGAGGTTTGTCGACAACGTGACTGATGCGAACGTCTCGTCTTCGGAGAAGTACCATATCTTCGATGTCTCTTTGACCGCCTCTGCGTAGGATGCGAACCAGAGAATATCGGAGACCCCATTGCCATCGAAGTCACCCACGAACGGACGATACTCGCCGTCGATCTGCACATCGGCCGCCTCAAAAATCACCGCATCTTGGTTGCTGACTGACCACCACATGACATCGGCGGAAACACCAGCTGAGTACCAGAAAATATCGGTCATCTCGTCACCGTTAAAGTCTCCGAGGATCGGCACGTACTCGGCGTCATCTGCGAGCCCGAGGCTCCCCGCGTCCGCAGGACCACTCTCGATGTAATCGAAGGGATTCCCGGCGATCCACTGCCAGACCGAAAACTCGACATACTGCGGATCGTACCACAGGATATCATTCCCTCCGCCGCCAAAACCTCGGTATCGACCCGCGAGTGGATATGCGTATCCCGCATGGTTCATGGGAATCGCCAACAAGCCTGAGTCATCCAGGACGAGAAGAGGGTCATCCTCGACGCCTGGACGATACAGGAGGATCTGATCACCGATCCCCGACGTGAAGCTACCAACTACGGGCACCGCGTAGCCGTCAAGATCAATATTCCAGGGGTCGAGGGCGACGCCATCGTTGAGCACAAGCCAGTCAGCGAGGACCGGGCCGGGGCCGTTGAACAAAACGTCCAGATCACTGACGGTGCCAGCGAGGTGAGCATTGACTGGACGAGTACGCCCTTCGACGTCGAATGAACTCGAACACGGAGGCGTGGAACCGTCGACACACTTGTATTCGACGGCGAACTCGATCGCCTCGCCGGCTTCCCCCATCGACGTCCAAACCTCGAGTTCTGGATCCTTCGTTTTCTGCCAAAGAACACCGGTTCGCCCAGACCCATCGTAGGCGTAGTCACTGACTCCACTGACGGCACTCATCATCAGGGAGCGACGATGGCCCCAACTGTAGGTGTAGAAAGACCCGAGCCTGTCCCAGGGCGATAAGCGGGGCAAATTCTTGTTGACCCCGACACACGTATCATATGCCATGACGGAATCTGGATCGGGCGGCGTCACTCCTCGCCATGGAATCTGGCTCAAGAGCGTGCACGCCCCCCCCTCCTGTTCGCCCACCCACTGCAAGTGCTCATGAGTAAACCCCATGACGTGTCCGAGTTCATGCAGCGCGTTGATGCGCGCCTCAGTCTCGGTGCTGAAGAACCGCTGGAGGCCCAAAACAATTTCGGCGGTTCCCTCGACGTCCTCGGGGCTAACAAATTCATTGTACGGGATGGCCTCAGGATAAGTGGCAGCCCCACAACCTTGGATACAGTCAGGCCCTGTCCGTACGCGAAGAACAACACCGTTCTCTCCGGGTTGGCAGTTCCCCGAATTCTGGGACTCAGGGCTGTCATATTCAGTCAGGTGAATGAAGTTGACGTCTCCTGTACGCTCCCATGCACGGGCAGCCCACTCCATGGTTTCTACAGCGCGCGCAAGGTGTTCTTGGTGCGTGTCAGAATCCACCAAAGGCGAAGGCATGATGCGGCCAATACACCAGGTGAGCGACAGCTTCCTGCCGGCACTCCAGGCGGCGTCAAAACCTTCCACTTCGTAGTTAGATGCCACTGGCGTCGACTCGCCTGGCGGGGAGTTGGAAGCCTGTGTCTGCAGAGAATCATAAAGTGCATGAAGGCCTGCATCGGTCATCGGCTGGTCACCATCGACGAACCAGTCGCTTCCGAATGGAGTCGCATGGAGATCTGCGAACTCGTCAAAGGTCAAGTCGGCAAAGTGAGGATCGATGGTCCCCTGTTTTTCCGGACGAATGGTCCTTGGTGGCGCAGTGAATTCAATGACGCCTTGATGATCCGCCAGGGAGCCAGACTGGGCCTCCGAATTATTGGACTCCAGCGCCACCACGGCACCATCGTAGTCGTACCAGTGGTTCTCACAGCCAGCGCCTCCTGGCAGCGGCTGTTCTTGTTCACCGACCGTCGTCCCACCGGTCTCTCCCAACGGAGGGAGATCACTGTCAGATGAACACGAACAGAGCACGAACATCAGGCCAGTCGTGATGCGTCGTCTCGTCGCCGATGTCACTTCGGGGGGTCGCCTCATACCCAAGCATCCCAAGGCCGGTGGCACGGCGTCAAGCAGAGCGAGGCACTAGGCGCACGCTTTGCACGCGCCACGCAGCTCGAGGCAGCGCGCCGCCCCAATTGCTTGGCCAACCCGCGTCGCCGTCGACTTCAGACCCAACTCGCGCGGGCACCCTCGCCGGGCCCCTCGCTTCACGCCCGCGTCGGCCGTGCCCTCCCGCCGCGCCCCACGACTCACGCAGCGACCCGGCTGCCACCGCGATCACCCCCGCCGAGTCACCGCCTCGCCGTGTTGTCACACCCGCCAAGTCAGCGGACGCGCAGCTTGTCCACCTCGCTCCAAGGCCCAGGCGCGGGACGGTGCGCCCCCGCCGCACGGGCGGGGTTGTCGCCCGGATGAAGCGGCAATTTCGCCGCGCCTCCAGCGCCCCTGAACCGCCGAAGACGGTGTTCTGAGCGGATTTTGTGGCTTCCAAGGCCAGCCATGCACCCCCTGCTCAGTTTGTCCCCGGCAGAAAGGTTGCTAGCGTCGCGCCTCATGGCACTGCCAAAAGGTAATGAAAAGTACGAAACCTATACCGACCAACTCGTCTACTTCAGCGCGCGACTCGCGGCAGATCCCAAGACGGCGGGTATCGCGGAGTCTGTCGAGACGGTCCTGAAGGGCGTCGACGAGGCCCAGGCGCTCCTGACCGATGCGCGGCGCGACGAGGTTCGAGCCCGGGCGCTGCGCGACCACAAGGACGAGATCGGCGACCGCAAGGTCCGGCGCTACCGCAGGCAAGTCGATGTCGTGGAGGACGTGACCTTCGTGGTCGATCGGCTGTTCTCCCGCGGCCTCAACTATCTGACCGCGCCCCGTGGTCGCGCGCAGCTCGACCGCCTGTCCACCCTCCACTCGGCGACCGACGACCTCTTGGCCTCGGAGCAGGTCAGCGCCCACCCCGAGGCCGACGAGCTACGCGCGACCCTCGAGCAGGGGAAGGCGACGCTCGCGGGGGCGATCGACGAGCTCGAGAAGGCCGTGACGGGTTGGGAGGCGCAGACCGTCGAGCTCGCCCGGGCTCGAGACCTGTTTCGATTCCGCCGATCCAACGGCGTGTCCCAGCTCGGCGCCGTGCTCGGCGAGCTCCGGGCGCTGCTCGACGGGGACGTGCGGGCGGCCTACTCGTACACCGCGCCGGCCCGAAGCCGCGGCGGCGCAGAGGTGATCGAGGTGACCGAGGCAGACGAAGTGCCCGAGGGTGAGGCCGGCGACGGCGAGTCAGGCTGAGCCTTCTCCTCGACCGTGAGGTCGGCGCCGCCGCCCGCTGTGCGCCCCCGATCGGCGGGCCCGCGCTCAGCCCTCGCGGGTGTCGACCTCGCGGACCGAGACCCCGGCCTCGTCGAACATCGCCTTGCTGATCCGAAAGTCCTCCTCCCAGCGCTCGGGGATCTCGATCGGCCCCGGGTACACGACCTCGTCGACCCCGGCTTGGATCAGCGAGCGCGCGCAGCGGGTGCACGGCGGCCAGGTCACGTAGGCCATGCAGCCCTTGAGCGCGACGCCGATCCGGGCCGCGTGCATGATCGCGTTCTCCTCGGCGTGGCAGATCAGCGGGTACTTGAGCTCGCGCGTGCCGAGCCGCTCGACCGTGTCCTCGATGCCGCGCGGCAGCCCGTTGAAGCCGGTGCTGCGGATCTCTCGGTCCGGGCCGACGACCACGCAGCCGACCTGCGTCGAGGGATCCTTGCTCCACTGCGAGATGTGGTGGGCGAGCGCCAAGAACCGTCGGTCCCACTTGAGGTCCATCGCCCGCAGTGTCGCCGTTTATTATTTTGCTGGCCAGCTCGAGGGGTCGGGGCGCTCGCGGCACGGTCGTAAGGAGCTCCGGGCGCCGCGAGCGAGGCCCCGAGCCCGGCGCCTTGCTCCGCCCGCGGCGATCGGCCAGGGTATCGGCCGACGATGTATCAGACCTTCGAGACCCCCCGGATGTGGCTCCGACCCGTCGAGGAGGCGGACCTCGACGAGCTCGTGGCCCTCGACGCCGACCCCGAGGTCATGCGCTACATCAGCGGCGGCCAGCCCAACCCGCGCAGCGTCTACGAGCGCGAGCTCCTGCCCCGCATGCGCGCGTGGGTGGGGCGGCCCTTCGGCTACTTCAGCGCGTTCGCGGGCTCCGAGGCCGGCGCGTTCTTGGGCTGGTTTCACCTCCGGCCGAGCGTGTTCGACGACCAGATCCTCGAGCTCGGCTACCGCCTGCGCCGCGAGGTCTGGGGCCGCGGGCTCGCAACCGAGGGCTCGCGGGTGCTGCTCGAGCACGCGTTCACGACCCTCGGACAGACCGCGGTCGACGCCTGCGCGATGCCCGAAAACGCGGCCTCGATCGCGGTCATGCGCAGGTGCGGCATGCAGTACCTCGGCATGTTCACCCACCCCCGAGTCAACATGGAGCTCGCCCGCTACATCGTGCGGCGAGACTCCTGAGGCTGCTCGGGGGCGCGGCTGGGGGCTTAGCGCGAGCGCTTCTTGGCTGCGGAGGTCTTCTTCTTGGGCCGGGCCTCGACGACCTTGGGCCGGGCCTCGGCCTTGGCCTCGGCCTTGCCGCCTTCGATGACCTCGGTCGGGCCGCCGCGGGCGAGCCCGTGCTTGCCGAGGACCTCGGCCTCGATCCGGCCGAACATGTCGGAGTTCTCGTAGAGGAATTGCTTGGCGTTCTCGCGGCCCTGGCCGATGCGGTCGCCCTTGTAGCTGAGCCAGGCGCCGGCCTTGTCGATCACGCGATCTTCGACGCCGAGGTCGATGAGCATGCCCTCGCGGCTGATGCCGACCTGGTTGCCCTGCTTGGGGTTGCTCGGGTCGGGGTAGTTGATATCGAACTCGACCTCGCGGAAGGGCGCGGCCATCTTGTTCTTCACCACTTTGACGCGAGTCCGGCTGCCGGTGACCTTGTCGCCCTGCTTGATCTTGCCGATCCGGCGGATGTCCATGCGGACCGAGGAGTAGAACTTGAGCGCGTTGCCGCCGGTCGTGGTCTCGGGGCTGCCGAACATCACGCCGATCTTGGACCGCAGCTGGTTGATGAAGATGACCAGGGTCCGCCCGCGCGAGACCGAGCCGGTCAGCTTGCGCAGGGCCTGGCTCATGAGCCGGGCCTGGAGGCCGACGTGGGTGTCGCCCATGTCGCCCTCGAGCTCGGCCTTGGGCGTGAGCGCGGCGACCGAGTCGATGACGATGACGTCGATCGCCCCGGACCTCACGAGCATGTCGCAGATCTCGAGGGCCTGCTCGCCGTAGTCGGGCTGGGAGATCAGGAGATCCTCGGTCTTGACCCCGATCCGCCGGGCGTAGGTGACGTCGAGGGCGTGCTCGGCGTCGATGAAGGCGCACACGCCCGACTGGCGCTGGGCCTCGGCGAGCACGTGGAGGCACAGCGTGGTCTTACCCGAGGACTCCGGCCCGTAGATCTCCACGATGCGCCCGCGCGGGAGCCCGCCGATGCCAAGGGCGATGTCGAGGCCGAGGCACCCGGTCGGCACGACCGGCACGTCTTGGCTGGGCAGCTTGCCCTCGGCGTCGAGCCGCATGATCGACCCCTTGCCGAATTGCTTCTCGATGGTCGCGAGGGCGAGGTCGATGGCGGCGTTGCGCTTGTCTTGCGAGGATGCGGGGACGGCTTTGGACATGGTGCGGTTCTCGGGGAAAGGCTGGGTTGGGGCAGGGCCCGGTGTGGGGGGACCCTAGCGCGGGGTCGGGGGTCGGACGTTGTCCGAACGAGACAAGATGCTCAGTCGGCGGTCTGCGCAGGGGCAGACCCGGCCGGAGCGGGGGTTTGCTTGGAGCTCTGACCGGGGAGCTGGTCCCAGATCAGCTTGAGCGCCCACATGATCGTGGCGTAGCGGACGGTCTCGCGCCGACCGAACAGGCGCAGGCGCTTGTAGGTGGTGCCCTCGGCGGTCGCCACGGCGACGTCGACGGTGCCGACGGGCTTGGCTTCGGTGCCGCCGCCGGGACCGGCGACGCCGGTGGTCGACACGCCGATGTCGGCGCCGAGGCGGGCGCGGACGCCCTCGGCCATCGCGCGGGCGACCGGCTCGGACACGGCGCCGTGAGCCTCGAGGACGCGCTCGGGCACGCCGAGCTGGGCGATCTTCACGGCGTTCGAGTAGGAGATCACGCCGCCGACGAAGCAGGCCGAGCTCCCGGACACGCTGGTGACCGTCTGGCCGACGCCGCCCCCGGTGCACGACTCGGCCGTGGCGAGGGTCAGGCCCTCTTCGATCAGCTTGCGCACGAGCAGCCCGGCGAGCTCGCCGGAGCCCTCGCCCGCGTCGACGGCGTCGCCCTCGATCGCGTACAGGGCCGGACCGATCGCCTGCGCGAGGGGCTCGTCGAGGGTGGCGAGCTCGGCCGCGCTCGCGCCCGCGCCCGCGCCCGCTCCCGCTTGGCCGGGCGTGGCCTCGAGGATCAGCTGGACCTCCGGGTAGCGGGCCCGGAAGTGGACGAACATGTTGGCCAGGCCCGGCGAGCGCTCACGGGCGGCCGCGAGCACGGCCTCGACGTTGTGCTGGACCGTGGACTCGCCGCTGCCGAGCGCCCGGTAGATCCGGCGCGGGATCGGCTCGAGCTCGAAGCGCTCGCGGAGCCGGGGCTCGACCTGCTCGCGCATCATGAGGTGGAGCTCACGCGGGACCCCGGGCATCGAGAACAGCCAGCACCCGGGCCCGGCCCCGGCCCCGGCCCCGAGTGCTCCCTCGGCGTCGGGGCTGCGCACGTCGAGGGCGAAGCCGGCCGCGGTGCCGATCGGGTTGTCGAGCACGCTGGCCCCGGCCGGGAGGTCGGCCTGCTTGAGGTTGGTCTCGACGAGCTCGCGGCCCCGGGACGCGAAGAAGTCCGTGAGCCGATCTGCGAGGCCCTGATCCCGGACCAGGCCGACCCCGGCCGCGACCGCGGCGGATGCGGCCGTGAGATCGTCGGTCGTGGGCCCGAGGCCGCCCGAGACCAGGCAGACCTGGGCGTCACCCGCCGCCACGTGGATCGCGTCGACGATCTCTTGTTGACGATCGCGCACCGTGGTCGCGCGGACGACCTCGAGGCCCAGCGCACGGCAGCGACGGCCCAGCCAGGCCTTGTTCTTGTCGACGATGTCGCCCGAGAGCAACTCGTCGCCGATCGTCAGCAGGTGAGCGCGCACCCTGGGCACGGTCGTCACGCTTGCTGACCACTGAGCAGATGTCAAGATGTTCAGCCGGGGCTGGAGCCGACCCCCAGATTGGGCCTCATGGGGCTCAAAAGCAAGGCCTGGGCGGGTTGGCGCGAGATGTCGGCGCGCGGGGACAGGCTCGGAGTACAGCGTTCTCGGAGATCGCCCCGGGCCAAAATCGCGTGAATGACGCGAGGTCGGGGCCGCGCTCACGAGCCCGACTTGCCGAGTGACCCGCGCGGTCCTTTTCCCCGGTGGCCCCAGTCGACTAAGATGCCCGAACCGTGCGGATCCGCTACGCGGCCAAGACCGACGTCGGCATGAAGAGGACTCATAACGAGGACTACTTCGCTCTGATCGAGGATGAACAGCTCTTCATCGTGGCCGACGGCATGGGCGGACACGCCTGTGGAGAAGTCGCCAGTAAACTCGCAGCCGACGTCGTCGGGGAGTTCTACCAGCACTCCCGCGACGCCGACGCGACGTGGCCGTATCGCTACGACCACAACCTCAGCTACGTGGAGAATCGGATGGTCGCGGGCTTCCGCCTGTCGAACCTGCGCATCTACCAGAAGTCGCAGTCCGAGCCGAACCTGCGCGGCATGGGCACGACCGTCGTCGGCTGCCTGATCAACGGCGACCACGCCTACGTCGCCCACGTCGGCGACTCGCGCGTCTATCGGATCCGCAAGGGCCAGATCAAGCAGCTGACCCGCGACCACTCGCTGTTCGAAGACTACAAGGACGCGCGGCCCGACATGACGGAGGAGGAGGCCCGAAACTTCCCCCACAAGAACGTCATCACCCGGGCCCTCGGCATGCGCGAGAACGTGGTCGTCGACATCGGCAAGTGGGAGATCGAAGACGGCGACCGCTACGTCCTGTGCTCGGACGGGCTGTCGGGCATGCTCAGCGATCCCGAGATCAACCGGATCGTCGACAACGCCGCGGACCTCGAGGCCAGCGTTGGCGAGCTGATCGATCAGGCCAACGCAGCCGGCGGCACCGACAACATCACAGCCATGGTCGTCGAGTGCCGGTACTAGGGCTGGTTTAGACCCCCCCCGGCCGTCAGCGACTCTGCCACGCACGGCCGCTCCGCGGCCGGTCGCTCGGTCGCTGCGCTCCCTCGCTCGGTGGGCTGGTATGAGCTTCGCCGTCTGATCCGTGGCCCCCCAAGGGGGGCTTGGTCTTGCTCCCGGCCGTCAGCGACGGCGCCACGCACGGCCGCTCCGCGGCCGGTCGCTCGGTCGCTGCGCTCCCTCGCTCGGTGGGCTGGTATGAGCTTCGCCGTCTGATCCGTGGGGCCCCAAGGGGGGCTTGGTCTTGCTCCCGGCCGTCAGCGACGGCGCCACGCACCGCCTCGGTGGGCTGGTATGAGCTTCGCCGTCTGATCCGTGGGGCCCCGGCCGCTTTCGCACCCTGCCAGGAAGCAAATGTTCAAGCGCGCGTCTCGAGCCCCCTTTAGGGGGCCACGCATGCCGTTGCAAGGCACATCAGAGCCCACCGAGCGAGGAACGAGCGACCGGCCGCTTGCGGCCGTGCGTGGCAGAGTCGCTGACGACCAGGGGGGTCATAGACCCTCTAGCCAGACGAGGCGGGGGCCGGGGGCGTGGGCGGCGTCGCGGAGCATGGCGGCCCACCAGTCGGCGGGGTTGGTCGTGGCGGTGGCGACCTCGCAGGGGATTCCGGCGGCCTCGAGGCTGGCGCGGGTGCGCTCGGGGGTGAGGCGGGAGGTGACGATCTGTTGGGTCATCTCGCTCGCGCCGTTGTCGGCGACGACGATGAGCAGGTCGTCGTTGTGGGCGGCGGCGTCGAGCAGGCCGAGCCACTCGGAGTGCGGCAAGTTGGTGTCGCCGACGACGGCGACGGCGAGGCAGCCCTGGGCTCGGGCCCGGGCCCGCGACCAACCAGCAGCGATCGCAACCGCGCCGCCCATGTGCATCTTGACGTCGCACTGGTGTCCGGCGAGAGCGAGCACGCCGGTGACGCCCGGATCGGTCGCTATGAAAGTCTCGGGCGCGAGCTCGCGCAAGACGGCGAAGATGGCCTGGCGCGGGTCGGTGGGGACGAAGCCAGAGGCCGGGCGGGCGCCGTCGAGGGCGAGGCGCTCGCGCTCGAGCTGATCGGGGAGGTCTTCGAGGACCGCGACGGGATCGACCGCATCGGCGGAGTCGGAGCGCTTGGGCTCGCGCTCGGCCAGCTCGCGCGCGCGTCGGCCCGGCGGGCAGCGGCGCTCGAGCGCGGTGAGCAGCTCGGCGAGGGCGTCCGGATCGAGGCGGCCGATCGGGCGCCGATCACCGAGGGCGCTGCGGCCGACGACCTTGGTCCGCAGCCCGGCCCGGTGAGCGAGGAAACCGAGCGCGCGCTCGAGCGTGGGCGTGCACTCCTCGAGCACGACCAGCTCTTGGACGCGGCCCGCGAGCTCGAGCAGCGCGGCCTCGGGCAGCGGGTGCTCGACGGTCAGGCGCATGTAGGGCAGCCGCCGGGCCCGGATCGCGGCCGCGATCTCCGGCCCGAGGTGGGCGGCCACGACGACGGCGAGGTGAAGCTGGCCGTCGAGGCCATACTCGGCCCGCCGCTGCTCGATCCACGGACGCAGGCGCTCGAACACCGCGCGCCGCTGCTCGAGGTGGTGGCCGTAGGTCCTCGCGCTCGTGGCCAGCGCCCAGCCGCGCGCGGGCCAGCGCTCGAAGGGCCGCGCGACGATCTTTTTTGACGGGCGCGCGGACCCGGGCGAGCAGGCCCCGGCCGCGAAGCAGCGAGCGTCGCCGCGGATGACCACGAGCATGCCCGCGGCCGCGGAGATCGCACAGCCCTCCGCGACCAGCGTGAGGATCTCGCCCACGCCGCTCGGACCGAGGACCAGCAGCTGGGGGCTCGACGCGTAGAGCGAGCGATTGTCCTGGGCGCTCTGGCTCGAGCCGGGCTTGGCGTCCGCGCCCTCGATCAACAGCAGCGGCGCGGCCAGACCATGGACCACGCCCATGACCTGGAGCGCGTCGCTGGCCACGTTGACGCCGACGTGTTTCATCAGCGCGACCGCGCCGCGACCTCCCATCGCGGCCCCGAAGGCCTGGGACAGGGCCACGTTCTCGTTGATCGCCCAGCGAAATTCGATGCCGAGCTCTGCGGCGTTGCGCTCGAGGTGAAGGGCGAGCTTGGTCGTCGGCGAGCCGGGGAACGCGGTCACGAACTCGACGCCCCCGCCGACCAGCGCAGCCGCGAACGCAGACAGGGCGTCGAGCTCGGTCCCCATGTCCTGATTCTGCCACGGAGTCGGCGGGCTCTGGCCAGACCGCGAGAGCTGACTCACCGTCGACAGGGGGGGCGCCCGGGGGTAGGGTGCCGCCGAGGCACACACGTGGACGTTAAAAAGATCTTCGAGGGGATGCCGAGCCGCTACATCAAGGGCTCGGTCGACAAGGCGACGACCTACTACTTCTCGATCGGTGACTCGAAATTCACCGTCAAGATCGACGCCGACGCGGCCACGGTCGAGCAGGGCAAGACCGTCGAGAAGGCCGACGTGATCCTCAAGACCACCCCCGCGCTGTTCGAGAAGATGGTCCTCAAGGGCAAGGCGCCCGGCCCCATCGATATCGCCAGGGGTAAGATCAAGACCAACGATCCCATGGGCCTCCAGAAGTTGCGCACGATGTTCGACTTCAAGGGGCTGTGAGCGCTCGGGCCTGTGGACATCGGCCAACGCTGGCGTAGGCTGGCCCAGGCCCATGCGCACTCCCCGAGTTGTCAGCACCGTCGTCCTCCTCACTCTGCTCCCCGGCTGCGGTCTGATCGACAAGATCCGCGGCGAGGGGGATGACGAGACCGGCGACGAGGCGAGCGAGGCCGGCGAGGCCGAAGAAGGCGCGCCCGACGACGACGGTGAAGAGACGGACGAGGCCGCCGCCAAGCCGAGCCCCCTCGTCGGACTCACGGGCGTCGATCGCTTCAAGCACTGGGCGCCTCGCCACGCCTTCATCGGCGCCCCGACCGTCGTCGCCGACGCGATCTCCGAGCAAGAGCTGATCGTCGCAACCAGCGACGCGCATGTTGGCGTGAGCAAGGACGGCGGTCAGACCTGGCAGTGGACCAAGGCCGACGACGGCGTCCGCGACGTGACCGGCTATCCGGGCGGGCCCTACGTCGCGCTTCACGAGGGCGCGATCTCGCTGTCGGAGCAGGGCCTGCTGTGGCGCCGACTCCCGCGCCTGAGCTCGGACTCGCTGATCGACGTGGTCGCCGCCGAGATCGGCCTGGTCGCGATCGGCAAGAACGGCGCCTTCATCCACGTCGGCAAGGACGGCTCGGGCGGTCACGGCGGGTGGATGCCCGACAAGTTCAAGCCCAAGGCCGTCACCGAGCTCAACGGGGCGGTCCTGGCCTGGTCGGGCAAGAAGGGCTACGGCACGACCGACGGCACCAACTGGACCGAGCTCGAGCAGCTCCCGCCGATGCCCGACGGGCGCTTCTTCTTGACCAGCGCAGGCAGCTGCTCGATCTCAAAGGTCGGCAAGCGGCGCGGCGTCGCGTGCTCGGTCAGCGGCACGGCCCACGGGATCGGCGAGGAGTTCGCGGTCGAGAGCAAGGGCGTGGTCGCGCTGACCCGCGACGGCGGCGAGACCTGGGTCAGCTCGACGCTGCCCTTCAAGGGCGCCAACTCGATCTTCGGCAGCCCCGGCGGGCCCTACTACGCGATCGGCAACAAGGGCGCGGTCGCGATCTCCTCGGACGGCGGTCAGACCTGGGTCGACCAGAAGTGGGAGGAGAGCGCCAACCTGCTCGACGGCGTCGTCAGCGGGAACAAGATCGTGATCGTCGGGGCCAAGGGCACGATCATCTACTCGACCAACGGCGGGGCCAAGTGGGACTACAGCCAGCCGCCGATCTCCAAGAGCTTCTCGTGGGTCGGGATGGACGGGAGCACCTTCGTCGCCAGCGACGGGCGGGTTTTCATCGCCAGCGCCAACCTCGTCGACTGGGTCGAGTCCGAGGGCATCGAGCTCCCGGCCAAGGCCGGCGCCTGTGACGAGGGCCCCGAGGACGGCGAGGCCTGCCGCTACGACGCCGAGGTCACCACGCCCGAGGGCATGCCCGAGGTCCGCGGGCTGACCTTCACCGGTGACGTTGGCCTCGCGCTCGGCGACGACGCGCTCGTGGCCGTGACCAACGACGGCGGCGCGAGCTGGTCGAGCGCCCACGGCCTCGACCTCGGGCGCAACGGCGCCACGGGCTACTCGGTCGCCGGCGATCAGGTCCTGGTCACCGACGGCGCCAAGCTGCTGGCCTCGGCCGACGCAGGCGGGTCCTGGGTCGAGGGCGCGCTCGTGCGCAACTACAAGATCAACGCGGTCCACGTGGTCTCCGAGGGGACCGCGGCCGGGATGTGGCTGGCCGCGGCCAAGGACGAGATCCTCGCGGCCAAGATCAACCCCGAGACCTGGCTGCCGGCGGGCGACGAGCAGCTCAAGGGGGACTGGCGGGCGATCTTCGAGGTCGGGGGCGTCGTCTACGTGTCGGGGTCCAAGGGCCAGCTGCGCCGCAGCGAAGACGGTAACACCTGGACCGAGGTCATCACGGGCATCTCCAGCCCCGTGATCGACATGGCCGGCGAGGGCCAGACCGTGTGGGCCGCGACCGCCCCGACGCGCAAGTCCAACAACGCGCTGCTGCGCAGCGAAGACGGCGGGGCGCACTTCATCTTGGTCCAGGAGATGCCCGGCGCGACCGACCAGCCCGACCTCCGCTTCGAGGGCGACGCCCTGACCTGGGCCGACCTCATCTCGCGCGACAGGGGCGAGAGCTGGCGGCGCGAGACCGAGCGCTACTTCCCGGGCCTCGTCGACGTCAACGACGGCTCGGGCATGCAGATCGCCAACCTGGTCTACCGCTACAGCGGCGATCGCCTCTACGTGGTCACCGGCGCCGGCGAGTACGACTGGGTCCGGATCGACTCGGCCTTCAACGAGGGCGGCGCGATCCAGTGCGACCCCGACAGCGGCTGCTGGATGCTGGCGAGCGGCGTGCTCTACCGCCCGCTCGGCGAGTAGCGCGAGGCCGCCCCCCTCACCCGACCAGGTCGATGAACAGCGTGTAGGCGCCGGCGCCAAAGCCGTCGACGAACACGATGACCTCTTGGTTCTCCCTGAGGATGAGGAAGAGCTCGGAGGCCGGGGCGAGGGAGTCGTCGTCGCAGGCGATCTCGAGCCCACCACACTGGCCGCCGGCTTGGACGTACAAGACCGTGTCGAAGCTCGAACCCTCGGTCGACATCACGTAGGTGCCGGAGGTCGGCGCGACGAACGAGAGCTTGGCCTCGGGGGTCCCACCGTCGCCACAGCTGCCGTCGGCGTCGTCGCTCTCGAGGCTGGTGTCGCCTCCCCAGACGACGGGGAGCGCGTTGGGCAGCGGCGTGATCGCGCAGCCGTCGCCCGTGTCGCCGTCGCCGTCGCCGTCGCCGTCGCCGTCGCCGTCGCCGTCGCCGTCGCCGTCGCCGTCGCCGTCGCCGGGGACGCCGCCGCCGAGCAGGCCGCAGGCGAGGGGCTCACGCGGCTCGCACAGGTCGTCGGCGCCGCAGTAGGAGTTCGCGTCGCACTGCCCCTCGGTGCACGGCTGACCGGCGCTCGGCAGCGCGGCGCAGACGTTGGCGGCCTCGACACACACGGCGGTCTTGGGATCGCACTGGCCCATGTCGCACGCCGCTCCCGGACCCGGCAGCGTCGCCATCGCGACGCAGGTCATGGTCTCCTCGTCGCACATCGCCCCGGCCGCGCACACGAGCTCGGGGCAGGGCTCACCGATGCCCGGCAGCGCGGGGCCGGACTGGCAGGGGTTCACGCACACGCCCGCGGAGCAGGTCAGGCCCTGGGCGCAGGCCGTGAAGGCGAGGCCGACCTCGGCCGAGGACGCGATGACCTCGCAGGGAAAGCCCGCGGCGAGGTTGCCGTGCCAGGTGTTGCAAGGCGGCACGCAGACACCGGCCGGCAGCTCGGGGACCGACGCCTTGCAAGCCAGCGACTCGATCGAGCTCAGCTCTGCGGCGGGACAGGTGCCGTCGTAGATCAGGCCGGACAGGAAGGCCTCCTCGTTGACCGCGTCGTAGGCGGTGAGCAGATCGGCGAAGCAGTCGTTGGCGGTCGAGTACGGGTACGAGTCGCACGGGCAGGAGAACACGGCCTCGCAGTAGCCCTGCGCCATCTGCCCCGGGTAGTCCTTGGCGCTGACCTCCGGGGGCGCTTCCTTGCACCCGATCGACCCGGCCAGGGCGAAGGTCGAGAGGAGCACCGCGACACGAGGGAAGCTTGATTGGCGACTCACGGCGGCGAGGATAGCCAGGTGACACTGGCCCCGCCATGGCCTGGGTGCTCCGGGTCAAGCGAGTCGCCACACACGCACGAGCCGACGCGAAGCGGAGCAAGACCTGGGCGCCGGCCGGGTCGAGCTCAGCGTTCGCTCGCCGGGACGCGGGCCCACTCGGGCAGCACGGACTCGAAGTGCTGGGCCTCGCCCGTGCGTGGGTGAGCGAAATCGAGAGTCCACGCATGGAGACAAAGGTGGCTCGGGGCCGCGCTCGGGGCCGCGCTCGGGACCGCCCCCCGGCCGTAGCGACGATCTCCGACGACGGGGAAGCCCAGGTGGGCCGCGTGGGCGCGGATCTGGTGGGTGCGCCCGGTCTCGAGCTCGACGTCGAGGAGGTGCTCGGGACCGCCAGCCTCCGGCCCCGCGAGCGGCGGGAGCTCGGCGAGGTGGCGAAAGTGGGTCACCGCGGACTTGGCCCGGCTGTCCGAGGCCCCGCCGATCTCGACCCCGCCCTCGCGCAGCTTGATCAGCGGCGCGTCACAGCTAAACGCGGCCGCGGACGCCTGCCCCGACTCGGACCGCGCTCGGATCCGGTAGCCGCGGCGGATCTCGTGGTCACGAAACTGCTTGTGCAGCGACTTGTTGGCGACGCCGCGGACCGTGAACAAGATCAGACCCGAGGCGCCGCGATCGAGGCGGTGGACCACCCCGACGTAGGGTCGAGACACCCCCTCGGACTCGAGCTTGTGGATCAGCGCCTCGCTCAGACACCCGACGGCGGTCTCGCGGGTCGGCGTGACCGGGACGCCGGCCGGCTTGTCGAGGATCACGAAGTCGTCGTCGCGGTGGACGAACACGACCCGCTCGGGCGCGAGGGGCTCGGCGTCGAGGGCCTCGAGGTACACGGTCACGCGCTCGCCGGCCGCGACCAGGACCTGGGGCAGGCGCACGCGGAGGCGGTTGACGTAGACCCCTCCGGCCCGGATCAGCGCGGCCGCGCGATCACGGTCGAGGCCGCCGACCCGGCGGACCAACAAATTGCGCAAGGTCGAGCCCTGCTCTTGAGGGACGACGCGAAACCGTTTGGGGCTGCCCTTCACCGGACTCATGATTGCGTCAGGCGCAGCTGCGCCGCCAGCTCGCGGACCTGCGCGGCGGCGACCCAGATCGCGTCGCCGCAGAAGCTACAGCGAACCTCGGTCTGGTCCTGCTCGTTGGCGAGGGCCTCGAGGTCCGTGGCCCCGAGCGTCGACAGCACGCTCAGGGCCCGCTCGGGTCCGCAGGGACAGTCAAAGCGGACCGGATGCTCGAGCATCGCGCGCGAGCCGGCGCCGCCGAGCGCGAGGCCGACGAGCTCCTCGAGCGCGCGCTCGTGGGCCTCGACCAGCGCGCGCAGGCCCGTGAGGCGCTCGCGGACGGCGCGGATCGAGTCGGGGTCGCTGCCCGGGAAGCCCTGGGCGAGGACCCCGGCCGCGCGCACGACCTGCCCCTCACCGTCGAGGATCACGGCCGCGCGCAACGCCGAGGGCAGCTGCTCGCTGTGGTCGAGGTAGTGCTCGAGGTCCTCGTCGATCTCGCCGGAGCTCAGCGCGACGTTGCCCTGGTAGGGCGCGCCGAGCCCGAGGTCGCGGGTCACGACCAGGTGGCCGCGGACGCCGAGCGCCGTCGCCGTGCTCGGGCGCGAGTCGTGGCTGACCGGGAGCTCCAGCGGGCGCAGCCCCTTGGCTGCCGACAGACACGCGCGCACGCGGCCGTCACCGTGGGCGTCGATCATGATCGGCGCGACGGGTCCGCCGCCCGCGAGCTGGATGCGCACGCGCTCCCGCTCGCCCTTGCCCAAGGTCGCGAGCAGCGCCCCGACGGTCAGCGCGCGGCCGAGAGCCACGGCCGCGAGCCCCGAAGCTCGCTGGCGACGGCAGGCCTCGCGGACCGAGTCAGTCGTGATCGCCGCGACCACGCGGATGGTCTCGGGCTCGTTGATCGCACGCAAGAGCGCGTCCATCCCGACAAGCTAGCGCCACGACGGGCCCAGGCCAACTACCCCTCGAGGATCTCGACGCCCGGCGGCGTAGAGCGCTGCGAGCGGTCCCAGATCACGAACACGAAGGTCGCCGTTGCGACCAGCCCCGCGGCGAGGGCGAAGGTCGCCGGGTAGCCCGCGTACTTGGCACAGATCCCGAAGAGCGGCCCGCCGAACAGCACGCCGAGATCGAAGAGCGCGGTGAACAGCGCGATCGCGCTGCCGCGCTCGTCCGGGCCCGCGCGCATGACCACGAGCGCCGAGATGATCGGGAACGCGAACCCATGTCCGACGCCGCACAGGATCGCGGCGCTGATCAGGTGGATCTCGCCGGTCGCACAGGCGATCAGGCCGAGCCCGAGCGCGCCCATCAGCAGCGAGGGGATCAGCACGCGGTTCAGGCCGAAGCGCTCGGGCACCCAGCCAAAGAACACGCGCAAGAGCACGGCCGCGATCGCGTAGGTCGTGAAAAACATGCCCATGGTCCCGAGCTTGGGGGCCTCGAGCAGGTAGGTCTTGAGGAACACGAAGTAGGCCGCGAGGCCCATCGCAAAGCAGCAACCGACGAACCACAGCGGGCGCAGCTCGGGCGCGGCCGCGGCGGCGAAGAAGCTGCGCGAGGGGCCTCCACGCCGGGTCTCGGGCAAGGGCAGCGAGACCAACAGCCCGGCCAGGGCGCACGCGCCCGAGACCACGAACAACGGCCGGTAGTCACCGTCGACGATCACGAAGTCGCCGAGCAGCCCGCCGACGGCCATCGGGATCATGCCCGAGACCCCGAACAGCGCGATCCCGTGGGCCCGACGGCTCGCGGGCACGAGGTCGGCGGCGACGGTGAACAAGACCGAGAACATCGCGGCCTGGGCGAAGCCATGGACCACCCGGACCCCCGCGATCGCGCCCCAGCCCGCGCCCGGGACCGCGTCGACGACGAGGTACAGCGCCGACGAGGCCACGTGGATCAGGCCGCCGACGATCATCACTAGCTTGCGCCCGCGCGTGTCCATCATCCGACCGACGAAGGGCCGGGCGAGGATCGCCGCGACCGCCATGACCGCGACGAGCACGCCGATCAGGACCTCGCCAGCCCCGCGCCCCTCGAGCCACCCGGGCCAGTGCACGTAGGAGTGAAACCCCACGCTGTGCATGAAGTTGGCGATCCAGGCGAACACGAACGCCCGAGTCCACAAGGGCTCGCGATCGGAGGCCTGCACGGCGACCTACTGTAGCCCGTCTCGCTTCAACCGTGAACGCAACAGCAGCGCGACCTTGGCGTTGACCAGCGCGATCAGCCCACCCACGATCATCGGCGCGCCAGCGTCGACGTGCTGAAACAGCGGGCCCGCCATCGTCGGCCCCGAGACCCGCGCGAGCGAGGACGCCGACTCCTTGATGCCCATGTTCCAGCCCTGCTCGTCGGCGCTCGACACCCGCGAGACCAGCGCGCTGGTCGTCGCGCTCGTCAGCCCGTTGCCGCCCGAGAGCAGCAGCCCGCCGACGGCGTAAAACGCGAGCGAGCTCCAGCTGGCCTGGCCGTCGGCGTCGACGATCGCGAGGCCCAGCAGGCGCGAGAAGTGGCCGACGCCGCCGAGCAAGATCAGCGCGATCGCAACCATGATCAGCCCGACCGCGAGCGTCGCCCCCTCGCCGAAGCGCGCGACCGCGCGGCCCACGACCAGGCCCTGAAACACGACCATGTTCACGCCGATGTAGGTCATGAACAGCCCGGTCTCGACGTAGCCCCACGCGAACACCCGCTCGCCGAACAGGGCCATCGTCGACTCCATCCCGGCGAAGGAGAGCATGAAGCAAAACACGATCACGATCAGCCAGGCCATGTGCGTGCCGCGGATCTTGGCGATCGCGCCCGCGATCCCCTTGGCGCTGAGCAGCTTCGCGCGGACCTCGAGCTTGGTCTGGCTCATCGCCGGGGCCTCGCCCGTCGAGCCCTGCCTGAAGTGGGTCTCGGGCAGCCACAGCGCGGCCATGCCGAGGTTGATCAGCGACAGCCCAGCCGAGACGAAGAAGGGCAGCTCGGTGAACACGTGACCGAGGAGCCCGCCGATCCCCGGCCCAAACACAAAACCCATGCCCATCGCCGCGCCCATCCGGCCCATGTACTTGGCCCGCTGCTCGGGCGGGACGAGGTCGGCGACGTAGGCGTGGGCCGTCGAGACGTTGGCCTTCGACGAGCCCGCGACCACGCGGGCGACGAACACCAGCCACAGCGCGTTCGCGAAGCCGAGGACCAGCGCGCTAGCGATCGAGCCCGCGATCGACACGAGCATCACCGGCCGCCGCCCGTAGCGATCGCTGATCCGGCCGAGGACCGGGGCCATCACGAACTGCGCGGCCGAGAACGCGGTCGAGAGCAGCGCGACCATGGTCTCGGTCGCGTGCATCGACTCGGCGTAGAAGGGCAGGATCGGCAAGATGATCCCGAAGCCCATGAGATCGAGAAACAGCGTGAACGCGACCGTAGCGAGCGCGCGCCGCTTGGCCCCTTCATTCTTGAGAGGGTGGTCCTCGGGGAGCTCGTCGAGCGTCGGCACGGTCGTGGTCGGCAGGCCCTAGGTAGGCGCGAGGCTGTGACAGTGTAGAGGCACGCTCCGGGCCCGTCGAAACACGAGACAGCGCAGCTCGGTCGACGCGCGCGACCCGGCCCTCGCTCGCGACCTCGGCGATCCCCTTCGGGCCCGCTCAGCCCGCGCCAATGCGCGCGCGGGCCTGTCGCGCAGCGATCGCCGCCTCGATCGCCCCGTCGAACGCCTCGCGCTCGGCGAAGCTCTTGATCTTCGGCCCGATCGTCGCGTTGACCAGCGCCGCCCCCATCATCACGAGCCGCGAGCTGAACAGCAGGTGGACATCGTCGAGGCGGAGCTTGTTCTCGCCCATCCAGTCGGTCAGCCGGCGGCGAAATTCGGCCTCGAAGAACGCGAGATCAGTCGCATCAATGGACAGACTGATCCGGTGACCGTCGTCGATGCGCTCGTTAAACCGCTCCAGCATCGGATCGACCACGATCACAGGCGCCGTACCGTAAATACGCGCGACAAAGACAGCCGACGCGAGCTCGCGGATCTCCACGTGCCCATGTTCGTGCTCGATGAGCAGGCGATCGTCGTCGAGTTCGCGGACGTCCATGGGCGAGCGGTCGCGTCACCAAAAAAGTGACAGTTGGAGAGTGTACCGAAGGCCGTGGAAAGTGCGAGGGTGGCCTTGGTCGCGAAGCCGCCCCGATTCAGGGCGACAGATTACTGGCAGTTTGGGTGGTCGCAGGCTGGGTCTCCGTGACGCGCGAGAATGAGCAGCGTCAGACGTAGGGTTTACATTCTACCCCCAACCAGGCGAACAGCGTTAGCTCCGGGCCCGGTGCGACGACGCGCCAATGGCTCATAATGGTCACCCGCCGGTCAGCCCCCTCGACAACCCGCGAGTTTTTTGCGCCACAATCGCGATCGGACCGGTCGGTCACAACTGACGACGCCCGAGGCCTCGCCTCGGTGTTCAGCTCGTCTGCGCAAGTGACCAGACCCCAGCGACGAGATCCGCGCGGTCTTGGACATCATCGCGCGCCCCTCCTAAGCTGCTGCGAACGATGACGCAGCCGCCCGGCAGCCCGCGCCCTCGCGCGCCTCAACTGGGCGCGCGCGGCCCGATCGCGCCCCGAGACGGCGGCTCGGAGGGCGAGGGTGCGACGGACGCACTCGACGCGCTGCTCAAGCTGCTGACGATCCTCGGTCGGCGCTGGCTGGTCATCGCGGTCACGACCGTGCTCGCGGTCGCGGTCGGGGTCCTGGCGATCTCCCTCGTCCAGCCGCAGTGGCGCGCGACGGCGACCCTGGTCGTCAACCCCAGCGGCCCCCAGGTGCTCGACAAGGTCCGCGGCGTCAACGAGGAAGAGGGCAACGATCGCCTCGCCTACAAGCAGTACTTCGAGACCCAGCGCGAGATCATCTCGAGCCGCAAGGTCAACGAAGCCGCGCTCGCGCAGCTGGGCCTGTCGGATGACCCCACCTTCTTGGGCACCGAGGGCATCCGCGACGCCGCCCAGCGCGAGGAGGCCGAGGCCAGCCTCGACCCGGTCGCGCGCCTCCAGTCGATGATCACCATCGAGGAGGTCCGGGGCTCGCGGGTCATGGCGATCTCGGCCGAGTACCCCGACCCCGAGATCGCCCGCGACATCGCCAACGAGGTCGCCCAGGCCTACCTCGCCCACATCACGCGGCGGCGATCCGACACGGGCGACAAGGCCAAGACCGACCTCGAGGCCGAGCTCGTGACCGCCGACGCCGAGCTGCAAAAGGCCGAGCGGGACCTCGAGGAGTTCAAGCGCGAGCACCGGATCACCTCGATCTCGCTCGAGGATCGCCAGAACCTGATCGCCCAGAGCATCTCGACGCTGACGACGGCGGCCAAGAACGCCCAGGCCGAGCGGATCGAGATCGAGTCGACCTACCGCCAGGCCAAGAAGCTCCACGCCCAGGGCAGCCTCGCCGGGGCCTCGCTGCTCAGCAGCGGCGAGCGGATCATCTTTGATCGGATGCTCGCCGAGCGGCTCGAGGCCGAGCGCGACTTCAGCGACATCGACGTCCGCTACGGCCAGCGGCACCCGCAGTGGCGCAAGGCCAAGGGCCGGGTCGAGCTGATCGACAAACGGATCGAGAGCGAGAGCAAGGGCATGATCCGCACGCTCGAGGCCCGCTACAAGGCCGCCGCCGAGACCGAGGCCAAGCTCGAGGCCGCGCTCGCCGCCGAGCGCGACGGCGCGATCGAGCTCGGCCGGCTCGAGCCCGCGTTTCGCCAGCTCGAGCGCGAGTCTCAAAACGCCGCCGCCAGCTACGCCCGCCTCCGCAGCCGGACCGACGAGATCGGGGTCAGCAACCGGGTCGAGATCCCGCCGGTCGAGGTCCTCGATCTCGCAACCTCGCCCGAGCAGCCGGTCCGCCCGCGCAAGCCGCTGTTGCTCGGGATCGCGGCCTTCATCGGGCTGAGCCTCGGGGCCGTGTTCGCGGTCGTCGTCGACCTCCGCGATCACCGGATCCGCTCGGTCGTCGACCTCGAGCGCGCGCTCTCGGGCTTCGGGCTCACGACCCTCGGCCAGCTCCCGCTGCTGCCCGCCGACCCGGCCCTCGGCGTCGGCAACGTCCGCGCCCAGCGCCGCCGTCGCGACCTCTACACCCACCTCTTCCCGCAGTCGCTGATGGCCGAGCGCTGCCGCGGGATCCGGACCTCGCTCGCGTTCATGCTCTCGAACGAGGGCTCGCTGGTCCTGCTCGTGACCTCGCCGGCCTCGGCCGAAGGCAAGAGCTCGACGGCCATGAACCTGGCCCTGAGCTACTGCCAGGCTCAAAAGAAGGTCTGCCTCGTCGACGCCGACATGCGCCGGCCTCGCCTCCACCAGGTCTTCCCCCCGCCCGTGGGCAAGGAAGAGTACGGGCTCGCGACGGTGCTCGAGGGCACCCACGAGCTCGTCGACGCGCTCCAGGGCGATCTCGAGGGCGCGCCCGAGACCCTCGAGGTCCTGACCTGCGGGCGGATCCCCGACAACCCCGCCGAGCTGCTCGAGTCTCCGGCCTGCCGCAAGGTCACGGCCGAGCTGCGCGAGCGCTTCGACGTGGTGATCATCGACTCGCCCCCGGCCCTCCCGGTCACCGATCCGCTGATCCTCGCCCCGCAGGTCGACGGTGTGGTCATGGTCGCGCGCTGCCGCTCGACGACCCGGACCGACATTCAGCGCGCGCTCACCCAGCTGCGCCAGGGCGACAACAACCTGCTCGGCGTGGTCCTCAACGAGCTCGACGCCCGCGACGAGGGCCGCCGCTACAGCTCCGAGTACTACACCTACCAACCCCACGAAGAAGCGACCGAAGGCGCCTGAGACCGTGAGCATGATCGAGACCGTCGAAGCGCAGCTGCGCGCGAACCCGCGCCGCTGGCTTGTCACCGGGGTCGCGGGCTTCATCGGCTCGCACCTCGCCGAGCAGCTCCTCGCCCTCGGCCAGGAGGTCGTCGGGCTCGACAATTTCGAGACCGGCACCCACGCCAACCTCGAGGCCCTCGTCCGCGGGGCGGTCGCCCGCGGGGCCGCCGACGCCGACGATCGCCTCCACGTGATCGAGGCCGACGTGCGTGACTTCGACGGGGTCCTCGCGGCCTGCGAAGGCGTCGACCACGTGCTCCACCACGCCGCCGTGGCCTCGGTCCCGCGCACGATCGCCGAGCCCCTCGACGCCTTCGCCGTCAACGTCGACGGGACCTTCAACGTGCTCGAGGCCGCCCGCCAAGCCGGCGCTCGCAGCCTCGTCCACGCGTCCTCGTCGGCGGTCTACGGCGACTGCCCGGGCGAGCCCGAGACCGGCGCCCAGCTCGAGCAGCGGATCGGTCGGCCGCTGTCGCCCTACGCCGCCCACAAGCACGTCGCCGAGGTCCTCGGGCTCGCAACCACGCGCAGCTTCGGGCTGCCCGTCGCCGCCTTGCGCTACTTCAACATCGTCGGCGCCCGCCAGGATCCCAACGGCGCCTACGCTGCAGTGATCCCCAAGTGGGTCGCGCTCCTGGCCAAGGGCGAGCAGCCGGCGATCTTCGGCGACGGCCTCAACACCCGCGATTTTTGCCCGGTCGAGGACGTCGTCCAGGCCAACCTCCTGGCCGCGACCTGGCCCGAGCGCGCGTCAGCCGATCAGCGCGAGCGGCCCGGCGATCCGAGCGAGGCCGTGTTCAACGTCGGCCTCGGCGGGCGCACGACCTTGCTCGAGCTCTACGAGATGATCCACGCGGGCATGGTCGAGCTCGGGGCCCCCTGCGAGGGTCTCGCCCCACGCCACGAAGATCCGCGAGCCGGCGACATCGTCCACAGCCGCGCCGACATCAGCCGCGCCCGCGAGCAGCTCGGCTACGCGCCGCGAAGGTCGATGCAGGCGGCCCTGCGCGCGACGATGAAGTGGCTGCTGAACCCGAGCTGAGCGACTCGAGCACACGCGGACCGCGAGGGTGCTGTGAACGCTAGCGCGCCAGCCACGCAAGCACGTGAGTGGCGTCACTGAAAAAAGCATGACGGGTTCACCGACTCAGGACACAACCACTGGTGAACGCTGCTCGTGTGGGCCACCCGGTTCACACGACAACACACAGCGCGGGGGTGCCCGATAGGGGCAAGCATTCTGGCACCCGGTCAGTTCGACACCGCGTCACCACCGACCCACGCACCGTGAGCTCGCTTCCTGGGGGAGTTCACGGTGCGTGACTTTTTGTTTTGGAGCCCACGAAACATGTAGCGCTACGGATCACGCAGCGGCCTCCCAAGTGAAGGCTACAGGGGAGGCGGACATACACTTCGCTCGAACGGCCAGGCCGCCGAAGCCGCCCTATTCCTGATCTAGCAGGCCTTTGACGGCCTTTGACGGCTCCCGGAGCCCCGTGCAAGATCGTTCCATGAACCTGCGTGTCGGCCTCGCCTCGATTGGCTTCGCGACCTGCCTGCTCGGCTGTGGCCTGCGCACCGATCCCGACTACAGCCCCGTGTGTGTCGACAACACGGTCGCGGGCGAGACCGGCGAGACCGGCGGCGAGCCGCTCGCGCCCCGTATCGGCTCGTGCCAAGACCCGATCGACCTGCCCACGGGCCAGAATATCGTCGTCCGCGGCAGCCTCGGCGGGTGCTCGGGGACCGAGGGCTGGTGCGGCGGAAGCGGGGCCGAAGACGTCTACCGCATCGGCTCGGTCGTCGGCGACGTGTTCGTCGACTTCCGGCCGGAAGAGACCAATTTCAACCCCGTGCTGCGGGTCGTGCGAGGCGAAGATCCGTGCCTCGAGGGCGTCATCGAAGAGTCCGAAGTCTGCGCTGACATCGTCAATTCCGTGCCTGGTCGCGGTTTCTACGACCAGGGCGGCGACGACACCTACTACATCATCGTCGACACCGAGCTCGGGGAGTCCGGCGACTATGCCTTCGACCTTCGCTTCGGCGACAACGCGTTCGAGGGTGACTGCCTCGACGCCGTCGAGGACCAGGCGATCGAGCTGATGGCCGGCGGCAACTTCGTGTGGGAGGCCACCCTCGACGCCAAGCAGGGCCGCCTCGACAGCAGCTGCTCGGCACCCGGCGACGAGGACATCTTCACCCTCGTGCTCACCGGCGGCGGCACGGTCACCGCCAGCGTCGAGGTCCTCGAGGGCGACATCCAGCCGATCGTCTCGCTCCGTGACGACTGCGCGACCGCGAGCGAGCTGTCCTGCGGCGGCTTGGCCTCGGCGAACTTCGGCGGATCGGCCACCACCTACCTGGTCGTCGATCAGATCGGCGCCAACAAGGGCCGCTACCGCCTGACCGTCGATTTCTTTTAGACCCCCCCGGCCACCTTGGACTTTGCCACGCACGGCCGCTGCGCGGCCGGTCGCTCGTTCCTCGCTCGGTGGGCCCTCATGTGCCTCGCAGTGGGTTGCGTGGCCCCCTGAGAGGGGGCTCGTCTGAGCGCCTCGACGACCTCCTTGGTCCGCCTGACGCCGCCGGTCTCTCGGGGGGGGCGGGAGCGCCTGCGGTCTTGTGATCGAGGCCGACCAGTAACTTGACCTGACCCGGGATCGGCTGCGAACCTCGTGGTCGACCGCCGATGGACGAAATCCTGCGAAAGATCGTTGAGGGCACGCCTGGCGCCAAGGGCGCGATCCTCATGGGCTTCGACGGGATCGCCGTCGAGCAGTGGCTGCAACCAGACTCCGACACCGACATCGAGTCGATGGCGATGGAGTTCTCGTTTCGCTTCCTCGAGCTGCGCGACGCAGCCAACAGCCTCGAGATGGGTACGATCTCGGACATCACGCTCAAGGCCGAGTACGGCACCGTGCTGGTCCGGGTGCTGTCCCAGGAGTACTTCGTGACCGTGTTGCTCGAGAACGCCGCCCACATGGGCAAGGGCCGCTGGATGCTCCGCTCGCAGGCCAAGGCACTCAGCGCCGATCTCTACCCCGGCTGATGCCCTGATGCCGATGTCGACGCCGACATCGACGCCCGCCGGGTGCGTCCTGGTCGTCCACGGGCCCAACTTGAACTTGCTCGGGGTGCGCGAGCCCGAGATCTACGGGGCGACGACGCTCGCCGAGATCGACCGCGAGCTCGTCGCCCTCGGCGAGCAGCTTGGCCTGGCGGTCGAGACCTTCCAGGCCAACGGCGAGGGTCAGCTCATCGATCGGATCCACAGCTTCAGCTCCGCGTCGCGCCCAGCGTCGGGCCCGGCGCCCAGCCCCGCCCCTGCGATCCCCGCTGCACACCCTCGAGCAGACGGCCAAAGTGTGGATCCTCCGCCAACTCGGCGCGGACTGATCATCAACCCCGGAGGCTACTCCCACACCTCCATCGCCCTGCGCGACGCGATCACCGGAGTCGCGTTGCCGACGATCGAAGTCCACCTCTCGAACCTCTACGCCCGCGAGGCCCTGCGCCACAACTCGGTCACAGGGGCCGCCTGCGCGGGTGTGATCATGGGCCTCGGCCCCGACTCCTACCGCCTCGCGCTTCACGCTCTCGCCGCACGGCTCACGAACCCGCCGCAAGCCCCCCGCGCGGCCTAAACGACCGAGACGGGCTGAGTCCGAGCGGGGAGATCCCTCGCGACGCCTCGCCCCATCTTCGGCCCCTGACGACGGCCAGATTGCCGCCTAGACTGGCCCGGCCGACCTCTCCGACTCCGACTCGACTCCGACATGTCCGACCAAGACTCGAAGCTGCCCGACATCGCCTACGTCAGCGAGCTCGCCAAGCTGTTCAAGCGCTTCCGACTCGATGAACTCGAGATCGAGACCGGCGAGCAACGCATCTTGATGCGTCGCGGTGAACTGACGACGACCCCCGCTC
>NZ_PVNK01000164.1 GCF_002994615.1 Enhygromyxa salina | reverse complement strand
GGGCAGGCGAGGGTGCGGGCGAGGGGCAGGGGAGCGTCGCAGCGGACCGTGGGGTGGAGGCGAGCGGTGGCGTTCATCGTGGGATCACAATGACGCGGCCAGGCCCGAACCGTCAGGGACGCCAGCGCCACCGGGGGGTCTCCGACCGGCCGCGGGAACGGGGGCGCGATCCGACCCGCAGCGCAGGTTTGGACGCGGGGTCGGGGACGAGTCACCGACGCGAACCGCTTGTCACCGATCGTCACCACGTCAGCCGGCGCCCGTGCTCGCGGCCTTGGGCCGAGCTCTCGCGCGAGCAGGAGCGGCCGTGGCTCTGCGCGCGGCTGGGGGCGCTCGGCCTCAACCGCTGGTCTATATCGAATGAAATCATGTCAGACCAGACCACTGTCTTTGCACACAGTCACAAAGTCTTCGTTGATCCTGTAGCGATGGCCACAAGCTTTGCTATCGCCTGGCCTGATCTGATACCTTTGCCTTGAATGATATGTGCGGTGGGTCTAAAAGGTGGTGTGTCGATTCGAGCAAAGTCGTTGAGGGGCCTGATCACGGCAACGAGCGTACTCGCGCTGAGCGCCTGCTACGAGGGCGTCGAGCCCGACGACTGGTACCTCGACAGCGGCTTTGGAGACACGCTCGGCGACGCCTCCGGGGCGGAGGGGGCCGATGGGATGCAGGACGAGGGAGACCCGACGACGACCGGGGACCCGACGAGCGGCGACGGCGACTCGACGACCGGCGACGGCGATGGCGACCCGACGACCGGCGACGGCGACGGCGACCCGACGACTGGCGACGGCGACGGCGACCCGACGACTGGCGACGGCGACGGCGACGGAGGCCAGACCACGGGTGACGGCGACGGCGACGGCGACCCCACGACTGGCGACGGCGACGGCGACGGCGATCCAACGACTGGTGACGGCGACGGAGACTCGACGACGAGCGGCGACGGCGACGGCGACCTCGAGCCGCTGCCCAACAACGACTACTGCGACCCGGTCTCAAGCTGGAACGCGAACTGGGTCGACATGGAGCTCGAGGTCCTCGAGCTCGTCAACCAGGCTCGGGCCCAAGGCGGGGATTGCGACAGCCAAGGCGTGTTTGCCCCCTCGGGTCCCCTGAGCTGGGACCCGACGCTGACCTGCGCGGCCCGTGTCCACTCCAAGGACATGGCCGACAACAACTTCTTTGATCACACCAATCTTCAGGGCAACGGGCCGGGCTGGCGCTTCGATCAGGCCGGGTACAACGGCGGCGGATGGGGCGAGAACATCGCGGCCGGCTACTCGGATCCGGCCTCGGTGGTTCAGGGCTGGCTCGACAGTGACGGGCACTGCGCGAACATGCTCAACCCGAGCTTCTCGTTGATCGGGATCGGCTACGCCACCGGCAACGGCGATTGGACCCACTATTGGACCCAGACCTTCGGGGGCTGACGCCCCGCTGGCTGCCGACCTCCAGTGCGGTCATCGTTTCCATCGTACTGTAGAAGCCCGCAGCGATCTGGACCAGCTCTTTCTCTGGTGACGTGGTGGTGCCGCGGCGGGCCGTCCGCGCTCGTAGCCGTCTCGGCGTGAAGCCGCCGAACATCTTCACGATGTGGCAACCTAGCAGCCCGGGGTGCAATGCCTCGCGCCGCCTCGCTTGGCCTTTTCGCCGATGGCTTTGTCGCCAAAACTTGGAGTACGCCCGGTACAGCGGCGTTTTGGCCTCGCGCCGGAATCTTCGCCGAGGGCTTTGTCGCCAAAACTTGGAGTACGCCCGGTACAGCGGCGTTCTGGCTTCGCGCCCTCGGCGAAGATTCCGGCGCGAGGCGACACGATGCATTGCACCCCGGGCTGCTAGACGCACGGCAGAGCTCAGCGGTGGTGGCGCCACGAGCCGGCCTCGACCGCTAGCGTCGCGGCTACGTAGGGCCGGTGTGGTCGCGTCATCTCGCGCCTACCGAGTTCCTCCGACATCGCAAACATGGTCCCGACCAGGACACCCGTCACATAATTCACGAGGCGCAACTCGAGCATGGGCAGCAGTTTGTTGAACTCAGCTTCGTACTGTGCCCGGTCTGGGTTCTCGTTCTCGTCGATCGCGAGGTGGAGGTACTGCAAGAAAGCGGAGACAGTCATGCTCGCGCTGTCCCCAATCCATGCCCGGTGACAACTCAGCGCAGCCTGCAATGCCGCCGACGAGGTGTCCCTCCTGACCAACCCCGTACGCAGCAAGGGGCCTCCAGGCCTCAACAACTGGCTACGAGACTGGGGGGCAAAGTATGGCTGGAACGAGATCTCTGGCACAAACGCAGATCGTGAGGTCGAAGCTCAGGAATTCGCCGATCAGGGCAAGCTGGTCGTTTTCACCGTCAAGACCGGGGACGGAAGCGTCGAGCCGACCGGCGGCGAGGGGCACTCGGGCGTCGTCGCACCCCAGGGCAGCCGCAGGAACCAGAAGTTCAAGGAAAGCGAGCGGATCGGCCGTCGCTTCGTTCGCTCGCAGGCCGGCGAGGTTCAGCTTCGTCAGGCCCGGGTCGGCGCCGCGCATGGAGAGCAACCGACAAACATCTTCGTCGGCCACTTCGACGCAGGTTTTTGGGTCTACGAGCAGAGCGAAGACAAGTCCCGTGGCAAGCCGGTGATCGATGGATTCAACCGATCTTGACCAACTCCGGCGCGAGGGACTGTGCGCGGTGTGTGGCTCAGCGCCGAAATTCCTCGATCGCCTTGATCGGTGTCCGCGCTCGACACTCCGCAAACGCCTGAATACTTAGCGCGTCACCGACTCGACCGACGAGCTGGTCCGCGGCCGGTCGGTCTTCAGCATGGGCCTGCAGGACCAGCTCCCGCCGTCCGTCGATCTCACCAGTGTAGAGGAGCTCGAGCTGCGCGACTTCGGGGTCGTCGGACAGGCCCGCTAGCAGCTCCATGGCGTCCGCGTTGGGGATCGCTCCGGCATCGTCTGTCGCATCCAGCACGATCCAGAACGGATCACAGTCACCGGGAGCGCGGCGATCCTCGGCGGCGCCATCGGACCAGTCGGCGTAGCGGGGCGTGAGGACCTCGGGCTCGAGTTCGATATCGACGCTCGCGTAGAGCACATTGCGCCGGATCCCATGATAGACCCCACGAAAGGGATGCTCGAGCGGCCCGAAGGACGCGAGGATCCACAGGTCGCCGTCCACCCAGGCGAGCGCGTCGTAGCGCGGGTGCTCGAGGTCGTCCTCGAACGTGGCTTGGACCCAGCCGCGCTCATACACGAAAGGCCGTCGCGTCATCGCGGCCTCGGACGGCACAGGCGCATGAACCACCTCCCAGTCCCCGCCGACCGGGCGACGCAGCAGCACGTAGGGGCCCCTGCTCGCGTCCTCGAGGGTCAGCCACAGTTCGCCCGCCGGTGAGCTCACCGCTGCGAGGATCCGGTCCCCCGCGCCAGCCGGCTCCTCGCCTGGCGACAGGTCGACGGGGATCTGGGCCCACGCGCCGCCGTCGTTGCGAACCAGGTATCGCTCGTCACCGAAGACGAGGACATCGGCGTCGCGCGCCGACAGCCCGAGGTGGTCGGGCACGGGCTCGGGCAGCCGAGCGCGGGTCGGAGCGCTTGCCCCGGGCGGCCAACTCAGGACCTCCGAGACCCGCTCGGGTGGCCCGTCCGGGCTCGTCGTCGCGACCGCGAGGGCGTGAACTGTGCCATCAGCAGTCGCCTGGACCCGGTCGAGCGCGCGGTCGGCCGGGAGCACCGGGATGCTCGCGTCGCTGGAGCCTGCGAGCCGCACGAAGCCGGTCTTCGCCCGGGCCCGCGCACGCTCGACTCGTTCGTCCGCGGCGCGCGACGAGAGGTCGACGGGCTCCTCGTTGGGGCGGTACGCGAGCAGACCGATCACCGCCCCGTCGCGCAGGAACAGCGCGCTGTAGTAGCCGATCAGCGCAGGATCGCTGTCGACCGCGAGCTCTTGCCAGCCGGCGGGGCTGCGCCGCAGCACGACCGCGTCGTACCAACCCCGGGTCGGGTTGACGGCGTGGACGACCAAGAACAGGTCACCGCTCGGGCCCACGGCGTAGGCACCGGCGACACGATGGTCGCGCTCGATCGCGTCGAGCGGCGGTTCGAGGCCCGGGTCGTGGAGGCCGTCGAGACCGAACGCGCGGGGCCAGCCGTCGATGCTCAGGGCGAGGTCCCGACCGTGGCCGATGATCTGCATGGGCCCGTCGCGGATCACGATCGGGCTCCAGGGCGCGCCTGCGTTCGGGGCCGGCCCTACGTCCTGCCGTTGGTCCGAGGCCGAAGTCCCGGAGTTGACCGCCGTCGATGGCTGCTCGGCGCGGTGACAGGCAACCGGAAGTGCGATCATCACGATCAATACGAGCGAGTGTCGGCGGGTCACTGCCGCATTGTTGCATCAGATCCAGACCGCAGCGAAGGAAGCCGACAACACGTCTGCAGCGACACGCACACTCGACGCCGTGCTTCATCCCCCGCGCGCGAGGAGGCGGGGGAGATCATGCCGGGAGTCGAGCTCGAGCTTGCGCAGTAAATTCGAGGCGTGGAACTTTGCTGTCCGCGGAGCAACCCCGAGCACAGTTGCGATGTCCTCGTAGCGATGGCCTTGAAATAGCCAATACAGAACTTCACCCTTCCGCGGCGTGAGTTGGCTTTGGCCGACGAGCCTGCGAACCACGACCTCGATGCGCTCGCTCGCGTCTTGTGGGAGCTCCGGGGGAGTTTTCGCGGGCGCGAACAGACTCGCGTGCGCGTGCGTGCGGGTCGCCGAGGAGCGGGGGGCGGTGTGCGAGACGGCCGCGTTCGCGACGCGGCCTCGCCATCTCCGGGTGCAGCGGATCGCGTTGGTGATGCCCTCGAGCAAGACCGTGGCCGGAACCGGTCGGACGAGGCAGTCGACCGCCCCACCGCGTAGCGATTGGGCGACCCCCGTGGGACCTCCTTCGCGCAACACCACCACCGCGGCGCAGGCCAGCTCGGACGAGCGCAACGCCGTAACGAGCCCGGCACTCCAGCCGCACGCCCGGTCCACGGCGATGACGCTGACCTCGCACTCTCGCGCGGCGTTGAGGCGCAGGCCCGGTCCAACGCGCCGGAGCACACATCCACGCCCCTCGAGGGCCGCGGCGAGCTCATCCGCGCTGGTCTCGTCAACCGAAATGACCTGCACGACTGCATTCTTCAGAACTACGTTGATCTTCATAGTCGAACTCGGATCAAGGAGTGATCCCGCACTTCATACTGGACGAGGGTGACGTCTTGCCTAGCAGCCCGGGCTGCTAGGGCCTATCTGATCGTGCTCGGCTCGGGTTTCGGATGCGGGCCCGACGAGGTCCCGCTCGAGCCGTCCGACGCCGAGATCGCGTTCGTCCGCGTCCATCACGACGACGGCGCCGAGCAGCTGTGCGCGTTCACGCCGGGCGAACCTGCGATCGCGCTGCTGGCTCGCGAGCGCTCGGGCACTTCGATCGCCGACCTGGGCTGGTCCGCGGACGGGCGCCTGCTCGCGTTCACCCGCCAACGCGACGACAAGCCGTCGATCATCCACTCGCTCGACCCGGAGCTCGGCGTCGAGCAGATGTACGCAATTGGCCAACCTGGTCACCTTGCAGGGTTGACTGCCTACGAGCACGGCCCGACCTCCGCCTGGGGCGAATAGTGCACCCCCGGCTCGGGCCAGCCGTCGTCGGTGCACTGCGAAGCCTCGACGGTCAGCGCCGACCAGTCGAAGGCATCGATGACCCCGCCGTCGAGGCCCACGCAGGGCCCCTCGGGGATCAGGTAGTGCTCGGTCAGGCCGTCATCGTCGAGATCGGCCGGAGCGAAGGGCGTCGGGCCGAGCAAGGTGAGCGGCGCGCCCTGAACCCAGGCGGTGTCGACCACGCACGAGTAGGGCATCTGAATGTCGGGACCGACGATCGTGTCGGGGTAGGCCACGCAGTGGTCCATGACCATCGCGGCCCCGGCCGGAGCGTAGAGGCCCGGGCCCGAGTTGGCCGTGTTGCCCGTGAAGGTGCAGCCGAAGAAGTCCGCCCGACCCCAGACCCCGCCGCCCGCGGTCGTGGCGTCGTTGTCGACGAACTCGCTGTTGACCACCGTCACGCCCGAGTCCTGGAGGCGCATGGCCCCGCCTGCGCCGTTGGTCGCGTGATTGCCGACGAAGCGCGAGTTACGGATCTCGATCACGTCGGCGTCGGCCGCCCCGTTCCTCAGGTAGATGGCCCCGCCGTAGTCGGCGCTGTTGTCGTTGAAGACCAGCGCGTCGAGGTTGACCGTCGACTCCTCGAGGTACATCGCGCCGCCCCCGGAGCCGGCGGAGTTGGCGATGAAGCTGGTGTCGGTGACGCTGAGCTGGGCGTAGGTCGCGTCGTCAGGGTCGTTCCACACATAGACAGCCCCGCCCCACTCGGCCGTGTTGCCGGTGAAGCTGCTGCCGGAGATCGTCAGCGAGAGGGGATCCCACACGATGATCGCCCCGCCGCGATCGCTGGCCTGGTTGTCGCGGAAGACCGAGTCGGTGATCGTGACCGAGCCGCCGTAGCGCATGTAGATCGCCCCGCCCCGGCTGGCGCTGAGCCGCTCGAAGCGCGACTCGCTGATCTCGACGGCGACCTCGGGGAGCCACAGCGCCTGGGGGCCGTCGGTGACCGTGAGCTTGGCCAGCTGCAGCGTGCCCTGGGGCACGGGAGTCCCCCCCAATGACAGCGCGTGCTCGAGGCCGCCGATGATCCGAACCCCGTCGATGCGGACGACATCGGCGGGGAAGCCCAGCGAGCTGGCCTCGATCCGGATCGGGCTCAGGGTCGAGGCGTCGGCCCCGAGCCGGACCGGGTAAGTGTCGACCTCGCGCTGCGCGAGCGCGGCCTCGGTGCCCGCGAAGCCGCCGTAGATCTCGACCGGGTAGGTGATGGTCGCGACGTGGGCGTCGAGGCTCGGCGCGTACTGGCCCTCGGCGATCCACAGCTGCGGGTTGGTGCACTCAGACCCGGCGTCGAGCGCGGTCTGGATCTCGTCGAAGGCCGTGGCCCAGGTCATGCCGTCGCCGCCGGGCGCCGCGTCGAGGTCGACGAGGATCGGCCCATCGCACAGGGTCGGGGGCGGAGTGGGGCAGACCCGCTCGAGGTCCTCGTCCGAGAGCGCGCGGCTCCAGACCCTGAGCTCGTCGATCTCACCGCCGAACCACCAGTCGGAATTGCCGCTCTCGCCGAGCGCCGAGTAGCCCGGATCGATGAGCCCGACGTTGCCGTCGAGGGTCGAGTCGAGCGCGCAGTCGATGTAGGTCCGGGCCGCGACGCCGCCCTCGACGACGAGCGTGACCTCGGCCCACTCGTCGTTGGTCAGGGCCGGCGAGCTCGTCGTCCACAGGTTGGCCTGGTCGTCGAGATTTTCGAGGTTGACCTGAACCCGGCCGCCAAGGTTGGGATCGCCCAGATAGAAGGCCTTGTGGGGGCCGCAGCCGAAGCAGAGGTTGTTGTACTTGTCGACGTCGGCGAGCTTGACCTGGGCGCTGAGGGTGAAGTCGCCGGTCTCGCCGCCGTAGAGCGCGAGCGCCCGGGGGCCGGTCAAGCTGACCTTGTCGGCGACGCCGTCGAGGCTCAGGGCTTGGCCCTCGGGGGAGGCCACGAAGACCCCGCCGAGCTTTTGGCCGTGGCGGTCGTTACCCGAGAGATCGGTGATCTGATCGCCTTGGTGATCCTCGAAGGTCCAGTGGAGCTCGAGATCCTGGTCGAGCGGGTCCGGGGCCGGACACAGCTGATCGAGATCGTCGTCGGTCAGGGCCCGACTCCAGACCCGCAGCTCGTCGATCTCCCCGCCGAACCAGCGGTCGGGGTTGGAGCTGAGCCCGACGGCCGAGAAGCCCGGGTCGAACAGGCCGATGTCGGAATTGTCGAGCTCCCCGGCCGCGGCGCAGTCGATGTAGTAGCGCGCGCTGGCCCCGTTCTCGACGACCAGCGTGACCCAGGTCCAGGTGTTCGCGCTCAGCAGCGGCTCGCTCAGCGGCCAGAGCTTGCCGCCGCCTTGGTCGTCGAGCGCCGCGATCAGCACGGCGCCGAGGCCCTCGGCGCCCGCGTAGAAGGTCGAGAAGGGCCCGCAGCCCGTGCACAGGGTGTTGTATTTGTCGACGTCGGCGAGCTTGACCCGGGCGCTGATCGAGAAGCTCCCGTCGGCCCCGCCGAAGATCGCGGGGTCGCGCGGGCCGACCAGGGACACGTAGTCGTCGACGCCGTCGAGGGCCACGGCCTGACCCGCGGGCGAGTCGACCAGGGTCGCGCCGGCCTCCAGCGTGCCGTGGCGGTCGTTGCCGGACAGATCGGTGATCTCGGCCCCGACGCTGTCTTCGAAGGTCCAGTAGAGCTCGAGAGCATCGTCGAGCGAGGGCGGAGCCGGACACAGCTGATCGAGCTCTTCGGCGTCGAGGGCCCGGTTCCAGATGCGCAGCTCGTCGATCTCCCCGCCAAACATCCAGGCGGGGTCGCCGCTGCGCCCGACGGCCGAGTAGAGCGGGTTGAAGAGGCCGAGCTCGGGGTTGTCGAACTGGCCCGCCGCCGCGCAGTCGACGTAGTAGTGGACGCTGGTCCCGTTCTCGACGACCAACGTGACTTGCGTCCACGTGCCGGCGGTCAGGGCCGGCTCGCTCTTGGTCCACAGCAGCCCGTCGCCGCCTTGGTTGTCGAAGCCTGCCAACAGCGCGTCGCCCTGCCCCGCGGTGCCCGCATAGAGGATTGAGAAGGGCCCGCAGCCCGCGCACAAGGCGTTGTACTTGTCGACGGCGTCGAGCTTGATTCGGGCGCTGACCGTCAGGCTCCCGTCGACGCCGCCATAGTTGGCCGGGTTGCGGTTGACGTAAAACGAGATGTAGTCGTCGACGCCGTCGAGCTTGACGGCCTCGCCAAGGGGCGAGGGGACCAGGGTCGCGCCCGCTTTGAGCTCGCCGTGACGCTCGTTGCCGGACAGGTCGGTGATCTCGAGGCCGGCGTGGTCCTCGAAGGTCCAGTGGAGCATCAGGCCGTCTTCGAGACCGCGAAACGAGGGCTCGAGCGGGCCGTCGTCCGCCTCCCCGGGCGCACACCCGACGAGCAGCGCGCTCGACATCACCGCCACCCACCAGGTCAGGACTCGCTCGAATTCGCGTTGATGCTTTTGATCTGTCACGGGGCCTCCGAATGTTCACCTGCCATGGGGCTGGTGACTTCTTGTTACATGGCTGCCCCGCTCGGATCATTCACACGAAAACATGGCTAGCAGCCCGGGGTGCAATGCCTCGCGCCGCCTCGCTTGGCCTTTTCGCCGATGGCTTTGTCTCCAAAACTTGCAGTACGCCCGGTACAGCGGCGTTTTGGCTTCGCGCCCTCGGCGAAAATTCCGGCGCGAGGCGACACGATGCATTGCACCCCGGGCTGCTAACCCTGCTTCTTCAAGAAGGCGGTCTTCAGCACGATCGCGACCTTGTTGACGCGGGCGTCGACGTGCGTGGGGTCGTCGGTCAGACGGATGCCCTTGACCAGGGTCCCGCGCTTGGCGGTGAACCCGGCCCCCTTGACCTCGAGATCCTTGATCAGCGTGACGGAGTCGCCGTCGGCGAGCTCGGTCCCATTGCTGTCGAGGGTCGGCGTACGCGCGGGCTCGTCGTCCGAGTCGAGCCCGGCGCGGGCCCACTCGAGGGTCTCATCGGTGAGGTAGATCTGGTCGAGCAGATCGCGGGCCCAGCCCTCGTCGGTCAAGCGGCTGAGCAGACGATAGGCGACGACCTGGACCGCAGGCACCTCGCTCCAGGCCGCCTGTTGCAGACAGAACAAGGACTTGGGGTCGAGGGGGGCGCTGCCGTCGACTTGGCCCAGGCAGGCGGGACACAGCAGCACGCAGCGGTCCTCGTGGGGGTCGGCGCCGGGCGGCACCGCGCGCACGGACAGGCCGTCTTTGGCGTTGCACAGCTCGCATTGATCACCCGCGCGGACGCGCAAGGTCGCTTCGAATTGGGTTAGGTCGGGCATGGTGGGGCTCGGGGGCTCATAACGCCTGACGAAGTAAGAATCCACCTCCTATCGCACGCGGACCGGAAGGGTCTCGCCCTCGCCGTCGACCTGGGCCAGAGCCCGCGGGATCGAGGCCGAGATCTCCGCCTCGAGCGCATCGAGGATGTCGCGCTTCCACGTGCGCCGATGGTGGACCAGGCTGATCTCGCGCGTGGGCGTGCGGGATGCGAAGGCGCGAACACAGCGGCGCCGCGTGGCCTTGGTCAAGGTCCGCGCGTAGGTCTCGGGGATCAGCGTGTAGCCCTCGGACGCGTCGATCAGCCGACGGAGCGTCTCGAGGCTGCCGCCGGCGAAGGACACGGAGCCGAGGTGCTCGCGCTCGCGGATGCCGCAGAAGTTGATGACCTGGGTCCGGACGCAGTGGCCGTCCTCGAGCAGCCAGAGCTTGCGTGGATCGAGCTCCTCGACCTCGACCTCGGCCGCCCGCAGCAGCGCCTCGTCGGGGTGGCCGTAGACGTAGAAGGGATCGTGAAACAGCACCCGCTCTTCGATCGCCCGCTCGTCGAGGGGCGTGGCCAGCAGCGCCGCGTCGACGCGGTTGTGGACCATCTCGGTCACGAGCTCGTCGGTCGGGCGCTCGTAGATCGCCAGCTCGACGGCCGGGTAGGCCTGGGCGAAGCGACGCAGAAACCACGGCAGCACGTAGGGCGCGAGGGTCGGGATCACCCCGAGGGCGAAGCGCCCGGCCGGCTCCTCGAACTTGCCGGCCGCGTGGCGGACCAGGCTCTGGTGCGCGTCGACGACCTGCTGGGCGTGCTCGATCACCGCCCGACCCGGCGGCGTCGCCTCGATCGGCTTGGTCCGGCGATCGAAGATCGTGACCCCGAGCTCGACCTCGGCCTTGTGGATCTGGGCGCTGAGCGTCGGCTGTGAGATCCCGACGCGGGCCGCGGCGCGACCGAAGTGCCCGGTCTCGAACACCGCGAGGATGTACTCGAGCTGGGTGATGGTGGGCCCCGCAGCCATAGACACATCCTATCAGGTTATTGAAATAATCGATTTTGCAAATCCTCATGACGGGGTCATGCTCCAGGCATGAAACGCAACGTCCCCAAGGTCGTGTTCAAGACCCGCGTCCGTGACGAGTCGATCGGCGGCGACAACCCCTTCCGCTGGCAGGATCTCGCGAGCGACGAGCTGTTCGGCGGCAAGCGCGTGGTGCTCTTCGCCCTGCCCGGCGCGTTCACCCCGACCTGCTCGTCCACCCACCTGCCCGGCTACGAGGCCCACTACGACGAGCTGCGCGCCCTCGGCGTCGACGAGGTCGTGTGCCTCTCGGTCAACGACGCGTTCACGATGTTTCAGTGGGGCAAGAATCTCGGCGTCGAGAAGGTCCGCTTGCTGCCCGACGGCAACGCCGAGTTCACGCGCAAGATGGGCATGCTCGTCGACAAGTCCAACCTCGGCTTCGGCTACCGCTCGTGGCGCTACTCGATGGTCGTCAAGGACGGCGTGATCGAGAAGCTCTTCGTCGAGCCCGGGTTCGCCGACAACGCGGCCGAGGACCCCTTCGAGGTGTCCGACGTCTCGACCATGCTGGCCTACCTGCGGGCGAGCTGAGTCCCTGCTATGTCCTTCAATTGGCTTCGAGTGGAATCTCATCGCAACTTTCCTGTCCGCGCTCGCCGGATCGGGGGTGAGCGATGGGAATCCATGGCGCGGCCATCACTGCCGACCGTCAGCCATCACCCATCACCGATGGGGTGATAGCTACATGACGTGCACCGAAGTGGAGGCGACCTTGGCCGCGAACCGGCCAATGTGCAAGCTACCCCGTCAGCGCGTCGGGGGAGTCGGGCGTGTGCGGCCGCAGCTCGGGCGGCCACGAGCTCGGATCCTCCGCCGGGTAGATCCGCACGGACTGTCCGCTGGCGTTGAGCAGCTCGTAGTCGGGACAGCCGAGGGCGGCGGCGGCGGCGGCGAGCCCCGATCGGGTGACGCCGTGGATCCCCGGCGCGAGCGTGCTCGATCCGCACTGGAACAGCCCGTCGATCTCGGTCTTGATCGGGAAGCGAAAGGGCCCGGCGTTGCGCAGCGAATTCTCCGGCCCATAGATCGACCCGCGCGTGACCTTGAGGTAGCGCTCGTTGGTCAGCGGCGTAGCGACCGAGCTGAACACGATGTGATCGCGCAGCCCCGGGACGATCCGCTCGAGCGTGTCGAGCATCTTCTCGCGAATGTAGGCCTTCTTGGCCTCGTAGGCGGCAGGCCGATGGTTGGGGTCGCTGTCTTGCCAGCGCGAGAAGGCGTCCCACGACGCCAGCGCGAACGCTTCGGCCGTGTGGAGGCCGTCGCTGCGCATCGTCGGATCCTTGAGGGTCGAGATGTTCAAGAACAACCCCGGCAGCTCGTCGATGTTGGAGAATTCGGGCTGCTCGCCGAGTCGGTAGGGCGCGTCGATGTCGGTCGTGTGGTTGTACCAGACGTTGCCCGAGTCGAGACCGGCCGCGCGCAGATCCATGCTGGTGGCCAAAAATAGGCTGATCGTCGCGACCGAGTAGCGCAGGTGTCGGACCCGCCGTCGGAGCCGCGAGCTCACGTGTCGCGGCGCGACCAAGCGGCTCCACAGCATGCTCGGATCCACGTTGCTCACGACGACGTCGGCGCGGACCTGGGCGCCGTCGCTCAGCTCGACGCCGATCGCCCGGCCCTCCTCGACGAGCACGCGCACGACCTCGGACCGGACATGAACCTCGCCTCGGTGGGCGCGGATCTGCCTGGCGAAGGCGTCGGGGATCGAGCCCGCGCCCCCGCGCGGGTAGCAGCCGCCGTTCATGTAGTAGCTCTGGAGGCCCGCGTGGACCACCGCGGGCGCGCGCGAGGGCCCGAGGCCGTGATCGCCGGCCTGGATCGACAAGATCGCGCGCAGCAGCGGCGCCTGGGTGAATTGGTCGAGGAAGCGCGACAGCGACATCAGGCCATAGCGCAGCGTCGTCGGCATCCGCGCGATCATCCACAGCTTGTCACGCAGGCGCTCGGGCGTGGCCCACTCGAGCTCGCGGGCCATTCGGTCGACGGTGTCGAGGTAGCCGTCGATCCCGGCGGCCTCGCTCGGGAAGCGCTGCTTGAGCCGGGCGCGGAAGGGCTCGATGCCCCTGGGGATGTCGAAGCGCTCGTCGCCGACGATGACATGCTCGAAGCCGTCGGGGTTGAGCTCGAAGAAGACCAGGTCGTCGGCGACGCCGAGCCCCTCGTAGATCCGGCGGAGGTTGCCGCCCTCCCCGAGCTCGCCGACATAGTGAACACCGGGGCTGAAGCGAAAGCCCTCGAGCTCGAATGTCTGGCTGTAGCCGCCGATCAAGTAGTGCTGCTCGAACACCACGACGCGCTTCCCGGCCCGGGCGAGCGCGGTCGCGGCGGCCATGCCTCCGGACCCGGAACCAATGATGATGGCGTCGTAGTCGGCCATGATTCGCACCCTAGCGCGGGACCCTCACGGTCTCGACGTGCGGCGCTTGAATTTGCTCGGCTATGTTTGCAGAGCCGCCGGTTGAATTGTCGGGCCGCAACGATTGCGCGGAGTTGTCTTGCTCGGGCCAGGTCCGCGGCTTGGCGTGATTGCCCCATGGTCGGCTCATGGACGATCCGCGCCTGGTGCGACAGGTCGACGCGCGCGCCCTCTGGGGCGTCGTGCCCCGCGATGCCGGGGAGGCCGGGGCGGCCGGGGCGGCCGCCAGTCAGCGATCGGTCGGCGAGACTGGCGACTCGGTGAGGGCACTTTATTAATAGTAAGAGGACCTGCAACCATTGCATTGGTGCGGTCGGTGTTGGGATGGGAGGCTATGGCCAAGGCAGGGGGCGTGGTTGCTCGCTGTCACCTGGAATACAGATTGAGCATTCGGATAATAACAGAAGGTAAAAAACATGCAAAACGACAAATCTTTTATGGGCACGCTCGAAGTCTCTGGCACCGGTAACATCGAGGTCGCGCCCGACGAGGCCACGATCCGATTTAGCGTCATCACCGACGCCAAGACCGCGGCCGAGGCGGCCGCGACGAACGCCATGCAAACCCAGGCCGTCATCGACGCCGTCGAGCAGCAGCCCAACCACGGGGTGACGACCAGCGGCCTCAGCGTCCGGCCTCTCACGACCTACGACTCGATGACCCGCACGAGCAAGATCACCGGCTTTCGGGCGACCAACGGCGTGAGCGTGAAGACCAAGATCGCCTACGCGGCGCAGATCTTCGACGTTGGGATCGGGGCCGGCGCCAACCAAAGCAGCGGGATCAAATTTGGTATCCAGGACGAGGGCCCGCACCGCGACGAGGCCCTGCGGATCGCGGTCAAGCAGGCCTTCGCCGAGGCCTCGCTCGTCGCCAACGCCGCCCAGATCACGCTCCGGGGCCCCGAAAGCATTCAGGTCAACACTGGCGGCCGGGTCGTCTTTCGCGCCGAAGCGATGATGGCCGAGTCCGTCGCAACCCCCGTACTCCCCGACAACCTCACGATCTCGGCGACGGTTCGGATCGTGTTTCGCACAGAGGTATCGTGAACGAAGATCAAGAATCGAATGGCCGTCGCCCGACCCTGGGCACGGCCTCCTATCGCGCCCGTCAAGTCGGCAAGATGATCGTGTTGTTTGCCGTCGGTGACACGCCGACGCCGAACTACAAGGTCTGGCTGCAGGCCGCGCCCGAGCCGGGCGAGGCGCGGACCTACGAGCTGTGGTGGCTCGCGCCCGAGGGTCCGCAGATCCAGCTGTTGACGCCCTTTAGCGTCCACAGCAGCTTCCGGACCGACCGCGACCTGGAGTCCGTCAGGGTCCGCGACGCCGCGGGCACCCACGAGGTCGCGGTCGAGGACGCGGGCGAGCTCGCGGTCGAAGAGACCAAGGCCCTCGTCTACCTCCACTGCGCGAATCAGTTTGACCTCGAGCACGAGGGCAAGCGGATCTCGTTCACCCAGGCCAACATCGCGGGGGATCCGCTGTTGAGCTACGGGGACCGCTATTTCTACGGGCGGCAGATCAGGATTCAGCGGACCCCGATCGGCGAGCTGATCACGGTGACCCTGAAGGAGGCGGCCGACGGCGAGAGCGAATTGTTCTCGCTGCTGCTTCCGGCCACGCGGGTGTCGGGCTACGAGACGGTCAAGATCGACGCCATGGTGTTCGAGACCCTCGTGCAGACGACGATCGCCGGACCGCCGATGGGCCAGCAGGTGCGCTACGAGAAGGTCGCGAGGGTTGAAGGGCGCGCGACCTATATCGTGAGCTGAGCGATCGCACTCGAGCGAGCGCGGGCTGCGCCAGGCACCCGCGCCGCTCGTCCCCCACGCGCCAAATTGTGTGTAACAGACCGAGGCGTCCGCGCCTCATAGTAGTATGGGCCTCCTCTCGCGCCGCCACGATGCGCCGGACGACTCGATCACCGACGCCGAGATCATCTCGCGCGTGCTGAGCGGGGACACCCGGGCCTTCGAGACCCTCATGCGTCGTCACAATGAGCGTGTGTATCGCGCCGTGCGCTCGCGGGTCCAAAACGAGGCCGACGTCGAGGAGGTCATGCAGCGCGCTTACGTCGCGGCCTTTCGCGCGCTCGGCCAATTTGAAGGGCGCGCGCGCTTCAGCACCTGGCTCGTCCGCATCGCCCTCAACGAGACCAGCCGCGCCCTGCGGCCCCGGGGCCCCCGCCTCGTCGTGTCCGAGAACGAGGAGCAGGTCCCGGTCGGGGGCAGCGCGGGCGAGGACCCCGAGCGCGCGGCCTACTTCGGCCAGATGGCGACCATGCTCGAAGAGGCGGTGGATCGCCTGCCCGAGTCCCTGCGCACCGCCTTCGTGCTCCGGGCCGTGCAAGGGGAGTCGACCCGCGAGGTCGCGCGGACCCTCGGCATCTCGCAGGTCGCGGTCCGGGTCCGGGTCCATCGTGCGAGGCAACAGGTCGAGCGGCGGCTGCGGGACGTCGCGGGCGGGGCGGTCGAGGAGATGTTCAGGTTCTATGCCCCACGCTGCGATCGGGTGGTCTCTCGGGTGCTCGCCGAGCTTGAGGGCCCAAGCGCTGATTGATCTGTAACGATCGGGCTTCACCGTGACTCTAAACCGGTGATGCTCGAGATCAAACAATCGATACTGATGTTCTGCGCACTCGGGGGGCTGGGCTGCGCAGCGACGACGCCCCTAGACGATCCCGAAATGGAGGACCCCTTCGCCGCTCAGGTCAGCGAGGGCTCGGTGCTCTACGCCGACCACTGCGCGAGCTGCCATGGCGACGATGGCAGCGGGACCTCGCAGGCGCCGGCGCTCGTCGGCCTCACGGAGGGGGCGCTGCCCCTCGATCCTGCCCCGGGCGCGGTTCGTGACACGCAATTCGAGACCGTCGCCGACGTCGGGGCCTTCGCCGTCGCCAACATGCCGCCAGCCGACCCGGGCAGCCTCATGGCAGACGAGTACTACGCGATCTTGGCGTTTGCGTTGTTCGCTAACGGTATTGAGCTCGAGGAAGAGCTGAGCGGCTCCCTCGCCGCGGAGATCGTCATACCTCGCTAGCAGCCCGGCCAGGTTGAATTCACACCGCCAGGCGCGACTCTGAATTGATCGCCGCTCTGGACCCGATAAAAATTAAATCAAGACACACAAACAAGAAAGAGAGATACACAATGAATCGCACACTCAATCTTCAGACTCGCCGGCCCCATGCGGTCCTCGCCCTCGCGCTCGGCAGCCTCGTGGTGTTGGCATCCTCGACGGCCGAGGCCCGCGCCTGCGGTAGCGCCGCGGTCGACTGGGTCGGTATCAACGACGACGCGCTGTTCGAGGGCACCAACGAGATCGATCCGAACGGGAGCTCGATCAGCGTCGAGTTCGACGAGGGCCAGGCAACGGTGACGACGATGGCGCCGGGCTGGTACGGCGGGTGGGGCTTGCCGGGCCTGCTCACGCTCGCGGACACATCCTACGAATTCGAGCCGTCGACGACGTCGATCGCCTGGGAGAGCCCGAGCCAGGGCTACTTTTACGAGCTGTCGAACCCGGTCTGCGAGCCCGGCAGCACGGAGGTCGAGTCGGCCGATCTGTTGATCGGTCGGGACTGGTTTGGCGGCTCCTTGGAGTTCTACGGGTCCGGGACGGTGACCCTGCAGTAGTCGATGCGGCGGGGCCAGCACGGCTGTGAGGGGTGGCCGTGGTGGCCGTGGTGGCCGCGCGGGCGCTGGGGCCCAGCGTGCTCGCCATGACGCGCGAGCGGGCGATCTACAAGGAGCCCGTCATCAAGCGGCTGAGCTCCGCGACCAGCCCGCGCTCGTCGGCCAGCGAGATCTGATCTTGCGTCAGCTCAATGTTGAAGTGCGCATACTGGCGGAGGATCTTCAGCACCGAGTCCTCGCTCAGGCCAACGAGCTTGGCGATCGACTCACACAGCGCGATCGCGCTCATCGAGCGGCCGAGCTCGGGGTCCCGTCGGCCCCAGGTCTTGAGGGTCATCAGGGCGAGGTTGGCGATCTGGGCCGGATCCACGCGGGTAGACCCCTGCGGGGTCAAGGTGGTCCGGACGCCGCGGGCGACCCGTTTTTCGACCTCGCTAAAGCGCCGCGCGAGCACGCGGATGAACGCGCCCATCCACGGCTTCATCGCGTCGACTTCGCGCTCGAGCACGTCGGCGGTCACGATCACCGCGACGACCTCGGTCAGGGCGACGACGCTCGCGGTTCGAGGCGTCGACGCGAGGATCGCCGTCTCACCAAACACGTCGCCGGGCCCGAGCGTGCGCAGCGGCCTGTGCTTGCCCTTGATCTGCTTGCGGACCTCGCAGCGGCCCGAGACCAGGATATACGCGGCGTCACCAACCTCGCCTTCGCGGATCAGCCACTCGCCCTTGGTGAAGCGCTGGCGGGGGAAGTTGTCGCCGCCGCGCATGAAGCCCCGGAGGTCGGCGCGGAGCTGCTCGACGCTCTGGTAGCGCTGGTCCGGATCGGGGCTCATGGCCACGCTCACGATCCGCCGCAGCTCACGGGCGATCGCCAGGTGCGGCAGCAGCACGGCCTGGCAGGCCTTGGCCTGGTTGAGGACCTCGACGGCGTCGTCGCCCTGGTAGGGCGGGTGGCCGGTGAGGATCTCGAACAGCAGCGCGCCGAGGGCGAAGATGTCGGAGCGATGGTCGACCTCGCCCCGCTCGCCGCGGGCTTGCTCGGGGCTCATGTAGGAGGGCGTGCCCATGACCACGTGAGTGGTGCCCGGGGTCGGGAGCAAGGTGTCGCGCACGCGCGCGGCCCGGGTGGTCGGGTCGTCGCCGTCGCGCTCGGGCAGGCCCTTCGCGATGCCCCAGTCCATCAGGTAGACCTGACCGAAGTCGCCGACCATGATGTTCTCGGGCTTGATGTCGCAGTGGGCGATGCCGCGGGAGTGGGCGAAGGCGACCGCGTCGAGGACTCTGAGGAACACGTCGATCAGGCCGAGGAGCTCGTCGTGGTCGAGGGTCGTCGAGATCCAGAGCCCGCGCGGACCCCTGCGATCGTGAGCGGCGCGCAGGTCGTCGAGGATCTCGAGGAGCGTGCGGCCCTCGACGAGCTTCATGGTGAAGAACAGGCGCCCGTCTGCGTCGACCGCGAGCTCGTGGATCGGGACGATGTTGGGGTGTTCGAGCTGACCGGTGATCTGGGCCTCGCGCATGAAGCTGCGGACCGCGAGGGTCGAGCGCTGGTAGTCCGCGTGCATCAGCTTGAGCGCGACGCGACGGCGGAGCGTGCGGTCGACGGCGGCCTCGACCGTGGCCATGCCGCCCCGGGCGATCTCGCCCTGACTCCGATCGAGGCGCTCGGCGTGATCGAAGATGATCGAGTCAATCAACGCCTGGACGGCGGGCTCCTGCTCGCCGCCTTCACCCGTCATCCGTGCTGGCCCCCACCATCGCGGCGTGGTTGTAGCACTGGATCAGCCCTCGGGCTGGAACTCCTGGCAGGCCAGGTCGATGTTGTCTGCGAGCGCGGTCTCGACCGCGTCCGGGACCGCGCTCGGGCCCTCGCAGATGTCCCGGTTGTACCCATTCATGCCCTCTTGCAGCATCGCAAACTCGTACAGGCGCTCGGCGTGAAAGGCCTGAACCTGGCCGCCGCAGCTCTGGGGCTGACCGCAGCCGTTGGACCCGGCGTCCATCATTGGATCACCGGCGATGACGATCGCCGAGACCCCGGCCGGGTCGCCAGCCTTGAGGGCGATGAGCGTGTCTTGGAGGGTCGCAACCGGCTGGCCCGAGACCTGACAGCCGAGGCCGCAGTCGTTGCCGCCGAACTGGTCGTACCAGCCGTAGTCGTCGACGTCGCTCATCAGGACCAGGACCAAGAGCGCGTCGTCACGCAAGAAGCCGCTGGTGTCGTTGCCGAGCAAAGTGACGGCCGAGCTCAAGACGTGCTCGCACCCGAGCGGCGCGCCGCCGCTGTTGCCGACCTGGGTCGCGGCGTTTTGAAAGTGGACCGAGATCTCGGCGGCGGTGTAGGCCTCGCTGTCGAACCACGGGTTTGGGTCGGCCCAGCCGTTGGGCGTGACCCAGCCGTTGTCGTTGTCGCCGGTCACCCCGATCCGGTAGTCGATCCCGCCGCAGTTGATGTTCTCGAGCGTGGACGTGATCGACAAGAAGGCCTGGCCAGACTTGAGCGCGTTGATCTCTTCGGCCATCGACAGTGAGCCGTCCATCGCGAACAGCATGTCGACCTTCTTGCAGCCCGTGTCGACGCAGGGCCCGTCGTCGGCGGTGTCGTTGTCGAGGGTGTCGAGCTTGGTCCCGTCGCCGTCGCCGTCGCCGTCGCCCGAGTCGCCGTCGCCGGTCTCGGGCGAGGTGCTCGTGGTGTTGGTGGCGGTGCCCGTGGTCTCGTCGGCGCTGCTGTTCTCGTCGGGGTTGGGGCCGGCGTTGACGCAGAGCGAGCTCAGGCAGGTCAGGCCCGGGTCGCAGGCGCCGCCGGCCGTGCAGTCGCAGCCCTCGGAGCCGATCACGCACGGGTCCTTGCAGCCCTCGAGGGTCAGGCCAACGAAGAAGGCGGACAATCCGGCGAGATACAGGGCAAGCTCACGCATGGGTCGAGGGTATCAAGATCCTGCGAGCTTCCGGCGAAAGCACGGCGCGCCGAGGCCGTTGCTCGCTGGCGAGGGGCCTGACTGCTACGCTCGCTCGTGCGCGGCCCAGCAGCATGGCTTCACCAAAGCTCAGCAATCTCAAGATCCGGGTCGACCACCTGCTGATTACGGTCGGCGGCGTGATCGTCCTCGTCGCGGCGGTCCTGACCTGGCGAGCGCTGCGATCACCGCCCGAGCGCGATCCGCTTGACGAGGGCCTCGAGCAGTTTCGCGCCAAGAAGGGCAATCGCCAGGCCGCGCGACCGCCCCGCTTCGTGCGCCCGTATCACGCCAGCAAGCCGCGCGAGCACGACGACCCCGGCGAGGGTCGCTTCGTCCCGACGCCGCCACCGCAGGAAGATCCGGGCGCCCTCGGCCCCGACGAGGCGATCGACAGCTTCCAGGAGGTCCTCGGCGAGCTCGAGGCCGCGCTCGAAGACGGGCGGCGGCTGAGCGCGCGCGAGGAGGCCGAGCTCTACAACCGCGCGACCGGCTCGTTCACCGCGCTGTCATCGTGGGTCGACGCCAGCGACCCGACCGAGCGCGCGCTGATGGACGACGCCTACCTGCAGATGAAGTCGCTGATGCGCGAGCTCGACATCCAGCCGCCGGTCCACGATCCCGAGGCGCGACCCCGACTCTGAAGCGCCGGAAAAGCTCGCCCCGCGACGCCCCCGGCGACGCGCGGCGCTCCAGCTTGCTAGGCGAACTTGCTAGGCGAACTTGCTAGGAGAAATGGGCCGTCAACGGGCAGTGGTCCGAGGGCGTGTCCCACTCGCGCGGCTCCCAGTCGAGCACGACCTCGGTGCAGCGCTCGTGCATCGGCTCGGTCGCGTAGACGTAGTCGATGCGCAGGCCCTGGCGCCGCTCCCAGCTGGCGTTGCGATAGTCGAACCACGTGAAGCGCCCGGGCTCCTGGTCGTGCTTGCGGAAGCAGTCGCGGAGGCCGAAGTCCTCGAGCGCGTCGAGGGCGGCGTGCTCCTCGGGCGTGAAGTGGGTCCCGCCTCGCATCGCCTCGACCGACCACACGTCGCGCTCGTCGCGGGCGATGTTGAAGTCGCCGCACAAGACCACGTTGTCGGAGGGCGAGAACCTGGCCCCGAGCTCGGCGCGCAGCCGCGCGAGCCACTCGAGCTTGTAGGTGAAGGCCTCGGACCCGAGCGCGGTCCCGTTGGGCACGTAGAGGTTGTAGATGCGGACCCCGGCGTAGGTGCAGGCGACGATCCGTCGGTGCTTGTCTTTGGGCCCGTCGGCGAAGCCGAGCTGGACGTCCTCGGGCTTGGCGCCCTTGGTCAAGGTCGCGACGCCCGCGTAGCCCTTGGTTCCATGGAGCGCGAGCTGGTAGCCGAGCTCCATGAAGGGGACCCGCGGAAACAGCTGGTCTTCGACCTTGGTCTCTTGCAGGCACACGACGTCGGGCTCGTGCTCGTCGAGGTAGGTGAGGACGTTGTCGAGCCGGGCGCGGACCGAGTTGACGTTCCAGGTCGTGAGAGAGAAGGACACCGACATGAGAGTACCTACTTCGGAAGCCGTGGCCCCGTCGTGAGTTTGCGAGTCCATTGTCTCCTCGCCCCCGGTCGTCGTGAGGGTCCGCAAGCGCCCGCGAACACGACGCCCGCAGACACCGTGGTACGCACAAGGGGATGGCCGAGACTCTGGATCCTGCACGCACGCCCGTGATCGTCGACGCTCTGCGCACGCCCATGGGCCGCTTCCGTGGGGTCCTCGCGCCGGTCCGCCCGGACGACCTCGCGGCCCACGTGATCCAGGCGCTCAAGGAGCGCTACCCGGCCGCGCTCGAAGATCTCGAGGACGTCTACTTTGGCGCCGCCAACCAGGCCGGCGAAGACAACCGCAACGTCGCGCGGATGGCCGCGCTGCTCGCCGGGCTGCCCGAAGAGGTCCCTGGCGTGACCGTCAACCGCCTGTGCGGCTCGGGCATGGAGGCGATCATCCAGGCGGCCAAGGCCGTGATGGTCGGCGAGGGCGCGGTCTACATCGCGGGCGGGGTCGAGAGCATGACCCGCGCGCCCTACGTGATGCCCAAGGGCGACAAGCCCTTCCACAACAAGCCCGAGATCTACGACAGCGCGCTCGGCTGGCGGATGATCAACCGCAAGATGGACGCGCTGTACCCGATCGAGTCCCTCGGTGGCACGGCCGAGAACGTCGCCACGCGCCACGAGATCAGCCGCGAAGATCAAGACGCGTGGGCCCTGCGCAGCCACGAGCTCGCGGCCTCGGCTCAGGACGACGGGTGGTTCGACGACGAGACGGTCTCGATCACCGTGCCGCAGGGGCGCAAGAAGGACCCGATCCGCGTGACCCTCGACGAGTCGGTCCGCCGTGACACCTCGCTCGAGAAGCTCGCCAAGCTGCCCACGGTGTTTCGCGAGGGCGGGACCGTGACCGCTGGCAACGCCTCACCGCTCAACGACGGCGCCGCGGCGCTGCTGATCACCTCGCTCGCGCGGGCCGAGGCGCTGGGGCTCCAGCCGATGGCCCGGATCGTCGCCTGGGGTCACGCGGGCGTGCACCCCAACATGATGGGGATCGGGCCGATCCCCGCCAGTCGCAAGGCCCTCCAGCGGGCCGGGGTCGGCGTTGGCGAGCTCGACTCGATCGAGCTCAACGAGGCCTTCGCCAGCCAGACCCTGGCCTGCATGCGGGCGCTCAAGCTCGACCCCGACAAGGTCAACCCGTCCGGCGGCGCGATCGCGCTGGGCCACCCGCTCGGCTGCTCGGGCGCCCGCATCACCACGACCCTGGTCCACAACCTGCGGCGTACGCGGGGCCAGTGGGGTCTGGCGAGCATGTGCATCGGCGTCGGGCAGGGCATCGCATGTGTGCTCCAGCGCACATCTTGAGCGCGCACTTCGCTGCTTCGCACCTGCGTGGGTCGGCGCCGCGCGGCCTCGAATAGGGCCGGCCTGAGGCCTCCGGTGCCGATCATCGGGACATGGCGAATTGCCCGCAAAGCCCGCTGCGCAGGCTTCTGCGCGGTCTCCTACGCGCTCTTTCGACGGTCGAGGGTTTGACGATCGAAGCGGCGCACCCCTAGCCTCCCGGCCATGACTCGCGTGTCAGCCCTGATCTCGTGCCTGGCCCTCGGGCTGTTGTGCTTCGTCCCCGCTTGCGACGGCGGCGATGCTCAAGACGAGGAGACCACCAGCACCGGTGGCGAGACCGGTGGCGAGACCGACGGCGGTCAAGCCTGCGGCACCGAGTGGGTCGAGAAGGACGGCACGACGCCGTCGATCATGGACGAGTGGGGGGCGCCGTGCATGCAGAACTCGGACTGCGAGCCGCTCCTCGGCGCCGACGCCGAGTGCATCACCAACATCCTCGGCGTCTACGACCTCCCCGGGGGCTTTTGCAGCAAGTTCTGCGAGCTGCCCGACACGATGACGACCTTCGTTCACGACGCGCCGGATTGCGATCCGAACGGCGGCGTGACCTGTGTCGGCGCCAAGGGCCTGTTCACCTCGTGCATCATCGAGTGCGAGAGCGACGACCAGTGCGGGCGCGAGGGCTACGGCTGCCGGACCATGCCGACGCTCGCGTCCGAGGGGGATCCGACCTTTTGTCTGATGAACACCACCGACTGCTGCGCGACCGACTCTGGCGAGTGCGCGCCCTGAGCTGAGCGGGGCCAGACAAGAAGGGGGCCGGATGCCAGTGCTGCTCGACGGCGCGATGGCGACCGAGCTGAGCGCGCGGGGCTTCGACCTGCGCGCGCCGCTGTTCAGCGCGCGGGCCCTGCTCGACGCGCCGGAGCTCGTGGCCGAGATCCACTGGGACTACCTGCGCGCGGGCGCCCAGGTGCTGACGACCAACAGCTTCGGGCTCCACGCGAGCACCCTGGCTGTCGCCGGGCTCGGGGAGCGCCAGCGCGAGCTCGCCCTGCGTTCGGTCGAGCTCGTCGAGCTCGCGCGCCGACGCGCGCTCGAGGGCGATCGATCCCTCGCGCGTTTTCGCGTGGCCGGCTCGATCCCGCCGCGACCCCTGAACGACCAGGACTGCGCCGAGCCGGACCTCGCCCGCGCCGAGTACCGCAGCCTCGCCGCGCAGCTCGTCGGCGCGGGGGTCGATCTCATCCTGCTCGAGACCTTCACCCGCGTGAGCGAGGCCAAGCTGGCGCTCGAGGGGCTGGCCGAGATCGCGGTGCCCGTGTGGCTCGCGGTGGTCGCAGGCATGCCCCAGCAGCGTGTCAGTCGGCCCGACGGGACCCGGCTGATCGGCGGCGACAGCTTCGACGAGCTCGCCGAGCTGACCCGGGCGAGCGGCGAGCACCGCGTCCCCGACGCGCTGCTCATCAACTGCACCCAGATCGACGCGATCCCGGCGGCGCTCGACAGCCTCATCGCCAGCGTCGGCCCGGGGCGGCCGCTCGGCTCGAGCCCGCACCTCGGCAAGCGGCGCTACGACGGCGTCTGGGTCGATCGCATCGTCGAACCAGAGGTGTTCGCCGAGCAGATCCATGCATGGATGCACAGTCGACCCGCGCTGGACCTCGCCGGAGCCTGCTGCGGATCGACCCCGGCCTATATCGCCGCGATGAAGCGTTGGCTGCAACCCGACGAGCTTGCCCGCGAACGCGCGTTCGTGCGGCTGGCTGAGCTCGTGCCTTAAAACTACCCCACCGCGAGGCCGGTCGATCGTATCGTCGGGCGGTGCAAGCGGATCCCAACGGTGCCGTCCCGCTTGGCGAGGCGATCGGGCGCGAGGGCGACGTCGACCGCCTGTGGGCCCGCCTGATCGAGGGCAACGTGATCCTCACGGGCCGGAGCGGGATCGGCAAGACCACCGTCACCCGACTGATGATCGCCGACGCCCCGACCGGGTGGACGGGGCGGCGGGTCGCGCTGGCCGAGCTCCGCGGTCCCGCGGCTGCGTCGGCGGCGATCATCGAGGCGCTCTCGCGGGACCCCGACGCGGGCGAGTCCCTGCGCGCCGCGGTCGCGCCCGTGCTCGATGGCGAGGGCCGGGTGTCGGCGACCAAGCTCGAGGGAGATCCGAGCTCGGCCCTGCGCGCCGCGATCGAGGCCCAGCTCGACGATCGCTCGGTCGGCGTGGTCCTGGTCCTCGATGACTTCGATCGCTTCCTCGCAGGCTCGGGCATGCCGGGCAGCGACGAGCTCGTCGCCTTGGGTGAGAGCCTCGCCGAGCTCAGCGGCGGCGACACGCGCGTGCGCTTGTTGATCGTCAGCAGCACTCACCTCGATCGCAGCGTTGAACGCGTGCGCCCGGAGCTGGCGCCCGCGCTGCTCGACCGCTGCGCCCGCGTGACCCTCGAGCAGCTGCGGCCCGAGGCCGGCGCCCGCCTCGTCAGCGCCCTGCTGCTCGGCGAGAGCATCACCGCCCGCGACCGCGCCGCGTTCGCCCGATCGCTGGCCGACGACTGCGATCACACGCCGCGCTGGATCCACTGCGCCATGGCCCACTTCGTCAAGCGCCGCAAGCCGATCGTCGACGGCGATCTCGAGCGCTGCATGGTCGAGGCCGTGTCCGATCTCGACCGCGAGCCCTGGGTCTTGCGCCACGAATTCGCGCCGCTGCTCGACCACTACATCCAGCCGCAGCGCGGGCTGGCGTTCTCGATCCTGGATCAGCTCGCGCTCGCCGAGGAGCGCGCGATGACCTTCGCGCAGCTGCGCCGACAGCTGGCGATGGAGATGACGATCGACGAGGACGCCGTGCGGCGTGTGATCGACGAGCTGCGCGGGGATCAGCTGATTCAAGAGTTCGGCGGGCGGCTCGCGTTCGCAGGCGAGCTCCTGCGCATGGCCTGGCTCAAGCTCCGCTTTGTCTGAGCCGAGACGCCAGGAGGTCGCTGCGTAGCGGGCGATAGCCGCGCTCGACCCGAGCAGGAGCGGCTGGCGTTGTCCTCGGTAAAGGCTGCGGTGGAGGGGGCCCCTCGCCGCAGGTCGTGGAGCTCGCCCTGGGCGACCAACACACCTGCGCCCTGCTCGACTCGGGCCGCGTGCGCTGCTGGGGCTACAACCACCGCGGTCAGCTCGGCCTCGGTGACCCCACCCTCCTCGATCCCATCGACGCCCTCGACATGAGCAGCCCGCACGAGCGCGAGCTTCTGCCCCAGTGTGACTGAGGCAGCATGGAGCTCGTGGGCTCCAGAGGCTCAAATTCGCTGGCACCTCCTGCAAAGGGACTGTTCTCGTTCCGCGTGAACGACGCGCTGGGCGTCAGTGCAGTGGCCAGAGACCCTTCGACGGTCCCTGGTCAAGGCTGCCGTGTTAGCGTCAAGCTCGATGCGCAGGAGACCCACCAGGGGCGTTCACCGATGGACTCGAGCCGGGGCCGCCAGCTTGCTGGTTTGCGGGGTCACCGTCGGCGTCGGGTGTTCGGGTCGGGGATCTCGAAACGGTGGGCCGCGACCAACTGCAGAGCACCACTATCAACGCTGCGCGAGCACGGTAGACAACTCGAGCCCGCTGTTGGTGGAGTGGCCCTCGACTCAACGAAGTGCGCTCGAGGCTGAGCTCACACGCAGGGATTCCCTCATCGTCGTTCGCTATACCGGCTGCGAGATGGAGGTCTTGCGCGGTTGCGAGGTTGGTGGCCACTACAGGTGGACTGAGGTCTCGGCCAAACACGACGAACTCGAGATCCGCAACGCCCGTGACCTGTGGGCCAAGATTCCGTTGGCCGCGGCGAAGCTCGTCTCTGTGGTCGAGCAGCACGGCGCGCTTCACCTCGACATGCAATTGGTCGGTCAATATGCCGGGGTCTCCGTCGCGCCAGCGCGGGACCTCTTGCAAGGTCGCCGATGCGAGGAGGCGACACATGTCGTTGGAAGCCTGATGGTCGGCGCGTTTGAGCTGTCTTCGACCACTGGCGGGTCGTTCAAGGCGGGCGCCGAAGTCCATGGCGCGGGTGCGGGTGTTGGTGCGAGTCGCCACGAGGGCTACTACAGCAGCGACGGCAATCCAGATTCGTGCCGCTCCCAGCAGTCCTACAGCAGCTACGCCCCACCCGAGGATTGTCAGTCTCTGCTGCAGATCGAACTCCTCGAGATCCCCGTCAGCGTGCCCGCGGCGCAGGGTCGTTGCCCCAGTGACATGGTGCTCATCGAGTTCGCCGCTGGTTCGAATTTTTGCCTCGATCAACACGAGGTGACGGTCCGCGAATACGCAGACTGCGCCGCCAGCCACACTTGCTCCGAGGCCCCTGCCACGGTCCACTGGCCTGGCATCGTTGACGAGGAACACGATCGCTTTGACGACCTGTGCAACCAAGACCGGGGGACTCGGCGGAAACACCCCGTCAACTGCCTGACTTGGGACCAAGCTGCGAGTTACTGCCGCGCCCAGAACAAGCGCCTGCCGACCAGCGCGGAGTGGCGTTGGGCCGCCAGCGGTGGTCAGCAAAACCGCACCTTCCCGTGGGGTGAAGACGCGCCGAGCGCCAAACACGTCAACGCGTGTGGCAAGGAGTGCACGAAGGCCTTCGAAGATCTGGAACCGCTCTACGGTCGCAGCGACGGCTTCGTTGGGACTGCGCCGGTCGACAGCTACCGAGACGGCACCGGTCGTTGGGGGCTGGTTGACATGGGTGGCAACGTGAGGGAGTGGAGCGCCGATCGTGGGTACTCTGGTGTGCTCATTTTCGGCGGTTCGGCGCTGACCAACACGGTTGAAGAGCTCCGGAGCCAGAGTGCGTCGGAGGTCAGCGCTGGCACACGGCACTTCGACCTTGGGATGCGCTGCGCGTCGGACCCGATGGTCGTCGAGAGCTCGAAGCGGCGAGGTCGTTCCGCGCGTTGAGAAATACTGACGGCCTGGCGGACAGGTCCAGCCTGTGCCGGGAGCGCCGCGAGGCGGACGGCCGGTCCGCGCGCTACACTCCGGCATGGCCGCGCGCCAATTCGTCCTCGGCACCGCCGGGCACATCGACCACGGCAAGACCTCGCTGGTCCGCGCGCTCTCGGGCGTCGACACCGACCGCCTGCCCGAGGAGAAGCGGCGCGGGATCACGATCGAGCTCGGCTTCGCGCGCTGGCAGCCGAGCGACGAGCTCGAGGTCGGGATCGTCGACGTGCCCGGTCACGAGGCCCTGGTCCGGACGATGGTCGCGGGCGCCGGGGGCATCGACGCCGTGCTGCTGGTCATCGCCGCCGAGGACGGTGTGATGCCGCAGACCCGCGAGCACCTCCACGTCTGCGAGCTGCTCGGGCTCCGCCACGCGGTCGTGGCCCTGACCAAGATCGACCGCCTCGAGGGCGGCGACGAGCGCGAGGAGCTGCTCGAGCTCGCGTGCGAGGACGTGCGCGAGGCCCTGGCCAAGGGACCCTTCGCCGAGGCCCCGATCCTCCCGGTCAGCGCCCACTCGGGGCAGGGCATGGCCGAGCTGCGCGCGGCGCTGACCAGCCTGGCCAGGCAGGTCCGCACGCGCGGGCGCAAGGGCCCCCCGGTCCTCCCGATCGACCGCGTGTTCACGATGCGCGGGCACGGCACGGTGATCACGGGGACCCTGCTCAGCGGTGAGATCGATCTGGGCAAGTCTGCGACCCAAGACAAGTCCGAGTCCGCGCCCGAGCTCGACCTGATCCCGGCGGGCTACGGTCGTCGGCGCCGCTCGCTGCGTTTGCGCGGCATGCAGGTCCACGGCGGCGAGGCCCGGCGGTCTCGCGCGGGCACACGTACGGCGCTCAACCTCGGCAATGTCTCGGTCGACGAGCTCGCGCGCGGCGACGTGATCAGCCAGGGCCACAAGGTCGTGGCCAGCGATCGCGTGCTCGCGCTCGTCGAGCAGCTCGGCTTCGGCCAGCGGCCCTGGGCCCGCGACACCTCCTTGCAGCTGTGCGCGGGCACGGCGAGCACGGCGGCGCACCTGGTCCCGCTCGCGCTCGAGGATCCCGAGACCGGCGTGCTGCTCGATCCTCGCCCGCGCGCGCCCAAGCCGGAGATCGGGCCAGGCCAGCGCGGGCTCGTGCGGATCTACCTCGACACGCCGCTGCCGATCTGGGCCGGGCAGCGGGTGATCTTGCGGGCCTACTCGGCCGCCCACGCCAACGTCGAGGGGCTCACGGTCGGGGGCGGGGTGATCCTCGATCCGCTGCCCGAGCGCCGCCACCCCCTGCGCCGCGTGGCCCTCGCGCGGGCGCTGCTGTCCGAGGACCCGGCTGAGCGCGCGACCGCCCTGGTCGTCGACGCGGGCATGGTCGGCGCCGACGCCGAGACGATCGCGGTCCGGGCCAACATCGCCGAGCCCGGCAAGCTGCTCGCGCGGCTGTCGGGACCCCGGGGGCCGCTGCTCGGGTTGGCCGGCGGTCGCTGGGTCGAGCGCGGGCTGCTCGACGAGCTCGTCCGCGCGGCGATCGCCGAGGCTGAGCGCTATCACCAGCAGCAGCCGCTGCGCGCGGGTGTCCCCCGGGCGACGCTCGAGGCCGCGCTGCCCGGGCACCCGGCGCCGGAGCTGGCCCGGGCGGCGATCGAGCTCGCGCTCGAGCGCGGGGCGCTGCGCGTCGCCGATCGCTCGGGCAGCCTCGCGCGCCCGGGCAAGGGCAGCCTCGATCCCGACGCGCTGCCCGAGGCCATGCAGGCGATGCTCGATCTCTACACCAAGGGCGGCGTCACCCCGCCGACCTTGCGACAGATCAGCCAGCGCCTCGACCTCGACTCCAAGCGCGTGCTCGAGTACGCCGGGCTGCTTCAGCGCAACGGCTTGTTGGTCCGTGTCAGCGACGATCTGTCCTACGCGGCCGCGGCCCACGCTTCGCTGCTGGTGCGGGTTCGTGAGCACCTCGCGGCCCACGGTGAGATCGACGTGCAGGCGCTCAAGGACATGAGCGGGGTGTCGCGCAAATTCGCGGTCCCCTTCATGGAGCACCTCGACCACCTCGGGGTCACCCGGCGCGAGGGCGACCGCAGGCTGCCGGGGCCCAAGCGCGAGGCGTGAGGCTCAGGTCGCGGCGAAGGCCCGCACGAAGTCCTCTTGTGCCCGCGTCTCGACACAGCGCGGCCCCCGGGCCTCACGGACCGCGGCGAGGGCCGCGTCGGCGGTCGCGCCGAGGCGGATGAGCAAGCAGGCCGCCACGGTCCCCGAGCGACCGAGGCCACCCATGCAGTGGACCACGACCGGCGCGACCGCCCGATGGGCCTCGATCGCGTCGAGCAGGCCCGCGACCTCGGCCTGGCTGACGACCCCCTGATCCGGGATCGCGAGCTCGAGGAAGCTGAGCCCGGCAGCCCGCGCGGCCTCGGGCAGCGCCTCGACGCCCGCCCACGCCAGCTCGCTCGCGGGCAGGAGGCTGACCAGGGTCCGCGCTCCGCTGCCGTGGACCACCGCGAGGTCTTCGTCGAGCGAGCGGCCGCGGTCGCGGCGGCCCGGGCACAGGGTCAGCCCGACGCCGTGCGCCGCCGCGAGCTCGGGCGCCTCGACCCAGTCGACCCGCAGCGCGCGCGCGGCCCGATAGAACTCCTCTACGGCGCGGGCGTGGCCCTCTGCGGCGTGCAGGGCCAGGCGCCGCTGGAGCGGGCTCGCCTCGTCGAAGCTCAAGGTGTGCGCGGCGTAGCGAAGCGCGGCCACGCGGTGTTGGCTCGGATCCCGATCGGAGCGGCAGTAGCGCGCGACGTAGCCCCGCAGGGTCCGCAACAGCGCCCACGCGCGCAGGAGCGGGGCGAGGGTGACGCCGGGGGGCGACTCGGGCAGCTCGGCCGCGAGGTCCTCGACGGCCCCGAGCGCGTCGACGAGGCGCTTGCCCTCGGCGAGCGCGGCCTCGTGTGCGAGCGGCATGAACAAGAACAGGAGGTCGTTCTCGAGCTTGACCAGATCCTTGAGCACGTGGGCCCGGTCGGCGTGGAAGAAGTCGATCAGCCAGACATTGTCGCGCTCGTCGAGCAGGATGTTCGCGCCGTTGAGATCGCCGTGCACGAAGGACACGAAGTGATGCTCGGGCGGGCTCCCCAGCGTCGGGAGTGCGTCCTCGTAAAAGCGGACCAGGGCTGAGCGCGCCGCCGCTTCGGGCCCGACGATCGCCGCGACGTTGCGGGCCACGCTCGGCGCGTGGCGGACCGAGAAGCCGTAGTGGGCCAGGAGCGGCAGCGGCTCGTACAAGGCCGCGCGCTCGAAGCGGCCGAGGACATCGCCGAACACGTCATCGAGGGCGTGGACGAGGCGCTCGACCGGCGCGTCCGCCTCGTAGAGCGACTTGAAGGTCCGCACTCCCCCCTGACCCATGGCCGCGAAGGCGTACTTCAGGCCCGCTCGATCGCCGAGGTCGACGTAGCCGAGCACCCGCGGCGCGTCGTTGCCCAGGATCGGCTCGACCCGCTCGAACGCGACCCGCTCTTTCGCGAGCAGACCCCGCGGCCCGAGCTTGGCGACCGAAGGCGAGTGAAGGTGGCCGAGCGCGTCCTCGCTGCGGACGGCGAACACCGCCGCGCCCGAGAAGCCGCCCGAGAGCGGCGTGAGCTCGAGCCGCGCGCTGTCTCGGTAGAGGTACGCGAGCAGGTCGCGGTCGTCTGGATCAGGGTCGGCGCCGCGGATCTCGGGCCCCGGGCCGAGCGCGGGGAGCCGGGGCGAGGGCGCCTCGGTCCCCGGACACAAGAACGCCGCCAGCTCCCCGACCGAGTCGCAGATCTGAACCCCGAGGATCGTCCGCAGCTGCTCGAGGGCGGCGAAGTGCTTGGCCCGCGACGAGCTCGCGGTCAGCGCCGAGCAGGTGGCGAGCTGCGTGAGCCCGAGCCGCGTGACCAGGTCGTAGAGCAAGAAGGTGACCTTGGCCTCGGTCCACACGCCGACGACGGCGACGCGCAGGGGCCCGTCGGCCTCGGCTTGGACGGCCCGGATCCGGGGCTCGAGATCGGTGCCCTCGAAGTCGTTGAGTCCGATCGCGTCGATGTAGGACGCGCTCGGGTTGCGCTCGACCTCCTCGTCGAGCTCGCCGAGCAGACGCGCGCCCGGGCTGCCCGCGACGCAGTGGACTCCGAAGGTGTCGAGGTGGGCGGCCTGGCGCGGGTCCTGGGGGTCGTGCCAGTCCCGGACGTGGAGCTGCGTGACCGCGCCCTCGGGCAGCGAGCGGACCCAGGCCAGGAGCTGGGCGACGGGGCCCGTCTGGGGATCCTCGCCGAGCAGGCGCCGGGCCTCGGCCTCGCCGACATGGAGCTTGTTGGGCAGCGGCGCGTGGGCGGCGATGCGCCCGACGAAGTCCTCCTGCAAACACTGGGTGATCAGCAGCGCGCGGGTCACCGGGGCAGGGTACCCGAAGCTCGCGCTCATCCGCGCGCTCCCGAGCTTCGATTCAGGCTCGAGAGAGTCTAGCAGTACGCCCGGTACAGCGGCGTTTTGGCTTCGCGCCCTCGGGGAAAAATTCCGGCGCGAGGCGACACGAGGCATTGCACCACGGGCTGCTAGACCTAAATCAAGCGCGCAGCGCTCGATTTAGGTCTAGTCTTCAAGGAGCCTCTCAAAAGGCCCCTCGCTGCGGCGGCGAAGCCCCCTCCACTCACCCCAAACGCTCGCTCGATTTAGGGCTAGAATACCAAAAGAGTAGGGGGGCCGCGTGCTCGCCCTATCAGGAGACGAGCGATGACAGAGCACTTCGTCGTCTTGGTCACGACCTCACCCTCGTTGCACCCCTCCACCCGCGAGCTGGCCACGCGCCTGGCCTGCCGGGGGAACGCGGTGCTGCTGTTTCTTCACATCGTGCCCTTCTCCGGGTCCGACGGCGAGGCGATGCTGTACTCGGCGGTCGGGGTGATGAGCGGAACGCACGAGGCGTGGCTGGGTCGGCAGGTCCCCTCGCGCGCCGAGGTCCGCTACCGACATCGGCTCGCGGCGGGCGACCCCGAGCAGATCGTCGCCCGGTTCGTGGCAGAACACGAGGTCGACCTGGTCGTCGCCGAACAGCCGCCGCGGCGCTGGCTGTCGCCGGCGCTGTGGCGCGGCTTCGCGGAGCGCCTCGTTTGGCAGATGCCCTGCCCGGTGGTCATCAGCGGGCCACGCTTCTTGCGGTCGATGCCCTCGCCGCCGCCCCCCGCGCCCAGGGGCCTCACTCATACGAACGCAGCCGACCTGTTGCGTACCACGGTAGAGGCGCGGGTCGAGGCTGTCCGGTGCTGGATGGACCACATGGCCGACGCTGTCCACCGTGTGGCGCAGTCGCTGGTGGTGCGCGACGCCGCGGCGAGCGTGGGCGGCACCGGGCTCTTCGACGCGAGGGTGGAGCAGCGCCTGCGGGTCGCGCTCGACGAGCATCAGTGGGCGCTCCACGCCCAGGGCTGGCAGCTGTCCGTCGGTGAGCATAGCTGGGGCAGCGGTCTGGTCATGCCCCGCTTGGGGTCGGGCCTCGCGGCGTTCCTGGACCGGGTCCACGAGCACGGCAGCAGCACCTCGCTGCCGCTCGCGGTCGATGTCGAGCTCGACCGCCTGGTCCTCCTCGCGGGGGCGATGGTCGGGGGCGACGGCGGGTTGTTGCTGCTGGCCTTCGACGCCGAGACCGACTTCTTGCGCATCCTCGGCCAGCCCGGCCCCTTCCCCAGCTTCGAGACCTACGCGTTCGACGAGGCGGGGGTGATGCTGTCGAACAGCCGGTTCCCCGACCAGCTGCTGCAGGCGGGGCTGTTGCCTGCCGAGGGGCAGCAGACGCCGTTGCGCCTCCGGGTCGCCGAGCCCTCCGACGAGCCGAAGGAGCGTTGGCCGCTGACGCGCATGGCCGAGCAAGCGACGCGCCAGCGCGATGGCTTCGACACCCGGGGCTACCGTGACTACCGTGGCGCGCAGGTGGTCGGCGCGTGGCGGTGGGTGCCGGAGTATGGCTTCGGTGTCACTGCGGAGCTCGATCGGGCGGCGGCCTACGCCTGAATGACTCAGGGCGAGGGCGAGACCTCGAAGGACTCGCGGTGGGTCATCGTCTGGGCGCCGACCAGATCCCGGATCCGCAGCTCGAGCTCGTAGCGCCCGGGCCCGGGCACCGCGACCATCCCGGTGATGCGGCCACCGCTCGCGCCGGTCTCGGCCTGGGGGAAGCGGACGTCGTCGTCCTCGCGCTGGCGATAGACCTCGTGGCCCTCGGCGTCGAACACGGTCTTGCCGATCACGGCGTGGTGCTCACGCAGCTGGGCGTCGAGGCCCTCGACCATCAGCTCGTAGTTGATCGACGCCGGGTCGAGGGGGCCGTCGAGGGCGTTGCCCTCGGCGTCGAGGTAGCGAAACCCGATCACGCGCAAGGACCCGGCCGCGGCCTCGGCTGCGCGATCGACGAGCGCCGTCCACTCGGACTCGTCGAGCTCGAAGCCCTCGATCTTGTCGCCGAGCACGACGACCGTCAGGCCGACCTCGCCGCGATCGAAGCGGGCGAGGTAGCGGCGACGGACGCCGCCTTCGACCGGGTCTTCGGACTCGCGCTCGAGCGCCGCGACCGGGCCGAGCCAGTCGAGGGTCCGGGCGAGGATCGCGAGCTCGCGCTCGTCGAGGTCGGCGGCGAGGCTTTGCGTGCACAGGGCGAGGGCGGCGTCCCGGGCTCCGATCGAGAGCTCGGCGAGCAGCTTGGTTGTCAGGCGATCGGTGTCGTCGGTCGCGTCTGCGGGCGCCGCGGTCGCGGCCGACTTGTCGCAGGCGCCCGCGGACGTGAGCGCTGCGCCGCAAAGGACGAGGGGGAGGAGCGATGAGAGCCGAAGCGACATCGCGGCCATCATACCCAGCTCGCGGCTCCTCGGAGTGACAGCCTGCGCAATGGTGAGACGACTCCGCTGCCGAACAAGACGAAGTCGCGCGGCGAGTCGTCGACCATCGAGAGGCCCTCGAAGAAGCAGTGATCATGAAGATAGTAGCGAACACGTCGCGGTTGGGGGCGCCATCCGTTTGCAGGACCGCGCGAGTTTGCGCGAGAGGCTCGGTGGCTGCGACATGGGTGAAGAGCGAGGCCACCAGACCCCGCGCGCAGCTCAGCCCGTGGCCGCGAGCGCATCCCCGAGCGTGGCCGCGAGGGCCTCGTCGATCGGCGTGGCCTCGACGCCAAAGGTCGTGCGAAACCGCCGGTCGTCGATCACGTAGGGCTGCTCCCACTGGTAGACCATCTCGCGCAGGGCTCGGAGCATCGGCGAGAACACCCCCGCGGTCGTCAGCGCCCAGTTGGGGATCGTCCGGACCGCGCCGGGCATGCCGAGCGACGCGGCCGCGCGCTCGATCAGCGCCCGGGTGGTCCCAGACCACGCGAGCGGGAGATGGAACACTTTGCCGACAGCCTCCGCCCGGGTCCCGAGCTCGGCCAGCGCACGCGCGACGTCGGGGGTGTAGCTGTAGCCGTGCGGCTGATCGGGGTCGCCAAATACCTCGACCGCCTTACCCGCGCGCAGGCGCTCGATCGCCCGGGGGTTGAGCGCGACCGAGGACGGCGTCCCGGGCCCGAAGAAGTCCGCCGCGCGCCCGCAGCTGACCTCGACCTCGCCGCGGCGGTGGGCCTCGAACAGCTCGTCGGCCAGCATCGCGCGCAGCTCCCCCTTGGCGCTGCACGGGCGCATCGGCGTGTCCTCGTTGAAGGGCGAGCTCGCGGGCTTGCCGTACATGTAGAGGCAATCGAGCACGACCAGCCGCGCCCCGGCCCGCGTCGCGGCCGCCCGGACGCCGCGCGCGAGCGGCTCGAGCACGCCGTGCCAGCGCGCGTAGTCGGGCGGGTTGACGCAGTTGTAGACGACCGCAGCCCCGGCGGCGGCCTCGTCGGCGAAGCGTGGATCGGTCAGGTCGCCGGACATCCAGACCAGGTTCGGGCGGGGCGCCCCGGCGGCGCCGCGACGGACGATGCGAACCCGAAAGCCACGCGCGAGCAGCTCGTCGGCGAGCTTGGGGCCGACCTGGCCGGCGCCGAAGATCGTGTGGAGGGGGGCGGGGTCAGACTGCTGGGGCGTGTTCATGAGCCCAAGATGATGGTTGCGTATTCGCAAGTCCATATGCAAAAAAGCTATCGTGAGTAGCAACAACGCAAAACGAGGTGCCCCCGAGCGACTGCGCTGGGACGACCTCGAGGTGTTCTTGGCCCTCGTCCGGGCCGGGACGATGACCGGGGCCGCAGCTCGGCTCGGCGTCAACACCTCGACGGTCGGCCGTCGCCTCGATGGGCTCGAGTCCGCGCTCGGCTTCCACCTGTTCGACCGCACTTCGACGGGCCTCGTGTCCACGGAGCTCGCCGAGCAGCTGATGCCCGTGGCCGAGTCGATGGAGCGCGCGGCCGCCGACGCGCTGCGTCTCGTCGAGGGCCGCGAGACCGAGCCCGAGGGGCGCGTGCGGGTGACGGCGCCGCCGGGCATCGCGGCGTGCTTCGTCGCGCCCGCGCTGCCCGAGCTGCGCGCGCGTCACCCGGGCCTGACGATCGAGCTCGACGCCGCGGTCGGCTACGCGGATCTGACCCGGCGCGAGGCCGACATCGCCCTGCGCGGCGCTCGGCCACGCAGCGGTGACCTGGTCGCGCTGCGCGTGCTCGAGGCCCAATCGACGATCGCCGCGGCGCCCGAGCTCGCCGCAAAGGTCGGCAAGCTCGGGCGCCTCGACGCCGTCGACTGGATCACCTGGGGCCCCGAGCTCGCGGGCCTGCCCGACGCGCAGTGGATCGAGACCCACGTCGATCCCTCGCGCGTGGTCCTGTGGACCAGCTCGATGGACGCGCAGATCCGGGCGGCGCACGCGGGTCTCGGCGCGATCGTGCTCGCGCGCCCCTTCCTCGCGTGGACCGGCCTCGCCGAGCTGAAGCCCACGCGGACCCTGGCCAAGCGCCTGCCGCCGCTGCCGATCGCCGGGCTGTGGATCGTCGGCCACCGAGCGCTGCGCGAGGTCCCGCGCGTCCAGGCCGTGTGGGATTTTTTGATCGAGCGGGCCCGGGTCGCGACCGACGCGTGACCGCGCGCTTCACCTGGTCAACGCACGCAGGCGCCGAGCTGTTCGTCGGAGCCGGGCGTCGTTGGGGCCCTCGTCGAGCTCGGCGAGCGCGAGCTGGGCCAGCTCGGTCGCGCGCTCGGGCTCGTCGAGCTCGACCAGGGCCCGGGCCAGCGCGAGGCGGGTCACCGCGAGGCCGCGGGCGCGCTCGGTCGAGGGGTCGCTCGGCTCCCACCAGACCAACGCGCGCTCGAGCAGGACCCGCGCCGCGTCGAGCTGACCGCGCTCGAGCTCGAGCTGCCCGCGAGTCTGAAGCGCAAACGCCAGGCGGACGGCGTCGGGCGGGTCCTCGGCCTCGAGGACCGCGAGCGCGCGCAGGAGCTCGGCCTCGGCCTCGTCGTGGCGGCCCTGGGCGAGCAGGGTCTGGCCGAGCAAGACCCGCGCCCGGCTGAGCTCGGGGTGGTCGGCGTCGAGGCTGCTCTCGAGCACGAACAGGGACCGGCGCGCGGCGGCCTCGGCCGACCGCGCGTGGCGGAGCTCGAGCTCGACCTCGGCGATCCCGCGCAGGGCGGCGGCGACTTTGGGGTGCATCGCGCCGAGCTCTCGCTCGAACAAGCGCAGGGCCTCGTCGAGCTCGCGCAGGGCGGCCTCGTCGTCACCTTGGACCTGGCGCGCGAGCCCGAGGTTGACGTGCAGGGCCCCGAGCGCGGGGTGGTCGGGGCCGTAGGCGCGGGTCAGCAGCTCGATCGATCGGTGGTAGGTCGCGATCGCGTCGTCGGTGCGCCCGGTCATCGACTGGACCGCGCCGAGGTTGGCGAGCAGCAGCGCGACCCGGGGATGATCGGCGCCGAGCTGGATCTCGAGGATCTGTGCGGCGCGGCGTAGCGCGGTCTCCGCCGCGGCGAAGCGCCCGAGCTCGACCAGGGTCGCGCCGAGGTCGCTGTGAACGGCGGCGGCGTCGAAGCTGTTGGGGCCGGCGAGGATCTCGATGACCTCGAGCGCCCCGCGACCGACCTCGAGGGCCTCGTCGTAGCGCCCCCCCTGGATCAGCAGGGTCATTCGGTAGCGCTCGATGCGGGCGAGGGCGAGGCGGTCGCCGCCGAGCGACTGGGCCAGAGCCTCGGCGTTGCGGAGCCACTCGTGGGCGCGCTCGATCTGGGCGAGCCCGCTCCCGAGCACGTCGATCAGCTCGACCGCGGCCGCGCTGGCGAGCCGCGTGTGGCCCTCGCCGAGGGCCGTGTAGTAGGCCGACTCGAGCAGCTCACGCGCGTCCTCGAACGCGCCGCGGTGGCGGACCAGGTCGCCGAGCTGGTACTCGACCTCGGCGACCAGCGGCGCGTAGCCGAGGGCGAGGGCCTCGTCGAGCAGCGTCGCGGTCAATTTCTCGGCGGCCTCGACCTGGCCCGTGGCCTCGAGCGCGGTGGCGTCGGTCAGCTCGTCGCGGATCGCGTCCGCGCGCAGGCGCTCGCCGTGATCGCGGGGCACGGGCAGCTCGCTGGCGAGGGCCTCGACGTCCCCGCAGCGCTCGATCGGCGTCAGGCCCTCGGCGGCCGCGACCGCGCGCTCGACGATGTCCGGGTTGGCCCCGGCGAGGGCGTCGACCAGCGCGCTGAGCTCGCGACGGTTGCGCTCGAGGCAGCGCATCCGTTGATCGAGGACCGCGTCGGACTGGGCCCAGCGCAGGTGGGTCGCCTCGCAGGCGTCGACGTACATCCTGGCCCACGCGCGGGTGTAGGCGTCGAGCTCGCGCTCGACTCGGGCGAGGGTGTCGGCCGCGAAGGGGCGCCCGCTGGCCGCGAACGCGATCCGCATGCGCTCGCGGTCGGTCGAGTTCCAGACCTCGGCGAGCTTGCCTTCGGCGCCGCTGCAGACCTCGGCCGACGCCCCGGGCTCGGCGGCTTGGGTCAGGCCGAGGGTCGCGCCAGCGGTGGTCAGCGCGGCCGCGACCGCGATCGCCTTCCACCTCCGGCGCTTGACCGGCGCGCGCTCGATCGCCTCGAGCAGCGCGTCCATGGTCGGCCAGCGCTGCTCGGGATCGCAGTTGAGCCCGCGGATCAGGACCGCGTGGAGCCACGCGGGCACCCCGACGCCGCGCAGCGGGGGACGGATCTGGTTGCGCTCGAGCGCGGTGACCAGCGCGTCGAGCGAGTCGCCCGCGAAGGGCCTGCGACCATAGAGCGCCTCGTAAAAGGCCACGCAAAACGCGAACTGATCGCTGCGGGCGTCGGCCGCCGCGCCCTCGAATTGCTCGTGGGCCATGTAGGCCGGGGTCCCGACCAGGGCGCCCGCGCGCGTGACCGAGCTGGCCAGGGCGTCCCTGTTGGGGCTCGTCAGGGGCGTAGGGGGGGCGGGCGCGCGACGGAAGCGGGTCCGCCGGAGCCGGTCGAGCCACGCGTGGGCGTTCGACTCGGGCGGCGAGAGGACGGGCGGCGGGGGCTCGAGCGCGGACGAGGACTCGACCAGCTCGAAGGGTCCGTCGGCTTCGGGGGCCGCGCGGGCGAGGCCGAAGTCCGTGACCCGGACCCGGTCGTCGTCGCCGAACATCACGTTGGCGGGCTTGAAGTCGCGGTGGACCAGGCCCGCGCTGTGAGCCGCGGCCAGGCCGTGGCCGGCCTGAACGTAGACCCGCACGACCTCGCGCCAGCTCGGCCTGCGCGACTGCCACCGACGCACGTCCTCGCCCGCGACGAATTCCATGACCAGATACACGCGCCCGTCGAGCTCGCCGACGTCGTGGACCGCGACGACGTTGGGGTGCCCGAGTCGCGCGAGCGCCTGGGCCTCACGCCGGAGGCGGGTCCGACCGGCGTGGCCGTGGGCGTCGCCGCGCAGGAGCTTGATCGCGACCTTGCGATCGAGCTCGGGGTCGAAGGCCGCGAACACGATGCCCATGTTCCCGGCGCCGACCTTGTTGAGGATCAGGTAGCGGCCGACCCTCGCCCCGGGCCCGAGCGCAGGCTCACCGTTCGCGGCGTTTGCGCTCTCCGGGATCGTCCGATCAGGATCGGACATTGTCGACTGCGGGGTCATTGCTGGTCACCACAATAGCAGCGACCTTCGATCTGACTAGCGCTCGCGCTGTCAATCGATGACATGCGATGTCAGGATGTCGCGTAGATTCGCTGACACGAAGATCAATGAGGGGCTCAATCGTCGCCGCGCTCGTGTTCGGCCGCGACGCGATCGGCGACCGAGATCGCGGCTCGATACTGATCGGGCCAATTGACGTGGCGGTGCCAGCCTTGCTCTGCGGCCGCGTGGAGGGTCAGGTAGGGGTCGTAGAGGTGGGGTCGGGCGAGGGCGCACAGATCCGCGCGACCCGAGACGATGATCGTATTGACATGATCCCAACCCTGAATATTGCCGACGGCCATTGTCGCGACCGAGCGCAGTTCGTTCCGAATCCGATCACAAAATGGCGTCTGGAACATGCGACCATAGATCGGCTGGCCGTCGGGGTGGGTCTGGCCAGCGGACACGTCGATGAGGTCGCAGCCGTGCTCGTGGAACAGGCGCGCGACCTCGACGGCGCTGGCGCTCGACAGCCCGCCGGGCATCCAGTCGGTCGCCGAGATCCGCACGGACATCGGCTTGGTGCTCGGCCAGACCTCGCGGCACGCGTCGAAGACCTCGAGCGGGAAGCGCATGCGATTGGTCAGCGCGCCGCCGTACTCGTCGCCGCGCTCGTTGGTCAGGGGCGAGATGAAGCTGGCGAGCAGGTAGCCGTGGGCGGCGTGGACCTCGAGCAGATCGAAGCCGGCCGCGAGCGCGTGCTTTGTCGCGCGCACAAATTGCTGACGGATGTCGACCATGTCTGCGCGGGTCAGCGCCCGGGGCGTCTGCGAGTTCGCGCTCCACGCAAGTGGCGAGGGCGCGACCAGCTCCCAGGCGCGCTCGGGTGGCAGCGGGCCCGCGCCCTTCCACAGCAGCTCGGTCGCGCCCTTGCGCCCGGCGTGACCGAGCTGGATCCCGATCTTCGCCGGGCTGTAGCCGTGGACGTAGTCGACGACGCGCTTCCACCCGTCGGCGTGGGCCTGGCTCCACAGCCCGGTGCATCCGGGGCTGATCCGGGCCTCGGGCGAGACGTCCGTCATCTCGCAGATGACCAGCCCGGCCCCGCCCGTCGCCCGGCTGCCGATGTGGACGAGGTGCCAGTCGTTGGGCACGCCGTCTTCAGCCGAGTACATGCACATCGGGCTCACGACCACGCGGTTGTCGAGGCGCATGTCCTTGAGGGTGAAGGGCTGAAACATCGGCGGCGGGACCGGCTCGCTCGGGCTGAGCGACTCGCCGACCGAGGCCGCGAACCACCGATCGAGGCGCTCGACGTAGGCGGCGTCGCGGATGCGCAGGTTCTCGTGGGTGACCCGCTTGCTCCGCGTCATCATGCTCGCGACGAACTGCTCGGGCTCGAAGTGCTTGTAGCGCGAGATGTCCTCAAACCACCTCTGGCTGACCGAGGCGGCGCGCTGGAGCTTGGCGACGTCGAGGCGGCGGCGCTGCTCGTAGATCTTCAGCGACTCGGCCGCCGCGCGCCCGGGAGCCTCGGTCAGGGCCTCGACGAGGTGGATCGCGTCTTCCATCGCGAGCTTGGTGCCCGAGCCGATCGAGAAGTGCGCGGTGTGGGCCGCGTCGCCGATCAAGACCAGGTTGTCTCGCGACCAGCGCTCGCACTTGAGCTCGGGGAAGGAGATCCAGCGCGAGCGGTTGCCGAGCAGCCTGGCGCCGTCGAGCTCCTTGGCGAACAGCCGCTCGCAGTAGGCGATGCTCGCGGCCTCGTCGGCTTGATCGAGCCCGGCGTTGCGCCAGGTCTGCTCGTCGCACTCGACGATGAAGGTGCTGGTGTCGACGTCGAAGCGATAGGCGTGGACCTGGAACAGGCCGTGCTCGTTCTCGCGGATCAAGAAGGTGAAGGTGTCCCAGAGCTTGTCGCTGCCGAGCCAGATGAATTTGGCCCGGCCCGAGCTGATGCTGGTCTGGAAGGTGTCTTCGTAGCGCGCGCGGACCCGCGAGTTGACCCCGTCGGCGGCGATGATCACCCCGCAGTCGTTGAAGCGATCGAGGTCGTCGAGCTCGGTGTCGTACTCGATCTTGACGCCGAGCTCCTCGGCCCGCGCCGACAAGATGTCGAGCAGCTTCATGCGGCGGATACCCGCGAAGTCGTGGCCGCGCGAGGTAATGCAGCGATCCTTGAAGTGGACGTCGATCGCGTCCCAGCGCGCGAACGCGGCCGAGATCGACGCGAAGCTCTCGGCGTCCGCGTCGGCGAAGTGGCCCATGGTCTCCTCCGAGAACACGACCCCCCAGCCCCAGGTCACCCCGCGCGGGTTCTTCTCGACGACGGTGATGTTCGCGCCTGGTCGGGCCTTCTGGAGGAGAATCGCGCTATAGAGCCCCGCCGGACCCCCTCCGACAATACCGACCTTCGCGGGATCAGACGCTTCGTTCATCGTCGGGCAGTCTGCCACGGGCACACCGGCATCCGTCCAGCGAAAAGAGCTCGGGCATGATCACGAGCGATAGCGCGTCAGTTCACTCACGGGTACGCTGGCGTTGATGGACCGCGAGTTCGTTGGTGCCGCGGCGTTCGCTGGCGCGGCCGCGCTCGCGTACGAGACGCTGTGGACGCGGCTGCTCGGGCTTGCGCTCGGTCACGAGCAGCTCGGCGTGCTCTCGGTCTTGGCCGGCTTCTTCGCTGGGATGGCGCTCGGCGCCTGGCGAGCCCACGCGCGCGCCGACCAGCTCCGGGCGCCCGCGCGTGGCTTCGCGATCTTGCAACTGATCGCGGCCGCCTACGCGCTGGCGTCTCCGTGGCTGCTGACCTGGGTCGGGCGCTGGCTGCCCGCGGCGCTCGGAGACACGCCGAGCCCGGGGGTCTCGCTGTTGATCGCGGCGGCGCTCTTGCTGCCCGCGACGATCGCTGTGGGTGCCTCGCTGCCGGTCCTGGTCGCCGCGCGGCGGAAGATCGCCCGCGACGACGCGCGAGGGCTCGCGCGGCTCTACGCCCTCGACACCCTCGGCGCGACCCTCGGTGTGCTCGTGATGATCCACGTGCTGCTCCCGCGCCTCGGGATCCCTCTCGCCGCCGTGGTCGCGGCCGCGCTCGGCCTCGCCGCCGCGGGCCTGGCTCTGCGCGGCAGCGTGCCCGAGGCCGAAGGCAGCGGGGGCGAGGGCCCGGCCAGCGAGGGTCCGGTCGACGCCGACGCCGACGCCCACACCGACGCCCACGAGGACCCCGACGACGGCCTCTTGCGCGAGCGCTGGGTCCTCTACGCGACGATCGGCGCGACCGGCCTGCTCGGCCTCGGGCTCGAGGTCGTCGGCGTTCGGGTCCTCGCCCAGGTGTTCTCGGGCACGATCTATTCGTTCGCGGACCTGCTCGCGGTCTGGCTCCTGGGCACGGCGCTGGGCACAGCGATCTACGCGCGAGTGGTCGAGCGCGCGCTCGGGCGGCGGCCCGCGACGGTCCTGGTCGCGCTGCTGCTCGCGCTCGCGCTCACGGTCGCGCTCACGGCGATGGTCGCCAAGGCAGCGCCGACCCTGCTCGAGGCCCTCGCGCCCGCGCCCGCGGGCTGGGCTCGCCGACAGCTCGCCGAGCTCGCGACGACGGCGCTCGTGCTCGGCCCGGCGACGATGCTGATGGGCGCCTGCTTCGCCCACTTGCTCGTGCTGATCGCTGCGCCCGAGCGCGGCCGGAGCGAGCCGCGGCCGGTCGGCGGGGCGCTGGCGGTCAACGGGCTCGCGGCCGCGGCCGCGCCCTTGGTGTTCGGGCTCTGGGCCCTCGACGCGCTCAGCTACGCCGAGGCCTGGGCCGCGATCGCCTGGGGCTACTTGCTGCTCGCGCTTGCGATCGCGTGGCTGCGCCGCTTCCCGCCCCGGCAGCTGGCGCTCGCCTCGGTCGTCGGCGGGCTCACGATCTTGCTCGCGGGCGCGGGCGCGGGCTCGCTGGTGCTCGTCGACGACGAGGGCGACGCGTGGACGGTGCTCGAGCGCGTCGAGGCGCCGCTGGGCGTGGTCGGGGTCAGCCGCACGACGCAGGCGCCCGGCAGCCCCGAGCGCCCGCTGCTGCGTCTGCGCATCGACCAGCACTTCCGCATGGGCGGCGCGCTGAGCATCGGCGAGCGGCGCATGGGCCACCTGCCGCTGATCCTGGCCAGCGCGAGCCAGGCCCGGCCGCCGCGCTCGGTCGTGTTCCTTGGCCTGGGTACGGGCGCGACCGCGGGCGCTGGCCTCGCCTACCCGATCGAGCAGCTGAGCGCGGTCGAGCTGGTGCCCGAGGTCATCGAGATGCTGCCCTACTTCGAGGCCGTCAACGCCGGGCTCGCCGATGACCCGCGGGCGCGGGTGCTCGCGGCCGACGCCCGCCGCTTTCTTCGGGCCGACGCGGGCAGCCACGCGCTGATCGTCGCCGACTTGTTTCACCCGGCCCGCGACGGAGCCGGCAGCCTCTACGCGCGCGAGCACTTCGAGGCCGCGCGCGCGCGGCTCGAGCCGGGCGGGGTGTTCGTCCAGTGGCTGCCGCTCTACCAGCTCGACTGGTCCACGATCCGGGTGATCGTCCGGACCTTCGTCGAGGTCTTCCCCGAGGCCCACGCCATGCTCGCGCTCTACAACGCGCGCACGCCCGCGCTCGGGCTGATCGGCAGCGTCGAGCCGCTCGCGCTCGAGCTCGGGCGACTCGAGGCTGCGCTCGGGGATCCCGGGCGCGCGCAGCTCTACGCCGAGCTCGCGCTCCTCGACCCTCGGGATCTGCTCGCGGGCTACATGCTCGATCGCCCGGGCTTGGTCACGCTCGGCGCGGGCGCGCCGCTCAACGAGGATCTGCATCCGCGCGTGGATCTGTGGGCGCCGCGGGCCGAGCTCGGGCCGCTGACCGGGACCGAGAACCTCGAGCGCCTGCTCGCGCTGCGCCAGGCCTGGCCCGAGGGTCTTGTCGTCGACAGCGACGCCGCGCGCCTCGCCGCGTATCGAGCCGCGAGCGCCGGCTTCGCGGAGGCGCTTGGACACTATTTGAAGGGCGAGGCCGAGCTCCAGCGTCGGGTGGTCGCGGGTTCGCAAATTTGGACGCGCGAGGTCGTCGGGCATCACCTCGCGGCCTACCTGCGCGAGCCGGAGTTCTTGCCCCCGCGACCGCGGCTCTACGCCGCGGCGCAGGCCGAGCCGGACCTCGCGGAGTGGCTGCTGCCTGCGATGTTGGAGCGGACGCCCGACGAAGCCCGGGTCCACCGGGCGTGGCTGGCCCACCTCGCGCGCGTGGGGGACCAGGCCCGCTTCGACGCCGCGCTCGAGGCCGCGGAGGAGGCAAAGGCGCGGGCAGACCGGGCCGCCGTGCGAGAGGGCCTTCGCGCAAGGGGGGAGCGAGTCTGCGAGGAAGGGGAGGTGGGCACGCGGTGGCTGAGCGAAGATGGCTGCAACACCTGTGAGTGCTACGAGGGTGGCGTTCGAGGGTGCACGAAGAAGCTCTGCCCAGACCCGTCCAAGCCTCTCGACCCTCCTCCCGTCCGCATCCTCCGGCGGACTCCTCCGGCGTCGTCGAGCGGCGCTGACTGACGAGAGCTGGCTCGCGCCTGATCGGCGGGCGCAGCCGGCGAAGGGGTGAGTCTGGTGGTCGGACCCTGCTACCTTCCGCCCGTGGCAACCAGCGCCCTCCCTCCTCGCCAGCGCCTGCTCGACGCCCTCGACCAGCTCGCCGGTACCCGCGCCGTCGAGGCGCGCCTCGTCCTCCAAGCCGGCCCGGTCTACCTGATCTGGACCGCGCGCGGCTCCGGCGGTCTCATCGAGCACGAGAGCGTGTCGAGCACGGCGCTGCCCGCCTCCCACAAGCTCAGCAGCGCCCGCGGCATGCTCCTGCGCGAGTTTGGCTTCGCCAAGCGCAGCGGTCGGCGCAACTGGAAGCGCGAGCACGGCCGCGACCGGGCGAGCCTCGAGCGCAGCGCCGACGAGACCCTCGACATCCTCACCCGCGTCTACGGGGTCCACGGCCCGGACCAGCCCGAGCCGCCTTTCGGGCTCGCGCTCAGCGAGGATCGGACCGAGCACCCGCTCAACCCGGATCTGATCGCGGCCATGCGCGAGGTCGCCAAGCGCCGCGACGACCCCTCGCGGCGGGCGATGTACAGCGAGATGCTCAACGCGACCTTCCTCGTGCCGATCGACGCCGAGCTCGACGATGACGTCGAAGGCAGCGACGCGTTCCATGCGTTCGAGAAGCACGAGAGCGGCCGCCCGACCCTCGGCGTGTTCACGGACTGGGCCTCGCTGCGGCTGTGGGAGCCGCGCGGTCAGGAGTACTGGCCGATCCACGGGAGCCAGCTGTTCGAGATGGCGCTGGAGCGCGAGCCAGTGACCTTGCGCATCAATCCCAACGGCGACGTCGGAGGTGAGCTGTATGCGCACGAGCTCGAGGCCCTCGTACGGGCCGTGGCGAGCTTTCGACGCCGCCATCGCTGATCGCCGAGCTGGTGCGCGCTAGGACTGCGCCCATCGGCCGCGCCGGGCCGCAAGGCTGTCGCTTGTTGACCGCCGTGCGCGCCCCCAGAGTCGATCTGGAGGCACTGAAAAGCGATGACCCAGATGATCTACGGCGTTTTCAATACCCGCACCCAGGCCGAGACCGCGATTCAAGCGCTCGAGACCGAGGCCGGTCTCGATGGCGTCAACGCCCTCGTGCACGAGGAGTATCTGCGCGACGAGGACGTGCAGATGGGCGGTACGAACGCGCTCCGCGGGGCGATCTTCGGCGCGGTCGTGGTCAGTGTCGTCGCCGCCCTGATCGGCGGGGTGCTGTTGATCCCCGGCGCGGACCTCAGCGTCGGCTGGACTGAGTACATCTTCATGACGGTCGCGGGCACGATCATGGGCGTGACCGCGGGGGCGGTCGCGGGGGCCTCGGAGCCGCGCAAAGAGCTGGCCGCGCTCGCGGCCCGCCTGTCCGAGGGCAAGGTCCTGGTCACGATGGACGCCGACGACATCCCACCCGCGCTCGTCGTCGACCTCTTTGCGAAGAACGGCGCGGTCGAAGTAAAGGCAGCCTGATGCAGACGATCGGTGAGTGTATGACCAAGAACCCGGTGACGATCCCCGCGGATCTGAGCCTCGGTGACGCGGCCGCGCGGATGTTCGACCACGGCATCCGCCACCTGCCCGTCATCGACCAGGGCCACGTCGTCGGGCTTGTCAGCGAGCGTGACCTGGCCCTGGTCACGGGGATCCCCGGGGTCGACAAAGACCGGGTCGAGGTGACCGAGGCGATGAGCCCGCACCCCTACATCGTGGCTCCGAGCACCCCGCTCGCCCAGGTGGTCGCGGTCATGCACGAGCGCAAGCTCGGCACCGCGGTGGTCATGGAAGAGGGCGAGATGCGCGGGATCTTCAGCGTCGTCGACGCGCTCGAAGTGTTGATGCGGACGCTCGGCAGCGAGTAGTTGCTCAGCCGGCGTTGGCCTCGAGCCAACGCAGGAGCTCGCGGCGCAGCTGCTGGGCGTCGGGCCCCTCGGCCTCGTCGAGCAGCGCGACCCCGTCACGGGCCGACTGGCGGGCCTCGGCCAGCTCACCGCGATCGCGACCGGCCCGCAAGCGGGCGAGGTCCAGTCGAACCCGGGCGCGCACGAGCACGCCGGGCTCCGAGACCTCCTCCATCGCCCCGAAGCGATCGAGGAGCTGCCGGGCCTCGCGTCGCTCGCCCTGCTCGACGAGGGCGTGAGCGAGGGCCGCGAGGCTGGTCGCGATGTCGCGGTGGTCGGGCGCGAGCACGCGCTCACGGGTAGCGAGGGACTTGCGCAGCAGCGCCTCGCCCCGGCTGAGCTCGCCGATCCCGACGAGGGCGACGCCGAGATCGTGCTCGACCTCGGCGACCGTCGGGTGGTCGTCGCCGAGCACCCGCCGCTGGGTGTCGAGCACGAGCTCGAAATTCGCCAGGCCCTGCTCGCGCTCGCCGAGGTCGAGCTGCGTCAGCGCGAGGCCCCCGAGCGAGGTCATGGTGTCGCTGTGCTCGGCGCCGAGGGCCGCCGTTCGGCGCTCGTAGGCGCGGCGGTAGTAGTCGGCCGCGCGCTCGTAGTCGTGGAGCTGACGCAGGACCCGGCCGAGGTTGCTCCACGAGTTGGCGAGCTCGGGGTGCTCGGCGCCGAGGGTGCGCTCGTGGATCCCGAGCACGCGCAGGTGGGTGTCGCGGGCCTGCTCGAGCTTGCCGCGCTTGGTGTAGACCACGGCGAGGTTGTTGAGGCTGTTGGCGACGCTGGGGTGCTCGTCGCCGAGGCTGGCCTCGAAGATCCCCTGGGCGCGGAGGAACTCGACCTCGGCGAGATCGAGCTTGCCGAGGCTGTAGTGGGCGCTGGCGAGGTTGTTGAGGGCCGAGGCGACCTTCGGGTGCGTGGGCCCGAGCTCGCGCACGAGGGTGTCGACGACGAGCTGGAATTGCTCGGCGGCGTCCTCGGGCTTGCCGAGGCTCCACAGCGTCGAGCCGAGGCCCTTGCGCACGCGGATCTCGACCAGGCGCTCGTCCTCGCCGAGGGCTTTGGCGAGCGCGAGCGCGGCCTCGAGCTCGGTCCGCGAGCGCTCGAGCTCGCCCTGACGCCAGTGGGCGACGCCGACGAGGTACTCGAGCTCGACGCGGGCGCGGGACCGCTGGTCGTCGTGACGGTCGAGGATCGCGTCGGTGATCCCGGCCCAGTTCTGGGCGTCGTCGAAGTCTTGCTGGCGGTCGCCCGTGACCTGGACCAGGGCCGTGGCCGCGTCGACCGCGGCGTCCTCGTCGCCGGCCGCGAGCGCGCGGTAAAAGCCCTCGCGCAGGGTCTGCTCGGCCTCGTCGTAGGTCCCGGTCTCGGTCAGGTTCTTGCCCAGCTCGATCGCCGCGGCGGCCTGGATCGGCGTGTACTCGGTGAGCGCGGCCCGCGACTGGGCCTCGCGGGCGATGCCGAGGGCGCGCTCGTGATCGCCAGCGTCGCGGCGGGCGCGGGCGTGGGACAGCTCGCGGGCGATGTCGTCGACGCGCTCGGCGAGGGCCGGATCCTCGGGCGGCGCGACCCGAGCTCGGAGCGCGCGGTGGTTGGCGCACGACTCGATCGAGCGGAGGCGCGAGACCGCGGTGTAGCTGTTCTCGATCACGGTTGCGTCGGGCTCGAGCAGGACCTCCACGAGCACGTCGAGGCCGACCCGGCGCTCGTCGAGGCAGGCCATGCGCAGATCCAAGAGCGCCTCGGACTGCTCGCCGTGGACGTGGGTGGCCTCGCAGGCGTCGGTGTACATCGTCCGCCACTCGCTCGCGTACTTGTCGAGCCCGGCGAGGACCACGGGCAGGGCCTGATCCGCGAGCGGCACCCCCGAGCGAGCGAAGGCGCGCTCGAGCTGGGCGCGGCGGGCCTGATCCCAGGTCCCGGCCAGGCGCAGCTCGGCCCCGGCGCAGACCGGCTCGGGCTCGGGCTCGCTCAGGTAGCCCCACGCGCCGAAGCCGAGGGCCACGGCCGTCACGAGGCCGGCGGCCACGCGCCTGCGGATCCTCGGGGGATCGCGCTCGAGGATCGCGAGCAGCGCCCGCATGTCGGCGAAGCGCTGCTCGGGCTCGATCGCCAGGCCACGGTTGAGCGCGCGCGCGACCCCGCCTGGGATCCGGGTCTTGGCCGAGGCCTGGACCTCGCCGTTGCGCATGGCCTGCCACAGCGCGACCGGCGACTCGCCCGCGAAGGGCCGGCGACCGTGGATCGCCTCCCACAGCGCGACGCAAAACGAGAACTGATCGCTGCGTTCGTCGGTCCGCCCGCCCTCGAGCTGCTCGGGCGCCATGTAGGCCGGGGTCCCGATCAGCGCGCCAACGCGGGTCAGCTCGGTGTCGAGCGCCCGCGAGATCCCGCTGTCGGCGGTGGCCATGACCGCCCCGTCCGAGATCGACTCACGAGCGCCCGAGCTCGCCCGCGAGGACAGCGTGTAGGCCGCGGAGTGCTCGGCGATGCGGCCACGGACGATGTCGTCGGCGCTGTCTTCGATCCGCTCGATCTTGCCGACCGCGTGGGCGATGCCGAAGTCGAGCACGACCACGCGGCCGTCGCGAGCCACGAGCACGTTGTCGGGCTTGAAGTCGCGGTGGACCAGGCCCTTGGCGTGGGCGGCCGCGAGCCCGTGGCCGGCCTTGGCAAAGGTCGCGACGATCGTCTTGATCGGGCGGGTCTCGGCCGCGAGCCAGTCCGCGAGGGAGATCCCGTCGACGAACTCCATCGCGATGTACACGCGCTCGTCGAAGGTCCCGACGTCGTAGACCTGGATGACGTTCGGGTGCGAGACCCGGGCCAGGGCCTGGGCCTCGCGCAGCAGCCGGATCGTGCGATCTTTGGAGTGCTCGTCGTCGTGGAGCAGCTTGAGCGCGAGCTTGCGATCGAGGTCGGGATCGTAGGCCGCGTAGACCACCCCCATCGCCCCGGCGCCGAGCTCTTCGAGGACCAGGTAGCGTCCGATACGCTCGGGGATCTCGTCGTCGAAGCTCTCCCTCGAGACGCCGTCGCCGTCGATCGTGGCCGCGAGGGTCGCGTCGTCGAGGGACAGGAGCGACAGCATCGCGTGGGGACCCGGCTCGTCGCCGTCGATCGTACCCCGTCCGCCATTGCCCGCCACATGGCCTGGCTAGCTCAATCCTGTGGGTCAGACAAGCGCGGTGTGAACGCCGGATCGGAACAGCGCTTCAACGCGCTTGTCTGGGGGCCGGGCGGCGTTAGCCGGGCCCGGCGAGAGTCAATCGCAGATGGCTCCGTGGGCGACTCGAGCGATGAGGCGGCGCGAGGCATTGCACCCCGGGCTGCTAGGATGACTCCGACGTGATCCCCCGCAAGATTCGCATCCGATAGTCGTCCGGGATGCCGTGCTCGCGCATCCCAATCACGTAGTGCTCGACGTATGCCGACGTGGGGGCGAGGCCGGGGACGATCGTGTGGGCCTCGAAGCTCGTCACTCGAGTCGCAGTGGCGCCGACGAGCGGGACGGGCAGCGAGGTCTGGCGATAGCCGAGCTCGAAGTCGACCAGGCGCGCGAGCTGTCGATCGTCGAGTTCGTAGACCACGCCCCAAACGGACTCGCCCAGATGAAGCTCGATGTTCCCCTTGCCGCTCCCGTCGGTGCCCAGCTTCGAGAAGCGATGGCGATAGCCCTCGAGTCGAGCGGGGCCGAGCACGAGGGTCGGGCCGACCCGCTGCTCGAGCCGGGCCCTCGACATGTTGGAGCCGTAGGCGAAGTAGCGCACCCACGGAGTCTAGCCCTGAATCAAGCGCTGCTAGACGACGCAACGCGCGCGTTGACCGTGAGCTGCCCAGCTTCACGCTCGACTGACTCACCCGTGATTGCTGGAGATCGCCCTGCGCCGCCGGGGCTGAGCCCGTCGCCGGACTCGGACACGACAGCGCCCCTCGGCGGCGCCGACGGGGCGCTGTTGTCACTCGCCTCGGCTCAGGGGTATTTGTCGCCGACGTCGCACATGAAGCGGTCGCTGCTGTAGCCGTCACCGGCGATGTCGTTGTGCCAACTGATCGAGCCGTCCATGTTCCAGTCGTAGTACATCGACCCGTGGGTGCTGTTGTCGCCGTTGGGCTCGGAGATGTTGTTGACCTCGTGGACCCACCAGTCCTCGCCGTCGCTCGCACCCCAGCCGCAGTTGATGTTGCTCGAGTTCATCGGCTGCTGCGAGCAGCTCGCCCCTTGCTGGCTCGGGTAGATGCCGAGGATGCGCATGTAGTTGACGCTGGCGTCGGGTCCGATGGTGCCGTCGTTGGCGATCGCCCAGCCCGACAGGAGGTGGGCCTCGGTCCGCGGGATCCACAGCTGCATGCCCCGGCCCGCGCAGTAGGTCTCTGCGTCGGCGGCGAACTGTGCTTGCTCGGGGTTGACCTTCAAGAAGGTGTAGCCGCCGCCGTCGGTGCTCATGTCGCAGTGGACCTCGAGGGGATCGCCGTCGAAGCCGTCGGGCTTGATCAGGTAGGTCCCGTCGCCCAGCTGGTCGTCGTAGTTGGAGATCGTCAGGCAGCTGTGGGGGATCTCGCAGCTGCCGAGGCAGCCGTCGGTGGCGTCGTCGTTTTGATCGTCACAGGTCTCGGGTCCATTGATCTCGCCGTCGCCGCAGCTCGGGCCGGCGCTCAGGCAGTCGCCGTTGCAGCTGCCGTAGGAGCCGTCGTTGATGCCGTCGTCGCAGACCTCGTCGCCGCTGACCATGCCGTCGCCGCAGACGTCGACGTCGCCGTCACCGTCGCCGTCGCCGTCGCCGTCGCCGTCTCCATCTCCAGTGTCGCCGTCGCCGTCTCCAGTGTCGCCGTCGCCGTCGCCGTCGCCGTCGCCGTCTCCAGTGTCGCCGTCGCCGTCTCCAGTGCCGCCGTCGCCGTCTCCAGTGTCGCCGTCGCCGTCACCGTCTCCGGGGTCGCCGTCGCCGTCACCAGGGTCGCCGTCGCCGTCGCCCTGGTCGGCGGTCCCGGTCTCGTTGGTGTCGCCGTCGCCGTCGCCGTCGCCGTCGCCGGTCTCGGTGTCCGCGTCGCCGCTCGAGCTCTCGGCGACGTCGTCGGCCGGACACCCCAGGGTGAAGCAAGCAGTCATGCTCAGCGCGAGCAGGGAAGACCATCGATCATGGGTGTTCATGGTCCGCAATCATTCTGCGAAAGCGGTCACATGTCGATGTGCGTTTTAGCGAGGGGCGAATCCAACCGGGCAACGCATGCAAGACGGCGAACACCTGGCGACAATTGCCCCTCGCGAGGTTGGCGAGGTTGGCAAGGGTGCCAGGATTAGTTCGGCCCGAGTGTGGTCCAATGTGGACTGTAGGCAACCTGCCCCACCGCGCGCGTGTTCGCGCCGCGTGTTCGCTTTCGCCTCGGCGGACGCAGCTGCTTGGGCAAGAAGTCATGGGCGAAGCCGACGTTGAAATAGAAGGTTCGCGGCCGCCCGACGAGGATCCCGGCGTTGCGATCGTCGGTCCGTGAGAAGTAGCGGGTGTCGCCGACGTTCTTGATCCCGCCTGTGAACTCCAGCCGCCAGCCCCGCGGCAGCGGCGCTTGGACCCGAGCCCACAGGTTGACGACCGCGTAGGCGGGGATCGGCCCGTAGGCGGCGGTGTCTTGATCCTCGATCTCGCGGTTCTCGTAGTCGGTGTACTGGCGCCCGGTGTAGCTGAAGTCGGCGCCAAACTGGAGGCCGAAGTCGAAGCCGTAGCTGGTCCCGGCCCAGGCCTCGTGCTCGGGGTACCACGGCATCTGGCTGCCCGAGTAGGTCAGCCCGACGATGTGGCTGTCGGTCCAGCCGTAGCCGGCGTAGAGCTCGAGATCTCCGACTTGATCCCAGACCTCGCCGGGGTACCACGACAGCTCGCTCTCGACGCCCCAGATGTGGATCTTGGGGATCACGTCGAAGCTGTCCTGGCCGACGTCGATGAAGTTGGTGAACTCCTTGTACCAGCCGGTGACCTCACCGTAGACGCCGCCGAGCTCGAGGGCCTTGAGCCCGAGCTCGGCGCTGTTGGAGGTCTCGGCGTCGAGCTGGGACTCGTCGCCCGCGACGCTGAGCTGGACGTACTGCGGCGGCCCGAACGAGCGCCCGTACGCGGCGAAGAGGGCGAATTCATCGATCGGCGCGTACCAGACCGAAGCCGCGGGGAGCGGCGCGGCGTAGTGCCGCTCGATCGGATCTTCGGCGCCGAGGTTGTCGCGCCGCGCGACGTGGATGTACTCGAAGCGAAGGCCGACATCGATCGCGAGATCACCACCGAGGAAGATCAGCTTCTCGTTGACGTAGCCGGCGTAGGCGCTCGAGCGCGCGTCGACGTCTTTGGACAGGACCTCGGCGACGAGATCCTCGGTGTACTCCTCGAGCGAGGCGAGCTCGTAGGCCGCGCGGGCGCCGACCGAGAGCTGGTGGGAGAAGTCGATCTTGGCCGCGTCGAAGCGCATCGACCAGCGCGGCTCGAGGCCCATGACGTTGAACAGGCGGGGGTTGGTCACGAGCTCGTCGATGAGCTCGCGCTCGAGCGCGGCGTTGCTGGCGATCGTCGTGCTCCGGTAGCTGTGGTTGTACCAGCCGATGATCTTCAGATCCTGGCGATCGCTGATCTGGGCGTCGAGCTTGAGCGCCGTCCCGGCCCGCATGCCGCGAAACTGGTCGAAGGGGCGCTGGCTCTGGAAGGGGTCCTCGTCGTAGGCCTGGCGCGACAGCCCGCCCGGGAGCTCGCTGTCCTCGAAGTAGCCGTGGGTCATGGACTCGAGCCGGACCCGGGGGTTGAACTGCCAGGCGAACTTGGCGAGGCCGCCGTGGACGAGCTTGTCGCTGTGCTCGCGCCAGCTGCTGCCGACGCGCGGCGCGTACTCGAGGTACATGCCGAAGCGTCCGTGGGTCGCCCCGTAGGCGCCGCCGAGCGAGAAGTCGAGGTTCGAGTCGCCGGCCGCGAACACCGACACGCTCGGGTGCTCGGGGATCGGGTTGGACACGAGGTTGAACACGCCGCCCGAGGTCTGGGGACCGTAGCGAGCCGTGGCCCCGCCGCGGACCACGTCGATCTTCGCGATCGAGAACAGCGAGAGCGGGAACAAGCTCAGCTGCGGCTGACCGTAGGGCGCGGGCGCGATCGGGATCTCGTCGAGGAGCACGGTCGCGCGCGAGCTCAGGCGCGGGTTGACGCCGCGGACCGCGACCTGGAGTTTGGTGTCCTGGCTGCCGAGGCCCGAGTTGCCCTCGACCGTGCGCACGCCGGGCTTGCGCGCGAGGGCCTCGCCGACGTTGGTCGCCCCGCGCTCGAGCATCTCTTGCTTGCCGACGACCGTGCGCCCGCCCGCGTGGGTGAACACGTCGAAGGCCTCGCCGTCGCCGAGCGCGCTGGCGTCGACGACGATCACGCGGGGCTCCTCGCCGGCCTCGAGGTCTTCCTCGAGGTCCTCGTCGACGGGGATCTCGTCGTCCGCTGGTGGCGCGGCCTCGGGCTCCGGGCTGAGCTCGGGCGCCGGGGGCTCGGGCTCGGGCTCGGGCTCGGGCTCGGGCTGGGGCGAGCTCGACCCGGGCGCGAAGATGTCGACGGGCGCGATCTCGTCGCGCGAACGCTCGATCTCGACGCCGTCGGCGGCCGGCGGCCCAACCCAGCACAGCCAGACGATCAACGCATGCATCGCGGCAGTATCAGTTCGGCGGGATCAGGATCTCGGCGGCGCCGCGCAGGCGGAGGCCATTTTCGGGGAACAGGGGCCCGAGGTCGTCGATCTGCTCGACGATGCGCTGGTCCTCGTCGATCGCATAGATCTTGCCGAGCACGCTGAGCCCGTAGAGCTGACCGCCGACCCGCGCGAGGCCGTCGATCTCGTCGCCGCGGACGACGTCTTCGATGAACACGTTGTCGGGCTGTGCGCTCGCGACCTCGCCGGGCGTAGGCGCGACGCAGGTGCTGAGCTCGTTGTGGCCGAGCGGCATCACGCCGTCGTCCTCGCTGCGCAGCCACGCCGAGGCCCCGACGCCGTCGTGATCCTCGATGACGTCGCCCGCGACCCCAACCTTGGCGCCGAAGCTGCACCACTGCTCGCAGACGACGTCGCAGGCGTAGTAGTTCGGGTCCTGGCTGATGTCGCTGCTGTGGACGCAGTGGCCCTGGTCGAGGACCTTCAAGTCGACGCGCAGGAGCGAGCCGTCGGTGACCAGGCCCTTGCTGCCGGCCCCGCGCACGCCGATCAGCAGATCGTCACCCGCGAAGCCGAGGCCGCTGATCGCCTCGAACCAGTAGCAGGGGTCGGTGCTCGGGCTCTCGGCCGGACCCGGGGGGATGACCCAGCGATCGACGGTGATGGTGTTGTCGGTCCGGTGCCAGTCGTCGACGCCGAGGGCCGAGACCGACCACTCGTCGTTGAGCGGGTCGAAGCTCGCGGCCCACAGGCCGTGGTCGGGGTGGTAGGCGAGGTCGCGGGCGACGAACTTGCGCAGGCTGTTGTCTTGAACCGAGATCTCGCCGAGGCGATCGTCGAGCCGGAGCTTGCCGAGCTCGCTGAGGCGGCAGGCGTTGCCGCCGTCGTCGCACTCGCGGGTCGGGTCGTAGACGTAGAGCGTGTTGCCGACGTAGGTGCCCTCTTCGGCCAGCGGGAGGTGGCTCTGGAAGCCCGCGTCCTCGTCGGACAGGCGCGCGTTGACGAACAGGATCAACTCACCCGAGAGCTCGTGGGTCGGCTCGCACTCGTCGTCGTCGCAGGCCGTGTCCGCCTCGCCGGTCTCGCCGCCCACGTCGTCTTCGGGGAGCGGCTCGAAGGCGACGCAGGCGCTCGAGACCAGCGCGCCTACGGTGATGGCCGGGAGCAAGCAAATGAAAGTCGCTTTCATTTGATCGGATTCTGAGAGCCGAGGTGGAACCCGTCAAGACCAAAAATTCCAGGTACAGCGGGTGAGCGCTGGCTCACGGAAGCGTCGTTTGCAACTGAAAACCATTTTCATTAATGTCCCATCCTTCTCTGGAAACGAACATGAAGACGATTGAGCCCTGCCACGGGCGGCTGCGCGCCGCCCTCCTGACCCTGCCCCTGATCAGCCTCGCGTGTGCGGACGACGCCGAGCTCGAGGGCGGGGACGACACGAGCGAGACCGACGGCCCCGGTGACGGTGACAGCGGGGATGGCGACGGTGCCACGGGCGACGGGGACGGTGACCCGGGCGACGGAGACGGCGACCCTGGCGACGGCGACGGTGACAAGCCGGGCCTCGGGGACACACCCAACGTCTTGTGCGAGGCCGCGACCGTCAACCTCGAGATGATCGTCGCCGAGAACAGCAGCGGCGCGCCCGACCCCCTTGCGATCGAGGCGGCCTACGTCGGCACCGGTCTGCAGGAGTTCGTCCAGCAGGCCGACGCGGTCACGGGCCGCGTCGACGCGGGCGTGCTGATCGACGACGCGGCGATCCTCGCGTCGCTCGAAGACGCGATCGCGCTCGGCGATCCCCTCGACATGCTCGACATCGAGTGGACGATCTACCTGGTCATGCAGCAGTACATCCGCCACGAGGTCAGCGACGTGGCCGCGACGCTGCCCGACCCGGGCAACGACCCGGCCCTGCTCTACGCCCGCTGGGATGACGCGTGGTGCTACTGGGACGCGGGCCTGCGCCCGATCGCCCAGCTCGCCGACGGCGTCGGCCTGAGCGGCGACAGCATCGAGGCCGACATCGACGCGGGCTTCGAGTGGGGCCACAGCGGCATCGAGGGCGAGCAGCCCTGGGCGATCGACGAGTGGGTCGTCCCGCCGGCCAAGCAGGTGGTCGAGAAGTCCACCTACGCGATCGCCCACCGCCTCGTCATGCAGTGGTCGGCCGACGCCGCGACCGAGGGCGATCCGGACCTCGCCGCCGCCCAAGCGCGCGCGGCCTACGGGGCCTTTCAGCTCATCGAAGATCGGATGAACAGCAAGAACACGCCGGGGATCGGGATCGTCGAGACCGCGCTGCTCGGCGACCCCGCCCTGATCGACGCCGACGACGTGCTCGACCAGATGAACATCGCGTTCGTCAAGCGCACGCGCAAGTACACGGATCTCGCGCTGCCCGACGTCAGCGGGCTCATGGGCACGGCCGAGGGCCACACGGGCGCCAACGAGGGCGCGACCTACAGCAAGCTGGTCGAGCCCTTCATGGCCGAGCTCGACGGCTTCGATCTCGACGCCTACCGCGGCCACTGGGCCGCGTGGATCGAGGCGATCGTCAACGACGATCTCGACGCCGCCGAGTCCGCGAGCGCGGCGTTGACCGACTACAATTGCCAGCTTCAGGCCGCGCTCGGGATCGTCGAGTGCACCTCGGCGATCGACGAAGACTGATCCGCGATCTTCGTGAGATGCTGGGGCGTGCGTCGGCTCTGTCTTGTCATCGCCACAGCCTCGACGGTCCTGGTCGCAAGCGGGTGTAAAGAGCGGGCCAAGCCCGAGCCCGAGCCCGAGCCCGAGGCGGGCTCAGGCTCGGCGCCCGAGCTCGCCGAGGCCGACCCGAGGCAGGCCGAGCCCGCGCCCGCGCCCGAGTGCAGCGAGGCCGCGGGGGCGATCGCCGACGAGATCGACGCCGCCCGCTACGAGGCCGACCTGCGCCTGATCGCGGCCGCGCGCCCGCCCGGGTCGGACCACTGGAAGCTCGTCCAGGACCACTGCCTCGCGGTGTTCGAGGCCGCCGGGTTCGCGGCCACGCGCTTTGAGGTCGGGGACTCCGGTGTCAGCGTGGTCGGGCGCAAGGACGGGGCCAGGCCCGAGCTGCCGGGCGTGGTCATCGGGGCCCACTACGATCACATCGAGGGCTGCGCCGGGGCCGACGACAACGCCTCGGGCACCGCGGCGGTCCTCGAGCTCGGCCGCGTGCTCGGTGCCCGTGAGTGGGATCGAACGCTGACCGTGGCCTGCTGGGACGAGGAGGAGACCCGGCTCGGGGGCTCACAGGCGTGGGTCGACGCGGCCGTGGCCGACGACCGCGAGATCGCGCTCTACGTCAATTTCGACGCGGTCGGCTTCGCCAACTCCGAGCCCCACAGCCAGAAGCTCCCGCCCGGCGCCGAGCTCCTGTTCGCCAAGCAGATCAGGATGCTCGAGGCCCAAGACTTCCGCGCCGACTTCATCGCGATCCTCGCCGACACCTCGGCCCATGACGCCGCCGCCTACGTCCTCGCCCACGCCGCCCGCGTCGAGCTCCCGGCCGCGCTGCTCGAGATCCCGACCGGGCTCAAGAACGGGGCGGCGCTGTCGGAGCTGCGCCGCTCGGACCACGCCAGCTTCTGGCGCCACGACATCCCGGCGGTGTTCTTGTCGGACACCGCGGACTTTCGCACCGACACCTATCACTGCATCGGGCGGCCGGACACGGTCGAGACTCTGGATCTCGCGTTCGCGACCAAGGTCGTGCGCGCGACCACGGGCGCGGTCGCGGAGCTGCTCTAGCAGCCCGGGGTGCTAGCAGCCCGGGGTGCTAGACGCTCGACGCTTCAACCGCGCGCTGGTGATGTTGTTTGAGCAACGCCTCGCGATCATCGGCTTGGACGAGCGTCGCGAGGTCACCTCCGTCGAGCGGGATCACCAACACATCTCCTTTTCGGTTGGCGGCCAGGGTGGTCTTGACCCCCGCGGTGAAGCCATTGGTTGCGACGAAGAAACCGAACCTGGCGCGGCCGTAGCGTCGCTCGAGCTTGTTCACGAAGCGGTCGAGCTCGCGCGGATCGACCTTCGACGACCAGTTCTTGCACTCGACGATGAAGTACTGGCTGTCCTTGCTCCACAGCGGATCCGCGGACTCGTTGCGCACGACCAGGTCGAACTCCTCGTCGAGGCTGCGGCGCCTGGTTGCGACGACGAAGCCGGGGATCTGACCAAACAGTAGTTCGAGGAGATCCTCGAGCAGTCGCCCCTTCCGCGCGCTGTTGGTCTCCGCGCGAGCCGCATCCCACTGCCTGACGAGCTCCGCCGAGACCTGGTCCTGGTCGAGCGAAGCCAGCCAGCGCTCGCGGGCGAGCTCGGTCGCGTTGCGGAGCTTGGCCCGGAGCAGGGTCTCGAAATTCTGGGTCTTCTCGACGTAGTCGTAGACACCCGCGGCGAAGGCCTGCTCGATCGTCTCGGGGCTGGCGTAGCCCGTCACGATGATGACCTTCGCTCCCGGGCTGCGCCGGTCGACCTCCCCGACGAGGGTGAGCCCCTCGTCGCTACCCTCAGCTCCGTGGAGGCGCTGGTCGAGGAGCACGACAGACCAGTCGCCCTCGTCGAGCGCGGTGACCGCCTCGTCGAGGCTGGTGGCCGTGTGCACCTCGAGCCCGGCCTCCGCGAGCAGCTCGCGGTAGATGCGGAGGATCGCCGGGTCGTCGTCCACGGCGAGGATCTTGTCGGGGCGGATCATGGGCTGTGGCTCTCCTGGGTCGAAGGTAAGCGCAATCGAAAGCGCGCGCCGCCACCGGGGGAGGTCTCGGAGGTGATCGTGCCGCCGAGCTCGCGCTCGACCTCTTCGCGGACGAGGGCGAGGCCGTGGCCGGTGCCATCGGCGCGACTCGAGACGCCATTCTCGAACACCCGCGCGTGCAGTTCCGAAGGGATGCCTGGGCCGTCATCGTCGATGCTGAGCTCAACCACGCCTCCCTCGCTGGCGTCCACGGTGATCGCCAGATTGACCTTGGACCCGCCGACTTGGACGGCGTTGCGCAGCAGGTTGAGCAGCGCGAGGACAAAGCGACCACGATGGCCTCGGCAGCGCGGGGTGGCGGTGCCGGGGATGGTCTCGACCCGGATACTGCCCGAGAGCGGGGTCAGCTTGCTTCGAGCCTCCTCGACCGCCTCGAGGACGGCGAAGCTCGCGGGGAGATCCTCGACCGGGCTGCTCATCCGCGCGGAGGTCTCGACAAACTCGTACAGGCGCGTGATGCCCTGCTCGACCTCGGCCCGGGGCTCGGCCAAGGCCGCGCCGAGGTCGCTGGCTTCGACGGCCCTCCAGACTTTCTTGAGGGCGTAGGTGACGGGCACCAAGGCGTTGCGGACCTCATGGGCGACGAGCCTCGCGTGGCGCATGGTGGTGGCCGCGAGGTCGGGGGGAGGGTAGTCATTGCCGGAGCCACGCAGGACGTTTGCCCGGTCGTCCTGGGCCTGGGCGCGGGCGAGGTTTGTAAACAGATCCTGGGTCTCGGCGTCGCGCGTCCACAGCTGTCGGCCCGTGGCGGTCAGCTCGTAGCCGAAGCATCCGGACTCGTGCCACTGCGTGAGGGCGCCGAGCGACGACCAGCGATCGACCCCCGACCCCAGCGGGAACGGGTCGTCGTCGTCGTCGTCGTCGTCGTCGTCCTCGCTGAAGAAGGTGTGGCCTGCGGAGCGGATGAGCGTCGCAAGCTGCGCGGCGCTCAGGCACCACGGGTCGTCGTCGCCGACCGCCTGCTCGAGCTCCAGCGCGAGCAGCCACCGCAGACGGTCGATCCCGCGAAGACGTTGCAAGGTGTGGCCACGCAGTCCCAGGCGCGGGGGAGCGGGGGGCCTGCTGACGAGGTCTAGCCGCTCGCAGTAGCGCGAGACGATCTGCCATGGGTGGTCGCTCGGCCAAGCGCTGACTTTGCGCGCGACCCCTTGGGCGACCTGCGTCACGCGGGTCCAGGCCGCGCCATTGAGTCCGTCCTCGGCGTCGTCCTGGAGCATCGAGGCAAAACGCAGAGCCGAGTCGATCAGTTGGGACCGCGCTCGGGCGTCGAGCCGGGCGCCGAATCCGGCGAGCAATTCCCAGTGCAGCTCATCCACGAAGTGCTCGAGGCGACGCCCAGGCCACTGGCGGGCAAACTGCCTCGCCAGACGGTCCTCGACGACTTCGTTGCCCGTTTTTGCGCGCTCGAAGGCGGCCAGGAGCGTGGCTTCGTGATGTGCGAAGTCGGGGCGGACATCGGGCTCGACGACGCTCCCGTTCTCGACAGCCTGGACACGCTGCAGGTGCCGCTCGATGCTGTCGAGGAGCCTCGTCACGAGGCGAGCCTAGCAGTCGATCCCTGCTCCGTCACGATGGTCGCGGGCGCAGCGGTGACGCTCAGTTCTGCCGCTGGCCCAGGTTCGCGTTGACGACCGCGCCGTTGAGCGCGGGCGTCCGCGTCGCGAACTCGACGATCTCCGCGACCTCCTCGGGCTCGAGCAGGCGGCCGTAGGAGACCATGTCGAGGACCTCGCGCTCGAACATCGGATCGGCCTCGAGCACCGGTCGCAGCATCCCGGTGTCGACGAAGCCCGGCGCCACGCACATCGTGTTGATCCCGCGACCCCACAGATCCTGAACGGTCGCGCGCATCAGCCCGAGCATCGCGTGCTTGCCGGTCACGTAGCTGAGCCGCCGGGGCGCGCCCTTCTCCGACAGGGTCGAGCCGACGAAGATGATCGAAGAGCCGTGGCCCATGCACGGGATGAGCGCGGCGTTGAGCAGCGCCGGGGTCACGACGTTGAGACGCAAGGTCCGCTCGAGGACGGCGCTCTCGACCTCGAGCGCGTCGTCGTGGGGCAAAGCGGCGGCGTTGTGGACGACATGGATCACGCCCTGTCCGGTCGGTAGCTTGGGCAACAGCTCTGGCAGCAGCTTGGGGACGACGTCGGCGCCGGCGAGATCGATCAGCAGGCTGTCGACGATGTCGACGGGGCAGCGGCGTCGGGCGAGGCTGATGACATGATGGCCGCGGGACGCAAAGCGTTCGGCGATCGCCAGGCCGATTCCCGTGCTCGCGCCGGTGACGATGACGGTGGGCTCGGTCATGAGATCCAGGATAGCTGTACGCGGGCTCTTGTGCGCTCGGTGCTGTGATCGAAAAACTTGCCAACAGAGCGCTGAACCTGCGGGTTTCGGGCAGATCTCAGGGAGCCGGACCCGAAGATATTCTGGGCCTGCGCGGAGCCCGGCCGAGCGTGTGTCGCGCATTTTGCAGCGGCTCCTCGACCCCGCAAAGCACGCTGCATCGACGGCGGCAGGGGCCTCAGTCAGCCGGCCATGGTTCGGGGGGCACGGGGTTGGGCGAGTTGGTCGTGCTGCCGCGGGCCTCGATGTTCTCGATGAAGCGGTAGACATAGAACAGGTCATCCTCGATGTCGGCGTCGTCGCTCTGCTCGAGCCAGGCCTCGAGGCTGAGCGCGAGCGGGCGAAGGATCGACAGGGCCCCGGCGTCGTCGCCCTTCGAGGCCCGGGTCGCGGCCATCTCGAACGCGACGTAGATGTTGAGCATCACGAAGCCCTTCTCGACGCTCTCGTTGGTGAACCACCCGTTGTCGGGGGTCTCCCACGGGCCGAGCGGGGAGCTGATCTCGACGACCTGCTCGACGAGCTCCTCGCTGCCGGGGACCTGATACTCGAGCTCGATGCGTCCGACCTCGCCGGGGCTGTCGCCGGTTGGGGTGAGCTCGAGGATCATCGCGCCGCCGCCACCGCGGCGACCCTTCTCGTTGTCGTCGTCGCTGACGCGGTGGGCGATCTGCAGGATCGGGATGTCGATGTGGCCGTGGTTGCCCCAGACCTCGGCCTGCTTGGTCCCGTAGATGTTGCGCAGGTCGTAGCCGGCGAACACGGTCGCGTCGATCGTGACATCCTGGGCCAGGGGCACGACAAAGGCCTGGACCTCCTCCTCGAACACCTCCTCGACCGCGGCGTAGTCCTCGACGTAGTAGAACGAGCCGCTGCCGAGCTCGGCGAGGCTCCGCATCAGGTCGACGTCGAAGTCGTTGCCGAGCCCGATCGTGGTCAGGCCGTAGCCGAGGTCGGCCCAGGCCGTGGCCAGGCCCTCGATCTTCTCGGAGCTGGTCAGGCCGATGGTCGCGAGGCCGTCGGAGACCAGGACCACGCGGTTTTGATAGCCGTCTTGGGCGTGGGCCTGGACGACCTCGAACGCGGTCCGGAGCCCGGCGTAGATGTTGGTCGAGCCCCTCGACTCGAGCCCGGCGATCGCGGTTGCGAGCTCGACGGAGTCACCCGCGACGTGCTCGACGATGAGCTCGGCGTCGTCGCCGAACCCGACCAGGCTGACGTGGTCGCCGGGCTCGAGGCTGTTGCGCATGCGCAGCAGGCCCTCGCGCACGCGGTCGAGCGGCTCACCTTCCATCGAGCCCGACAGATCCACGGCGATCGTCAGGTTGAGCGGCGGGCGCTCGAGCGCGTCGGCGTCGATCGGGGTGTTCATCCCGACGAGCACGACCGTGCAGTTTGAGCCGGAGATCATGTTGCCCATGACCCCGAGGAGTCCGTGGATGCACACGTCCTCGCCGCAGTCGGGCGTCGGCATCGGGACCTGGTGCTCGGCGAAGAAGCCGACGTCGTCGATCGTGTTGGGCCCGGGGATGCCGCCTTCGAGCAAGATCTCGCGGAACAGGCCGAAGTCCTGGGCGCCACCTTGGCCGACGCCGGAGCCGAGCGAGGAGCCGTCGCCCCCCTCGCCCTCGAAATCGTTGTAGCCGCTCTCGCTGCAGCCGAGGCTCGGGAGGGTCAGCAGGGACAGGGTGCTCAGGGCGGCGACGGCGAGGCGGGCCTGGAGCGATGCGGGGGCGGGGGTGCGGCGGTCTTGCATGGCGAGGCTCTCGAGTGAGTCTGCGTGGGTAGTCTCGCCACACCGAGATCGGTTCACCGAGGGCCTTCGACTCCGATCTTTAAAGGAGGATCGCCAAATCAGACCCCTCGCCCACTCCCGGAGTCTGGCCGCGGGTCTGAGAGATCGCGCACTAGCCGCGCTGCCCCTCGGCCAAAACACTCACAGGCTCGCGTTCGCAACCGGCCACGGAGCTTTGGCTGTGACCGACCCGACCCCCGGATCAAGGTCGATCATCCTCGCGAAAAGAGGAGCAAAGGTGATACGCTCCGCGCCGAGATGGCCAAAGAAGCATCCGTTGCCCCCAAAGAACGCGTCAACATCGTCTACAAGCCGGCCGGCGATGCACAGGAGGACGTCGAGCTCCCGCTCCGCATCCTGATGCTCGGTGACTTCACCGGCCAGGCAGATGAAACCCCCGTTGAGGAGCGCAAGCCGATCAACGTCGACAAGGACAACTTCAACGACGTGCTCGCCGAGTACAAGGTTGGCGTCGACATCAACGTGCCCGACACCTTGTCCGGAGAAGAGGGCGCCGAGATGGGCGTCTCGCTCAAGTTCAAGAACATCAAGGACTTCACGCCCGAGGGCGTTGTCGATCAAGTCCCGGAGCTCAAGACCTTGCTCGATCTCCGCAACGCTCTCAACGCCCTCAAAGGTCCGCTGGGCAACGTCCCCGCGTTCCGCAAGAAAATCCAGAACCTGCTCGAGGACTCCGACGCCCGCGACAAGCTGATGGCCGAGCTCGGCGTCAACAACGATTGAGCCCAGTCCCCCTCACTGATTTCCACCGACAAACGGAACGTTTCCAATGAGCACCGAAACCGAGAACGAAGCGGGGGGCGCGGCGGCAGCCGAGGGCTCCCTCCTCGACACCATCTTGTCCGAGACCAAGCTCGCCCCCGGCGACGAGGCCTACGACGTCACCAAGCAGGGCGTGCAGGCCTTCATCAGCGAGATGCTGAGGGGCCGCGAGTCCAAGAAGATCGACAAGGCCGCCGTCGACGCGATGATCGCCGAGCTCGACGACCGGATGAGCAAGCAGCTCAACGAGATCCTTCACAACGCCCAGTTCCAGGCGATCGAGTCGGCCTGGCGCAGCCTCAAGTACGTCGTCGACAACGTCAACTTCCGCGAGAACGTGCGCATCAACGTGCTCTCGGTCCAAAAAGACGAGCTGCTCGAGGACTTCGAAGACGCCCCCGAGGTGACCAAGTCGGGCCTCTATCGCACGGTCTACTCGGCCGAGTACGGGACCTTCGGCGGTCGGCCCTACGGGCTGATGTGCTCGCTCTACGACTTCGCTGGCGGGCCCCAGGACATCGAGCTCCTCCAGCAGTGCGCCGCGGTCGCGACCATGGCCCACGCGCCCTTCATCGGCAACGCCGCGCCCAAGCTGTTCGGCTGCGACAGCTACGAGGAGCTGCCCCGGCTCAAGGATCTCCAGAGCCTGTTCGAGGGTCCGCAGTACGCCCGCTGGCACGCCTTCCGCGAGAGCGAAGACGCCCGCTACGTCGGCCTGTGCGCCCCGCGGATGATGCTCCGCATGCCCTACGGGCCCGACGACGTGCCGGTCAAGTCCTTCAACTTCAAGGAGGACGTGATCGACCAGCACGAGAACTACCTCTGGGGCCACAGCTCGATCGCGCTCGCGACTCGGGTCGCCGACAGCTTCGCCAAGTACCGCTGGTGCCCGAACATCATCGGCCCGACCTCGGGCGGCGCGGTCGAGGATCTGCCGCTGCACCAGTACAAGGCGATGGGCGAGATTCAGACCAAGCTGCCGATCGAGTGCCAGCTGACCGAGCGCCGCGAGTTCGAGATGGCCGAGGAGGGCCTGATCGGCCTGACGATGCGCAAGGGCAGCAACAACGCCGCGTTCTTCTCGGCCAACTCGGTCCAGAAGCCCAAGGTGTTCCCCAACACCCCCGAGGGCATCGCCGCCTCGACCAACTATCGGCTCGGCACCCAGCTGCCCTACATGTTCATCGTGACCCGCCTGTCGCACTACATGAAGGTGCTGCAGCGCGAGCAGATCGGCTCGTGGAAGGAGCGCGGCGACCTCGAGCGCGAGCTCAACGTCTGGATCAGCCAGTACGTCGCCGACATGGACAACCCCGCGCCGGGCGTCCGCTCGCGTCGGCCGCTGCGCAAGGCCTCGATCACGGTCGAGGATGTCGAGGGCCAACCCGGTTGGTACAAGTGCTCGATGAAGATCCGCCCGCACTTCAAGTACATGGGCGCGTCCTTCGAGCTGTCGCTGGTCGGCAAGCTCGACAAGGAGTGAGCTCCACCACTTCGTGAATGCGGCCACCGGGGCTCCCTACGCAGGTTAGCGTGGGGGGCCCTTTTCACTGGCAAGCCCCAAGAAGAGCCATGGACAAGCAGACCGTCGACCAACGCGCCGCCGCCCTCCTCGCGCCGATCCCCGGCGACAACCCCGGAGGCGAGAACGCCAACTACGATCCGCGCCACGAAGAGCTGCGCCGCGAGGTCGCAAAGATCGAGTCACCCACGACCGGCATGCCCGATTGGTCGGTCGTCGCCAAGGTCGGCGAGGAGCTGCTGAAGTCGACGAGCAAGGACTTCTTGATGGCCGCCTACGTCGCCTGGGCGTGGTTCGAGAACGAGGGCCTCGACGGGCTCGCGTGCGGCGTCCAGCTGATGACCGGGCTCGTCGAGCAGTACTGGGACAACGGCTTTCCCCCGCGCAAGCGCATCCGCGGGCGCGGCAACGCCTACGGGTGGTTCATGGGTCGGTTCGAGAACGCCGCGGCGGAGCTGAAGGTGACCGCCAAGGACCGCGTCGCGATCGCGCTGCTCGAGAAGTCCGTGCCCGTGTTTGCGGCCGTCGTGCGCGAGAAGTTCGAGGACCACGCGCCGGGCATGCGGGCGCTGACGGACGGGGTCAAGCGCCTGGTGATCAGCTTGCCGCCCGCGACCGAGCAGGACCAGGCCGCCGTCGACGCGGCCCTCGGTGGGGGAGCGGCCGCCGCCGAGCCGCCGCCCGTCGCCGAGGCACCGCCCGCCGCCGCCGAGCCGCCGCCCGCCGCCGAGCCGCCGCCGGTCGCCGAGGCACCCGCGGAGCCTCCACCGGTCGCCGCGGCGCCGCCTGAACCTGCGCCCGCGCCGAAGGCCGAGCCGCCGCCGCCCGAGCCCGAGCCCGAGCCCGAGGAGCCAAAGAGCAAGTGGGCCGCCCGGGTCGCGAAGTGGCTCGAGCCGATCCCCGGCGAGAGCGCGTCGGGAGAGGACACGCGCTACGACCCCGACCACTCGGCGGTCCGGACCGAGGTCGAGAAGCTCGAGTCGGTGACCTCGGGGCCGCCCGACTGGACCGTGGTCCGGCGGACCGCCGACCAGCTGCTGCGCGACAAGACCAAGGATCTGACCCTCGCTGCCTATCTCTCCCGGGCGCTCTACGAGCTCGACGGCCTCGACGGCCTCGTGACCGGCTTCGCTTTGCTCGCCGAGCTGTCCGAGCGCTTCTGGGACGGGATGTATCCGCCCAAGAAGAAGGAGCGGCGCCGGGCCAACGCGGTCACGTGGCTGTTCGAGCCGGTCGAGCGCGCGCTCGGGGAGCTGCAGCCGACGGCCAAGGACGCCCGGGTGATCTACGACCTCGACGAGGTCGCCAAGCACCTGTTCGGCGTCTTTGGTCAGAAGTTCGAGAAGCACGCCCCGGGCACCCGTGGGATCCGCGACGGGCTCACGCGGGCGAAGATGTCGGTCCCGGAGCCGCCCAAGGACGAGCCGAAGCCCGAGCCGAAGCCCGAGCCGAAGCCCGCGCCTGCGGCCGCCTCGGCGAGCGCGGCCCCGGCGAGCGCGGCCGCTGCACCGCCGCCGCCCGCCGCCGAGCCCGACAAGCCCAGCTTCGATCCGGCCGCGCTGGCGGCGAAGTGGATCGAGCCGATCTCCGCGGACAACCCCGTCGGCGAAGACGCGCGCTACGAGCCCGCGCACGAGGCCACGCGCAACGAGATCGCCAAGCTCGAGTCGGTGACCGGCGGCGAGGTCGACTGGCGCGCGGTCCAGCGCGAGGCGACGACGGTCCTGACCGAGAAGAGCAAGGACCTGCTGATCGCGGCCTACCTCGCCCGGGCGCTCCACGTCGAAGGCGGCTTCAAGGGCCTGGTCCAGGGCATGGCGCTGCTCTCGGAGCTGTGTGAGCGCTACTGGGACGGCATGCAGCCGCCCAAGAAAAAGGAGCGGCGCCGGGCCAACGCGATGATCTGGCTGTTCGACCAGCTCGAGCGCGAGCTCGCCGACTACAAGCCCGAGGCCAACGAGGCCGCCGACATCGAGCTGCTCGAGCAGGCCAACAAGCACATGCTCTCGGTCATCGGGCAGAAGTTCGAGAAGCACTCGCCCGGGACCCGCGGGCTGCGTGACGCGATCACGCGGCTGAAGATGTCGGTGCCCGCGCCCGCGCCGAAGCCCGAGCCGAAGCCCGAGCCGAAGCCCGAGCCGAAGCCCGAGCCCCAGGCCGCCGCGCCGACGCCCGCGGCCCAGCCCGCGCCGACCTCGACCGCGCCGGTCTCTGCGCCCGCGACCCAGGCCGCGCCCAAGAGCCCCGAGGAGGTCCTCGGCTACCTCCGCAACGTCGGCAATGACTTCGTGTCGGCGGCGGCCAAGCTGCGTGACGCCAACGTCGCCGATCCGCTGCCCTACCGGCTGATCCGGATCGCGCTCTACCTCCACATCACGAACCCGCCGCCCGCCGGCCCTGACGGCAAGCTCAAGCTCCCGCCGCCGCCCGCCGACGTGCTCAAGCGCCTCGACTTGATGCGCGCCAACGCCAAGTGGGCGTCGATCGTGAACGAGATCGAGGGCTTGCTCAAGCGCTTCCGCTTCAGCCTCGATCTGCACCACCGCTCGGCCCAGGCGCTGGCCGGCCTCGGCCACGCGGCCGCGCAGGAGGCCGTCGTCGACGGCGTCCGTTCGCTGCTGCTGCGGATGCCGACCCTGCTCGCGTTGAGCTTTCGCGACGGCACGCCCGTGTGCGGGCCCGAGGCCAGGGCTTGGATCAACGACGAGGTCCTCGCTGACAGCGGCGGAGCGGGCGGCGGGGGAGGCCCCGGCGGGCTGCCCGAGGCCGTTCAAGAGGTCATCGCCACGGCCAAGAAGGCCGCGAGCGGGGGCAAGTTCGGCGAGGCCGCGAGCGAGATGCAAGCGGCGATCGACACGGCTGGCAACGCGCGCAATCGTTTCTTGGCCCGGATGGCGCTGGCCGAGATGGCCGCGGCCGGAGCCCCGCGCGTGGCCCTCGGCCTCTACGCCGCGCTCGCGCGTGAGGCCGAGGAGCTCGGCATCGACCAGTGGGAGCCCGAGCTCGCCGGGCGCTGCCTCCAGGGCCTCGTCCGCGCCCAGGCCGACGCGGCCAAGGCCAAGCCCCCGCTGACCACAGACTCGGCCTACGAGCGTCTGTGCCGGATCGACCCGGCCGCCGCCGCGACCCTGAAGGGCTGAGCGCGAGGGTCACAACCCCAGCGGCCGGGCCGAGGGGCGAGGAGATCGGCTCGGGCCCTCGGGGCACGCGTGAGGGTCACGCGTGGGGTGGGCTCGAGCGCGCATCGGGCCTGGAGACTTCGGCCGTTTTTGGCTACCCTGCGAGCGGCGATTGATCGATGCGTGGCGAGCCGGCCGATCTCGGTCGCGCACGTGTTCGGCTCCGCCCATACGGCCCATGTCCAACTCCGACGCTCGCGACTCCTCTCATGTCCACTGGCTGCTGCTCGGCTCGCTGTCCAACGAACCGAGCGGGCGTCGCTTCGTCCTCGACAGCGAGAGCTTCGCGGACGCGTTCCGCGAGGCGAACACCCAGGCCAAGGTCGACATCGGGCCCGCGCTCGGTGCCGCGGGGGCCCACGAGGTCGAGCTCGGGTTCGCCCAGCTCAAGCAATACAGCATGAAGCACATCCTGGCTTCGGTCCCGGTGCTCGGGCCGCTGCGCAAGCTCGCGGACGATCTCGGCGGGGCCGCGTCGCGCCGACCCTCGGATGACGCCGCCGTCGCCAAGGTCGTCGAGCTCGTCGGCGACGGGCCGCTCGCGGCCGAGCTGCGCAAGGTCTTCGCTGGTCAGGACGACGCGCCCGCACCCGCGCCCGAGCCCGAGCCCGAGTCCGGTGGCGACGCGCTCGTCGACGAGCTGCTCGAGCAGCACGAGACCAAGCAGGCCAACACCAAGCGCGCCGTCGACTCGTTCATCGCGGCGGTCCGCGGGCGCAAGCCGAGCGCCGACGCGGCCAAGCCCAAGCCCCCGAATCGGCGCGCGCGCGAGCTGGTCGAGACCGCGGTCTACGGCGCGGTCGGAGCGATCCTCAACGACCCCGCGGTCACGGAGCCCGAGGCGCTGTGGCGGGGGCTGAGGCTGGTCGTCAAACAGGCCCCTGCCCGGTCGGGGATGCTCGTCGAGATCGTCGACGTCGCGCCGAGCGGGATCGAAGCCGCGCTGCGCGACTGCCTCGACGACGAGCCGATGAACCGTCCCGACGCGTTCTTTTGCTTCGACCGCATCGAAGACCCCGAGCGGATGGCCGCGCTGGCCTCGGTCGCCGAAGACATGCACGCCCCGATCGTGGTCGGCGTCGGGCCGCGGTTGTTCGGTGTCGACGATGCCGAGGACGTGGTCCAGACCTTGCGTGACGCCAAGCCCGACCCGGCGGCGGCGATGCCCGAGGGCTGGGCGGAGCTGCGCGCCGACGAGGTCTCACGCTGGCTGAGCGTCACGACCAACGACGTGGTCGTCGCGGCCGAGGGCGCTGGCTCGGCGCGACGGACCGTGCTCGGCAGCTCCGTGTTTGCGCTCGCGGCCATGATCGCGGCCAGCTACCGTCACACGGGTGGCTTCGCTCGGATCATGGGCAAAGAGGGGTCACTCAAGGCGCCCGGATTGCGCGAGGTTCAAAAGGGGCGCGAGACCGGCTCAGCCGTCCCGACGGCCGGTTTTTTGTCGATTCGTGCTCAGGGCGAGCTGGCCTCGGTTGGTATTATCGGCCTTGGCAGTGGGCGGAATACGGACATGGTCGCGCTCTCGGAGGTGCCGACGGTCCGAGGCTCGAAAGACGCCGTGCCGCTGCCCGCCCAGATCCTGACCGGGCGGTTGGTGCGCTTTGCCCAGTGGGTGTGCGATCAAGTCCCGGCCGGCCAGACCCGCGAAGAGGTCGTGAAGCTGTTCCAAGACGCCGCTACGGTGTTCTTGTTTCCAGGTCTGAGCACCGGGGCAGAACTCCACGCTGGCGTCGTCGACGAAAACGGGGCGCCGGCGATCCGGTTGGTCGCGAACGTTCACCCGCGCCTGGCCGGGATCCCCTTCGAGGTCGGTTTCGACCTCCCCCTTGGAGTGGCGCTCGCCGATTGAGCGTCGCTTCGGCTTGACAGCATCCACACTACAGACCTAACGTCACCGCGCATCGGGAGACGACGACCGAAACGGTAAGCAGAGCGAGATAGGAACCGAAAAATGGCTGAGACAGTACACCTCTACCTGAAATCGAACGGCAACGATATCCAAGGCCAGAGCACCCAAACGAGCCTCGGCCGCGCCGACTCGATCGAGTGCCTCTACTTCGAGGACGCCGTTCGAACCGCGCGCGAGAAGGGCTCCGGCCTGGCGACCGGGCGTCGAACCTACGAGCCGATCCGCATCCTCAAGCGCATCGACAAGTCCTCGCCGCTGTTGGCGAAGGCGCTGTGCAACAACGAGAAGGTCGACGGCGTCTTCAAGTTCTTCCGTCCGAACGAAGACACCGGCGAGACCGAGCACTTCTTCACGGTCGAGATCGAGAAGGGCCGCCTCGGCGGCATCAAGCGCGTGTCGCCGAACGTCATCGACCCGGCCGCGGGCTCGGATCCACCCACCGAGGAGGTCACCTTCGTGTTCCACACGATCACGTGGACCTTCGAGGACGGCGGCGTCATGCACTCGGATCGCTGGGACGGCGAGTCCTGAGCTCGTCCCACGGACGAGACTGAGAAAGACCACCTTCGGGTGGTCTTTTTTTTAGACCCCCACGAGGCGTCCTGCACTTTGCCACGCACTGCCGCTGCGCGGCAGGTCGTTCGGTCGCTGCGCTCCGTTGTTATAGACCCCCACGGGGAGTCAGCGACTTTGCCACGCACTGCCGCTGCGCGGCAGGTCGTTCGGTCGCTGCGCTCCCTCTCTCGGTGGGCTGGTATGAGCTTCGCGGCCTGGGTGCGTGGCCCCCTAGAAGGGGGCTTTTTTAGACCCCCCTGGCCGTTGGCGACTTTGCCACGCACGGCCGCAAGCGGCCGGTCGCTCCGTCGCTGCGCTCCGTCGCTCGGTGGGCTGGTATGAGCTTCGCGGCCTGGGTGCGTGGCCCCCTAGAAGGGGGCTTTTTTAGACCCCCCTGGCCGTTGGCGACTCTGCCACGCACTGCCGCTGCGCGGCAGGTCGTTCGGTCGCTGCGCTCCCTCTCTCGGTGGGCTGGTATGAGCTTCGCGGCCTGGGTGCGTGGCCCCCTAG
>NZ_PVNK01000163.1 GCF_002994615.1 Enhygromyxa salina | reverse complement strand
GCCTCGCCCTCGCCCCCGCCTCGCTCGAGCGCCTGCGCCAGTCGACCCGCGACGGCTTCGACGCGGCGTTCATCGCCCGCGCCGAAGCCATCGCGCCCAAGCAGCTCGACGGCGTCCGCCTGCCCCTGGTCCACGCGTGGCTGCGCTCGCTGGCGGAGCCCGCAGCGGTGTGGGCCCGGCTGTTCGCCTACCGCGACGGCGTCGAGCTCGACGCGGCGACCGAGGTCCTGGGCGCCGAGCTGATCGAAGCGCTGGGCGACGCCGGGGCGCTGCCCCTCACCGAGCAGACCCTGCGCTCGAGCCTGCGCCTGATGCCCTTCGCCGGCCTGCTCCTCGCCTCCGACGAGGTCGACGCACGCCACGATCCCGTCATGGGCCCGGGCGCGACGACCTTCGAGCTCCAACGTGCGATGGCCGTCGAGCCGGGCGCCCGGGTCCTCGACATCGGCTGCGGCGCGGGCTCGCTCGCGCTCGTGGCCGCGCGCGCGGGCGCGGCTGAGGCCATCGGCGTCGACCTCGACCCGCGCGCCGTGACCTACGCCCGCTTCAACGCCGCGCTCAACGGCATCGACAACGCGAGCTTCGCAGCCGGCGACCTCGCGGCCCCGGTCCGCGGGCAGCGCTTCGACCTCGTCGTCTCGCAGCCGCCCTTCGTCACCCAGCCGCCCTCGGTCACGACGACCACCTACCTCCACGGGGGTCACCGCGGCGACGAGCTCGCGCTGCGGATGTTGTCCGAGCTGCCCGCGCTGCTCGCCGAGCGCGGCCGCGCGCTGGTCCTGTTCGACACCGCCGACGACGACGCCCTGATGGATCGCGTGACCGGGGCGATCGGCGACGCCGCAGTCCAGACCCTGGCGATCACGGCGACGGGCCTCGGGGCCGACCTCCAGGCCCTCGGCTACGCCTCGACCTCGCACTCGGAGCTCGGACCCGACTACGCCGCGGCGGCGATCGCCTACCGCGAGCACCTCCGCGCGCTCGGCATCGAGCGGACCCGCCACGTGCTCGTGGCGCTCGAGCAGGTCGTCGATCCCGACGCCCCGCGCTTCGCCGCCCGCGTCGATCCACGAGGCGCCGCGCTCTACGACGCCGCCGCGCTGGCCGAGCTGCGCGAGGCCCTCAACGCCGCCGCCCGGCCCGACGCCGAGCTGCTCGAGCTCGCGGTCCGGCCCAGCCCCCACGCCTACTTCGTTCACGAGCGCTCGCTCGCGGGTACCCACGACGACCGCCTCCGCGTGCGCTTCGAGGGCGGCCGCGCGAGCGACCGCGAGCTGAGCGAGGCCGCGGCCGCGTTGGTGGAGATCCTCGCCCAGTCCCGCGACCTCGGCGAGGCCGTCGAACGCTACGCACAGGCGTGCGGGGCCGGTCCCGAGCAGGTCGCGAGCGCCGTCGCCCGCTTCGTCCGCGAGTCCCTCGTCAACGGGCTGCTAGAGCACCTCGACAAAGCCCGCGGCCGATGGCGACTCATCGTCTCCGATGTTGTCGACGTTCCCGTAGCCGAGGCGCCCGGCAGCGCCGTTGCCCCAGCACACAACCGAGTAGTCAGC
>NZ_PVNK01000162.1 GCF_002994615.1 Enhygromyxa salina | reverse complement strand
CCCGTCGGCCCGCCCTGCCCCGTCGGCCCGTCGGCGCTCCAACACAAACTCAGGCGATCCCCGCCGTGTGATCCGCAACCGCGGCGTCGTCTGGCGCTACGCCGTCGGCAACATCCCGCTGCTGACGACCTTGACCCATGCCCAGTTCTCCGCGCGGATCGAGCAGTTTCACCGACCCTACTACCGGGCGCTCGAGCTCCTGATCGAGCGGCGCCGCCGTCAGTTCGGCTACGCGGTGGTCCTCGACGCACACTCCATGCCCGGCACCGTACCCGGAGATCTCGTCCTGGGGACCTGCTCGGGCAGCGCGTGTGACACCAGCTTGGTCGCCTCGGCCATGGCTGCGCTGTCAGGCCGGAGCCGCAAGGTGCACGCCCAGTTTGGATCGCGCTGGCCGCTGTCGGTGGCGATCGACGATCCCTACCAGGGCGGAAACATCGCGGGGACCTTCGGGCGCCCCAACGATCGCGTCCATGCCCTTCAACTCGAGGTCAGCCGATCGCTCTACATGGACGAGTATCGCCTCGATCCAAGGCCGGTCCCCGATCCCCGCGAGCTCGCTCCGATCCGCGGGGCGCGGTCGGGGCGGTACGCGGTCCATGCGCCTGGTCGCAAGGGCCAGTCCGCGGGGCGTGAGCGACGGCGACTGCTCGCGCTGGTCGTTGCGATCGATGCCCTGACGATGGAGCTGAGCCTCCAGCGGGACGCGCTGGCCGACCGAAGCGCCGCGGAATGATCGACTCGCATCTCATATCGAACGAAGCTGCTACTTCGCGGGGCTCGCTGAGCTGCGCGCGCGGCCTTTCGAACCAAGGGCTCCCTTCACTTGTGTGAGATGCACCCCTGACGCTACACTCGCGCCACGGATCGTCGGGCGAGCAATTATTGCTCGGCTCTCTACTTGGCCCGCATCAACTGTGGGCCGCGTGGACAAGAGGACGACGAAAGGACTCTCGGCCGTGAACCCAGCCAACAAAGAAGCGGACGCCTTTGACGACTTGCTCGGCCAACTCGTAGACGAGCTGGCGATGACTCCGGCAGCGGAGCCAGAGCCCGAACCAGAGCCCGTGCCCGAGCCGGCACCGGCGGCCAACCAGGCGCCCCCCGAGGCGGCCCAGGTTGAGGTCGAGGCTCCGCCGCCCGCCAAGAACAACACGATCGCGATCGCGGCGATCATCGGTGGTGCGATCGCGGTCGTCGGGGTCGCGGCGGTCATCTTCCTCGGCCAGGGCAAGGACGAGGAGGTCGCCGAGAAAGACAAGGCCGCCGACACCGAGAAGGACAAGGCCGCCGACACCGAGAAGGCCGACGAGAAGAAAGCCGACGAAGAAGTGCCGCCGCCCCCCGGCGCGACTCCGCCCGTCGCCGCCCCCGGTCAACCGGGCGCCGTCCCCGGTCAGCCGGTCGATCCGAACGCCGCGCCGGTCGATCCGAACGCCGCGCCGGTCGATCCCAACGCCGCGCCGGTCGATCCGAACGCCGCGGCAGAGCCGGCCGCCGAGGCGCCGAAGCCGGCGAAGAAAAAGAAGAAGCGCAAGAAGGCATCGTCGACCAAGAAGAAGAAGACGACCAAGAAAGCGTCCGACTTCGACGATCTGTAGCGCGGCTGCTGCGTTGCAGTCTCCGATTTGCGAGAGTCCCACCGCCGCGTGCGAGGCCACCCTCACCGCGTCGCCACGTAGCTGGTCACCTCGTCCCCCCACTGAGAACCGATGCGCTTGATTCGTGTACCCGTTGCCCTCCTGCTGACCCTGTCGATGCCCGGCGTGGCCCTCGCTCAGGTGCCGCCGCCGCCTTCGGGGCCAGCCTCCCAGCCCCAGCCAACAGCTCAGCCGGATCCGCAGCCCCAAGCTCAGCCCAGCGAACTCTCTGAAGATCAGAAGCTCGAGCTCGCCAAGCAAAAGTACATGGAGGCGGAGGCGCTCGCGGGCGAGGGCCGCTGGGTCGAGGCCGTGCCGCTCTACGAGGAGGCCTACTACCTCGTCCCCGGCAAGCATGGCTTCGCCCACAAGGTCGGGACCGCGGCCTGGAACGCGGGCGACTGCGACAAGGCCAACACCTACCTCAAGCACTTCCTCCAGTACGGCGATCCCGAGAAGCACGGCGAGAAGATCGACGAGGCCAAGCAGATCCTCGGTGAGATCTCCGTGTCCGGCTGCGCGACCCCGACAGCGGCGACGACCACCACCTCATCGACCTCGGCGGAGCCGACGGACACCGAGAACCCGCTGGGCGACACCAGCACGGAGATCCGTCAGGAAGAGGCCAAAAAGGCCCGCGACGCCAAGAAGAACGAGAAGCGAGGTCTGCTGATCGGCGGCGCGGCCTTGACCGGGGTCGGGGTCGCGGGCCTCGCGGTCGGGATCACGGGCCTGGCCCTGGCCAGCGGAGCGGCTGGCAACTTGCGCAGCCTCTCGACCAACCAGACCCCGTCGGGCTTTCCGGTCGGCGACTACGCCTGCCGCAGCGTGCCCGCGAACGAGTGCCCCTACAAGCTCGAGAGCCGCCTCGCGACCGGCAACGTGCTCGGCTATGTCGGCTTGGGTGTCGGCGGGGCCGCGCTCATCGGTGGCGTTGCGATGCTCGCCATCTACATGACCAACAAGAAAAAGAACGGCGGAGCCCTCGAGACCGCGAGCAAAGACGGCAAGGTCGAGCTCACTGGCCTCGGACCCGTCGTGTTGCCTGGCGGCGGCGGCGGTGCAGTCGCCGAGATCCGCTTCTGAGTTTTCCTTATCGATCGAGTCATACATGCGCATGCTTCGTGTTCCCGTCGCCCTCCTGCTGACCGTGTCCATGCCGGGCGTCGCGCTGGCGCAGTACCCCCTGGTGACCGCACCAGCGGATGAGCTCAGCGACGACGAGAAGATCGAGAAGGCCAAGGGCCTCTACATCGAGGCCGAGCGCCTCGCAGACGAAGACAACTGGGAGGCCGCGGTCGTGCTCTACGAGCAGGCCTACTACCTTGTCCCCGGCAAGCACGGGTTCGCCCACAAGGTCGGCATCGCAGCGTGGAAGGTCGACAACTGCGACAAGGCCTACGACTACCTGACGCACTTCGTCGAGTACGGCGAGGCCGACAAGTACCCAGAGAAGATCACCGAGGCGCAGGGGATCCTCGAAGAGATCGAGGCCAAGGGCTGCCGCACCCCCGAGGAGGAGGAGCCCGAGCCCGAGGCCGAAGCGCCGACGGACGTCGAGAACCCCTTCGCTACCGAGGCCGGCGACGGCCCCGGCGACAGCGGCAAGAAGCCCAAGGAGAAGGGCGACAAGGGCCTGCTGATCGGCGGCGCGGTCATGATCACGCTCGGTCTCGCCGGCGTCGGTGCCGGCGCGGCGGGCTCGGCGATCGCCGTCGGCGCGGGCAAGAGCCTCGATCAGCTGGCCTCGACCTCGACGAACACCGGCTACCCGGTCGGCGACTACGCGTGCCGCAACGTCGACGCGTCGGACTGCCCCGTCACCCTCGAGAGCCGCCTGGCCACGGGCAAGGTGCTGACCTACGCGGGCTTCATCGGCGGCGGCGTGTTGGTCGCGGCCGGCATCGCGCTGATCGCCATCCACGCCAAGAAGAACAAGGCCAAGGCCGGCGCCAGCGCCAAAGCCAAGAACGGCGTCGAGCTGACGGCGATCGGGCCGACGCTCCTGCCCGGCGGTGGTGGGGCTGCCGCGGCGATCCGGTTCTAGAGCGGCGACTCGCTGCTCTGGTATGAACGAGCCCGATGAGGGCTGAACGAAGCAGCGAGCGCGCGCTGATCCAGCGCCGCCTCGCGCGGGAGATCGGGACCTTGGGCCTCGGACGGCCAGCGCCGATCGTCCTGGCCTACCCGAGCCCCTACCACGTGGGCATGTCGAGCCTCGGGTTTCAGACCCTGTATCGGCTGCTCAACGAGCACGGTCCCGGGTGTCACCGGGCCTTCTTGCCCGACAGCTGGGAGCGAATGTCGCTGGCCTGGCCGCCGCCCAAGCGCCTGGCGATCTCGAGCTACGAGTCCGAGCAGCCGATCTCCAGCTACCCGATCATTGGGCTGTCGGTCGCCTACGAGCTCGAGATTAGCGGCGTGATCCGGCTGCTCGAGGGCGCCGGGATCCCGCTGTTGGCCGCAGACCGAGGGCCGCGAGACCCGATCGTCATCGGCGGCGGTCCGCTGACGAACAGCAACCCCAGCGTCATGCTGCCCTTCGTCGATCTGCTGATCGTCGGCGAGGCCGAGTCGCTGCTGCCCGAGGCCGTCGCGCGGATCCAGGACGCGCACAAGCGGGGCGCGGCGATCGACGCCGCGGCCGAGCTGCCCCACACGATCCGCGGCGAGATCGAGCCGGGTTACTTCGAGCCGATCCCGACCATGGCCAGCGCTCCGAGCGAGCTGCTGCCCGCGCGCTCGGCCATCGTCAGCCCCGATACCGAGCTCAGCGAGATGTTCTTGATCGAGCCGGAGCGCGGGTGCTCGCGGCGCTGCACCTTCTGCGTGATGCGGGGCGCGACGACCGGGGGCATGCGCCTGCTCGACCTCGAGACCCCGCTCGCGCTGATCCCCGAGCACGCCAAGAAGGTTGGCCTCGTCGGCGCCGCGGTCACCGATCACCCGCAGCTCGAGGAACTCGTCGCCCGGATCGTCGAGCGCGGTAAGGGCATCGGGATCTCCAGCCTGCGCGCGGATCGTCTGACCAAGGGGCTGCTCGCCCGGCTCGCCGCGGGCGGCTACCGAACGATCACCGTCGCGTCCGACGGCATCAGCGAGCGCATGCGCCTGGCCCTCGATCGCAAGGTCAGCGAGGCCGAGCTGCTCCGCGCGGCCTCGCTGATCGGAGCCGCCGACTTCCACCGCATGAAGGTCTACGAGATGATGGGCGCCCCCGGTGAGACCGACGCCGACGCCGACGAGCTGGTTCGCTTTGCGCTCGAGCTGGCCAAGATCGTGCGCCTGACCCTGACCTTCTCGACCTTCGTGGCCAAGCGCAACACGCCCCTCGACGGCGCCGAGTTCATGGGCGTCAAGGCGGCCCAGGCCCGCCTCGATCGCATCCGTCGGGGCCTCAAGGGCAAGGTCGAGCTGCGGCCGCAGCCGCCCAAGTGGGCCTGGATCGAGTACATGCTGGCCCAGGGCGGGCCCGAGGTCGGCCACGCCGCGATCGAGGCTGTCCACGCTGGCGCCGGCTATCGCGACTGGGCTCGGGCGCTCGAGGCCCTGCCCCCGACCGAGCGCCCGCGCTGCTACGGCGACGAGTGGCTGGTCGCCCGGCGCACGGGCAAGGCCGCCGAGCGGCCGCGGCTTCCAGTCCTGCCGCCGCGGTGAGCGGGCGCGCCATCAGTCGGGCACGGCCTCGGGGCCGAGCCGCGCACGCAGCAGCGCGTGATGACGCGGGATCTCGGACACCGTGGCCTCGTGCCAGGGGTTCATCTGCGCGGCCGCCCGGTCCATGCGCTGGGGGTCGGCTTCGAGCAGCGCCGCGCTTCGGGCCTCGAGCCAGACGAGCCACAAGTTGGCTGCGATCCCGGCGGCGAGGACCAACAGCCACGGCCAGCGCCGGGCCTGGGAGGCTGCTCGGGGCCGCGAGCCCGGCCCGTGGCGCAGCTGGGCCACGACCAAGACCGCGAGCGGCAACCCGACGATCGTCGCGACGCTCAGCGTGACCCGCAGCGCCAGGGCGCGCTGGTCCCAGGCCAGCTGCCAGTTGCTCGGGTCAAAGCCGAGGCTGAGCGCGATCGACAGGCGCTCGGGGTCGAGGACCGACGAGCAGACCTTGGGGTCGACGAAGGCCGCCGTCAACAGCAGCAGCGTCGGGACGAGCGCGAGCACGGTCGCCGCCGCCAGCCGCCGTCGCCAGCGCCGCTGCTCCGAGGGCAGCTGGCTGTCGAGCCAGCGCGACAACCACACGACCCCCGGCAACAAGAGCGGGATCGCGTCGAGCAGCTTGCGCGGACCGAAGGCTGTGCCCGCCGCCCAGGTCCGCGTCCCGAGCACCGTGTAGGGCTCGATCTCTCGGGTGCCCGCGTCGAGCCAGATCTGCGCCGCGAACAGCCCGATCAGGATCAGCGCGCCGTGGCGTCGCTGCGCGGCCCCGATCGCGAGCCCGAGCAGGCCGAGCACGAGCACCGGGCACCACACCAGCGCCCCGTGGTGCGTCGACAACAAGAACGCCCGGAGCTGATGGCTGACCTCACCGCTGTAGTCACCCAGGCCGCCGTACATCCACAGCTGCATGCGCAAGACGAGCAAGGGCCACACGACAAAGGCGGCGGCGGACGCGAGCCCGTGGGTTGCGAGCAGCTTGACGCGATCGACGAGCGAGGCCTCGGCGCTCGCAAGCCAGCGCTCGTGAGCGACGAGCACGACGAGGATCGCCAGCTGCGGACGCACGGCCGTGGCCAGGCCCACGTAGGTCGCCAGCTCCAGCGGCCGGCGAAGGCTCTGGCGCGCGCGCTCGGGATCCTCGGCCGCGCGCTCGATCGCGTCGAACCAGCGCATCGTCAGCACGGCCACGACCGCGGCGCCCCAAAGGTGCGGCCGCAGGGGCGACTCGGCCGCGTAGTAGAGCAGCGGCGTGCCGAGGACCAGCGCCGCGGTCGCGAGGGTCGCGCGCGCTCGAGGCACGCGCGCGGCCAACCACCGATGGACGCGGACGCTGACCCAGGCCAGGACCAGCAGCGCCCAGCAGCGCAGGCCCAGCAAGGGCACGGTCCACGTCGCCGCGCGCTCGGACACGCCGTCCCCGACCAAGGTCAGGCCCGCGAGCCGACCGAGCAGCCATCCCGGCGCCTGCAAGAAGCTCGCGCCCACCGGCCAGTGGTTCGACACGACCCCGCGCTCGGTCACGAACGCGAACAGCGGCGACATCCGCAGGGCCGCGTACTCGTCGTCATAGAGCAGGTCACGAGCTTCGAAGATCCCGTGGAGGTGGGCCTGCATCCCGGCGCCGTCCGCGTTGTCGGACAGGATGTTGAACCACGGCGCACAGATCGCCGCGAGACCGACGACCAGCGCGAGGCTCAGGGCCAGACGCCGCGCGAGCGCCTCGCGGAATGGCGGCTCGGCGTCGCGCGTATGTTTTTTGCTCGCCGTCCAGCGATGATAGCGTGAGCGCCCGACGCCGCGTCAGCCCGGCCCCTGTCCGCCGCCGGTCACGCCCTCCCCCCTGCCCCGCCACGATCGCCATGATGCCGATCACCGCAACGCTCCTCGCCCACACCCTCCGCGTGCTCACCGGTCTCGAGCCCGGTCCGAGCGCCGACGAGGTCGAGATCGAGCCGACCGACGTCCGCTACATCGAGGCCACGTGGTCCGAGACCGTGGTCCGTGGCCGCCCGTGGGTGCCGCACAAGCGCCTCGCCACGGTGTCCGACGGCACCCGCCTGGTCGTGCGCGGGATCGTCCAGAGCCGCGACGACAAGGGCTGCCACGGCAAGCCCTGGTACGCGATCTACCCCTTCGGCTTCGTCTGCTCGGAGCAGGCCCGCGAGAGCGAGCGCGGGCCCGAGCCCGGCGCCGCGATGCCCCTGGCTGAGGGCCGGCGCGTGCCTTTCAGCTACGCCTACGTCCGGACCGACGGCGTGCCGATGTACGCGGGCTACGCCGACGTCGACGCCGGGGTCCCCACCCGCCCGCTGACCAAGGGCATGAGCCTGGTCGTGGCCCGGACCCTCGAGTACGACGGCGCGGACTGGATCCAGACCGAGGACGGCGCGCTCGTGCCCAAGGCCGGCATCCGCTTCGGCGGCCAGGGCAGCGAGTGGTCCGGGGTCGAGCTGACCGGGACCTACGCCGGCCCGAGCTTCGCGTGGACCAAGCTCAAGAAGGGCACGCCGGTTCGGTCCGCGCCCGCGACCTCGGCCGAGCGCGTGCTCGAGCTCGAGCTGCGTACGCGGGTGCCGCTGCTCGAGCGCAGCGAGGCCTCGAGCCAGCGCAGCTTTTGGCGGGTTGGTGAGGACTTGTGGATCGACGCCGATCACCTCAACGAGGTCCACATCGCCGCCGCCCCTCCGCCGGAGGTCCTCGACGACTGGCGCGGGCGCAACACCGGCAACGACCAGTGGATCGACGTCGACCTCGGCGAGCAGGTCCTGGTCGGTTACCGCGGCGATCGTGCCGTGTTTGCGACCATGGTGTCGTCGGGCAGGAGCATGCCGACCCCCCGCGGCAACTACCCCGTCTGGGCCAAGGTCGCGTCGACGACGATGGCCAGCCAGGCCTACGAGGACAAGCCCTACATGGTCCAGGGCGTCCCCTGGGTGATCCTGTTTCAAGGCCACAACGCCCTCCACGGCGCCTACTGGCACGACAAATTCGGCACCCCCAAGAGCCACGGCTGCGTCAACCTCGCGCCTCATGATGCGCGCTACGTGTTCGAGTGGACCGGGCCGACCCTGCCCCTGGGCTGGACCGGCTACCTGCCCAGCGATCTCCGCCGCGCCGTGGTCGTGCACGTCCGCGACTCCAGCCGCGGCGGCTTCGTCCAAGATCGCCCGATCGGGCCGCCCGATCGCGAGGCCGAGAAGGCCCGAGCCGAGGCGGCGGACGAGCGCCGGGCGCTGTCCGAGTACGACAGCACGCCCCAGTACGACCCCGCGTTCGTCCCGGGCGGCGTGGTCGTGGATCCGAGCGAGGTCAGCGCGGAGCTGCCCGATCCCGGCGAGACACCCAGCGGGCCGCGCCTGGAGCCACGAACGAGCCCCGGGATCGGCGCGGGCCTGCCCGGCTGAGCGCTCCCAAGCAGCGCTTGCGCTCGTGCCCCGGGCCGGGGAGCGCTACCTTGGCGCTCGTGCCCCGCGCTCGCGCCCTCGCCCTGGTCCCCGTCCTCGGCTTCACAGCCGCGCTGGCGTGCCGCGACGAGCCACCGACCGTGCGCCACGAGCCCATGCGTTCGCCGAGCGCGGGGGTCGGGGCAGGGTCCGCGGCCTCGGAGGCGGGCCCCGCTCCCGACGAGGTCAAGACGGGCGGCGAGGCCGAAGCTGGCGCGGCCTCGAAGCTCGCCGATCGGCCTCCCGCAGATCCGGCGATCGACAAGGCCCTCGATCTGATCAGCGCGAGCGGCCTGCGCTTCGTCGACCAGGCCGACGGCGAGGACAGCGACCCCAGCGAGTACACCGCCGAGCAGTTCGCAAGCATGCTCCGGACCAAGTGGGAGTGGATCGGCTACGACCTCATCGAGCTCGAGCCCTGGCTCGACGAGATCGCCGCCCGCAGCTTCAAGTCCAACCTGCCCTACCTGGTCGTCCTCGCCGACGGCTCGACCGTCGAGCTGAGCGCATGGCTCGCGCAGCAGCTGGCCGAGAGCGAGAGCCCATGACCGATCACACCCCGCTCGATCAAACCCACGCCCGGCGCACGACGATGATGCTCGCTGGCGCCCTCGGTCTGCTCGGCGTCGCGGCCGGAGCCTTCGGCGCCCACGGGCTCGAGTCCCGGCTGACACCCGAGCAGCTCGAGTGGTGGCAGACCGCGGCGCGCTACCAGCAGATCCACGCCCTCGCCCTGCTCCTGGTCGGCTGGGGCGCGGGCCCCTGGACGCGCTGGCGGACCGTCGCCGCCGCCGGTTTTTGCGGTGGCGTGCTCGTGTTCTCGTCGACACTCTATGCCATGGCCCTCGGCGGACCGCGCCTGCTCGGCGCCGTGACCCCGCTCGGCGGGCTGGGTCTGATCCTCGGGTGGGCGGCGATCGTCGCTCACGCCTACGGTCTCCCAACCGACCCCGAGAAAAACTAGAGCGGGCCGAAACCGGACTGAGTCCGGGCGGGTCGGAGTATCCGGAGTGGAACGACGCACCACTTCGAGTCGCATCTCCTGCCCGCGGGTGAGCTGATCCCTCGTCGCACCCGCTGGGCAGGAGATTTTTTCATTCTTTCATTCTTTCATGGGCCCTGGACTCGCGGCCCTGCTTCGGTTGGACTGGCGCGGTGAGCCCTCCCCTGCGCGCGCTCGAGCTGAGCAAGCGATACGCCGACAACGTCGTCCTCGATGGGGTCTCGCTCGAACTTCAAGCAGGCGAGGCCGTGGCCCTGGTCGGGCCCAACGGGGCCGGCAAGTCGACCCTGATCGGCTGCATCTGCGGGACCGTGATCCCCGACGCCGGAGCGGTCGAGATCGGCGGCCATGACCTGCGCAGCGAGCCGCTCCAGGCCCGCCGCAGCCTCCGTTACCTCGCCCAAGAGATCGACCTCCCGGCCGGGCTCAGCGGCCGCGAGCTGCTCGAGTTCCACGCCGACGTGTTCGAGGACCGAGGCGCCGACTCGCTCGCGCGGCTCGAGGCCCTCGCCGGGCTCGGCCCGGCGATCGAGCTGCTGGCGACGACCTACAGCGTGGGCATGCGGCGGCGCCTCGCCTTCGCGGCGATCGCCGCTGGCGACGCGGCGCTCTACGTGCTCGATGAGCCCTTCGCTGGGGTCGATGGGGAGAGCCGCGAGCGCCTGCTCGGGTGGTTGGTCGAGCGCCGGGCGGCCGGAGCTGCGATCTTGCTTGCGGCCCACGATCAAGACCGCTGGGCCCTCGACGCCCTCGACGCCCAGCCCTTCAGGGTGTCTTGACCCTCCGAGCGCCTCGCTCGCGGTGTGGGCGGGTCTGAGCTTCGCGCCCGAGCAGCCCACGGCCACCGCGGGCGGCAGGCGACCGGAGGCCTCAGAACTGAAGCACGGCCTCGACGCGGTGGTCGCCCTGCGCTGCTCGTCCGCCGAGCGCGACGAGCTCGATCATGAACAGCTGCGCGGCGACGGTCGCCCCGAGGCGCTCGATCAGCCGGGTGGTCGCGGCCGCGGTCCCGCCGGTTGCGAGCAGGTCGTCGACGATCAGGACGCGGGCGCCCGGGCGCAGGGCGTCGGCGTGGATCTGGAGGGTGTTCTTGGCGTACTCGAGCGCGTAGTCCTCGGCGATCGTCTCGGCCGGGAGCTTGCCTGGCTTGCGCGCGGGCACGAAGGCGAGGTTCAGGCGGTGGGCGAGGATCGGCCCGAACAGGAAGCCGCGCGCCTCCATGCCGACGATCGCGTCGAGCTGCCCGTCGAGATCGGCGATGTGATGGAGGTGGAGCTCGACCGCGGCTGTGAACGCCTCGGCGTCGGCGAGCGCGGGGGTGATGTCGCGAAACAAGATCCCCGGGCTGGGAAAGTCGGGGATGCTGCGGATCTTGCTGCGCAGCAGCTCGCGGGCCTGTTCGTGATCGATGCTCATGTCGTGGACGAGTCCTTCGCCGCCACCCAGGTCGCCCAGTCGTCGATCTCGGGGGCGGTGATGTCGAGCTCGAGTGGGGTCAGCGCGGCGAAGCCCCGACTGACCAGGCCGATGTCGCTGTCGCTGTCGTCGTTGATCGGAGCAGGTGGCCCGCCGATCCAAAAATAGCTGCGCCCGGCGAGATCTTTTCGCTCGTCGACCTGGTCGTCGTAGGAGCGGTGCCCGAGGCGCGCGACTCGGAGGCCTGTGGGCTTGCGGGGCACGTTGAGGTTGAGCAGGTGACGCTCGCCGAGCGCGGCCCGGGCGAGCAGCAGCGGGACGAGCTGGCGGACGAAGGGCACGCTCAGCGCGGGATCGGCCTCGGCCTCGACGGACACGGCCATCGCCGTGCACCCACGGAGCAGCCCCTCGCGCGCGGCCCCGACCGTGCCCGAGTAGAACACGTCGGCGCCGAGGTTGTAGCCGGGGTTGACGCCCGTGAGCACGAGATCCGGCCGGCGCTCACACAGGTGCAAGCTCGCGAGGTACACGCAGTCGACCGGCGTCCCCGACACCGCGTACCAGTTGTCGCCGAGCTCGGGCGTCGAGTTGGTCCGCAGCGAAGAGTGCAAGCTGATCGCGTGGCTGAAGCCCGAGCGCTCCTCGGTCGGGGCGCAGACCAGCACGTCGCCAAATTCAGCCGCGACGCGGGCGAGGACACGCAGCCCCGGGGCTCGGATCCCGTCGTCGTTCGAGACCAAGATCAGCGGGCGACCCACGCCCCCATCTAACCCGACAGAACCAAAAAAGCGAGCGGTCCGATGGGACCGCTCGCTCCGCCGATCGGGGCGAAAGGATTCGAACCTTCGACCCCTTGACCCCCAGTCAAGTGCGCTACCAGACTGCGCTACGCCCCGGCGGGGACAGGGCTCATATCAGCTGGGTATATCCTCGGCAAGGGGGAGGATGAGGTTTTAGTTCCCGTAAGCTCTCAGCGATCTCGATCGGCGAGATCTGGGCGGTCGGGCCGCTCGAGCAGGTGCTGGGTGGGCCTGCTGTCGCCCCTAGCGTCGCTATCGCCGCTGGACGAGCCCGCGAGCAAGCTGCGCGCGCCCCCCGACGCTCGCACGAACTCGGCCGGGTCGGCCGCGATGTGACCTGAGTCAGGCTGGGCCCGGACCGCGTGGGCGAGGAGATCGAGCTGCTCACGGACCTGGGCCATCGATCGCTGGGCACGATAGAGGCCGCTGACCTCCGCGCGCTCGATCTTCGACGCGCCCCCGCGCAGCTCCTGCTTCGCGCCCGCGATCGTGAACTTGCGCTCGTAGAGCAGGTGCTTGATCCGGAGCAGGTTCTCGACGTCCTTGCGCCTGTACACGCGCTGCTGCGAGCGAGACTTCTGGGGCTTGATGAGCGCAAACTCGCTCTCCCAGTAGCGCAGCACGTGGGCGGCGACGTCGACGATGCTCGCGACCTCACCGATCTTGAAGTAGAGCTTGTCGGTCCCGAGCTCGAGGCTGTCGGCGCTGGCCTTGGCGCCCGAGCGCTTGGCTCGCCGCTTGGCCGTCTTGCCCGGGCGCTTCTTGGCGCTGGCTGGCTTCTTGGCGCCGGCTGGCTTCTTGGCGCTGGGCGGACCTGCTGCCATGGTCGGAGCTAGCTCTCGCCGTTGAGCGCGGCCTTGAGCACGTTGCTGGGCTTGAAGGTGAGGACCCGGCGGGCCTCGATGGTGATCTCTTGCCCCGTTTGGGGGTTGCGACCCGGGCGGGGCTTCTTCTCGCGGACGACGAAGTTGCCGAAGCCCGAGATCTTGATCTTCTCGCCGGTCTCGAGCACCGCCTTCATGGTGTCGAATACCTGGTCGACCAGATCCGCGGCCTCCTTTTTCGAGAAGCCCCCTACCTGTTCACAGACCTTGTCGACGATGTCGGCCTTCGTCATCGCGTTCCTCCGACCGCGATCCTCGCTCGCTTCCTCGCCGGGCACAAGTCCTCGTTATCGTTGACGCTTTGGGTGCAACCCACAACCAAAACAACGAGGCTCGAGGGGTACCCTCGAGCCTCGAATGAAGCGGGACGGATCGCGCGCCGCCCTACAGCGCCGCGCGGGCCGTATCCACGACCTTGGCGAAGCCCTGGGGATCGGCGATCGCCAGGTCGGCGAGCACCTTGCGATCGAGCGCGATACCGGCCTTGTTGCAGCCGTCCATGAGGCGGCTGTAGCTGACCCCTTGCTGGCGGGCGGCGGCGTTGATGCGCACGATCCACAGCCGACGCATGGTCCGCTTCTTCTGCTTGCGGCCGGTGTAGGCGTGCATCCAGGCGTGGTGCACGGCCTCGACGGCGCGCCGATACATGGTCCGGCGACCCTCGCGGAAGCCGCTCGCAGCCTTGAGGATGCGGTTGCGACGACGGCGGGCTTTAAATCCTCGTTTAGCGCGGGGCATGGCTCACTTCGCTCCGTAGGGCAGGAGTTGATGGACGCGCACTTCGTCGGGCTTCGACGCGATCGCCGTCCCGCGGAGCTTGCGGATCCGCTTGGGCGACTTCTTCGTCAAGATGTGATTCTTGTGCGAGTGCTTGCGCTTGACCTTGCCGGTGGCTGTGAAGCGAAAGCGCTTCTTCGCACCGCTATGAGATTTCATCTTGGGCATGTCGGTAACCTCGACCTGGCGCCCCAGCTGTGTGGCTGGGGGGCCGGTTGTCTACATCAGGGATGCCGGGGTCGCAAGACCATCGGCGAGTTCGCGGATGGAGTGGCTCAAGAGCCCGACGCGGCGGCTGCGTCGTCGGTCTGGCCCTCGGTCTGCTTGCCGCCCGCGGGCGTGTCTTGACTCTCGTTGGGAGATCCGGCGGCCGCGTCTGGGGCGGCCTCCTCGGGCTTGGCCTCGGGCTTGGCCTCGGGTTTGGCCTCGGCCTCGGGTTTGTTGGCCCGCGGGGTGCTCGGCTTGTTGGCCTTGCTGCCGCCACCGCCGCCACCGCCACCGTCACGGCGGGGCTTGGGCGCGATGATCATGCTCATCCGGTTGCCCTCCATGTTGGGCATCTGGATGACAGTGGCGAGATCGACCACAGCCTTGACGACCCGGTTGAGCACGTCCCGGCCCGTCTCCGGGTGGGTGATCTCGCGCCCACGGAACTGAACCAACAGGCGAACCTTGTTGTTGTCCTCGAGGAAACGACGCGCGTGCTTGACCTTGAAGTCGAAGTCGTGGTCGTGGGTCTTGGGCCGGAACTTGACCTCTTTGAGCTCCTGGCTCTTCTTGTTCTTCTTGGTCTCCCGCTCGCGCTTGGCGGTCTCGTACTTGAATTTGCCGTAGTCCATGATCTTGCAGACTGGCGGAGAGGTCTTGGGGTTGACCTCTACGAGCTGCAAGCCCTGTTCTTCGGCACGCCGCATGGCGTCTTGGGTGGCCAGGATGCCCAGCTGGGACCCGTCCGCATCAATCACGCGGACCTCCCGAACTCGAATTCTCCGTCCGACTCGGTGGGTCTCCCTTTTGCGTGGTGCGGGCCTCGAGCGTTTGCGTCCGATGGTGTCGTTCTCCTGAAGTTCTGTAGGTGACCCGGGCCGTGCCGGCGATCGGCGAGCGGTCCGGGTCGCGTGCACGTTGTCCCGTCACGCGACGTTCGTCAAGCACCCCGATGAGACCAAGCTTTCATTGACCTCACAAGGGGTCTGCGTGGGCCCCCGGGCCCAACGCAGCTTTGGCGTGTCGGGCCCGGAGGTGCCGCGCTACGGCCGCCCAGGTGGGCTAGCCGGGGATCTTCCCCTCTTCGGACAGCCGGGCGACGAACGCGGCGAGCGACTCGAGCTCGCCGGTCTTGCCGTCGCGGCTGCGCGGGGCGACCCCGCGGGCCTCGACCTCCTTGTCGCCGAGCACGAGCATGCAAGGGACCTTGAGCAGGGTCGCCTCACGGATCTTGAGCCCGAGCTTCTCGTTGCGCTCGTCGACCTCGACGCGCAGGCCCGCGGCCCGGCACGCGGCCGCGACCTCGCGCGCCCACTCGTGGTGGCCGTCGGTGATCGGCAAGATCGCAACCTGGATCGGCGCGATCCAGATCGGGAACTTGCCCGCGGTGTGCTCGAGGTAGACGCCGAAGAAGCGCTCGAGGCTGCCGAGCATCGCCCGGTGGATCATCACGGGCCGCTCGCGGGAGTCGTCGCTGGCCACGTACTCGAGGGCGAAGCGCTCGGGCAGCTGGAAGTCGAGCTGGCAGGTCCCGAGCTGCCACGGGCGGCGCAGCGCGTCGCGCACGCCGAAATCGATCTTGGGCCCGTAGAAGGCCCCGTCGCCCGCGTTGATGGCGTACTTGATGCCCTGGCGATCGAGCGCGTCGGCCAGCGCTCGCTCGGCCCGATCCCAGGTCTCGATCTCTCCGAGGAAAGACTCGGGCCGGGTCGAGATCTCGATCTCGACGTCCTCGAAGCCGAAGACCTCGTAGGTCTCGAGGATCATCTTGGTCACCGCCTCGATCTCCTCACTGAGCTGATCCAGACGACAAAACACGTGCGCGTCGTCCTGGGCGAAGGTCCGGACCCGCGTGAGCCCGTGGGTCACGCCCGCGCGCTCGTAGCGGTGGAGGCGGCCGAAGTCGGCCATCCGGATCGGCAGCTGGCGGTAGCTGTGCCGGGTCTGGCGGTAGAGCACGCAGTGGCCGGGGCAGTTCATCGGCTTGACCCCGAACTCGCGCTCGTCGATCTCGCAGATGAACATGTTGTCCTTGTAGTGATCGTAGTGACCGCTCTGGCGGAACAGCTCCATGTCGAAGATCTGCGGGGTCACGACCTCCTCGTAGCCGTAGCGCGCGTAGAGCTTGCGCACGTAGGCCTGAAGCAGGTTGTAGACCGTCGCGCCGCGCCCGGTGAAGAAGGGGCTCGCGGGCGCGATCGGATCGAAGTGGAACAGCCCGAGCTCGACGCCGAGCTTGCGATGGTCCCGCTTCTTGGCCTCCTCGAGCATCATGAGATGCTTCTTGAGCTGCTTGCGATCGGGGAAGGCCGTGCCGTACAGGCGCTGGAGCATCGGGCCCTTCTCGTTGCCCCGCCAGTAGGCCCCGGCCACGCGCAGGAGCTTGAACGCGAGGATCCGGCCGGTGTCGGCCACGTGGGGCCCGCGGCACAGGTCGACGAACTCACCGCTGCGGTACAGCGTCAGGGTTGCGTCGGCGGGGATCGAGCCGATCGTCTCGACCTTGAAGTCCTCACCCGCGGCCCGGAACAGCTCGAGCGCCGCGTCGCGCTCGACCTCCTCGCGCACGAAGGCGTGCTTGGCCTTGACGATGTCCTTCATCTTGGCCTCGATCGCCGGGAAGTCGTCGGGCGAGATCCGGTGCGGCATCTCGATGTCGTAGTAGAAGCCGTCCTCGGTGTGCGGGCCGAAGGCCAGCTTGGCCTCGGGCCACAGCTGCTTGATCGCGTCGGCCATCACGTGGGCCGCGCTGTGCCGCATCGTCTCGAGGGGAGACAGATCCGGCACCGAGGGGTCGATCATGTGCTCGATTTCTTCGTCGTGTTCGGAGGCCATGGGTAGATCTCGCTGGGTAGGGTCGCTCGGAGGCGCGTCGATGTCGAACCAAAGCAAAAGCCGCGACCTCGGCGGTCCGACGACGAGCGACGTCGACGGCGCCGAGCTGCGGCTAGGCGGTCGTAGTGGTGGTCGTGAGCGCCGCCCGAAGGGGCGCGAGGATGTGCCTGACGGCTGCCATCGACCTTCAGCCTGGCAGCGGTCCCCGGGGCTGTCAAACCCGCAGCTGGACCCGGGCGCCAATAAAAAAAGCCCCCGACTGATGTCGGGGGCTCATCCTGGTTAGGGCTGGGCGGCTTTGAACCGCCGACCTCTACCGTGTCAAGGTAGCGCTCTACCCCTGAGCTACAGCCCTGTGAGACCTGTGAGCCCTGTGAGCCCTGTGAGCTCGGGGACGGGGTCGTATCGCGACAGCGGGCGCAGGTCAAGCGCGTTCATTGCGCTACGCTGCTAGGCATAGAGCCCGTCGATCAAGCGGGCCCAGCGGGCCTCGACGGCCCTGCGCTTGAGCTTCTGGGTCGGGGTGACGTCGGCGGCGCGGACGGGCTCGGGCAAGATCGCGAAATTCTTGATGGTCTCGTAGCGCGGCAGGGTCTTGTTGAGATCGTCGACGTAGCTCCCGACGATGTCGCGGATCCGCGGGTGGCGGGCGAGGTCGGCGTAGTCGCGGCAGCCGAGCCCCTGGCGCTTGGCGATCTCCAGCATCTCGGCCTCGTCGAGGGCCACGAGCGCGACGAGGTAGGGCCGACGATCCCCGGTCACGAGCACGTGGGCGAGGCCGACGCGCTCGCGCAGCCGGGCCTCGATCTTCTGGGGCGCGATGTTCTTGCCCCCGGCCGTGATGATCAGATCTTTGAGGCGGTCGGTGATGCGCAAGAAGCCCTCGCGGACCTCGCCGACGTCCCCGGTGTGCAGCCAGCCGTCGGCGTCGATCAGCGAGGTGTCGAGCTGCGGGCCGTGGTAGCCGGCCATCACGTTGTGCCCGCGGAGCAGGATCTCGCCCTCGTCTCCGATCAAGACCTCGCAGCCCGGCAAGACCGGGCCGACGGTGCCGAAGCGGAACCGATCGGGGCGGTTGACGTTGGTCGCTCCGGTCGTCTCGGTCAGGCCGTAGCCCTCGAGGATCAACAGGCCCGCGGCGTGGAAGAACTCGGCGGTCGAGCGGCTCAGGGGCGCGGCGCCCGAGACGAAAAAGCGCAGCTTGCCGCCGAACCGGGCCCGTATGGGCTCGAACACGGCCTTGTCGGCGACCCGGTGCCGCGCGGCCAGCAGCGGTCGGATGCCCTGGCCGCGCTGGCGGCTGGTGCTGACCCGTCGGCCGATGCCGAAGGCGGCGTCGACCAGCTTGCGCTCGACGAGGCTGCGCGCGGCCAGCTCCTGCTCGATCTCGAGCTGGATCTTCTCGTAGAAGCGCGGGACGGCTCCGACGTAGGTCGGAGCGATCTCACGCATGTCGGCGACCGCGGTCGCCATCCGCTCGGACAAGGCCGTGACCGCGCCGCTGTCGACCGCGGCCCACAGCAGGTGCCGGGCGAAGATGTGCGCGAGCGGCAACATCAGGAGCTGCTGATCCGTGCGGTCGACCGCGATGCTGTTTTTGATCGCCCAGGCCTCGTAGACCAGGTTCTTGTGGGTCAGGACCACGCCCTTGGGCTGCCCGGTGGTCCCGGAGGTGTAGACGATCGTGAAGACGTCATGGAGATCGACCTCGGCGATCGCGGCCTCGATGCGCGTGCGCGCGTCGTTGACCCCCGCGAGCGCCGTGCGCCCGGCCTCGCGCAGGGCTTCGAGGGTCATGCGCTTGCCCCCCTCGCGCGCGGGCCCGAGCTCGTCCGCGACGGGGTCGGGATCGATGTAGATCTCATGCTCGAGGGCGTCGGCCGAGACGGAGGTCCAGGCCTCGGCGCCGTCTCGCGGCCCGCGCTCGTGCTCGTGCAGGCGCGCGAGCATCTTGGGGTGATCGGCGATCAGGACCCGCGCGCCGCTGTCCGCGAGCACGAACGCGATCTCGGCGCCCGTCGAGGTCGCGTAGATCGGCACGCACACGGCCCCACACATGGCGATCGCCACGTCGCACAGTGCCCACTCGACCCGGGTGCCAGCGAGCAGCCCCACGCGATCGCCACGGCCGACGTCGAGCTCGGTGATCAGCCCGGCGGCCAGCTCCCGGGCGGCCAGCTCCCAGCCACGCCAGCTCAGCGGGCGCCACAGGCCGTCTCGCTTGAAGCGCAGGGCCGTCAGCTCGGGGGCCCTGCGGACCCGGGCCAAGAACATCTGCGCGACGTTCGGATAGTTGAGGCCTTCGGCGGGCCGCGGGGCAAAGCTGCGCTCGCTCATGAGAATTCGTCCGCGGGAGCATACCCGACGCGGTGTGGGCCCCCCAGGTCCAAAAAGTCTAATTCGCCAACTGAGTTGGCGCAGGCTAGAGTGACACCCCCTGCCCTCGCCGCCCCCCTGTGTCACCCGTGAAAGGTCGTGCGCGTCGGGTGGACGTCGCCGGGTTTTCGGCGGACCATCGAGGAGGGGTCCAGTCGATCGGACGTTCGCCGCCGGCTTCGAGCCGCGCGGCCGCTGCACTCATGCCGAGCCTCGCCGGGCAAAAGCTGGACAAGTACGACATGCTCGAAGAGGTCGGGCATGGGGGCATGGCCGTGGTCTATCGCGGCCGCGACACGATTTTGGATCGCGAGGTCGCGGTCAAGGTGCTCCACGCCCACCTCGCCGATCGCGAGGAGTCGCGCCGTCGGCTCGAGCGTGAAGCCAAGACCGTCGCCAAGCTCCGCCACGACAACATCGTCGAGATCTTCGACTCCTCCGATCCGACCCGCGCCGACGAGAGCTACATCGTCTGCGAGTTCATCCACGGCGTCACCTTGCGCGACTGGCTCGACGAGCGCTGGGTCCCGCGCCCGGTGCTCGCGGCGATGGTCGCCCATCGCCTGTGTCTGCCGCTCGAGCACGCCCACTCCCTCGGCATCGTCCACCGCGACATCAAGCCCGAGAACGTGATGATCCGCGAGGATGGCTGCCTCAAGCTGATGGACTTCGGGATCGCGCAGATCCTCGACACCCAGCGGCTCACGACCACGGGCCAGCTGCTCGGCAGCCCGGCCTACATGGCCCCCGAGCTGATCAACGGCAAGCCAGTCGACAAGCGCATCGACATCTTCGCGCTCGGCGTGATGTTGTATCAGCTCGCGACCGACGAGCTGCCCTTCGCCGGCCGCAACCCGGCCCAGGTCCTCAACCGGATCCTCGAGGGCGACTACAAGCCGCCGCGGCTGATCAACCCCAAGGTCGACGAAGATCTCGAGGCGATCATCGCCAAGGCCCTCGCGCTCAAGCCCGGCGATCGCTACCAGAGCGCCAACAGCCTCGCGCTGGCCCTGGAGGAGTACCTCTCGGGCTTCGCCGTCGAGCCCGTGCCCGAGGAGCTCGCCGCCTACTTCGACAACCCCGAGCACTACGCCGACGCGCTCGACGCTCGCGTGTGCCGCGAGCTCATGCGCCGCGCGACTCGGGCGATGCGCGACGGCAACGGCGCGCGCGCGCTCAAGCTGCTGTCGCGCGTGCTCGAGATCGAGCCCGACAACAAGCGCGCGGCCTCGATGCTCGACCGGGTCCGGATTCGCGGCCAGCGCATGCGCCAGGCGATGGTGGCCGGAGGTGCCCTGGCGCTGACGGGCATCGTCACGGCGGGCGTCTTGTTGCTGCGCCCCGACCCGCCCCGGCCCGGCCAGGTCGCCAGCGCCGAGCTCGGCGACGGGGCCGCGAACAACGGCTACTACATCCCGCAGCGCGATCCGCAAGAGCAGCCGTCGCTCGTGTCCGAGACCGAGGGCCTGCTGATCGAGGGCACCGACACGGGCGAGCCGAGCGACGAGGGCGGCGGCACCCGCACGACCGGCAACGGTCCGCGCCCGGACGCCAGCGTCGACTGCACGGTCAAGGTCCTCGACCTGCCCGCCGCGCTGCTCGCGGGCGGCGACTACGACCTCGTCGTATCGGGCCAGGGCCGCCAGCCGCTGCCCCCCGAGGGCGAGCTCGTGATCGCCGTGACCGAAACCACCCGGGTCCGGCTCTCGGGCGACACCTACGGCGGCTCGCTGATCCTCAACCCCGAGAACTGCAAGGACGGCCAGGTCCAGTCCCTGCAGGCCGCACCGATGCCGGCCCGGCTGATCTTTCAAGCCGGCGAGATCCCGCCGTCCAAGTTGATCGTCAACTGCGTGGCCGGCTGCACCTACCAAAAGAAGACCGCCAACAGCTTCCCCTCGCTCAATTTTCAGCGCGGCGAGACCGAGATGCTCGTCAAGCTCGAATTCAAGTCCACGGGCTTCCGGGCCAAGACCGACGAGTACAAGCTGACACCCGGCAACAACCAGATCCGCATCACCCTCGAGAAGTTCGACGAGTAGCCCTGCTCGTGTGTGGGGCCGGAAAATCCGGTACGCTCCGCGTCCGAACGGGCAGCGCGGATGCTCCGACGACTCACTAGCGCTTTTGGCGCGGCACTCCTTCTCCTCGGCGCTCACCCCGTGCTCGCGGCTCCGCCTGCGGCCAATGACGCCCCGGCGGACGAGCAAGACGCGAAGCTCAGAGTCGAGCGGGGTATTGAAGCCTGGCGCAAGGGCGACTGGACCGAGGTCCGAGATCTGCTCGAGCCGCTCGTGCGCGAGGGCGACATCGCCGACGAGTTCCTGCGCGAGTCGGCCCTGCGCTACCTGACCGAGGCCACGCTCCTCGACGAGGGCCTCGGGCCGAGCGAGCGCGACGAGCTCGCCCGCGACTACATCACGCGCCTGCTCGACAGCAGCCCGGACTGGGCGCCGCCCAGCGGTCTGCACGGGCGTCGGTTCTACGATCTCGTGGCCGTGGTCCGCAGCGAGCGTGACGCGCAGCTGGCCGAGGCTTGCCGCGGCCAGCTGCTGTCGTGCGAGGCCGACCTCACCGAGCTGCAGGTCGACTTCCGCGCGTCCCAGGGCCGGATCGCCGCCCTGCAGGAGGCCCTGGCCAACGAGGACGTGTATCTGACCGAGGTCGTCAAGCGCAACCGCGGCCTCGCGTTCTTGCCCTTTGGCGTCGGCCACTTCACCAACGGAAATCGCGCGCTCGGCGGAACCTTCCTCGCGCTCGAGGTCGCGACCGGCGCGGCCGGCCTCGGGCTGCTGATCTATCGCGCGACCAATTACGGCTGCGTGCGGACCGACGGCTTCAACCGCAAGTCGCTGGTCTGCACGATCGACGCCCCGGACTCCGACCTCCCCGCGCTCAAGGACGAGGTCGAGGCCGTGCGCAACGCCGAGGCCGTGATGGGCTACGTGTTCATCGGCTCGGTCGTGCTCGACATCGCCCTCGCCCAGGTCCTGTTCAAGCCAATCGAGGTCGTCGAGAAGGGCCAAAAAACCCGCCGCGAGCTCGACGCAGAGCTCGACGAGGCCGAGTCCTCGCCCCGCCCCAGGCGACCTCGCGCCGGGCCAGGGACCAAGTCCAAGCCCGATGCTAAGCTGCGCGTCCGGCCGCACCCGGCGTTCGTCCCCGCAGGGCTGGGCCTCGGCGTGACCCTGCAGTTTTGACCTGCCCGCTCCCGCGCCCTCCCCTTCGTGACCCCATGCCGCACCTTCAGTACACGGCCCTCGACGGCAAGACCAAGCAGCTGGCGATCGTCCGCAAGCTGACCACCCTCGGCTCGTCGAAAGACAGCGATCTGGTCATCGACAGCCCCGACGTCGCCCCCGCCCACGCGACCTTGACCCATGAGCCGGGCCGCTTTCGGCTCGAGTCGACGGCCCGGTCCAACCCCTTTTTCGTCAACGGCAAGAAGACCCGGAGCCTCGACCTGCGCCACGGCGACATCTTCGTCATCGGCGAGCTCGAGCTGACCTTCTCGACCCTCGACGAGCGCCCGACCCCGCAGACCCCGACCCCGCGCGGCGACGAGTCGGCGCTGCAGCTCGCGGCGATGCAGAAGCTGCACAACTTCTCGCGCCTGCTCGCGACGCCCGCCGACCTCGACGGGCTCCTCGATGAGCTGATCGACCAGGTCGTGAGCCTGACCCGGGCGAGCAAGGGCTTTTTGGTCCTCGCCGGGGTCAGCAACCCCGACGACCCGGCCGGCTACGAGATCCGCGTGGCCCGCAACCTCGAGCGCGAGCCCGTCGACGACCCCTCGGCGCTGTTGTCCGACGACATCATCAGCTCGGTGATCTCGAGCAAGAAGCCGCAGATCATCTCCGACGCGCTCCACGACACCCGGTTCCAAAACAGCCTCTCGGTCATCAACCTCAAGCTCTCGAGCGTGATGTGTGCGCCGCTGCTGGTCCGCGGCGAGCTGCTCGGGCTGCTCTACGTCGGCAACAACGACATCGTCGACCTGTTCACGAGCGAGCAGCTCGAGACCCTCGAGGTCTTCGCCAGCCAGGCGGCGCTGTTCATCAAGAACGCGACCCTGCTCAACGAGCTGCGCAGCGAGAAGACCGAGCTCGCCGAGCGGCTCGAGAACGTCAAATTCGGCTCGATCATCGGCGCGTGCCCGCAGATGATCGAGGTCTACAAGCGGGTCGAGAAGGTCGCGAGCACCGACATCACCGTGCTCGTGACCGGCGAGACCGGGACCGGCAAGGAGCTCATCGCCCACGAGATCCACGACCGCTCGCCCCGGGCCAAGGGCCCCTTCGTGACCGTCAACTGCGGGGCGATCCCCGAGAACCTGATCGAGTCCGAGCTCTTCGGCCACGTCAAGGGCGCGTTCACGGGCGCCGTCGCCAATCAAATTGGCAAATTCCAGGCCGCCGACAAGGGCACGATCTTCCTCGACGAGATCGGCGAGATGCCGCTGGCCCTCCAGGTCAAGCTGCTGCGGGTGCTGCAGGAGCGACAGATCCAGCGGGTCGGCGACTCCAAGACCATGCCGATCGACGTCCGGGTCGTGGCCGCGACCAACCGCGAGCTGCGGCGCGAGGTCGACGAGGGCAATTTCCGCGAGGACCTCTACTTCCGCCTCAACGTGATCGGCATCGAGCTGCCGCCGCTGCGCGATCGTGGCAACGACGTGCTCCTGATCGCCCGCTACCTCGTCGGGCGCTTCACCAAGGAATTCGGCGATCGCTTCGATCCGCAGACCTGCTTCGAGGACAGCGCCGAGCGAGCGATGGCCAACTTCTCGTGGCCCGGCAACATTCGCCAGCTCGAGAACCACCTCAAAAAAGCGATGGTCCTGGCCGAGGGGCCTCGGATCAACGCCGCCGATCTCGACCTCGACGTGCCCGAGGGCGCGAGCTCGCCCGAGGACATCGTCCCGCTGACCGAGGCCCGCGACCGCTGGCAGCGCGCCTACATCGACAAGGTCCTCGCGCTCAACAACGGCAACCGGACCAAGACCGCGCGCGACCTCGGCGTCGATCCGCGCACGATCTTCCGCCACCTCGAGAAGATCGAGAAGGAGAAGTCGCAGGAGGCCAGCAGCTGATGAACGCCGCGGGCGTGGGTCGCCGCGGGCTGGTGCTCGCCCTGCTCGGCGCCGCCGCGATCGGGGTCGGCCTCGCGTGCATCATCCCCGACCGCGACATCCAGGTGTTCACGACCGACATCAACCAGTACCCGGTCCACTTCGTCGAGGGCATCCCGATCGACGAGGACGCCCGCTGCGCCTGCGATCCCGAGACCTGCGAGTGCCCGCTGCCGGCCTTCACCGCCCTGCCGACCTTCCTCGACCCGAGCGACTACGAGCTGTGCATCTGCGGCGAGAACAAGATCGACGCCAAGCAGCTGCCCGGGGTCTCGCTCTACATCGAAGACCAGGACGAAGTCGACGGCGAGCCCGCCGACAAGATCTACGCCGCCGCGCTGCTCGACTGGGATCCAACCCTCGGCGACGCGGCCTTCGACTACGTCGCCTATCGATCCTACCTCGATCCCCGCGACCCTCTCGACGTCTCGTTCAGCTCCTACGAGCTCGAGGTCCTCAAGCGCCCCCGGCCCTACGTCCGCTCGCTGACCCTCAGCGACGCCAACGGCTTCGACCTGTGCAACGGCGCCGGCCGCCCGGTCGCCCCCGGCTTTCACACCCTCTCGGTCATGGTCACCGACCGCCAGTGGTTTCAGCGCGAGGCCACGCTCGTCGACAGCGGAGACGCCACGACCGGGGGCGACCCGCTCGAGAGCATGGCCGTCGTCCTGGAGGGAGTGCCAAACATCGCCGCGGGCGCTACATACGACATCCAGACCTACGTCTTTCAGTGTCTCGAGGAGACCGACGAAAAGTGCGGATGCGCCGACATCACGGACCCCTAGTGCGGCCCAGGCCGGGTCTGGGATTGAGCCTCGGCGCGGGGCTGGGCTTGGCCCTGGGCTTGGGCCCGGCGGGCGGGTGCAGCACCGTCGATCGCGATCCAATCGCCGACTGCAACGACGACGACGACTGCGGGGATCAAGCGGTCTGCTCCCTCGCCCAGGGCAACATCTGCGTGCCCGCGGAGCTGCCCCCCCTGACCGTGCTCGGCTTCGACATCATCGAGGGGGATCTCCGCGTCGAGCTCCAAGGCTGCGACCCCGAGATCACCCGTGAGCTCGCCGGCACCCTCCTGCGCGTCCAAAAGCGCGAGTCGTTGATCAAGTCCCACCAGCTGCGGGCGAGCGAGTCACGCCCGGTGCTCAATTGCGGCGGCGGCGAGTGCGAGGGCGTGTGTGACGAGGACGCCCTGACCTGCACCACCCAGACCGACAAGCGCCTCGGGCTGAGCTCGCTCTCGCGCCTCGGGCTCGCCGATCTGAGCAGCTCGCGCAAGGACTACGTGACGGTCCCGGACCAGCCGGTGCCCGAGGGCGAGCTCCCGCCGCCCGTCGAGTTCATCTGGCCCAGCTACGAGTCCGACGACGAGCGGGCCCACGCCTCGCTCGAGCTCGAGGTCGCCCCGCCCGAGGGCGCGACCTCGACCAGCACCTACTGGCGGGTCATCGCCGAGGACGCGCCCGAGGAGCTCGAGGCGACCGGGCGCGTACGCTGTCAGCGAGCGATCGTCGGCAACGAGGGCGCGGTCCGGACCCTGGCCGGAAGCCCGGTGCCCGCCGCCAACATCGAGTTCATCTACAACGAAGCGATCGCAAGCAGCTCGACGGTGCTCGGAACCGGGCGCGCGTGCGTCGACGATCTCGACTGCGCGCTCGGCTGGGCGTGCAACCTCGAGGGCAGCTGCGGCCTCGATCTGAGCGGCGTGTCCGCGGGATCGAGCATCAGCCTCGAGGATCCCGCTGGGGCCTTCCCGCCCGCGCAGCTCTACACCTACTGCGAAGACAGCCTCGCCGATCCGCTCGAGCGGCAATTCCTGGTCCGCGTCACGCCGCCCGCGGACTCGGGCCTGCCCAACATGATCTACGACCTCAACCAGGGCTTCGCGCTCCAGGCCCAGCCCGACATCCTCAAAGAGGTCACCATCGACGGGGTCCTGTGCCTGCCGAACTGGCAGCCGCCCCAGGCGATCTCCTTCTCGCTCGAGGGCGACCCCGTCGCGCTGACCGAGACCGAGCTCGGCGTCTACGAGTGCTGCTCGACCGAGTGCCTGCCGAGCAACGAGCCCGAGGTCGAGCCCCCGCCCCCGCCGACCCTCGACAGCTGCCAGAACTTCGGCGAGGTCAACTTCGAGACCCGGTGGTACAACCCCAACCTCGCCGTGTGGCAATTCGCCGGCTGCGTCCCGACGGCGGCCAACAGCGACGGGTCGAGCGGCATCTTGGTCCGCAACGTCAAGACCTGCGACGACGAGGGCTGCAGCGTCTCGCTGACAACCGGCGATCCCGACGAGGACAGCCGCAACTATCGGGTGTCGATCGTTCAGCCGGTCGGCTCGGCGTTTCGCTCGCAGCGCTTCAACCTCACGGTCGGCCCCGAGACGACCGAGTTCGAGCCCTTCGAGCTCGAGCCGCGGGTGCTGCTCCGCGGCGAGATCGTGTGCATCAGCGAGGGGTGCAGCGCGAGCAACGCGGTCGTCGCGGCCGAGCGACTTCGCGTCGACACCGACGACAGCGATCCCTCGGGTCCCTTCTACTATCAGGCCCGCGTCAACGCCGCCGGGAGCTTCGTGCTGCCGGTCGATCCCGGCGTCTACGTGGTTACCGCGTACCCCGCGGTCGGTCAGCCCGGCGGGCCCGCCCCCTTTCAAGTCCTCGATCTGCGCGAGGGCTCGCCGATGCTCGCCGACATCGACGGCGTGTTCAACGCGGTCCTGGGCGATCCTCTCCAGCTCGACGACGGGGTCCTCGTCCAGGTCCATCTCCGCGACTTCGAGGTCTCCTCGACCAAGGTCACCCCGCTGGATACGGGATCCTGGGCCGAGCAGAGCGGCTGGCCTGGAATTGACGGGATCCCCGAGCTGACCGGTCTCGACCTCAACGATCCCCTCGCCTGTCACGGATCGTCGACCCTCGGCTGCCAGATTCGCCGGGTCCGGCCAGGCGGGCCGACCGCCACGCCGATCTCCTTGCTGATCGACGGACGCTTCCAGTTTACGACGCGCAAACGCGGCGAGACCGCGTGTGGAGGCTGAGCGCAGGCGCGGCTCACGCATAGCGCGATCGTCCCCTCCGCCCACGTCACGTCCCACACGCTTGCGCACGAACGGCCTCTACACTGCTCTGACGCCCGCCAGAGCAGAGTTTCAATTGGCGGGCCCGCTTGACCGCCGGGGCCGATCCTGGAACACTCGCCGCAACTGACCAAGCCTCAACCACCGAGCCGAAAGCGCGTGTTCACGTGGATTCGAATCATCGGTGCCGTCGCCGTGATTGTCTTCGCCCTTTGGGGCGTCGGCGTTGGACTCTGGCAACAGAGCCCAGGACTCCCGGATGACCAAGCCGACTGCTCCTACCGCGTGGAGCTCATGCGCGCGAGGCTCCTAGCCCTGATGGATCGTTCCCCTTCGCGGGCCGACACAGGGACTGAGGCCGACGAAGACTTTGCCAACCTCCTCCGCGAGACCCACGCGGCCTGTGGCGATGCCAGCCCCGACCTGCTGCACAAGCTCGAGCGAATCGATGACGAACATGCTCGAGAGCGGGAACGGAGGCGGCAATCGGCCGCAGCGCGTGCGGAGCTCAGCGCGCTCGAAGGTTTCCCTCGATGACCGAGACCACTGGGTCCGACCAAGCGTCGGACCAAGCGCAATCCCAAAGCCAATCTGACAACCCGCGCAGCGAGACCGCCACCGAGCCCGACCAGGCCGGTGAGGTCGAGGCGTCGAGCAACGCAGACGCGTCTGCCGAGGTAGCGGAGGCCGAGCCCCCGCCCACGGTCGCCAGCGCCGATCCGAAGCCCGCCAGCGCCGAACCGGAGCCCGCCAGCGCCGAACCGGAGCCCGCCAGCGACGAGCCAGAGGCCGCCAGCGCCGAACCGGAGCCCGCCAGCGCCGAACCGGAGCCCGCCAGCACCGAGCCGTCCTCCGAAGGCGACGAACCGGAGCCCGAGCCACCTGCGAGCTGGGATCAACTCGATCTCCCGCCTGGCCTGCGCTCCGCGATCGACACCCTCGGGTGGACCCAGCCCACGCCCGTCCAGGCGAAGACCTTCTCGACGATGGTCAGCGGGGCCGACGTCGTCGTGCAGTCGCAGACCGGCAGCGGCAAGACGGGAGCCTTCTGCCTTCCGTGGCTGGCCAGCCGGTTCGAGCGTGGCCCGGCCAGCGACACGGGCGTGCAGCTGATCGTGCTGCTGCCGACCCGTGAGCTCGCCAAGCAGGTCTGCGAGGAGCTCGTGCGCCTCGCGGTCGACACCCCCGTCGACGTGCTGCCGGTCTACGGCGGCACGGCCATGGCCCCCCAGCTCGACGCGCTCCGATCCGGCGTCCACGCCGTCGTCGGCACCCCGGGTCGGATCCTCGATCACATCCGCCGTCGCTCGCTCGATCTGTCCAAGGTCCGCACCGTGGTCCTCGACGAGTGCGACGAGATGCTCTCGATGGGCTTCCTCGAGGACATCCGCGCGATCCTCAGCGCGTGCCCGGTCGAGCGCCAGACCTGTCTGTTCTCGGCCACGGTCCCACGGGCGATCGAACGCATCGCCCGACGGAGCATGCGTGACCCGGTCCGCATCGAGCTCTCGGGCGACGAGATCGCCGCCGCCGAGATCGATCACGCCTACTACTCGACGGGCGGGACGATCAAGACCCGCGACCTCCTCGACGTGATCATGCTCGAGGATCCGGCCGCCGCGATCGTGTTCTGCAACACCCGCGAAGAGACCCGGCTGGTCGCCAACGTGCTCCAGAAGAACGGCTACTCGGCCCACGCGCTGTCCAGCGACCTGACCCAGGTCGCGCGCGAGAAGGTCATGGGCCAGTTCCGCGACCGCAAGCTGCGCTTCCTCGTCGCGACCGACGTCGCAGCCCGCGGCATCGACGTGTCCCACGTCAGCCACGTCATCAACTACTCGTTCCCCGAGAACGCCGAGGTCTACGTCCACCGCACCGGTCGGACCGGCCGCGCAGGTCGGGCCGGGCAGGCGCTGAGCCTGATCTCACCGCTCGAGATCGGCAACTTCTACACGCTGACCAAGAGCTACAAGAGCATCCAGTTCACCCAGCGCAAGATGCCGCGCAGCGACGAGCTCGCGGCCACCCGGACCGAGGTCAAGCTCGACCGCATCAGCCACGACTACTCCCAGCCGGTCTCGCCGGAGTGGCGCTTGCTCGCGCGCCGCCTCGCCGAGGATCCGCGCGGCGAGCTCGTCGTCGCGTATCTGCTCCACGAGGCGATCGAGGGCGAGCGGCTCCGGGCGAAGGCCGAGGCCCAAGACGACGAGAGCGAGAGCGACGAAGGCCTCGACGAGCTGCGCGAGGGTGCACGCCGCGACCCTGGCCGATCACGTGAGCGACACGGTCGTGACCGCGATGGCCGTGGGCGCGACGGTCGTGACCGCGACAGCCGTGGGCGCGACGGTCGTGACCGCGACAGCCGTGGGCGCGGGCGTGATCGTGGTCGTGACCGCGATCGTGACCGCGATCGCGGGGGGCGGTCACGTGACCGTCATGACCGGGGTCGTGAGCGCGACCGGGGCCGTGAACGCGACTCCGATCAGCGGACCGATTCACGCGAGGACTCGCCCACGAGCGAGCGGACCCGCGAACGCGAGGAGCCCCGACGTCGTCGCTCCCGCAAGCGCGAGCCCATCGCGCGTGACGAGGCTGGAACCGAGGCTGTCGCAACCCCGCCCGTCGAGCCCGCTGTCGCAGCTCAACCGGCGCCCGAGTCGGTCGGCGCTGCCGAGGAGACCCTCGCCGAGGCCACGGTCGAGGACGGCCAGGCCGCGACCGAGGCCGCCGCGACCGAGGCCGCCGCGACCGAAGCCGCCGCAGCAAGCGATCCGAGCGCGGATGCCGGGGTCGACGAGACACAGACCGCTGACACCGCGGCTGACGAAGACGGCGCCAAGCCCAAGAAGCGCCGTCGCCGTCGCCGTCGCCGCCGCAAGTCCGGCGAGGACGAAGGCGCGGATGTGCAGGCAGCAGGTGCGGACGCGCAAGCAAGCGCCGACGCCCCCAGCGCCGACGGTGGGAGCGAGGGCGACGAACAGGCCGCCAGCGACGAGAGCGCCGACGGTGGCCAGAAGCGCAAACGCAAGCGCCGCCCCCGTCGCCGACGCCGAGGAAGCGCGGGGGCTGGCGAGGATTCCGCCCGTGCATCCTCGCGTGACTCGGGCGACGGGGCCGACCGCCCACGGTCGCGTCGTCGCCGTCGTCGCAGCGAATCGAAGGATGAATCGGTCGCGCGCGAGATCCCGCTCGTGTCTCAAGACGAGATCGTCATCGACATCGATGAGAACGAGCTGTCGGCTGTGCGCGATGAGTTCGGCGAGATCGACGAGCTCGACGAGCTCACCCTCAAGGGCCGTCGCCGCGCGGTCCTCGACGATCTCACCGACGAGGTCGAGGTCGAAGATCTCACCGACAGCGACGCCGCCGCCAACACCGACGACGACGACGACGACGACGGCGACGACACCGACGACGACGGCGACGACACCGACGGCGACGACGACACCGACGGCGACGACGACGCCGACACCTCGGCCGCCGACGCCAGCCCGAGCTCCGACGCAGGGACCCAAGATCCGGCTGCGTCGGCCCCGGCGGGACCCGATGTCGCGACGCCCGACACGAGCTCATCCGCGCCCGACACAAGCCCGGCCGCGGCCGAGTCTGCGGCCGAACCCGCCAAGAAGAAGCGCCGTCGCCGACGCCGACGCAAGAAGACCCCGCCCGCTCCCCCCGAGCTGACCTGTCCTCCCCACAAGGACTTCTGGGAGGTCTGGGCGGGCAAGTTCTCGGCCTCGGATTTCGAGCGCGAGGACGACAACAAGGACGACAGCGACGACGACAGCGACGCCGACTTCGCGGCGACGTCGAGCGACAGGAGCCTGGCCAAGCCGACGAGCGAGCCCGAGTCTGATGTCCCGCTGATCCAAGACGTGCCCGACGAGAGCTCCTTGGTGCGGGTCGGACTCAACATCGGCCGTCGCCACGGGCACAAGGCCGCCCATGTCCGCTCGCTGCTCCGGCGTCTGACCGGTCTGCACGGCAAGGCCGTCAAGGACCTGACCGTCCGCGATCGCAACACCTTGTTCCGCATGGACCTCCACCATGTCGAGACCGTGATCGCGCGGATCGATGGCAGCGTCGTCGAGGACGTCGCGCTGACCCTGGTCCGGATTGAGGACGGTGGCGGTGCCCCGCTGCGGCTGCCGAACGAGCGCGCCGCAGAGACCATGGCCGTGGCGACCGAAGCGCTCGGCGACGTGGCGTCCCCGAGCGAGGCGTCGGCCGAGACCGAAGCTCCGGCCGAGACCGAAGCTCCGGCCGAGACCGAAGCTCCGGCCGAGACCAAGACGGAGGGGGAGCCTGCGGCGGCGACTGACGAGCCAGCTGCGTCCGAAGACAGCTCGGCCGACACCAAGGCCGACGCGGCGCCCGACGAGGACGTCACGGCCGAGGTCGCGCCCAACGAGGACGTCGCGGCCGAGACCGTCAGCCCAACACCGTCTGGCAGCTCCGCGGCGACCGACATCGGCGTCGCCGACAAGGGCTGAGCGCGAGGGTCATGTAATGGCCCTCCTCGATCCCTACCCCAGCCCCGACGAGCGCGAGCGAGAGCTCGCGTCTCTCGTCGAGCGGGCCACGGGATCGGGCGTGGGCGCCGAGTTGCTCGAGTATGGCCGCAGCGTCGAGGGCCGCCCGCTCCACGCGGTCCGCATCCCACGACGCGACGGGTCGGGCTCGAGCCCGCGGGTCCTGGTCTGCGCCAACACCCATGGGCCCGAATTCATCGGCAACCGGGTCTGCACGGGGATCCTCGCTCAGCTAGCGAGCGGCACACCTCCCGCGCCGCTGCGCGAGCTCGTCGAGCGGGCCGAGCTGTGGCTGGCGCCGTGCCTCAACCCCGATGGCTACGCCCGGACCTACGCCCGCGACGGCGTGGGTCCGCTCGCGACCTTGCGCCACAACCACCATGGGGTCGATCTCAACCGCAACTGGCCGCTGCCGCGCGGCACCCGACGTCTGCCGCTGCCCGGGGCAGGAAGCTCGACGCCCGGCGACGCGACCTATCGCGGCCCCCACGCCCTGAGCGAGCCCGAGACCGCGGCGCTCGATCGCCTGCTCGAGCAGCAAGATTTCCACGCCAGCGCCAACCTCCACAGCGTGATGGGCACGATGTTTCCGGCCCGTGTGCACACGCGCGAGGACTTCCAGACCTATCGGCGCCTGTGTCGAGCGCTGGCTCGGGCCCAGCCGCGGACCCGCTACCTCCGCCTCGCCAGTCGCGTGTTCGACACCTTCACGGGCGAGCAAGAGGACCATCAGCACCATGAGCGTCGCTGCTGGTCGATCTGCGTCGAGTGCTTCTCGCTCCCGGCGAGCCTGGCTCAGACCTTCGGGCGGCGGGCGCCGCTGTTTTGGCGCTTCAACCCCCGCGATCCCCAGCCCTGGGTCGACAACGACGTGCCCGGGGTCGCGGCGTACTTGCTGGCCGCGATCGCAACCCCGCGGCCATCGAGCTAGCAGCGGCCGCGGACCCCAACTCGCGCCCGCGGGCCTCAGCTAGCCGCCGCGGGCCCCAACTAGCCGGTCGCCGCGGGCCCCAACTAGCCGGTCGCCGCGGGCCTCAGCTAACCGCCGCGGGCCCCAACTAGCCGCCGCGGGCCCCAACTAGCCGCCGCGGGCCCCAAAGGGGTCCTTGAGATCGGGAGACACCCGCCGCGGCGGCTTGGTCTTGGTCTCTTCCTGGGGCTTGGGCTCGACCTTCTTCTCCGCGGGTTTCGTGTCCGCCTTCTTCTTGGTCGACGACACCTTCTTGGTCGGCGCCTTCTTGGTCGGCACGAGCTTGTACTCGAAGTTCTTGTCGCGCTCGGGATAGATCTCGATCTGCAGCGGATCGAAGCCCTGGGCCTTGAGCACCAGCGGCAAGGCATCCGAGGACTTCTCGACGTCGACGCCCTCGGCTGTGTTGGTCTTGCCGTAGCTGCCGTTGTCACGCGGATCGAGGATCGAGGCCTCGATCGGGTTGCCGTCGGGGTCACTGGTCGTGATGTGGTAGTTGACCGTCTCGGTCCCGACCGCGATCTCCTTGACCTTCTCAGGCTCCTCGATCTCGGGCTCCTCGACCTCGGGCTCCTCGACCTCGGGCGCCTTGGCCACGGCGGCCGGGTCTTCGGCCGGGTCTTCTGTCGCGACCGCATCTTTGTCTTCGCCGAACGCGATGAACGCCCCGACGCCCGCGGCGACGAGCGCGGCCGCGGCGATCATGCCGATCACGATGCCCTTGTTGGACTTGCGCTCCTCTTCGTAGGGCCCCGCGATGGGCGGCACCGTCCCGGGCGCCGGGGTCGGCCGACCTCCGGTGAACGCCATCTCCCCGGTCGAAGGGCGCGCGATGTTCTCGTTGACGTAGCCGACCGCGGCCGCGCCGGATCCCACGGCCTCGATCGCGGCCGCCATCTCGCGCATGTCCGCGAAGCGCAGCTCGCGGTCTTTCTGCATCGCCTTGAGGATGATCGCCTCGACCTCGGGCGGAATCCCGGCGTCGGGGACCACGGCCGAGGGCGCCTCGGGCACCTCGAACATGTGCTTGGTCAAGATCCCCATGAAGGTGTCCGCGGTGAAGGGGACCCGACCGGTGAGCAGCTCGTAGAGGATCACGCCGACGGCGTACACGTCGACGCGGTGATCGGGCTTGGCGCCCTGGGCCTGCTCGGGCGACATGTACTCGGGCGTACCGAAGATCATGCCCGTGCGGGTGAGGCCCTTGCCCTCGCCCTCTTCCTCGGAGGTGACCTTGGCGATGCCGAAGTCGAGGACCTTGATGAAGTCCTCGTTCTTGCCCCGCTTGATGCGGTAGCAGTTCTCCGGCTTCATGTCGCGGTGGATGATGCCGGCGTCGTGCGCGGCGGCCAGCGCCCGGCAGATCTGCAGCATGATCGGCTGGACCCGCGCCCACGGCAGGCGGCCCTGATCCTTGACGGTGTCCGAGAGATCCTCGCCCTTGAGGAACTCCATGATGAAGAAGACCGAGCCGTTTGGCGTGTCACCGAAGTCGGTGATCTCGACGACGTTCTCCTGGCTGATCATCGAGGCCGCGCGCGCCTCTTGCAAGAAGCGCTCGCGGAGGTCGTCCTTGTGGGCGAATTCGTGGCTAAGAACCTTGATGGCGAAGGTCTTGCCGATCGTCGCGTGCTCGCCGAGATAGACGGTGCCCATCCCGCCTTCGCCGAGCTTCTTGATGACCTTGTAGCGGCCGAGCAGGGTCTGGCCGATGAGATCGGTGGCAACCGGCGCGGACGCCTGAACCGGGACGACCGCGGGGACGCCAGCGTCACCACTCGAGATCATCGTGCCGCCGCTGGCGAGCTCGTCGGCTGGGGGCGCGACCACGGTGCCGGTCGAAGGTGGAGTCGGCGGCGGCGAGTTGCCGTCTGCCACGACGGTGGCCTTGGGCGTCGCCGGCGGCGCGCCAGCGATCATCGTGCTCTTGCCGCCCATCGATCCCGCTCCCGGTGGTGGCGGGGGGGGAGCCTTCATCTTCATATTGGGTTCAGCCATGAGTCGCTCTTCGGTTGGGAGGCTGGGCTAGCCTACCCTATTTTCTGCACCGGGATTGTCTCGCAAGTCGCACCTCGCGGGCAACGCTCGGGCCGCAGGGGCGGCTTGGGTGGGTGTGCTCGAACACGCACGCGAGCCCTTCGACTGCGGCCCAACCAGGGGTATTCGGACACCCCGCCCTCGCGCCCGCCGCGAGCGGGCGCTCACTGTCGATCCGAGGCCAGCCCGGGATCACCTCGGCCGTCGAGCTCCTGCGCACGCGAGAGCCAACGCTGCTCGACGGCGGATCCCTTCATCCCTGTGACATCCGGATCAGGGGCCTCCCGTCGCTGGAGCCACTGGACGAAGCCAATTGTGACCAGAGCGGCGAAGATCGCCGCTCCCGCGCCGATCAGGATCAGCGGGAGGTGTCGGCGGCGAAGACCCGGACGCGGAGGTTTGCCGAGGGGTCGCGTCGACTCTGGCGTGGGCGTCCTCGACAGAGAGGTCGTGGCGGCGGGTCGAGCGGACCCGGCCGGCCCGACGCGCGCAGGCTGGGCCTTGGACGGGACCCCCTCGCGGATGATGATGCTCGGCCGCTTGCGGACCGAGTCCCCTTCCCCGCCCGCCTTCGCGGCGAAGTCACCGGTCGCCGGACCGTCACCCTCGACGCTGTGTGCGTGGGCGACGGAGCCCGAGCCGATCATGATCGTCGCCCGCCGAACGATGTCCTGCTCGGACACGGCTGGGGTCGGCTGGGGCCAGCCATCGCTCGCTGCGCGCTCGCGCTCGTCGCCGCGCGAGCCGAGGTCGGCGGCGGCCGCAGCCTGCAGCACCCGCGCCGCGTCGAGCGCCGTCACTGGACGTTCGTCGCGGTTCTTGGCCAACAGTCGACCGAGCGCGGTCTCGATCGAGGGGAACTGGGAAAAGCGCGGATCGATGTCGCTCAGCCGCGGGGCGAGCTCGAACACCTGCATGGTCAGGGTCCCGACGGCCGAGTCGGCGGTCAGCGGGACCCGACCCGTGAGAGACTCGAACAACAGCACGCCGAGCGCGTACAGGTCGGAGCGCGGATCGAGCTCGTCGCCGCGGGCCTGCTCGGGCGACATGTACTGCGGCGTGCCCACGATCGCGCCAGCCATGGTCAGGCGGGTCTTGGAGCCGGCCACCCGGGCGATCCCGAAGTCGAGGAGCTTGACCTGCTCGGGCTGCTGATCGTCCTCGACCAGGAACACGTTGTCGGGCTTGAGATCGCGGTGGATGATCCCCACGCGGTGGGCTGCGGCCAACCCACGCGCGATCGCGCAGGCGATCTGCAGGGCGCGCGCGGGCTCGAGCGGCCCGTGCTGCGCGATCTCACGGGCGAGGCTGCGCCCATCGAGGAACTCCATCACGCTGAACGGGCTGCCCGACGGCGTCGTCCCGTAGTCGATGATGTCGACGACGTTGGGGTGCTTGACGCTCGACGCGAGGCGAGCCTCCTGGGCGAAGCGCTTGGCGATCTCCTCTTGCTGGGCGAAGCGCTGACGCAAGACCTTGATCGCCAGCTTGCGGCCGATCAGCAGGTGCGTGGCCTTGTAGATCAGGCCCATCCCGCCGCTGCCGATGTGCTCATCGATGCGATAGCGATCACCGAGCACGACCCCGAACAGGGGCTCTTCCTCCTCGAGCGCGACGTCGCGCGGCGGCGGGCTCCAAGCTTCGGAGGCGGCTGCCGACGCGCTGGCCGCCGCTCCACCTGCAGGGGCCGCGTGCCAGCCCGGGCTGCTCGTCGCGGTCAGCGTGGGGATGCTCGCGCTCGCGCTCGCGGGCTGCCAACGCGCGACGGAGCCCGACGAAGACGCGGTCGCCGGTGACGGGCTCAGGGGGCCCAAAACCGGCGCGGAGCCGATCGGGCTCGGGCGCGCGCCGAGGGCCGACCCGTCCATGGGACAAAAGACCGCCTCACCCTCGTAGCGAGCCCCACACTGCGGGCAGACTCGCACTTCAGACCAGCGTAGACGTGAGCGCAGCAGCGGTCAACGCGACAAAAAAACGGCTGCGTCCGGCGTCGGACCCGGCGTCGGGGTCACGTGAGCTCACCCTGGGCTGGAGCCTGGGGGAACGCGCTCGGGTTCTGGCGTCCCGTGCTATCGAAGTCGCCATGTCCGTCAAAACGGTGATCGTCGGGCGTCGGATCGACATCGAAGAGGTCCACCGGGTCGCCCGACGGGGCGCCCACGCGACCCTGAGCGAGACCGCCGAGGTCGAGCTGCTTCGGACCCGCGCACTGCTCGAGCGCTCGCTCGCCGCGGGCGGCAAGATTTACGGAGTCAACACCGGGTTTGGTGACCTCTCGAACATCGCGGTACCGGCCGACAAGCTGGAGGATCTCCAGCGCAATCTGCTGCGCAGCCACGCAGTCGGTGTGGGTGACCCCCTGGGCGCCGACGTCGTCCGGGCGCTCTTGATGTTGCGTGCCCACACCCTCGCGCTCGGGGCGTCCGGCGTCCGCCCGGTCGTGCCCGCCCGCTTGCTCGAGTTGCTGCGCCGAGGCGTCGTGCCGATCGTCCCCCGCCAGGGCAGCGTGGGGGCGAGCGGCGATCTCGCGCCGCTCGCCCACCTCGCGCTGCCGATCATCGGCGAGGGCGAGGCGTGGCTCGCGGGCGAGCGCATGTCCGGGGCCGACGCGCTGCGCCGCTGCGAGCTCGAGCCCCTGGTGCTCGGCCCCAAAGAGGGCCTGAGCCTGATCAACGGGACCCAGGTGACGACCGCGATCGCGGCGCTGGCCGTGTCTGACGCCCGCGAGCTGGTCGAGGCCGCCGACATCATCGGCGCCCTGAGCCTCGACGCGATGCTCGGGACCTCGACCCACTGCGATCCCCGGATTCACGCTGGCAAGCCCCACCCTGGCCAGCAGCACAGCGCAGCGCGGGTCGCCGAGCTCATCGCCGGGTCCGCGATCAACCGGTCCCACGCCGACTGCGGCAACGTTCAAGACGCCTACTCGATGCGCTGCATGCCACAGGTCCACGGAGCCGCGCGCACGGCCATCGAGTACGTCGCCGGGGCCGTCGCGATCGAGCTCAACAGCTTCACCGACAACCCGCTGGTCTTGCTCCGCGATCCCGATGACCCCGAGGCCGGCTTCGACGTCCTCAGCGGCGGCAACTTCCACGCGGGCAGCGTCGCGCTCCCGGCCGACCACGCGACCGCGGCCTTGACCACCCTCGCGACGATCAGCGAGCGGCGGATCGATCGGCTGTGTACGGCCCGACACTCTCGCGGGCTCCCGCCCTTCCTCAGCGACGACGCCGGGGTCGAGAGCGGGTTCATGATGGCCCACGTGACCGCGGCCGCGCTCGCGAGCGAGTGCAAGTCGCTGTCGTTCCCGGCCAGCGTCGACACGATCCCGACCTCGGCGGGCAAGGAAGATCACGTCAGCATGGGTCCGATCGCCTCGCGCAAGCTCGCCTCGGTCGTCGCCAACCTCGCCCGCGTCCTCGCGATCGAGGCCGCCGCCGCGGCCCGCGGCGTCGATCTGCGCGAGCGCGAGAGCAGCCCGGCGTTGATGCGCGTGCACGCGGCGATCCGCGAGCACCTCGCCCCCTACACCGGTGACCGCAGCATGAGCGCCGAGCTCGAGTCGCTGGCCGAGGCGATCTTGGCCGGGCGGCTGCGCGAGGCCGCCCAAGCCTGAGCCACGGCGCTCGGTCAGCGCCTTCGCCAGAACTGAACCCGGCCGATACGCACCCGATAGTCGCGCCGATAGTCGCGGCGCAGGAACGACTTCAGCTCGTCGAAGTCACGGTGCGGGACGGTCGAACCCAAGACCACGTAGGCCGGCCGCGCGGCGTCGAGCTCTCGGATCAGCTGCGCCGAGTACTCCGACTCGACGAAGCGCAGACGGGTCGCTGGCCGCCGCCAGGTGTCGTCGTTGGGCTGGCTGAGAATGCCGAGGGACTTGTAGATCGTGCTCGCCGACATCCGTCCAGCGAGCGGATACACGTCCCACAGGTGCCAGCCCCAGATCCAGATCGTGTCATCTGCTTGGGTGTTGGCGAGCAGGTGCGCGGCGATCCGGCGGCCGCCGAGGTCGTGGGGCTTGGCTCGATCGGCGCGGGTGTGATCGAGGATCAGCAGCTCGCGCCCGACGAGGACCGAGCACAGGGCCAAGACCAGCGCGCGCGGAGCCCAGTGGGCCGGACAGCGACGCCCGAGCAGGCCGATCGGCGCCGCCGCGAGCAGACACAGCGGCGCGGCGACGGCGACGAAGTAGCCCTTGTAGAAGCGAAAGCCGAGGCTCGCGGCGATCAGGGTTCCGAGCAGCCACGCGAGCACGAAGCCGAGCTCGCGCAGCTGCCGGGCCTCGCTCTCTTGGAGCGCGGCGGCGCGTCGCCACGCGCCGACGCGCCGTCCGAGCGCCGCGAACAGGGGGAAGCTGGCCAGGACCACGGCCAGCCCGAGGAAGTGCGCGCTGGCCAGCGCGCCCTCGCGCAGCGACGGACCGAGGCCGAGCTCGCTGGCCCCGACGTAGCGCAGGCCCCAGCGGTTCAGGAAGTAGCCGTCGACCAGCGCGCCGAGCTGCCCGGCGGCGAGGTACTGCAAGGTAATCGGTGTATGTCCAAGCACGAAACCGGCGAGTACGCAGCCCGGGTCGACGGCCCGGGCCCACCCGCGTGTCCGCGCGCTCGAGCACACCCCCGCCATGACCAGCAGCGCCAGCAAGACCACGGCGTCGGGCCGCTTGCACAGCGCGGCGAAGCTGGCGAGGGCTCCCGCGAGCATCCACAGGGTCGGGCGCCAGCGATCGCTGCGCGCGCGCCCGGCCTCGATGCCCAGCCAAAACGCCGCGATCTGCGGCGCGTTGGCCCAGGTCACGTAGTTCGCGTCCATCGAGTCGAGGTGCGCGTCGTGGAGCGCGTAGAGCCCCGCGCTGGCCAGCGCGCCCAGCTTGCCCCACAGCCGCCACCCCAGCCCGGCGACCAGCACCAGCCCGAGCAGCGCCCAGAGGTTGGCCGCGATCTGAAAGCGAGCGATGTCGCGGGCCTCGGGTCCCGCGAACCACGTGGCCAGGTAGAAGGTGCCCGGCGCCTTGAGCTCGAGGGTGTCGACGTAGGGCAGCCCGCCCCGGTCGAGGACCATCGCGTTGTAGAGGATGCCGGCCACGTCGTGCGACGCGAACCCGCCCTGCGTGAAGCCCGGTGTCCGCAGCCACGCCGAGCTCAGCACGATCACGATCAAGCCGAGCACCGTGAGCGCCGTGGTTCCAGCGACTTTGCGCATCTGGGGCCGCCATTGTGGGGCTGTCCCGCGCTCGGGTCGAGCCGAGGGCCTCGACGGCCTTGGAGTGAGCGCCGTTCAGCCCATAAACACTGTTTGAGGATGATTCATCCGATGTAGGACCCCTGCATACGCGAACTTCATTACACACTCAGACCCATCAAAAGCGTGCACTGACCTTCACCCTGAGCGCGATTTCACCAATTCTCGGGCCGCGCAGACACCGGGCTTCGAAAACCAAGCGGTTGAATTCAGTGGCTTTTCACCCAGCCGACCAAATCTCGCGGATCTGGGCCCATGGGTTGCACAAACCGGCGCCGGACAAGGCGAATGACTACGCGCAATCGTATCCACCCGTCGCAAGATGCCCGCCGCGTGCCGGTGTTCACCCGCACTCTGTTCCGGCATTTGCAAGATCAAGGCTACACGCGCGAGCAGATCATCGGTGTGTCGGCCGAGCTCCTCGGGCTGCTGTCCACGGACATGCAGGCGAAGGACAGCTTGCTGCCCGCCGAGTAGCGCTCCCCTCGCCCGTCTTCGTCACCCGTCTTCGTCACCCATTTGGGGTGACCAAGGCGGGTGAATGCGTTATGGCGGGGGCGATGGCTTCGCCCGAGCTGCCTTCGTTCGAGGATCTCGACGTCGACAACCGCCGCGTGCTCGTGCGCGTCGACTTCAACGTGCCGCTGCGTGGTCAGGGGGACGCGCGCGAGGTCACCGACGACACCCGTATCCGCGCCGCGCTCCCGACCCTGCGCGCCCTGATCGAGCGCGACGCTCGTCTGATCGTGTGCTCCCACCTCGGGCGGCCCAAGGGCAAGGTCGTCGACGACCTGTCCATGGGGCCGGTCGCGGGTCGCCTGTCCGAGCTGCTCGAGCGCCCGATCCGGCTGCCGGACGAGGTCGTCGGCGACGGGGTCACGAAGCTGGTCAACGACACCCGCGCGGGCGAGATCGTGCTGCTCGAGAACCTCCGCTTCGAGCCGGGCGAGGAAGCCAACGACCCCGAGTTCGCCAAGGCCCTCGCCAAGCTGTGTGACGCCTACGTCAACGACGCCTTCGGGGCCTCGCACCGGGCTCACGCCTCGGTCGTCGGCGTCCCCGGGCTGGTCCGCGCCCACGCCCCCGGCCTCCTGATGGCCGCCGAGCTCGACGCGCTCGGGCGCCTGGTCGACAACATCGCGCGGCCCTTCGTCGCGGTCGTCGGTGGGGCCAAGGTCTCGGACAAGCTCGGGGTCCTGGTCGCGCTGACCGAGCGCCTCCAGGCCGACGACGCGATCGTGATCGGCGGGGCGATGGCCAACACCTTCTTGCTCGCCCGCGGCAGCGTGCTCGGCGGCTCGCGGGTCGAGCGGGCGCTGCTCGCCGAGTGCAAGCGCGTGTTCGCCAAGGCCGCGGCCCGCGATGTCCGCGTGATCTTGCCCGTTGATCTGCGCTGCGGCGCCGCCCTCGACAGCGACGACGCGCAGGTCGTGGCGGTCGCCGACGGGGTCCCCGACGACGCCCTCGCCCTCGACATCGGACCGCGCAGCGAGGCCAACTTCGCCTCCGTCATCAGCGCGGGCAAGACCGTGTTCTGGAACGGGCCGATGGGCGTGTTCGAGAACCCGGTCTTCGCCGCCGGGACCATGGCCGTGGCCGCGGCCGTCGCCGACTGCGGCGGCTACACGCTCGTCGGGGGCGGCGACTCGGTCGCGGCGCTCAACGCCTCGGGCCGCGCCGACGACATCAATCACATCTCGACGGGCGGCGGAGCCTCGCTCGAGTTCGTCGAGGGCCGCGAGCTGCCCGGCGTCACCGCCTTGGCAAGCTCGAACTGAAACCGGGAGATGACTGTGACACGTACGATCTGGGTGCTTGGAAACTGGAAGCAGAACCTGCTGCGCGAGCCCGCCGCGCAGCTCGCCGAGGCGGTCGCCGCCGGCCTCCCGGGAGCGCTCGGCGGGGTCACTGGCGTCCGCGCCGGGATCGCGCCGACCTACCTCGCGCTCGACCGCGTCGCGCCCCACACGGGCGACGGGGTCGCCGCGCCGCGCCTGCTCGCCCAGGACGTCGCGGCCCAAGACAGCGGCGCGTTCACCGGCGAGGTCGGCCCCGCGATGCTGCGCGAGGCCCACGTCAGCGCCGCGATCATTGGCCACTCCGAGCGCCGAGCCCAGTTCGGCGACACCGACGAGCTCGTCGCCCGCAAGCTCGCGTCGGCCCTCGCCGGCGGCCTCGACGTGGTCTTGTGCGTCGGCGAGCGGCTCGAGCAACGCGACGCTGGCGAGCACGAAAGCGTCGTGATTTCGCAGCTTTCGGCGGCGCTGGCGAAGCTCCCACCTGAGCTCGAGCCCAGCCGCGTGGCCGTCGCCTACGAGCCCGTGTGGGCGATCGGGACCGGCCGGACCGCGACGCCCGAGCAGGCCAGCTCGATGCACGCAGCGATCCGCGCCTGGCTCGACGCCGAGGGTCATCGAGGCGCTGACAGATCGCTGCTCTACGGTGGTAGCGTCAAACCGACCAACGCCACCGAGCTGCTCGCAGCCGGAGACATCGACGGGTTCCTGGTCGGCGGTGCGTCGCTTGACCCGCGCTCGTTCCTCGATATCGTGACCTGCGCCGCCGACCACGTCCGCGCGAGCTGAATTCCGATGACCACCTTCATCACCATCATCTACGTCATCGTCGCCCTGATCATGGTCCTTTCGATCCTGCTTCAGGCTGGCAAGGGCGGCGGGCTCGGCTCGGCGCTCGGCGGTGGCGCGAGCCAGGGCGTGTTCGGCGGAGGCGGCGGGGCCGACTTCATGTCGAAGCTGACCCAGGGCTTCGCCGCGACCTTCATGATCTGTGCGATGTACCTGGCCTACGCCAGCGCCCACGTCGGCTCGGAGTTCCTCGAGAGCGAAGACCAGGGCTCCGAGGGCATGCTCGAGGCCGACGAAGAGATCAACTACGAGCGCCTCGGCCCGCGCCCGCAGCCGCTGCCCACCGCCGAAGAAGGCAAGGCGATGCAGGCCGAGGCCAGCGCGATGGTCCCGGCCCAGAGCGCCGCGCCCCTCGAGATGATCGAGGAGGCCGCAACGGAGCCGGAGCCCGCAGCGGAGCCGGACCCCGCCCCCGAGCAGCCCGCGAAAGAACCGGCCGACGAGCCGGGTTCCGACGACGGCGCAGTCAATGGGGAACGTGGCGATTCGCCCGACGAAGACCGGGGCGATTCGCCACAAAGTGGCGAATCAATCCCGCAAGATGCTGCGCCGGATGATAAAAAAACGACTGATGACACTTCGGTCGACGGGCCGGATGAGGACCAGGCTGGCTGAGCGGCACCTCTCCTAAACCCTCGATTTCGACACTCAGGCGGCCATTTAGGCCGCCTGAGCTAATTGTACCTATAATAAGGATGCTCAAAAACGCGCATCTTACCGTTCCCAACTGATCCATAGTGCACTGATATTTTGCTTGCAGTCCTACCGGGGTTTGCTGATAGGAATGAGGCGAACCCGGAGCGCGGCGCGTGATTGCCCGAGCTGATGTCGGGTGAAGTCGAGCACAGTGGAGTGAAGGAGAACGTCATGCCGGATTCGTTGCGGGAAGTGTGGGCTGGCCCGCGAGGTGAGCTCTCGCAGATCGAATTTCATACCCACGTCGCGCCAAGCCGCGACGGCCTGGCTGAGGCCGCCGAGAGCTGGCTGGCCGGTCAGTCGAGCGTGATCGAGCGCCTGCGCATCCGCGCGACCCAGATCGGCAGCGAGGGCTCGGCGGTGGTCGTGATCCACGGCGGGCCCGGAACCGGCAAGCTTCGCGTGGCCCAGTGGATTCATCGCTGCGGCAACCGGTCGACCCGTCCCCTGCTGGTCCTCGACGCCGACGACCCCACCCTCCACAGTCAGCTCGACCGGGTCATCGCGACGCTGACCAGCGGGCTTGCCAGCGGCGCGAGCGCGCCGGGGACCGTCGCGCTGCGCAACTTCGAGCGCGCCGACGAGCCAGCCATTCGTCGGCTGCTGGAGATCCTCGGCAGCCAGGGCGTCGAGCTGGTCTGCGCGCTGCTGCTGATCACCAAGCGCAACCCCGACCAGCTCCGGGACACCTCGCTGCTCCACGCAGAGCTGCTGGCGCGGGCGGGCAACTCGGTGGTCTCGGTCCCGGCCGTCCGCCACCGCGGCGGCGACGTCGCCGAGCTCGCGCGCCAGTTCGCCGAGGAGGCCGCGCGCCGCTACGACAAGTCAATCCGCGGGATCTCTCCCCAAGCGCTGGCCAAGCTCGAGGCCCACGACTTCCCGGGCAACGTCCGCGAGCTGCAGTTCATCGTCGAGCAGGCGATCTTGCGCAGCTCGGGTGACTGGGTCACCGGCGAGTGCTTCTTGGGCCTCGACGACGGGGCCGCCGTGCACACGACCGGCGAGTCCGAGCTCGTCATCCGTCTGCCTGGCTCCTCGCTCCGCGAGATCGAGGTCCAGGCCCTGCAGCTCGCGCTCAAGCTCTCATCCGGGCGGATCGTGCGGGCGTCGGAGCTGCTCGGCATCACCCGTCACGCGCTTCGCCGCAAGCTCGAGAAATTCGGCCTCAACGAGCTCCGCGCCCCGAGCAACAACCCCAGCACGCAGAGTCTCTAGCTCCCCCCCAACGCTCGCCTCAAACGCTCGCCTCTCGGCTCGTACTCGACCTAAATCATTCAGCTTTTTTGGTTCAGCGCTTGATCTGGGGCTAGCAGGTATACCCTCCTGCGAATGCCGATCGCGTTTCGCAAGGTCGAGGGTCTCGGCAACGACTTCGTGCTGCTCGATCGCCTCGATCGCAGCGCCGTCGAGCTCGCTCGAGACATCGCGTGGGCCCAGGCCAACGCCTCGCGCGTGTGCGATCGGAGGCGGGGCGTGGGCGCCGATGGGATCCTGATCGTCGGGCCCGGGCGCGGGTCGGCCGAGGCCTCGATGACGGTCGTGAACTTCGACGGCTCACGACCGGAGATGTGCGGCAACGGGCTCCGCTGCGTGGCCGCGTACGTCGGCGAGCGTCGCTCGATCGAGGCGATGACGATCGACACGGACGCTGGACCGCGGGCTTGTCAGATCACCGCGCGGACCGGCGCCGAGGTCTCGGTCCGCGTCGACATGGGCCCGGCCGAGCTCCTCGGCGCGGCGCGGCCCGAGGCCGGCGGCGGGCGCGAGTTCGTCGGCGTCTCGATGGGCAACCCCCACGCGGTCTGCTTCGTGGGCAGCGACGAAGATCCCGAGGCCCTCGCGCGGACCCTCGGATCCGCGCTCGAGCTCGACCCCGTCTACCAACCGGCCAAGACCAACGTCGAGTTTGCCCGGGTCCAGAGCCCGTCGGCGATCGAGCTGTGGGTCTGGGAGCGGGGCGTGGGGATCACCGACGCCTGCGGGACCGGAGCTTGCGGCACGGTCGTCGCGGCCGTCGAAGGGGGCCTGGTCCCGGCTGGTACGCCCGTCGCGGTCCGTCTGCCCGGCGGCGTCCTCCATGTCACGGTGCCCGCGGATCCGCGCGTCGGCGTGACCATGCTCGGCCCCGCCCGTCAGGCCTTCTCGGGGGTCATCGACGGGTCCGTGTCGCCGTCTGCGGCCGAGTCGTCGTAGCTGTCGCCCTCGTCCCCGGCCTGCCCTTCCTCGGGCTCGCGCGCATCGTCCGACGAGTCCGAGTCTTCGTCGCTCGCTTCAGCTGCTGGGCCCGCAGGTCCGGGCAGCATCCGCCGGCGATAGGGCTCGTCGGGGTGCGGATCGTCGAGCTGGATCGGACCGAAGGTGCGCTCGATCAGGTTGAGCATCGCGCGGCGCTGCTCGTCGATTCGATCTGCGCGGCGCAGATCGTGGGCGATCACCGGGCCGAGCACGAGCGCGAGCGCACCGTAGAGCAAGGCCTTCTTGGCCAGGACTCCGGGGCCAACGAGGACCCACACCAACCCGAGACCCGCGAGGGCCAAGAACCCGACCCACCGCTGCAGGGCCCAGCGTGGCCGGCGATAGGCGAAGCGAAGCTCGATCAGCGTGCCCTCTCGCGTCGAGCTGAGCCGACCGCGCAAGTACAAGAGCCGCAGCATGCCCGTGGCCGACTGCCCCCGCGCCGCCGGCGGACCGCAGTGCATCGTGAACTCGCGCGAGCCGAGCTCGAGGGTGTACTCCGCGTCCTCGATCAACCCGCCGAAGTCCGGGAGCATGTTGCGCTCGTAGGCCTTGACCCCCGCCTGCTCCGACAGGCGCTCGAGCACCTCCTTGGCCGTCAGCGCGACATGGTAGCGACGCGGGGCCGGGCGGGTCTCCCCCTGCTCACGCTTGGCCGGAGCACGCTCGTCTGGACCGGAGGTCACCGTGCTCGTGTACGCTGCTTCGGCCTGCTCCGCCACCGGACCGGATCACCAGCAGCGCCCTGCGCGACTCGCGGTCCCCGTACTGCGTACCCGAAGTCCGATCTGGGTTTCGCGGCGTTGATGAGGGCTCTGTCGTGGCCGCTGGGGGTCCGCGGCGGGCACCTCCGGCTCGTTGATGAGGCTCTGTCGTCGCCGCTGGGTCCGCGGCGGGCACCTCCGGCTCGTTGATGAGGCTCTGTCGTCGCCGCTGGGGGTCCGCGCAGGGCCACAGGAGGTCCGAGTTCGGGGCGTCGCCTCTCCATCTGGGATGCAGAAGGCTCTTGGTGCTCTCTCACCAGGTCGGTCGGCTGGTCGTCGAAGGTGCTTTTCGTACGGCGATACCCCGAACTCGGACCTCCTGCGGCCTTTTTGCGCTCTGCTCTTTGCCGTGAACGACCCCGATCCGAGGCGCTGGGCACCATCCGTTGATGAGGCTCTGTCGTCGCCGCTGGGGTCCGCGCTGGGCCACAGGAGGTCCGAGTTCGGGGCGTCGCCTCTCCATCTGGGATGCAGAAGGCTCTTGGTGCTCTCTCACCAGGTCGGTCGGCTGGTCGTCGAAGGTGCTTTTCGTACGGCGATACCCCGAACT
>NZ_PVNK01000161.1 GCF_002994615.1 Enhygromyxa salina | reverse complement strand
CCTCCCAATCGAAGCGCTGCCGGTCACTCGGACTACCCGAAGACCGACACAGCTCATGCCTTCGGTGAGTGAATTCGCTTCGAGGGACCCCCGGAGCCCGCCGGGCTCCCCGCCGTCCCACAATCCTCCCACTTCACTCGGACTACCCGAAGACCGACACAGCTCATGCCTCCGGTGAGTGAATTCGATTCGAGGGCGCCCCGCCGTCCCACAATCCTCCCACTTCACTCGGACTACCCGAAGACCCCGCCGTCCCACAAAGCTCCCAGCTCCGGCCCTACGCTCTCGTCACCACGCTCGCTCCACCGAGAAAGCCTGCTCGGCTTTCGAGCACACGGTCCAGCCTGCTAGCACCCCGGGGTGCTAGAGCATCCACATTGCCTTGCCCGCCGGCGCCAGCCACAGGCCGAAGCGACCGAGGCGCTGGAGCTCACCGCGCGGACGCCAGCGCTTCAGGGCCTCGCGGTAGAGCAGCAGCTGCGGCCCGTACTCCCACTGCAGCTCCTGCATCTGGGCGCGCGAGCGGACCTTGGCGGTGACCTTGTAGTCGAGCACGTTCCAGCGCTCGTCGGCGTCGCGCCACAGCAGATCCATGCGCCCGCTGATCCAGTGGTCGCGGGCGTCGTCGGGGACGAGCGCGTCGACGTCGACCTCGTGAAACAGCTCGCCGCGGGCCCGGGCCGCGCGCAGCTCGGCGAGCAGCGCGTGGTCGTCCCCGAACAGCTCGACGCAGCGGACCAGCCAGGAGCTTATCCGTCGGCGGTCGACGCCCGGGCGCTCGGGGTAGGTGATCGCGACGAGCGGCTCGAGCTCGCGGCTCAGCGGAGGGTCACCCTCGAAGTCCCAGCGCTCCATCGCGGCGTGAAACAGCTCGCCGAGCACCCGGGGCTGTTCGTCTTCGAGCAGCGCCGGGCGCCGGGCGGGGAGCGGCATGTCCCACTCGAGCTCGCTCACCGGCCACGGCGAGCGGGCCGCGCTGGGGTTCCACAGCTGCATCGACGGGCCCGCGCGCCAGCCCAGGCCCGACGACCCGGGGCCGCGAGCGGGCGCGGGTCGTCGGGCC
>NZ_PVNK01000160.1 GCF_002994615.1 Enhygromyxa salina | reverse complement strand
GGGCGAGAGCGGGGGCGACGACAACGCAGAGGGTGAGACCGGGGGCAGCGGGTCCCCGGCCGACACCTTCGACACCTTCGGCGGCCCCGTCGATGACGAGGGCTGCAGCTGCTCCGACACGGACAAGAGCGGGGGCTTCGCGGGCCTGGCCTTGCTCGCGCTGCTCGGCCTCGCAACCCGCCGTCGCCGCGAGTAGTCGGGGCGCGGGGGCCCGCTCAGCGCCGCCGCCGGAGGCCCGCGAGCACCAACAGACCGAGGGCGACCCCGAGCGCGCCGCCGCTGTCGCGGGCGCCTGCGCGGGTCGAGCACGCGCAGCCCTCGGGGTCGTCGTTGAAGCCCGGGCCACCGAAGGTGTCGAAGCCAGCGTCGAAGCCACCGTCAGCGCTGGTCTCACCGCCGTCGCCATCTCCGGGGTCGCCCCCGTCGCTCCCGGGGTCGCCGTCGCCGTCCCCGGGGTCGCCGTCGCCGTCGCCCCCGCTGCCGCCGACGGTGATCACGACCGTCGCCGACTGCGTGACGTTGTCGCCGAAGTCCTCGGCGACCGCGACGAGCTCGTAGGTGCCGCCGCCGAAGCTCGCGTTGGCGAACAGCCACGGCTCGTCCTCGTCGGTCGAGATCAGCTCACCGTCGATCATCAGCCCGACGGCGACGACGCCAAACTCGGCGTCCTCGGCCTCAACCTCGATGTCGAGGGTCTCGCCCGGCTCGAAGGTCGCGCCGCTTGGTGGGTTGACGATCGCGACCGAGGGCGCGTTGTTGTCGGGCGGCGAGCCGTAGGCCGGTCCGCAGGTGGCTGACAGGGCCGACAGCGGCGTCGAGCAGCCGTTGTTCCACGAGGCCGAGCTGTTGGTCGGATCGGTCGCGAAGCCGCCACACGCCGCGCTCGGGGCCCAGTTGCCGTTGATGTCGTGGCAAGGCGTGACGTCGATCCCCGAGTTTTGCTCGATGAAGGGCACCGCGCGGCTGATCAGGGTGTAGGTGTCGGCCCCAGCGCCGCAGTCGGGGCCCCCGGACACGGTCCCGAACGCGCGCCAGCTGCCATCGGGGAGCTGATAGTAGGCCGGCCCGCCCGAGTCGCCGCCGCAGGCCGCGTTCCCGACCTCGCCGACGACCACGACCTCGCTCTGAGCGGTCACGGGGGTCTGGATGACCGTCTGGGACCAGCGCTTGGTCCCGGCCCCGCTCTCGCCCTCGTTGTTGCCGAAGCCGACGATCATCGCGGGCTCGCCGACGGTGAGCAGGTCGAGCTCGCAGCCGTACATTGGCGGGGTGATCGGGATGTCGTTGATCGGCTGCGCGAGCTTGCAAAAGGCGTAGTCTCCGGCGTTGACCCCGTTGTTCTCGTTGGGATCCCAGTCGGGGTTGCGCAGGCAGTACTCGACGCTGACGACCCGCTCGGCGAAGCCGCCCGACTCGCCGAAGCGGATCTCGTTGACGTAGGGACAGTGGGCCGCCGTCGACACGATCTGCGGGTGGATCAGCGTGCCCGAGCACAGGCCGTTGGCGAGCAGCAGCGCGGTCGTTGGCCACTGGCAATTCTGGGCCGGGGTGCCGTCGGAGATCAGCGGATCTTGGTCCGGCGCCTCGACCTGAGGTTCGGCAGCTTTGACGGCTGTGGCGGCGAGGAACGTGACGAGGGCGACAGACAGTCCACAAGTCCAAAGGGGACGACACATGGCTCCAAACTACCATCTGGGCGGTGGCTGAATAGACTTGATGATGTCTGGACTGTATCTTGTAAGAAGTGAATTCTAACTCACGGTCTCGTGTAGAGGTCGGGGTCTACGGGCAGGTTTCGCGGCCGCGGGGATGAGCTCTTGACCGGTCGCAAGGGTCCGCGCTAGGCCCATCGAGTGCGGTACAGCCGCAGGTGAGGGCGTATGGATAGGTCTTTGGTCAGCGTCCTCCGAAACCACGCCGCGCGGACGCCGGACGCCGTCGCGTACACCTTCTTGACTGCGACGGGGCCGATCGAGCTGCGCTGGTCCGAGCTCGACGCGCGCGCGCGCGCGGTCGCAGCCGAGCTCCAAGCAGAGGGTGAGGTCATCGGTGAGCGCGTCGTGATCCTCGAGCCGACCAGCCCGGAATTTGTCGTCGCGTTCTTCGCTGCGCTCTACGCGGGGGCCATCGCCATGCCCCTCGCGCCGCCTCGCGATCCCCGGGGCCTCGAGCGGACCGTACCGGTGCTGCGAAGCGGTCGTCCTCGGGTCGGCTTGATCAGCGCCCGGCTCCAGCCAGAGGTTGAGGCGCTCGCGCGACGCTTCGAGGAGTTTCGCGGGATCCGCTGGCGCTCGACGACGCGCAGCCAAGAGCGTGGCCAGGGCTGGCGGCCGCCCGCTGCGGATCCCGATCGCCTGGCGCTGCTTCAGTACACCTCGGGCTCGACCGGTCGCCCGCGCGGGGTCGCGGTCTCCGACGCGAACCTGCGCCACAACCTGGCGATGATGCGCGACGCGTTCGCAACCACGCGTGACTCGACGATCGTCTGTTGGCTGCCGATGTTTCACGACATGGGCCTGATCGGGAACATGCTCCACGGGCTGTTCCTCGGCTGCCACAGCGTGTTGTTCTCGCCCCGCGCGTTCCTCGACAAGCCGGTCCGATGGCTCGAAGCGATCGCGCGTCACGGCGCGGACTTCAGCGGCGCGCCGAACTTTGCCTACGAGATGTGCGCGCGCAAGGTCTCGGCGAGCGAGGCCGCGGAACTCGATCTGTCGAGCTGGCGCGTGGCCTTCAACGGGGCAGAGCCTGTCCGCGATCAGACCCTGGTCCGATTCAGCGAGCGCTTCGCAGCGAGCGGGTTTCGGGCCGAGGCGTGGTTCCCCTGCTACGGGTTGGCGGAGGCGACGCTGTTCGTATCGGGCGGCGACCACCGGGCCCGCGCGCGACGATGCTCGGCGCCGGGCGACGCCGAGCGCGTGCTCGTCAGCTGCGGTCACGCTTGGTCTGAGCAGGAGATCGCGATCGTCGAGCCGGAGGCGCGCGAGCGCGTGGCCGAGGGCGAGGTTGGTGAGATCTGGCTGCGCGGAGCCAGCGTCGCGCAGGGCTACTACGGTGCCGCGAGCGTCGAGACCTTCGCCGCGCGCCTCGCCGACGACGACGGACCCTTCCTGCGGACGGGCGACCTCGGCTTCCTGCGCGGAGGCGAGCTGTACATCGTCGGACGGCGCAAGGATCTGATCATCATCCGCGGGCGCAACCACTACCCGCAGGACATCGAGTACACGAGCGAGCGCAGCCACGCGGCGCTGCGCGTGGGCTGCTGCGCCGCGTTCACGGCGGGCGACGAGCTCGGCGAGGGCGTCGTCGTGGTTCAAGAGCTTCGCACGCGCGAGGTCGAGGTCGAGGTCGACGCGGTCGACGCGGTCGTGGCCGCGATCCGTACGGCCGTGTTCACCGAGCACGGCGTGCCCGTGGCTCGCGTCGTGCTCGTCGTCGCCGGGCAGGTGCCGAAGACCTCGAGCGGCAAGGTCCGGCGTCGGACCTGCCGCGAGCGGCTGGTCGCGGGCACGCTGAAGCTCGTGTACGACAGCGACAGCGCGGCGGTCGACGTGGGCCGCCCCCTGCGAGCGCCGGACGACGACGACGACGCGCGCGCGAGGATCCGCGGCCTCGTCGCCAAGCTGCTCGGGCTACCGGAGTCGGCGATCGCCGATCATCGGGCGCTGATCGCCCTCGGGCTCGACTCGCTGGCCGCGGCCGAGCTGCGTGCCCGGCTCGGGGGCGAGGCCAACGAGCCGGCGCTGTCGTTCGAGGTCCTGCTGTCGACGGCGACGGTCGCCTCGCTCGCGGCGGCCGCTCGACCCCCAGCTGCGCCGTCCCCTGCGCTGACCCGCCCGAGGGCGGCGACGATCACCCGGCGCGCGGCGACGGCCGCCGAGGCGCGGCTGTGGCTACTCGAGCAGCTCCAGCCGGGCACCCAGCATGTCCCCTTCGTGATCGAGATCGAGGGCGTCGTCGACGAGCGACGGCTCGCGCGGGCGTGGCGAGATCTGGTCGCGGGTTGCCCGGCGCTGCGGACTCGCTTCATCCAGCGCGAGGGCCCGGAGGGCGCGCTCGAGGCAGAGCTCGTCGAGGTCGACGCGCCCGAGCTCGCGCGTGTCGAGCTCGTCGAGCCCGACGCCGCGACCCGCGATCAGCGAGCCCGGGCGCTGATCGAACAGACCTGCGCGCGGGTGTTTGACACGAGCGAGGCGCCGCTGATCCGGGGCTTGCTGATCCGCGGGCTCGAGCAGCGCAGCAGGCTCCTGGTCGTGGTCCATCACCTGGTCGCCGACGGCTGGTCCGTCTCGTTGCTCGGTCGCAGTCTCGCGCACGCTTACCGCTCGCGGCCCTGGACGATCGCCGGGATCTCCGATCTGGCGGCCGAGCTCGTGGCGCCAACGGAGTCGACTCGGGCCGCGGATCTTCGTTATTGGCGGGCCGAGCTCGGCGACGCGGACTGGTCGATCGCGCTGCCCCGTGATCGCGGCTCGACGCCGAGCGAGCGCGGGGCCGCGCTGCGGGTCTGCACCCGGGCGCCGAGCCTGGGCCCGGCGCTCGCGCGGGTGGCCAGGTCCGAGCGGGCGACGCCCTTCGTGGTCATGTTGGCGGCGCTGGTGAGCTTGCTGCATCGCTACTCCGGCCAGGCTGAGCTGTGCGTCGGCACGGTCGCGGCCCAGCGCGCCGCGCCAGCCACTCACGCGGTCGTGGGTCCGCTCATCAACACGATCGTCTTGCGCAGCGACTGCGCCGACGATCCGAGCTTTGCGACGCTGATCGGGCGGCTCAAGGCGACGGTGATCGCTGGCTTCGAGCACGCGGCGCTGCCCTTCGACGAGGTCGTCCGCGCGCTCGCGCCGGGCTCTGGTGGTGGGCGCTCGCCCTTTCAGGTCATGTTCGTCTACCAGAACTTCCCGCTCGAGCCGCTCGAGGTCGAAGGCGCGCGCTGGTCGGTGACCGAGCCCGAGGTTCCGCTCGTGCCCTTTGACCTGACCCTCGCCATTCGGCCCGAGGGCGACGTGTTGAGCGTCTCCCTCGACGTCGACGCGGCGATGTTCTCACGCGCGAGCGCCTCGCGGATCCTGCGGGACTACCTGCGCGTGCTCGAGGCCGCGCTGACCGACCCGAGCCGCCCGCTGTCTGCGCTCGGACCCTGGGACGCGGCCGAGGCGGGTCCGATCGAGGCGCACGCGCTCGTCGGCGCGACGGACCCGGCCTTTGTTCCGATCCATCGAAGCATCGCAGCGGTCGCGGCCCGCGATCCCTCGCGCCCGGCGATCCTCGGCCCACGCAGCTGGACCTTCGCCGAGCTCGCGCGGGCCGCAGACGCCCTCGCCAGCCGGCTCCGCGCCCACGAGCTCGGCCCCGGCGCGCTCGTCGGCGTCCACGTCAGCGATCGCGCGTCGGCCCTGGTCGCGATTTTAGGCGTGCTCGAGGCCGGCGCCGCCTACCTGCCCCTCGATCCCGAGCTGCCGGCCGCGCGACTCGGGACGTTGCTCGACGACGCCCAGCCCGAGCTCGTCGTCAGCGATCGCCCCGTCAGCGAGCTGACGGTCCACGGTCGCGCCGCGCTCACGCTCGATTTCGACGCCTGGCTCGCTGGGCCCGCGCGCAGTCGTGGGCCCAGCGTCGACGTCGATCCCGAACAACCGGCCTACGTGCTCTACACCTCGGGGACCACGGCGGCGCCGGTCGGCGTGGTCGTCTCGCACCGGGCCCTGGCTTACCACGCGCGCGCGCTGGCCTCGTGCTTCGAGCTCGGGCCCGACGACCGCGTGCTGCAGTTCGCGTCGCTCGCGTTCGATGTGTCGGCCGAGGAGCTGTTCCCGACCTGGTCCCGCGGCGCCGCGGTCGTGGTGGTGACCGACAGCAACCCGCGCGCGCTGACTCGCGCGCTCGCGGACCTCGCCGTGACCGTGCTCAACCTGCCGTCGCGCTACTGGGAGCTGTGGTTTCAAGAGTGCAGCGAGGAGGTGCTGCCGAGCCTGCGCCTGCTGATTACCGGCAGCGAGCCCGTGTCTGCCGAGCGCCTCGCCGAGTTTCATCGCCGGCTCCCCGATGTCCGCTGCGTTCACGCATACGGCCTGACTGAGTGCACGATCACCTCGCTGATCCACGAACTGGGCGGCGATCCGGACCCCGCCGAGATCCCGATCGGGCGGCCGATCCCCGGGACCTCGGCGTGGGTCCTCGACGCGGGCGGACACGCGCTCGGGCCTGGCGGCCGCGGCGAGCTGTACCTCGGCGGCCCTGGGCTTGCGCAGGGTTACCTCGGGCGACCGGCCGCGACCGCGGCGTTGTTCGTGCCCAGCCCCTTCGGTCCACCGGGCGCGCGCCTCTACCGGACCGGCGACCTGGTCCAGCGCCTGTGGACTGACGAGCTGGCCTACCGCGGGCGCGATGACCTGCGCCTCTCGGTCCGGGGCTACCGCATCGATCCGGCCGAGATCGAGGCTCAGCTGCGCGTGGCCGGGGCCGTCGACGCGGTCGTCGTCGCTGACGAGGAGCGCCTCGTCGCCCACCTCGAAGCGCCGGCCGAGCGCGTCGCCGACATTCGCTCGCAGGTCGCGGCCCAGCTGCCAGCGTACATGCGGCCGAGCGTGTGGGTGGCCGTCGACGCGCTCCCGCGGCTCGCCAACGGCAAGATCGATCGTCGCCGGCTCGCCGCGGCGGGCCTGGACTCGCGCGACGATCCCGGCGAGGCGCCGATCGGTCCGCTCGAGCGTACCGTCGCCGAGATCTTCGCCGAGCTGCTGTCGCCGGACGAGCCCGCGCGGATCGATCGTGACACCCACTTCTTCGCGGCCGGAGGTCACTCGCTCCTGGCGCTCCAGGCGATCGCGCGGATCGAGGTCCGGCTCGGCGTTACCCTGGGGCTGCGCGCGCTGTTTGACGCGCCGACGGTCCGCGGCGTGGCCGAGACGCTCGCGCAGGCCCGGCCCGAACCCGACCCGACGACGATGGCACCCACGATCAAGTCGCCCGCGAGCCCCGGCCCCGCCCCGCTGACAGCCGCGCAGCAGCGGCTAGCCTTCATCGAAGGGCTCCGGGGCGACAGCGCCGAGTACAACATGCCGCTCGCGGTCCGAGGCCGGGGGCCGGTCGACGGCGAGCGCCTCGGGCGAGCCTTCGCCGCGCTCGTCGCCCGCCACGACGCGCTCCACAGCGTGATCGTCGACGGTCACAACCACGAGGGTCCACAGGCCTCGCTCGTGATCCGTAGCCTGGACGAGTGGCCGAGGGTCGAGACCCGGGCGCTCGAGCTCGCCCGCCAGCCCTTCGAGCTCGAGCGTGGTCCGCTGATCCGCGCCGAGCTCCTTCACGGCGACGACGATCGCTGGATGCTGGTCGTCGTCGTGCATCACATCGTCTGCGACGGCCGCTCGCTGCGGGTGATGCTCGACGAGCTCGGCGAGCTGTACCGCGGCGACTGTCCGTTGAGCGCTCAACCCGGACGCTACGCCGACTATGCGCGGTCGGAGGCCGCCCGCAGCTACGAGCTCGGTCTCGCGTTTTGGCGCTCGGAGCTCGCGGGCAGCGAGCCCGTGTGGCTGCCGACCCTGGGGTCCACGGCGACCGGCGAGGCCGGCCGCGTCAACGCCCGCGTGCCGGTCACTCGCGCCGAGCTCGAGCGCCTCGCCCGGCGAGCGGGGGCCACGGTCCATATGGTCCTGATCGCGCTGACCCAGGTCATGCTGGCGCGCTGGAGCGGGGACTCGGACGTCCGGGTAGCGACGCCGGTCGCGAATCGGCCCGGGACCGAACACAACGGCGTGGTCGGCTGCTTCGTCAACACCGTGATCCTCCGGGCCACGGTTGGCGAGCGCACGCCCTTCGCCTCGTTCCTCGACCAGCTGCGCAACATCGCCCTGGCCGCCTACGAGCACCAGGCGACGCCCTTCGATCAGGTCGTGGCCGCGCTCGCGCCGGCCCGCGGCTCGGGCACGCCGCTGATCGAGCTGATGTTGCTGCTCGAGTGCGGGGAGATGGAGCTCGCGCTCGGCGAGGAGATCTCGACCGAGGTCCACGAGCTCGACACCGGCGCTGCCAAGTTCGACCTGACCCTGACCGTGCGCCTGCGCGAGCGTCGGGTCGAGGCCGAGCTCGAGTACGATCGCGGCCGCTTCGAGCACGCGACCGTCGAGTCGATGCTCGCGAGCTTCGCCGAACTCGCCCAGTCGGTCGTCCGCGAGCCCGAGGGCGAGTGCGGCGCGCTGCGCATGCTCGACGAGGACGGTGAGGCCCAGGTCGAGGCCTGGGAGTCCGGCGGCCCGGTCGAGGCCGGGGCCGAGGTCCAAACCACCCTCCACGACTGGGTCGAGGCCCAGGCCCGAGCCACACCCGACGCCGTCGCGGTCGAGTGCGGCGCGCGGACGCTGCGCTATCGCCAGCTCGACGCGCGGGCCAACCAGGTCGCGCGCGGGCTCCGGCGCCTCGGGCTTGGGGCCGGGGCCCGCGTCGGGCTGCGTATGGATCGGAGCGAAGATCTGATCGTCGCGATGTTCGGCGTGCTCAAGGCTGGGGCGGCCTACGTCCCGATCGATCCCGAGTACCCCGTCGAGCGCCAGCGCTACATCGAGGACCACAGCCGGGTCGAGCGCACGCTCTCGGGTATCGGCGCCTTCGCCCGCGAGGATCCTAGCCCGGTGAGCGTCGAGGTCGAGCCCGAGCAGCTCGCCTACGTCATCTACACGTCGGGGTCCGAGGGCCGGCCCAAGGGCGTCGGGATCCCGCACCGCGCGGCTGCGGCGATGGTCGCCTGGGCCCGGGCGACCTACGGGCCGAGCCGGCTCGCGCGGGTGCTGGCCTCGACCTCGGTCTGCTTCGATCTGTCGGTGTTCGAGATCTTCGCCCCGCTCGCGGTCGGCGGGGCCGTGATCCTGGTCGAGTCGATCGAGGCGATCGCCGAGGCCGAGGACCCGACCCTGGTCAACACCGTGCCCTCGGCGATCGCCCACTTGCTCGGCCGCCTGCCGGCCTCGGTCCGGACCGTCAACCTCGCCGGGGAGGTGCTCCCACGCAGCGTGGTCGAGGCGCTCCACGATCGGGGCGTGAGCGAGGTCTGGAACCTCTACGGGCCGTCCGAAGACACGACCTACTCGACGGCCGCCCGGATCGCGCGCGACGATCCTCGCTCGCCATCGATCGGTCGCGCGCTGCCCGGGACCACGACCCGAATCCTCGATCCCCACATGCAGCGGGTCCCGCCCGGAGCGCGCGGCGAACTCTACCTCGGCGGCGTCGGGCTCGCGCGCGGCTATGTCGAGCGGCCGGCACGTAGCGCGACGCAGTTCGTGCCCGACCCGTTCGCGCGCGACGGCCAGCGCCTCTATCGGACCGGAGACTGGGCTCGCCATCGGCCCGACGGTGAGCTCGAATTTCTCGGGCGCCGCGATCATCAGGTCAAGGTCCGTGGCTATCGGATCGAGCTCGGCGAGGTCGAGGAGGGCCTGCGTCGCGCGGGCGCGCTCGAGGCTGTCGCCGTCGTGGGCCGCGGTGACCACCTGATCGCCCACGTCGAGCTCGACTCGAGCGCCACGGACGGCCTCGTGGGCCTGCGCGCGCGGGTCGCCGAGCTCCTGCCGCGCTACCTGATCCCGACGAGGTGGGGTGAAGTCGTCCGCTGGCCGCGAACCTCGAGCGGCAAGATCGATCGTCGCGCGCTGCCCGAGCCCGCGCGGCACGAGGCGGTCGGCGCCGCGCCCGAGGGCCCCGTCGAACAGCGCGTCGCGGCGATCTACGCGGAGGTCCTCGGGCTCGAGTTGGTCTCGCGCGAGACCGACTTCTTCGACGCTGGCGGCCACTCGCTCCTCGCTATCCAGCTGGCCGAGCTCGTGCGCCGGGCGTTCGGCGTCCCGGTCCCGGTTCGGGCTCTGTTCGACGGCCCGACCGTCCACGAGCTCGCGGCGGTGATCTCCTCGCTCGGCGCTCACGAGCCCGACCAGCCACCGTCGGCGGCGCCTGCGATCGCGCGAGGCGAGGGCCGCGACTGGCCGGTGACCGCGGCCCAGCGCCGGCTGTGGTTCGTCGAGCAGCTCGCGCGGGGGCGCTCCCACAACCACGTGCCGATGGCGATCGAGCTCCGCGGCCCGCTCGACGTCGACGCCCTGCGGCGGAGCTTCGAGCTCCTCGTCACCCGTCACGAGGGCCTCCGGACCTGCTTCGTGGCGATCGACGGGGTCCCCCACCAGCGCCTGATCGATGTCCCGCTGCCCTTCGAGCTCGTCGAGATCGGGCCCGACGAAGTCGAGGCCCGGGCCGCGGTCGAGGTCGAGCGGCCCTTCGATCTCGAGGCCGGGCCCTTGTTTCGACTCACGGTCCTGCGCACGAGCCCCGACGCGGCCCTGTGGGTCATCGTGATGCACCACCTGATCTGCGACGAGTGGTCCCTCGGCGTGCTCCTGCGCGAGTTCGCGGCGCTCTACCCCGCGCTGCGCTCCGGCGCCCCGGCGCCGACGCTGCCGGCCCTCCCGACGCAGCTGATCGATCTCGCCCTGGCCCGAGCCGAAGCCAGCGAGGCCGAGGTCCGCGAGTGGGACGCCCAGCGCCGCTACTGGACCGAGCAACTGCGCGAGGTCGAGCTGGTCCCCGTCCCCGGCTCCGCGACGCTGGTCTCGCGCGGGGCGGCGTTGGGCCGCTACCGGGACTTTGCGATCCCGGCGGCGATCGTCGAGCGGATCGACGCGCTCGCCCGGGCCGCGCGGGCGACTCAATCCATGGTCCTGCTGGCCGTGTACGCCGCCTGCCTGACCCGGCATACGGGGGCCCGCGACCTCGCTATCGGCATGCCCACGGCCTCGCGCAGCGCGGCGACCGAGGGCCTGGTCGGCTTCTTCGTCAACGAGCTGGTCGTGCGCATCGACTGCGACTCCAGCCTCGGCTTCGGGCAGCTCCTCGCTCGCACGCGCGCGCTCGTGCTCGCCGCGCTCGACAACCAGGCGCTGCCCTTCGACGAGGTCGTGGCCGCGGTTCGCCGTGCTGGCGATCCGCAAACGCCCCTGGTCAACGTTCAGTTCGACGCCCACAACGCGCCCTTCGGGCCGCTCGAGATCGCCGATCTTCAGCTCGCTCCCCGGACCCTGGCCCGGGCCACGGTGCCCTTTGATCTGCAGCTCTCGGTCGAGGACACGCCGGGCGGTATCGCCGGGTTTGTCGGTTGGAACCGCGAGCGGATCTCCGAGGACTGGGCCCTTCGCTTCATCGCAGACTTCGTGCGCCTCGCCGAGCTCGCCACGATCGATCCCGAGGCCCCGATCGCGCAGCTGTTTGGCTCGGGCTCGGGCTCGGGCTCGGGCTCGGATGACGAGGCCGAGGACTTTGTGTTTTGACCTTGGGCCACCATCTGGACCGTGGGCTCGACGCGGGGCCGAACGAGGCGGCGACGACGGTGCTGATCGACGCCGGACACCTCGTCGTCCCGTCCTCGGGGGCGGTGTTGGCCGACCAGCGCGTGCTCATCGAAGGTCAGCGCATCCTCGCGATCGGCCCCGACCTCGACGCCCCGCCCGAAGCCGAGCGCATCGATCTGTCCGACGCCTGGTTGCTGCCCGGGCTGATCGACTGCCACACCCATCTGTGCTTCGGCGTCCGCCCGATCCGCTCGGATCGCCAGCGTGAGCTCGAGGCCAGCGTCTTGACCTACACGGCGAGCAACAGCACGGCCTGGCGCGCGCTCCAGGGCGCTCACAACGCCAGGGCCATGCTCAGGGCCGGGTTCACGACGGTCCGCGATCTCGGCAACGCCGGGGCCTGGGCCGACAGCGCACTCGCCCGCGCGATCGAGGAGGGCCTCGTGCCTGGTCCCACGATGATCTGCTCGGGCAAGGCCTTGACGCCGTCCGGGGGGCAGTACGCCTCGGGCATCGTCCCGCCCGAGCGCCCCGGCCTCGTTGGGATCGATTGGACCGTGGCCGACACCCGCGAGCGAATGCTCGCGGCGATGCGCGAGAACGTCGCCCACGGGGCCAAGCTGATCAAGGTCATCGTCGACGATCAGCGCTGCGGCTACACCCGCGACGAGCTCGCGTTCGTCGTCGAGCATGCCCGGGACGCGGGCCTCGCCGTCGCCGCTCACTGCGTGACCGATGCCGGGACCCGGCGGGCCGCGCTGGCCGGCGTCAGCTCGATCGAGCACGCCGTCGAGGCTTCGCGCGAGACCCTGGAGCTGGTCCGTGACCACGGCGTGGTCCTGGTCGGGACCGAGCTGAGCCAGGGCTATCTCGAGGCCGCGGGGGCGCCCCCGGATCACGCTCGCGAGCTCCACGAGCAGGTCATCACGCGCCTGCGTCACGCGATCGAGCTCGGCGTCGAGATGGCCTTCGGCAGCGACATCATGTCGGACATTCCCGGCCGCGATCGTGGTCAGCTGGCGCTGACGATCCTCGACAGCTACGTCGAGGTCGGGCTCGCGCCCCTGCGTGCGATCTCGATGCTGACCCGCGACGCCGCCAAGCTGCTCGGGCTCGACGACGATCGCGGCGACCTCCGCGTCGGGCTCCGCGCTGACCTCGTCGCCACGAGCCGGGATCCGCTGCAAGACATCCGCGCGCTGCGAGAGCTGCGCCTGGTCATGCAGGGCGGGCGGGTCCTCGCGCTAGCGCGGCGACCGCCTTGAACTCACGCCGCCAGGCGCATCTGGGGCCGCTGTTGCCGTTGTCGACTCGGCCTCGCTTCAGGCAGGAAGGGGCCAAGGTCGCACCCACGGTTCGTCTTCAAGGGGCCTTTCAAAAAAGGCCCCTCGCTGCGGCGGCAAAGCCCCCTCCGCTCACCCCAAACGCTCGCCTCTCGGCGAGTGCTCGTCTTCAAGGGGCCTTTCAAAAAGGCCTTTTTGAATTCAGCGTTTGATTTAGATTTAGCTGCGCTTCTTGTTGAAGCGCTTCATCGCCCGATGGATCGCCTTGTCGCTCTTCTTCTTCTTGCTCGCGGCCTGCTTGTCGGTGCGCGTGTGGACGAAGTCGAGCTCGCGCCCGAGCTTCTCGTAGCTGGCGAGGCGGTCGGCGTCGAGCTCACCGGCCTCGGCCGCGGCCCGGACCGCGCAGCCGGGCTCGCGCTCGTGACGGCAGTCCTTGAACCGGCACTCGCGGGCGAGGCTGCCGATGTCTTGAAAGGTCGCGTCGAGGCCCTCGTCGGCGACCCACAGCTGGAGCTCGCGCATGCCGGGGGTGTCGATCAGCATCCCGCCGCGGGGCAGCACGAACAGCTCGCGATGGGTGGTCGTGTGGCGGCCGCGGGAGTCGGCCTCGCGCACGGCCTTCGTCGCCTGGACCGCGCCGCCGATTAGCTGGTTGATGAGCGTCGACTTGCCGACCCCCGACGAGCCGATCAGCCCGATGGTCTTGCCCTTCTCGAGGTACTGCTCGATCGCCTCGACGCCTTCGGACGCGAGCGCGCTGAGCGGGTGGACCGGGACCGAGAGCGCGACCGGGGCGACGTCCGCGAGGACCGCGTCGACGTCGTCGCACAGATCGACCTTGTTGATCAGGATGACGGGCCGGGCCCCGCTCTCCCACGCGAGGGTCAAGTAGCGCTCGAGCCGGCGAAGGTTGAGGTCGTGATTGAAGGCGGTCACGATGAACAGCACGTCGATGTTGGCCGCGACGACCTGGGCCTCGACCTGCTCGCCCGCAGACTGGCGCATGAACACCGAGCGTCGGGGCACGACCGCGTGGATCATCGCGGGCCCGTCACTCTCGGGTAGCTCGACGGCGACGAAGTCACCGACGGCCGGGAAGTCGACCCGGGCGTTGGCGTCGTGGCGAAAGCGACCGGAGACCTCGGCCGGGAGCTCGGCGTCGTTGGTTGCAACGCGGTAGTGCTCGCGGTGCTCGACGAGGACGCGCGCGGGGACCAGCCCGGCGTCGGCCCACGGCTTGAACGTTCGCGCGGACCGGTCATCCCAGCCGAGGGCCTCGAGATCGTGGGGGGCGGCGGTCATCCGGCCTCGCTCGGCGCGGCGCCGGGTTCATGCAGCACGCGGCCGAAGTCGCGGACAGGCTCGCGGTGGAAGCCGACCGAGAGCGTGGGCGCGAGGGCGAGCACGGTGTGGTACCAGCCGCGCGGGATGATCAGCAGCTCACCGGGCGCGAGGATGAAGTCGGTCGCGTAGGCGTCGGCGAAGCGCGGGTAGCAGTCGAGATCGGGCTCCCAGGGGTTGACCCAGCAGGGCTGGTCGCGGTTGAAGCTCTTGAAGGGGTACATCGACGGGCTCTGGTCGGGCGAGTAGAGCTTGAAGCGCTTGCGCCCGATGACCTGGCCGAGGAAGGCGTCGCCGCTGTCGCGGTGCAGGAGCGTCGAGATCTGCCCGGCCGCCGAGCCCATCCACAGCTGCGCGGGTCCGAAGCCCTCGGGATCGAACAGCGGCGGCGGGAAGAAGGCGCGCATCGCCTCCGGCATCACGCAGCCGATCGTGTAGGGCGCGGGCTCGATGGCCGCGAGCGCGGCCATGAAGTCGGCGACGCTGGTGATCCCGAGGGTGCTTTGGATCTCAACCTTGGCGAAGCGCTCGCCGACCCCGTCGAGGGTCCAGCCCAGGGCCTCGGTCCAGGCCGAGAGCCCGCCTTCGACGATGACCGGGACGCTGGCTTCGACGAGGGCCGCGACCTCATCGGCGGGCGTGGCCGAGACCCGTCGCGGCTCGGCGACTCGATCTGTGTTCGAGGAATTGACCCTGCTCGCGTAGCGGGCTTCGATCTCGGCGAAGCGGGCGAGCGCGGCCGCGTTGGGCCGCTTGGTGATCTGCGCGAGGATGCCGAGGATCGCCATGTCGCCGTCGGCCTCGATCCGTTCGAAATTGAGCTGATCGTGAAAGTCGATGTTGTCGCCGGTCGCGATCTCCACCGCGATCGCAGCTGGCATGCGAATCTTGGCCCGAGGGGCGTCGGCGTGGCCGCTGCGGTACGCGAGGCGATCGGCGGTGATCTGGAGCTGAAACGCGCCACCGTCGTCGCCTTCGAGTTCGAACTGGCACACGCCCTCGATCCTCGCCGGGTTCTCGAAGCCGGCCTCGAAGCGCTCGAACAGCAGCGCCGCGGGCGAGCCAGGTTTCGGTCCAAAGGCCATTGCGTAGAGTATTTACCACGCCCACGCGGTGCCATGATAGGCTCCGGAAGATGTGCGGGATGGAGGATAGCCTGCGGCGCCGATCGGGGAGCACATGAGCGAGGAGCTTGTCTACCTTCGTGGCGACGCGTGCGCGAGACCCTTGGTCTCGCGCTGGCCGGCCACCGAACAACACATTCCGCCGATCCAGTCGGCTCTCAACCTCGTCAACGTGTGGCTACCCCTGCTCCGGTCCTACGTCGAGGCGCCCGAGTATCACTGGAAGGCGGCGCGCACCCCGGCGCTGATTGGCGGCCCATGGGTCGACATCGATCCGGCTCGGGTCGCCGAGGTCGAGACCGTGCTCGAGGCCATGCAAGCGCGCGAGCGCGAGCGAATTGCCCTCGCCCGCGATGTCGAGCAGCTCGACGCGCTGGTCCGCAGCGCCGCCACGGGGGGGAGCATGACGCCGCTCTACGCCCGGATTCCGCCGCGCCTGCGTGGCTACGTCGAGCTCGTCTACGACCTCGCCAATTCACCCCGCGTCCGCTTCCTCGAGGGGCTGCTCTACCGCAGCCCCCACTACGTCCCAGAGCTCCAGAGCGTCGCCCTGCGCAGGCTCGCCGGCGATCACCGAGCGCCACAATTCACGACCCCGGTCCTCGACTCGGACCCTGATCTGTGCGCCTCGGTGCCATTGGCGAGCGAGGTCTACGACGAGCTGTTCGCCGCTCGCCGCCACGGTGTCCCGCGCGCCCGCGTCGACGAGCTCGGTGAACGCCTGGCGATTTCGGCCGAAGATCGGGTCGGGTTTCGCGAGCTGTTCACGGCGGGCGCGGACGCAACATTCGCGCGTAGCGGACCACGTGAGACCACGCCGATCGATGGGCTCCGCATGCGATATTTCGGGCACGCCTGTGTGTTGTTCGAGACCGATGAGGTGAGCGTGCTGTTCGACCCGGTCCTGGCCTACGAGCAGCCTTCGGGCGCGCCTCGCAATAGCTGGAGTGATCTGCCCGATACCATCGACTACGTCGTCCTGACCCACTATCACAAAGACCACTTCAACCTGGAGACCCTGCTGCAGCTCCGGCATCAGATCCTTCGCGTGGTGGTCCCCAAGAACACTGGCGGGACCGTCGAAGACCCCTCGTTTCGGCGGACGCTGGCGGCGATCGGGTTCTCCGAGATCATCGAGGTCGACGAGCTCGAGTCGATCGCGCTCGCGGGCGGCGAGCTCACGGCCTTGCCCTTCCTCGGCGAGCACGCGGACCTCGACATCTCGAGCAAGGCCGCCTGGCACCTGCGCCTCGGTGGGTTTTGCGCGGTGTGCGCCGCTGACTCGGCGAACGTCGACCCCGAGCTCTACGCTCACATCCACGCGATCGTCGGTGAGGTCGACGTGCTCTTGCTCGGGATGGAGAGCGTCGGTGCGCCGCTGTCCACGACCTACGGTGGGCTGTTGTTTCGGCCGCTGCCCCGGACTTTGGATCAGGAGCGTCGGACGACCGGCTCGGACTACGCCGGGGCCATGGCGATCGTCGACCGCCTCCGCCCTCGCCGGGTCTACATCTACGCCATGGGCCTCGAGCCGTGGCTGGGCCACCTGCTGCCGATCGAGGCCAGTCGCGACGGCCAGGGTGTTGCGGACTCCGATCGCGTAATCGCGGACTGTCGGCGTCGGGGTATCATTGCGGACCGGCCGCACTGCGCGGCGGAGCTCTGGCTCAGAAACGGATCTGACTGAATGCATGAGCTCAACATTGGGCTGTGGCTGCCGACCCGGGCCAGCATGTCCTCGATCGCCGTCCACTCCCCAGGCATGTGGCTCGAGCAGCTCGAGCGCGAGTTCGTCGAGCGCCTGTCGGCGAGGCCCGGGGTCCTGATCGTCCCCCAGCTCGACTTTCGCGTGGCCCACATCCGCAACGGTCGGGTGCTCGCCGGGGACTTCGACTTTGCGACCCTCGACGCCTACTTTTGGTTCGGAGAGCTCGACCGGTCCTACGGCAGCTTTCACCTCGAGGTCCTCGAGGCGATCGGTCAGCGCTGCCCGGTCCTCAACACCGCCGAGTCAGTCCGCACGACGCTCGACAAGTACCGGACCCAGATGGTGCTCGAGCGCCACGGCGTCCCGGTCCCGGACTTCATGCTGATCTCGCGCGACAACGTCGAGGCCGTCCGCGACCTGGTCGACGCGCGGCCGCACATCATCAAACCGCGGCTCGGGAGCTTCGGCGTCGGCATCACCCGCGTCGCCAATCACGATCAGCTCGTCGACATCGTCGACTACTCGGAGCACCCGAGCCACTTCGTCGAGGCGTTCATCGAGTCGACGCCGGATCGCTTCATCGGGGTCAACGTCGTCGGCGATCAGGTCGTGGCCGCCTACGGCAAGGAGGTGGCCAAGTTCCGGGGCTGGAAGGTCATGGATCGCCACCGCCGCGGCGGTGGCATGTTTTCGCGCCAGCCGACGCCCGAGCAGCGGCGCATCGCGATCGCGGCCGCGCGCGCGACCGGGCTCGACTTCGCGGGCGTCGACATCATCGAGTCGAAGGCGGGCGAGAGCTTTGTCGTCGACGTCAACCCCTTCCCGGGCTTCTACCCGGGGATCCACGAAGGGGTCGACCTCGTGCGCCACCTCGTCGACGCGCTCCTCGCCAAGCTCCCGCGCGTGGATCTGGCGACCAGCTCGTGACCGTGGCCCGCGATCGGCTGTCCGCGGCGCTCGCGGCCTGGTCGTCGACGCTCGGCGTCGACGGGGTCGAGACGCGGGCGAGGGAGCTCGAGGCCGCCGAGACGGCGACCTACGCGACCGCCTCGCGGGTGCTTGCGATCTTGCGGCCGAGGACGCGCGCGGAGGTTCAGGCCTGCGTCCGCGTCGCCGCCGAGCACGGCGTCCCGCTCTACCCGACCAGCACGGGCAAGAACTGGGGCTACGGCTCGCGGGTCCCAACCACCGACGGCGCGGTGGTCCTCGAGCTCGGCGGCCTCGATCGGATCCTCGAGCTCGACGAGGAGCTGGGCTACGTCGTGATCGAGCCGGGCGTGACCCAGCGCCAGCTCCACGACTTCGTCCGCGAGCAGACCGGCGGGCGGCTGTGGATTGACGCGACCTCGTCGAGCTTCGACTCCAGCGTGATCGGCAACCTGCTCGAGCGCGGGCACGGAGTCACGGCCTACTGCGACCACGTCGCCTGCGCGAGCGACCTCGAGGTCGTGCTCGCCGACGGTGAGGTCATCTGCACGGGCTACGGCGCGTTCGGGGGCGAGCACCCGGAGTCGGCGACGCGGGCCCTCGACTCGTGGGGCCTCGGGCCGGCCCTCGCCGGGCTGTTCTCGCAGTCGAATTTCGGCGTGGTCACGCGCGCGACGATCTGGCTGATGCGCGCGCCCGAGTACGCGCGGGTTGGGTTCTTCACCGTCGAAGGTGACGACGCCCTCGCGGCCGCCGTCGACGCGATTCGTCCTCTTCGCCTCGATCGGATCCTCCCGAGCGGGCCCTTCTTCGGCAACGTCTACCAGGCGCTGCGCAAGGTCATGAGCTATCCGTGGGCGGCGACCGGTGGCGCGGTGCCGCTGGACTCGACGACCGCCGAGGCGCTCGCGGCCCCGCATCGCTACGGCCGCTGGAACGGCTCGATCGGGCTGTGCGGGACGGTCGAGCAGGTCGAGCTGCAGCAGCGTCGGCTCGAGGCCGCGCTGGCCGGGCGCGCGTCGTGGTCGTGCTTCGTCGACGCGTCGCTCGCCGGGCTCGAGCGCGAGTTTCCGGCTTCGCGCCACGCCGAGGTTCGGGCGGTCGTCGCTGGGTTCACGGGCGGCGTGGCCGGGACCGGGCTGCGCGGCGCGTACTGGCGCGTGGGCGATCCGCCGACGAGCGAGGCCATGGACCTCGACCGCGACGGCTGCGGGTTCAAGTTCACGACCGCGACGGTCCCCTTTCGCGGCGCGGAGCTGCTTGCAGCTGCACGCTACGCGTGCGAGGTGATCTCGAGCCACGGCTTCGAGCCGGGAATCGGCGTGTTCCCGGTCCGCGAGCGCGCGCTGCAGCTGCACATCTCGACGGCCTACGACCGTCGCGTGGAAGGCCACGACGCGGCCGCGCTCGCCTGCCACGCGGCGCTCGCCGCCGGGCTGATGGACCGCGGCTACTTCCCGACCCGGCTCGGGGTCGGATCGATGGACGCGCTGACCCGGCAGACTCCGCGCTACGGCGAGCTGCTCGGTGCGCTGAAGCGGGTCTTCGATCCCTGCGGGATTTTGGCGCCGGGGCGCTATGCGGCAGAGCCCGCCGGGTCCCCGCTGCTGAGCATGACCGATGCCGAGCACTGCGCGCTCGAGCGCGAGGCCCCGCGCGAGCATCGGTACATCGCTGGCAAGGTGCCTGCGATGGCTGGCGGCACCCTCGAGCACAGCCGGCTCGTGGCCGAGCTCGGGTCCATGCTGCGCGATGCCCTCGAAGGCGGGCCGTGCCGAGTTCTGACTGCCGACGCGCGGATCCGCATCGAGGCTGTCGACGTCGACACCTACCCGGATCTCGCGGTGGTCCATGGCCCGCCGAAGGTCGCCGCCGACACCCATGCCTTGCTCAACCCCACGTTGATCGTCGAGGTCCTGGCGAGGTCGACGGAGGCCTACGACCGCGGGCTGAAGGCCTCGTACTTTCGCCGGATCCCCTCGCTGCAGGCTTATCTGCTCGTGGCCCAGGATCGCCCGCTGCTCGAGCTGCAGGTCCGCGAGCGCGGGGATCGCTGGGCCCTGCTCGAGGCCGGGCCTGGGCAGCGGCTGACGATCGAGGCCCTCGAGCTCGAGCTCGAGGTCGACGCAATCTATCGCGAGGCGCTCTCGGCCTGAGCGCTAGCAGCCCGGGGTGCAATGCCTCGCGCCGCCTCGCTTGGCCTCTTCGCCGAGGGCTTTGTCGCCAAAACTTGCAGTACGCCCGGTACAGCGGCGTTTTGGCTTCGCGCCCTCGGCGAACATTCCGGCGCGAGGCGACACGATGCATTGCACCCCGGGCTGCTACCCGGCCGTGCCCGCGCCGACTCGAGCGAATTCGACGAGCTGGCGCAGATACAGACGCAGCAGCTCGGCGTCGATCGGCGGGCAGCGAATGCCCGCGGGCTCGAGCCCGCGCTCGGCGTTGTGGCAGTCGAAGCGCATGTTGAGCCCGGGCCCGTCATGCGGCGGCGCAGCTTCGGCCCCGAGCTCCGCGGAGATCCGCGCGAGCATCGGCAGCAGCGGAGCCACGGCGCAGGGCGTGCCCGCGTCGACGCGCCCGCGCACGGCCGCGACCCACTCGTCGATCGGCACGCGCGGGAGCGGATGACCGAGGCCGGCGAGCTCGTCGAGCAGCGCTGGCCAGTGAAAGCGATCGTGGTTGACGAGGTGAAAGGTCGTCGCGCTCGGAGCCGAACCGAACCCGAGCTCGACGATCGCGGCGGCGACATAGTCGACGGGGGTCATGTCTTGGGACCAGCCGATGTCCGGCGCGAGCCCGAGCTCGATCGAGCCGACGACCATGCGCGAGAGGAAGTCGCGGGTGTTGGCGCGGCCGCGTTGGGTGTCGCCGCTGACGGTCCCGAGCCGATACACGCATGTCGGGACGCCGCGCTCGCGGGCCTCGGCGACGAGCTGCTCCGCGACCCACTTGGACTGGCTGTAGCCGCCGCGGGGCAGGGCGTGGCCGACCAGGGCAGCGTCTTCGCGGCAGACCTGCGCGCCAAAGCCTCCGAACACGCCGACGGTCGAGACGTAGTGGACGGGCTTGAGCCGACGGTGACAGGCGAGGGCCAGGATCGTGGCGGTGCCGTCGACGTTGGTCCGGCGCAGGGCCTCGAAGGGATAGAGGAAGTTGACCTGCGCGCCGTTGTGGAGCACGGCGTCGACCGACTCGCCGAGCTCGTCGAAGTCGGCGGCCGCGAGGCCGAGGTTGGGCTCGTCGAGGTCGCCGAGGATCGTGTTCACGCGAGGGCTGGCGGCGGCCGCGTCGAGGCCGAGCTCGCGCAGCGCCTCGCGCAGCCGGGCGTCGGCGTGGGCGCGATCGCGAGCGCGGACCAGGCACGAGATCGACGCGTCGGTTCGACGCAGGAGCTCGCGGACAACGAAGGCCCCGACGAAGCCCGTGGCGCCGGTCAGCAGGATCCGCGCGGCCGGGCGGCGGGCTGGGCTGAGCTTCGGTGTCGGGCGAATGTTGGGGGCGAGCCGGGCTGCGTCCTCGAGCTTGGGCGCGTCGGGCTCGCGCAGGTCGTGGGCGCGGGCGCGGTCGACGGCCGCGGCGAGCTCGGCGAGGGTCGGGGCCTCGAACAGCCGCCGCAGCGGGAGCGAGACCCCGAAGCGACCCTCGAGCCGAACGAAGAGCCTGGCGAGGAGCAGCGAGTGGCCACCGATGTCGAAGAAGTCGTCCTCGCGATCGATCTTGTCGACGCCGAGCAGCTCCGACCACAAGGCTGCGAGGGCGAGCTCGGTCTCGCCGCGCGGCGGGTGACGGACGACCCGAGCCCTGGCTCCGGCGCTCGATCGACGCGCGAGCGCGAGGCGATCGACCTTGCCGGAGGTCGTGGTCGGGAGCGCCTCGAGGAACACGAAGCGAGCCGGGACCGCCTGGCCGGGCAGCTGCGTGGCGAGCCACTCCCGCAGCGCTCGGTCGAGGTCGGCGGCCCGGCGGCGGACATCCGCGACCCGGACCGGCCGGTTGGCGCGCCGCTCGGGCGGCAGGGCGCCGATCTCGTTAGCGGGAAAGCGCGGCGCTCGGCGCTCGCCGACGGCTGGCCCGAAGGCGACGTCGATCCTGCCAGGCTCGGCGCTCGGGCGAAGCTCGACCTCGCGGCCGAGGCGCTCGCCGATCGCCCACAGCTCGGCGGGCTCGATCGCGGCGCTCGGGGCCGCGGTGGCCGGGGCCGCGCGGATCGCCGCGGCGTCGGGGAGCTCGGCATCGGCGAGGGCCGCGAGCACGCCGAGCTCGTCGCGCACGCGGGCGTCGAGGAGGCCGCCGATGCCGATGGCGGCCGGGGTCGCCCCGAGCAGCTCGGCGATCTCGGCCAACCCGAGCGGGCGCGCGGACGCGTCAAACCACTCGATCAGCTCGCGCTCGACCTGCTCGCCGACCTCGATGCTCACGTCGTAGCGAAACTTGGTCAGCTCGTTGTGAGCGCGGCCGGGCTCGAGCTCAATCCGAAGCGCTGCGATCCGCGGCGTCCGGGCCTCGAGCTCGACGAAGAGCTGCGGCGCGATGAGCAGCTCTTCTTCGCTCGCGCGTAGGCGCTCGATCTGATCGAGGAGCTGCGCTCGCGGACAGTCGTCGTCGGCCCGGTCGACGACCACGGAGCTGAGGAAGGCGTGGTGGAGATCGAGGTTGCGGACGTCGCCGATGAACAGCTGGCCGCCCGGGCGCAGGGCCGCGAGCGCGCCGTCGATGACCCGCAGGAGATAGTCTACGCTCGGCCAGTACTGCACGACCGAGTGGATGACGACGAGATCGAGGGACTCGGCCTCGAGCCCGGACCAGTCATCGGCGGCGGCGAGGCGCAGCTCGACGTGGGCGAGCTCGGGCGCGCGCTCGACGAGGACGCCGAGCCGCGCGAGCGCCCGCGCCGACAGATCGCTGGCGATGTAGCGGGTGCTGGTCGGGGCCAGCTCGCGCACGAGCAGCCCGTTGCCGCAGCCGAGCTCGAGGATCCGAGCGTGGTCACGACCAAGGCGGGCGGCGAGGCCCTCGAAGCGCTCGCGCAGCTGCGCGGCGGGGAAGGGCTGCCCGCGCGAGTCGATCCAGCCGCAGGCCTCGTAGGGATCGGTGGCCGTGGCGGCGAAGGTCTCGTCCCATACGGTTCGCCAGCGACCGACGTGTTCGGTCTCGAGCTCGCCGGAGGCCTCGGCCTCGGCCTCGGGGACGACGAAGGCGACCAGCTCCGGGGCCTCGGCACCCGCGAGGCTCAGGACTGCGGTGGCCCGGACCTCGGGCGCGCGGGTCAGGAGGGCCTCGACCTCACCGAGCTCGAGCCGAACGCCGCGGATCTTGACCTGATGATCGACGCGACCGAGGAACGCGAGGGTCCCGTCCTCGCGCCAGCGAACGAGATCGCCGGTTCGATACATTCGCGCGCCGGGGGGACCATTGGGGTCCGGGACGAAGCGCTCGGCGCTCGCGCGCGGGCGCCCGAGGTAGCCCCGCGCGAGGCCCTCGCCAGCGAGGTGGAGCTCGCCGACGAGCCCGATCGGCGCGGGCTCGCCTCGCCCGTCGAGGACCTGGGCTCGGGTCCCGTCGATCGGACGGCCGATGTGAACGGGGCCCGAGTCCAGGGTCGCGCTGGTCGAGTACACGGTGTCCTCGGTCGGGCCGTAGAGGTTGTGGATCGCGTTGACGTGGTCGAGGCCAGCGAGCGCGACGACCAGGGCCTCGGGGACCGGCTCACCCGCGAGGTTCACGACCCGGACCGAGCGCGGGATCCGGCCGACGCGGACCAGCTCCGCGACCGCCGAGGGCACGCTGTTGATCAGCGTCACGCCGACGTCGTCGTCGAGTTCGGCGAGCTCGAGCACGTTGTCGACGATCACGGCTCGTCCACCGCTGGCCAGCGGCGCGAGGAGCTCGAACATGAACAGGTCGAAGGCCACGGAGGTCGCGAGCAAGACGCCGGCGAGGTCCTCGGGCGCGTAGCGTCGCCGCAGCCACTCGACCAGGGCCACGACGCTGCGCTGGCTGATCCCGGTCGCCTTGGGCTCGCCGGTCGAGCCCGAGGTGAACAGCACGTAGGCCAGCTGCTCCGGGTGCGGCTCGAGCTCTGGCGTGCGCTCGGGGCCCTGGCCCTCGGGTCCCTCGGCGTCGATCTCGAGCCGCGTGACGCTGGTGGTCAGGGCCCGGCCGAGGCGGGCCTCGGTGACCAGGAGGCGCGGCGCGGCGACGGCGAGGCTGCGCTCGGTCCGGGCGGGAGGGTGCTTGGGATCGAGGGGCACGACGCAGCCGCCCGCGGCCCAGACGCCGAGCGTGAGCGCGACGAGCTCGGGACCACGGGAGAGGTAGTGGGCCACGCGGACCTCAGGACCGACGCCCGCCTCGCGGAGTCGTCGGGCCCACCGGGCGACGCGGCGCTCGAGCTCGCGGTACGACCAGCTGGTGTCGCCGTGGGTGAGCGCGGTCGCGTCGGGGCTGCGCCGGAAGGGGTCTGCGAGCGCGGCCAAAATGCCCGAGAATTCGGCGCGCTCGGTCGCGGGCGCCGGACCCCGCGACCACGCGGCGAGCTGCTCGAGCTCGGTCGGGGCGAGCAGCGCGAGCGCGGACAAGGGCTGGCGCGGCGCGGCGGCGGCCGAGCGCAGCAGCCGACACAGGTGCTCGATCAGCCGCTCGATCGACGCGGCCTCGAACAGATCGGTGTTGTACTCGAGGGTGCACGCGAGCCCTTGGGCGTTCTGCGTGAAGTACCAGGTCGTGTCGAACTGCGCCGAGCCCTTGTCGAGGGGAATGCTGGTGATCGGCGCGCCGCCCAGGTCCGGAGTCAGGGGCGCGTTCTGGACCACCAACATGGTCTGAAACAGCGGCGAGCGGCTCAGATCGCGGTCGGGGGCGAGCTCCTCGATCAGCCGCTCGAAGGGGAGATCCTGATGGCTGAAGGCGTCGAGGGTGGTCCCGCGGACGCGGCGGAGGAGCTCGGCGTAGCTCGGGTCCCCGGACAGATCCACGCGCAGCGCCAGGGTGTTGGCGAAAAAGCCGATCAGCTCGGCGAGCTCGGTCCGGTTGCGGTTTGCGACCGGCGTCCCGACGAGGATGTCTTCGCGCCGGGTGTAGCGGCCGAGCAGCGCGGCGTAGCCGGCGAGCAGGGCCATGAACAGCGTCGCGCCCTCGGCCCGGGCGACCTCGGTCAGCGCGGCCGTCGACTCGGCGTCGATCGTGAACGAGACCGCCGCGCCGACGTAGGTCTGGACCGGCGGGCGCGGACCTGCGATCGGGAGGTCGAGAGGCGGCGGGAGCTCGGCCAGCTGCCGCCGCCAGTAGCCGAGCTGCTCGTCGAGGACCTCGCCGCGAAACCACTCGGCCTGCCAAACCGCGAAGTCGGCGTACTGGATCGGCAGCTCGGTCAGCGGCGAGGGGCGGCCGGAGGACAGCGCGTCGTAGAGCGCCCCGAGCTCGCGGATGAACACCCCGATCGACCAGCCATCGGAGATGATGTGGTGCATCGCGAGTTGAAGGATGAAGCAGTGTTCGTCGAGCTCGAACACAGTTGCGCGCAGGAGCGGACCGCGCGCGAGATCGAAGGGCCGGCGGGTCAGCGCCAGGGCTGCGGTGATCGCCTCGGCTTCACGGGTTGCGACCGGCGTCTGCGAGAGGTCGACGTAGCCAAGATCGAAGGGCGCGGGCGGATCGATGATCTGCGCGGCCTGCCCGTCGACGAGCACGAAGCGGGTCCGGAGGGTCTCGTGCCGACGGACGAGCTCGTCGAAGCTTCGGCGGAGGGCGTCGACGTTGACCGGGAGATCGAGGCGGATGCAGCCGGGCACCGTGTAGGTCGCGGTCCCGGGCTCGAGCTGGTCGAAGAACCACATCCTTTGCTGGGCGAAGGACAGCGGCAGCGGCCGGCCACGCTCGATCCTGGTGATCGGCGCGGGCGCGGAGCGACCCTCACCCGGGCCGGCCTCGATCAGCTGCGCGAGCTTGGCGACGGTCGCGTTGGCGAAGAAGGCGTCGAGGCGGACGTGCATGCCCTGCTCGCGCAGATGGGTCAGGACCCCGGTCGCTAGCAGCGACTGACCGCCGAGATCGAAGAAGTCGTCGTTGATCCCGATCGGTGAGAAGCCGAGGTATTGGGTCCAGACCTCGGCGAGCCGCCGCTCGAGCGCCGTTCGAGGGGCGAGGTACTCGGCGGCGCCCTCGGGCCGCTCGTGGACGTTCGGATCGACGCGCTCGCCGTGCCCGGACTCGGGCGCCGCCTCGACGAAGATCTCGACGCCCTCGTCGAAGGCGAGGGCTCGCTCGTAGAGTTCGCGCAGCTCGGTCGCCGCAGCAGGTCGCTCACCGGCCAGCGGGGCGCCGGACTCGGGCGCGGCGGTCCAGCCGCGGAAGTTGAGCGAGAGCCACCGAGCTCCGCTGCGGTGCTGCTCGACGGCGGCGGCGGCGGTGAGCGCCGCGTCGACGGCCGCGGTGGCGGTGGATGAAACCCGATGCAAGAGGCACCACGCGGCGGGCTGGGTCGAGACGGTCGCGAGCAGCTCGAGCGCCGCGTTGACGGTCGCGGGCGCGAGCCCGAGCACGAGCCCGCGGGTCGCGTCGACGAGGTCCGCGAGTCGCTCGCCGAGCTCGGAGGGGGCGTCGAGATCGCAGGCGTGCCAGCGGATCTCACAGCCGCTCGCGGCCAGGGCCTCGACTCGCTCGCGCGGGGGTTGGGGGCCGACGAGATGGAGCTGCGAGGGGCCTGCGGTCGCGGTGCTCGAGCCGTAGGCGCAGGCGAACCACCAGTTGGGGCCGTCGAGGGCACCGACCAAGACAGGCGCGCTCGTGGCCAGGGCGGGGGCGGGGGCATCGTCGGTCTTGGGCATCGCGTCGGCGCGCGCGACCCAGCGCTGGCGACCGCGATATGCGACGCGCTCGGCGGCCGCCTCGGACTCGCCTGCGTCGAGCTCGGCGACAAGGCGCGCGAACACAGCGGGCGCGATCGGGCCTGGGGGCACATCGATCGCGCGGGCGTGCGCGCGCGACTGCAAGGCCACACCTGCGATCGCCGCGGCGCGCGGGCGAGGGGCCTCGGCCCCGGTCACCGCCGCGATGCCCTCGCCGATCAGGGTCAGGCGGGTGTCGTCGGTCAGCTGGTCGCTGAGCGCGAGCATCGAGGCGAGCTCCTCGACCTCGGCTGCAGGATCGAGCAACCACACGATGTGTGGCGCGGGGCCGTCGCCACGCAGCTGCTCGGCCCAGCTGGTCGCGCTCGCAGCAGTCGGTGGAGCCGCGCGCGTGAGGACGTGGCCGGCGTCGAGCAGCGCGCGAGCGCGCGCGTCGGCGGGGGCCCCACTACGATCGATCAACACGACGCGCCGCTTCTCTGGCTTCGTTTGCCCCCGACCCTCGCAGGCCTCGACTCGCCAGCTGGTCCAGCGCAGCAGGCCCTCGTCATCGTCGACCCTGGTCGCGCTCGCGCTCGCGCTCGCGCCGAGCGGATCGAGCCAGTAGCGTCGACGCTCGAAGGGATAGGTGGGGAGCACGACCCGGGCTCGGCGCTGACCCTCGACGAAGCGATCGAAGTCGATCTCGACCCCCGCACACCACGCCTGGCCGAGGCTCTCGAGCAGCTGGACCTGCTCGTCCTCGCCAGGCTTGGCCAGGGCCGCGATCGCGGCCCGAAGGTTCTCGTGGCGACGCTGGCGAACGAGGCTGGTCAGGGTGCGGCCGGGCCCGAGCTCGAGCACGACGGTCTCGGGCTGGTCGAGGACCACGTCGAGGGCGGCGGCGAAGCGGACCGGCTCGCGCAGCTGTCGAACCCAGTGTCCGACGTCGACGGCCTCGCGGTCCCCGAGCGGGGCGCCCGACAGCGTCGACACGATCGGGATCTTCGGTGGGCGACGCTCGGTCGCCGCGACCACGCGAGCGAACTCCGGCAGCGCCGGGTCCATCATCGCCGAATGGAACGCGTGCGAGGTCGCGAGCTGGCGGACCCCGACCCCCTCGCGCGCGAGCTCGCGCTCGAGGGCCGCGAGCGCGTCGTGGGGGCCCGCGACGACGCACTGATCGTCGGCGTTGACGGCCGCGAGCGCGAGCGCGTCGCCGAGCCGGCCGTCCAACTCGCGCGCGGGCAGCAAGACCGCGAGCATGCCCCCGGACGCCAGCGCCTGGACCAGGCGCCCACGCTCGGTGATCAGCGCGAGGGCGTCGGGCAGCGCGAACACACCCGCGAGGCAGGCGGCGACGAGCTCGCCGACGGAGTGGCCGACGAGGCGGGTCGGCTGGACGCCCCACGCCATCCACGTCCGGGCCAGGGCGTACTCGAGCACGAACAGGGCCGGCTGCGCCCAGTCGGTTCGGCGTAGATCCGGGCCCGCGCCAGCCGGCGTCCGAAACCACCGCTGGGGCGCATCACCGAGGCTTGGGCGGAGGAGCTCGACGCAGGCGTCGACCTCGCGGGCGAACACCGGCTCGCGCTCGTAGAGCGCTGCGCCCATGCCGACTCGCTGCGCGCCCTGGCCGGGGAACGCGAACACCAGCTCGGGCGCCCGGGGACCGACGGTGTGGAGGTCTTCATCGAGCTCACGCAGGCGCGCGCTGGCGTCCTCGAGCGAGCCGCTCACGATCGCCAAGCGTCGCGCGAGCTGCCGCCGCCCGACCCGGGTCGTGTGAGCGACGTCGGCGAGGGCGAGCTCGGGCGTGGCCTGGAGGTGCTCGCCGAGTTCGCGGGCTGCGTTTCGAAGCGCGGCCTGACTGCGAGCGCTGACGAGGATCAGCTCGGACGCGCGCCCGGGATCGGTGGCCGCGCGCGGCGGCGCTTGCTCGAGGATCACGTGGGCGTTCGTGCCCCCGATCCCGAGGGAGTTGATCGCGGCGCGGCGCCGCGGCCCCGCCCACGGGCTGAGCTCGGTCTGGACACGAAAGGGGGAGCGCTCGAGCTCGAGATCGGCGTTGGGTTGCTCGAAGTGGAGCGTCGGAGGAAGCTCGCCGTGGCGCAGCGCGAGCGCGGTCTTGATCAGGCCGGCGACGCCCGAGGCCGTGTCCGGGTGGCCGCAGTTGGACTTGAGTGAGCCGAGCGCGCAATACCCCCGGTCATCGGTGTCCTCGCGGTAGGCCCGGGTCAGCGCGGCGACCTCGATCGGATCGCCGAGCGCGGTCGCGGTCCCGTGGGCCTCGACGTAGCTGACGCTGCGCGCGTCGACGCGGGCGTCGGCGAGCGCGTCGCGGATCGCGGTCACCTGGCCCGCGATGCTCGGGGCCGTGAACCCGGGCTTGTCGGCGCCGTCGTTGTTGATCGCCGAGCCCTTGATGACCGCGTAGATCGGATCACCGTCGGCGAGCGCGTCGGCGAGGCGACGCAGCGCGACCACGCCGAGGCCTCGGCTCGGCACCGTCCCGGTCGCGGCGGCGTCGAAGGGCCGGCAGCGGCCGTCGTCGGAGCAGACCCCCGACTCGGCGTAGAGATAGCCCTGGGCCTGGGGGATCAGCAGCGCGACGCCGCCAGCGAGGGCCATGTCGGTCGCGCCGCGGCGCAGGGCCTGGCAGGCGAGGTGCACGGCGACCAGCGAGGTCGAGCAGCCGGTCTGGACGTTGACGCTCGGCCCGCGCAGGTCGAGCTTGTACGAGACGCGCTGGGCGAGCAGGTCGTTGGAGTTGCCGAGCATGGTCTGGAACGCGCCCATCTGCTCGAGCAGCTCACGGTTGGCGAGGAGGTTGTGGAGCAGGTAGGTGTTGAGCGACAGCCCCGCGAACACGCCGATGTTCTTGGCGGGGAAGCGCGCGGGGTCGTGGCCGGCGCGCTCGAGCACCTCCCAGCAGGCTTCGAGGAACACCCGCTGCTGCGGATCCATCATCTGGGCCTCGCGCGCGTGGTAGCCAAACAGGCCGGCGTCGAACAGCTCGATGTCGTCGATGGTCCCGCCCGCGCGGACGTAGTGTGGGTGGTCGAGGGCCACGGGATCGGTGCCCGCGGCGAGCAGCTCGGCCGACGAGAACCGGGTGATGGTCTCGCGACCTTCGCGCAACAGCGCCCAAAATTGGTCGAGATCGCGGGCGCCGGGGTAGCGACAGGCCATAGCGATGATCGCAATGTCGCGCTCGCTGTCGTCGGCTTCGGATCGGGCCCGGTCGCGGGTCGGCGCCCGCGTCGAAGCCTCGCTGCTCGCTTCGGTCGGGGCCGCGAGGAGCTGCTCGAGGTGCCGGGCGAGGGCGTCGATCGTCGCGTGGTTGAACAGCTCGACCCGTCGGATGGTCTGCTCGAAGCGGGCCTGAAGCCGGCTGTGGACGCGAACGAGCAGCAGCGAGTGGCCGCCGAGATCGAAAAAGTTGTCGAACACGCCGACCTGCGAGACGCCGAGGACCTCCTGCCAGACCTCCGCGATGCTGCGCTCGATCTCGGTTCGGGGCGCGACGTACTCCTCGCCGAGCTCGCGCCGGGGCTCGCCGAGCTCGGGCAGCGCGTGAAGATCGAGCTTGGCGTTGGCCGTGCGCGGGAGCTCGGCGAGCTCGACGAAGCTCGCCGGGATCATGGCCTCGGGCAGCAGCTCGCGCAGGAACGCGCGGAGGCGCGAGGGCAGCGAGTACGCGCCGACGGTCCGCGCGGGGTTGTTGGTAGGAGCTCGGCCCGCGCGGGGGGGGCCGGGGAACGCGACGCGAATTCGGCCTTGGGCCCCGCGCACGAGGGCGAGGTCGAAGCTCCCGTCGGCGTCGTGGCGGAGCCAGCTGAGCTCGACCGCGTAGCCGAGGCGCTCGCCGAGGGCGTGGAGATCTTCGGGCTTGATCCCCGCTCGAGGCGAGCCTGTGATCGCCATGCGGAGCTCGCCGAGGGTCGCGGGGCCGTCGGCGGCCTCGACCAGCGCCCACGCCCGGCGCTCGGCGTCGAGCCGCGCGTTGGGGACGCTCGTGAGCCCGAGCAGCTCTGGGGCCTCGTCGATCAGCAGGCGCTCGAGGCCGTCGAGCGAGCCGACGGCCGCGGACCAGTCGCGCCAGGTGAGGGTCCGCGCGGGGGTCTTTGGCTCGCCGACGTGGATGACGACCTGGTAGCGAAAGCGGGTGAGCTCGTTGAGCTCGCGCCCGCGCTTGGGCACGACCTCGACATCGGACACCGCGGGCAGACGCTCGCGCAGCGCGACGAAGAGCGCGGGGTCGACGAGCAGCTCCTCCTCGCGTCGCGCGGCCTGGCGGATCCGCTCGCGCAGCTCCGGGCGGCGCGTCGCCGCGGGCCAGCTGTGGATGGCGATCGAGGTGTGGAGCAGATCGACCAGGGCCAGGCTGCGCACGTCGCCGACGACCACGACCCCGCCCGGGCGGCACGCGGCCACGGCCCCGTCGAGGACCCGCAGGAGGTAGTCGACATCGGGGAAGTACTGGACGATCGAGTTGAGCACGACGAGATCGAAGTCGCCGGGCAGGCCCTCGAAGTCGTCGGCCTCGCGCTGCTCGAGCACGACGTTGTCGATCGTCGCGCCCGGCCGGCCGAGCTCGCGGCGCAGCCGATCGAGCGCGACCGCCGAGAAGTCCGTGGCCCGGTACTCGACGCAGCGCGGCGCCACGCGAAACAGGATCAGGCCGCTGCCAACCCCGATCTCGAGCACGCGGCGCGGGGCCCTGGCGACGAGCCGCGCGACGCTGTCGTGGACCCAGGCCTGCATCTCGCCGTCGGAGATCGGCTCGCCCGTGTAGCTGCTGTTCCAGCCCGAGACGTCGAAGCGCGGGTCCTCGGGCTGGGCCACGGCGTAGGTCTCGTCGTAGAGCGCCTGCCAGTGGCTGACGTGCGTGGCGCCGAGCTCCTCGCCCTCGGGTCCGGCCGCGGCCTCGGTCTCGGTCTCGTCAGCGGGGGCCACGAACGCGACGAGTCGCCGCTGGAGGGCCTCACCGCGGACGACGACCGCGGCCTCGCGCACCTTCGGGTGGCGAGCGAGGGCGGCCTCGATCTCGGGCAGCTCGATACGGAAGCCGCGGATCTTGACCTGGCGATCGGCGCGGCCGCAAAACACGAGCTCGCCGTCGGGCAGCCGCCGCGCGAGGTCTCCGGTCCGGTACAGGCGGGCGCCCGGCCGGCCCGAGAAGGGATCGGGTACGAAGCGCTCGGCGCTCAGGCGCGGACGGCCGAGGTAGCCGCGCACGACCCCGACGCCGCCGACGTAGACCTCGCCGACGACACCGACGGGCGTCGGCTCGCCCGCGTTGGACAGCACGTGGACCTCGACGTTGGCGATCGCGCGGCCGACCGGCGGCGGCGCGTTGTAGATCCCCTCGCAGCGGTGTTGGGTGCAGAAGATCGAGGCTTCGGTCGGGGCGTAGACGTTGAACAACCGGCGGTCGCGGGCCCAGTGCGTGACGACCTCGCCCGCGCAGGCCTCACCGCCGACCGTCAGCGCGCGCAGCTCCTCGAAGCGCTCGCGCGGGAGCAGCTCGAGCAGCGCGGGCGTGGCGGCCACGGCCGTGATGTGCTGAACCTCGAGCAGCCGCGTCAGCGATGGCGGGGACAGCAGCACGCTGCGGTCGGCGAGGACCAGCGTCGCCCCGCTCGCGAGGGCCATGAAGAGCTCGAGGACCGAGGCGTCGAAGCTCAGCGAGGCCTGCTGGAGCACGCGGCTGTGCGCGTCGACCTCGAACAATTTGATCGCCGCGTGGATCAGGTTGACCGCGCCACGGTGAGGCACGAGCACGCCCTTGGGTCGCCCGGAGGTGCCCGAGGTGTAGATCACGTAGGCGAGGGTGTCGGGGCTCGGGGCTGGCAGTTCGCGGCGCTCGCTCGCCTGCGCGAGCTCTTCGTCGAGGTCGACGAGCTGCGCGCGGGTTCGCGCTAGGGTTCCGCGCAAGGCTGCGTCGGTGACCACGATCTCGGCGTTCGAGTCGTCGAGCATGAACGCCAGCCGCTTGGGCGGGTAGCAGGGATCGAGGGGGACATAGGCGCCGCCGGCCTCGAGGATCCCGAGCACCGCGACGACCATCTCGATCGAGCGGTGGAGGTAGACGCCCACGCAGCTCTCGGGGCCCACGCCGCGCTCGCGCAGCCGAGCCGCGAGCGCGCTCGCGCGGCGCTCGAGCTCGGCGTAGCGCAGCTCGGGCCCGGACGCGAAGCCCTCGGACTCGAGCGGCATGCGGACCGCGACGGCGTCGGGGTGCCGTCGTGCGGCCGCCCAAACAAGCTCGTGGAGGCAGCACGAGGGCGCGCTCGCGTCTGTGCTTCGATTGAGCTCGACGAGGGCTTCGCGCTCGCGCGGTGCCAGCATCTCGAGCCGCGCGAGCGACTGATCGGGGCGCGCGAGACCGGCCCGGAGCAGCTCGACGACGTGCCCGAAGATCCGCGCGATCGTCGAGGCCTCGTAGCGATCGCTGCGGTAGCGGACCTTGGCCTCGACGGGGCCCGTTTGGCGGGACAGATCCACGCGCAGCTCGGGCTCGGGCCCAACGAGCGCCAGCCCGGCGGGCCCGTGGATCTCGTCGAGGGTCACGGCCACGTCGAACAGCGGGAGCTCGACGCCGTCCCCGGCCTGGCCGAGATGGCCGAGATGGCCGAGATCGTCGACGAGGCGCTCGTAGGGGTAGCGCTGGCGCTCGTAGGCCGCGAGCAAGGTCTCGTGAACGCGGCCGAGCAGCGCACGGAACTCGAACCTGGCGTCGATCTCGTCCTGGATCACGACGACGTTGAGCTCGGCGCTCGCGGGGTCGGTGGTGTAGGCCGGGCTGCCAATAGCGACTCGGCCGTCACCGCTGTGACGGATCAGGCACGCCGCGATCGCGCTGACCAGCGCCGTGTAGATCAGCAGGGGTCGATCACCGCTGACCTCGCGCAGGCGTTGGTCGAGGGCTTCATCGAGGACCAGGGTGTGGGTCGCAAAGCTGCCCGGATCGCGGCCCTCGTGATCGCGGCGCCAGCTCGCGCGGGCGTCGGCGCGGGTCAGCCGCTCGATCCAGTAGTCCTTCTCGGCCTTGAGCTGCTCGTCGAATAGCAGGGTCCTCGGGGTCGTGGACATGGCGAGCTCCGCGTCAGGGGTCGAAGTGAAATTCGGGTTCGTTGGACGTAGGCGCGAGCTCCCGCGAGCTCCCGACCCGCTCGCGCAGGGTCGCAACGAGGCTCGCGCAGGTCGCCGCGCCGACCCGCGCGCGCAGCTCGAACTGCCCGGCGGCCGTGCGCGTGAGGATGATCGGGAGCTCGCGCTCGAGCTCGGGGTGCTCGCGGAGCGTGGCGACGAAGCCGCGCGGACCGTCGAGCAGGGCCGCGTCGGGCAGCGCCGGCTCGGCCGCGACCCTCGCCAGGCGCGTCGGTCGACGCAGCAGCGGGAGCCCGTAGGCGCGGTGGGTCCGAGCGCGGGCTCGCTCGGCGCGGACCCGCTCGAGCCGCTGTGGCCACTGCAGCTCGGGGTCGGCGTCGACCTTGACCGGGAGCAGTTCGGCGTCCGGCTCGTCGTTGATCAGGACCAGCGCGTGGCCACGCCTGGCCGCTCGCGCCGCGGCGAGGCCGAGCGCCGCGACGAGTGAGAGCGGATCGCGGTCGTCGAGCGCGAGGGCCCTGACGATGGGGGCGCGCGGGCCTCGCTCGCGGCTGAGCAGCTCGATCGGTCGGGCGCGATCGCTGAACTCGGCGAGGACCTCGAGCCAGTAGCCCTCGGCGGCGCGGTAGTCCGCCCCTGACAGGCGTGGGGCGCTGGGCTTGGCGGGCGCCGCAGCGGGCGAGGGGACCCGCGCGCTCGCTCGCCGAAGCTCGGCGAGCCGCGCGGGGCTCAGCTCGCGCCCGGCCTCGGGCCGCAGCAGCCGATCCTTGACCGCCGCGTTGTAGCTGCGCAGGAACGCGTGGACCCTGGCCGGGCTCATGCCGTGGCGCTGGAGGTAGAAGGTGCTCCAAAACTCGAACCCGGCTTGCTGTTGCCAGGTCGAGCCCTCGACGGCCAGGAACATGTGCTCGATCCACGCGCAGGCCTCGGTCACGTCCATGGTGTCGTGGGTCCAGGCGAAGCCCTCGCCGCAAAGCCCGTGGCGCTCGCGGTCACGATAGATCGGCGTGATCGGATCGCAGTACCAAAGCTGGGCCCGAAAGTAGGACGGCCGCGCGGTCTCGATCAGATCGATGGTCTCGGACACGCTCTCGCTGGTCTCGCCGGGGAACCCGACGATCAGCGACGCATAGCAGGCGACGCCGAGGGCCTCGAGCCGCGGGATCGCGCGCAGGTAGTGCTTGCGCCGCGCGGACTTGTTCATGATCTCCAAGATCCGATCGCTGCCCGACTCGACCCCGAGGATTACGCCCTCGCAGCCGGCCGCGGCCATCAGCTCGAGGGTCTCGTCATCGCCGTGATCGCAGCGGTAGAACGAGTTCCAGCGGAAGCCGTAGTCGCGCGCGATCATCAGGCGCAGGATGTCCTTGAAGCGGCGCTTGGGGACATTGAAGGTGTCGTCGATGATCGTCAGGGTGTCGACGCCGCCGAGCTCGGCGATCGCGTCGAGCTCGGCGGCGACCTCGTCGACGGACAGCACCGTGTAGCGACCGGCGCGCTCGGGGAAGCCACAAAACGCGCACGAGAAGGGGCACGACTTGGCGGTCCGGGTGGTCACGAAGCGGCCAAACGCCCCGGGCGGGAACAGTTGATAGTCGACGCGGCTGGCCGACAGATTGTTGTATTCGACGCTGCGCTCGCTAAACACGACTCGCTGACCCCGACGGATCCCGAGGTTGTGGATCGGGTCGAGGGACGCGCCGCGCGCGAGCGCGTCGACGATCTCGCACAGGGCGGCCTCGCCCTCGGCCGAGATCACGTAGATGTCGCCGCCGAGGTAGAGCAGCTGCTCTTCGAACAGCTCGGGCGTGAGCGCCTTGGCCTGACCCGCGATGTAGGGCCCGCCGATCACGATCGTGGTCTCGGGCCGATGCTCGCGCACGAACGCGACGAGCTCGAGGATCGGTTGCGGGTGGGTGTAGAGCGTGGTCGTGAGCGCGACGACCCGGAGATCCTCGGCCGCGAGCTTGCGCGCGAAGGACTCGCGCTCGAGGTGGGGGAGGTTGACGTAGTCGAAGGCGTGGCCCGCCTGGCTCAGCCGGGTCCCGAGCAGCGCGACCGCGGGCCACAGGAAGTCGGCGTTGTGCAGGTGCGGCCCGTCGGGGTGGAGATGGTTGATCAGATCGAGGGCCCGAAACGGTCGGCCCTGACGCCAGACCAGGCTGAGATCGAGATCTTGATAGGCCGCCGTCGTCGCGCCCATGGCCCGGACTCGACGCTCGTGGGCGACGATGTCGATGTCGTAGAAGCCGACGATGAGGCACTCGGCCATGGCGAGCCCTCAGAAGCTGAAACCCTCGCGGGTCAACGAACTCACCGCGGTCGCGGGCGTCGGCGGTCCGACCGTCGCGCTCGCGAGCGGGGCCTCCGGTGTCGCGGCGCTGCGCCCGAGCAAGGTTGCGAGCTGGGCCCGGAGCTCGGCCCGGGTCGAGGCCGGGCACGTGCCGCCGAGGCGCAGCGCCGCCGCCCCCGGCGTGGTCGTGAGGCGGAGCTCGAGCCCGATGGACGCGTAGGCTGGGACGTCGCGCCACGGGGGCGGCAGGTCGCCGGCCCCGTCGATCCACAGGCCGATCGAGAATTTGGGTGATTGATCGTGAAAGGGCAGCACGCGTGAGCCGCTCGTGAGCACGTCGAGGCTGTGGACGCGATGGGCGTGGGCGCGGACGAGCTGCTCGCCGACCTCGGCCTCCCACGCGGCAAAGGTGAGCGTCGGGCGGGGCTCGAGCGCGATCGGGAACGCGGCGTCCGAGGCCGGCGCGACCGGTGCGCCCGCGATCACCAGCCCGATCGCGCGGAGCTCGTCGAGGCGCCAGGCCAGGACCGCGATCGCAGCCAGGGTTCGCGTGCTCAGGGCGAGGGGGTCGCGCAGCTCGGTCAACGCGGGCGGGAGCTCGACGGTGCAATCGCCGTCGCCGTCGCCGTCGCCTTCGAGGCTGCGCGCGAGCGCCTGCCCGCCGCCGAGCGTGGGCACGAAGGCCTCGCGGCAGTAGCTCTCGGCCGCGAGCCGGGCCTCGGCCGAGAAGCTCGCGCGGACCTCCGGAGCTGGCTCGGGCCGATCCTCGAACGCGGCCGCGGCCTCGAGGTTGGCGATCAGCCCGGCGTGGACCCGCTCGTCGACGACCCCGCTGATCTTCTCGCGGACCACGGCGTTGAACGCCCGCAGGTAGCCCTTGATGCGCTCGAGGGCCATGCCCTGGCGCTGGAGGTAGAACAGCGACCACTGAAAGAAGCCGTACTGCGGCAGGAAGATCGACTCGTCGACGGTCTGGAACACGTGATCGACGAGGTCGCAGGCCGTGGCCGCGTCCATGGTCGAGTGCGACCACCGAAACGACGAGCCTTGGATCTGGTAGAGCTCCTTCTTCTTCCACACCGGGGTCAGCGGGTTGGCGTACCAGGGCTGGGCCGAGAAGGTCACGGGCCGGGTCGTGCGGATCAGATCGAGGGTCTCTTCGACGGTCTCGCGGGTCTCGCCTGGGAACCCGATGAACACGTTGGCGTGGGCGAGGATGCCCTCGTCGGCCAGGCGTGGGATCGCGCGGAGGTAGTCCTCACGCTTGGCGGTTTTGTTCATGGCCGCGAGCATCTTGGGGCTGCCCGACTCGACCCCGAGGAACACCCCCTCGCAGCCCGCCTTGGCCATCAGCGCGATGATCTCGTCGTCGGTGTGATCGCTGCGCAGCGTGCAATTCCAGCGAAAGTCTCGCCAGTACTCGTTGCGGATCATCATGCGGAGGATCTCGCGGAAGCGCTTTTTGGGGACGTTGAAGGTGTCGTCGATGAAGGTGAGGGTCGTGACCGTGCCGATCGCCCGGATGTTGTCGAGCTCGCGCTCGACGTCGGCGACCGAGGTGTAGGTGTACTTGCCGGCCTGCTCGGGGAAATTGCAGAACGCACAGGCGAAGGGACACGACTTGGCGGTTCGCGTTGACACGAATTGCCCGATCTGCTCGGGCGAGAACAGCGTGTAGTCGACGGGGTTGTCTTCGATCGGGTTGCGCTCGACGACCGAGGGGGTGAACACCATGCGCTCGCCGTCGCGGATCGCGAGGTTGTCGATCTCGCCGACCGCGGCGCCTGAGCGCAGGGCGTGCAGCAGCCGCGCGAGGGTGGCTTCGCCCTCGGAGCTGATCACGTAGTAGTCGGCCCCGAGCGCCTGGAGCTGACGCTCGACCCCGAGGCGGTCGTCGCTCTTGGTCACGTTGGCGATGTAGGGCCCACCGACCACGATCGCCACGTTGGGGTCGCAGCTGCGCACGAATTCGATGATCTCGGTGATCGGCCAGGGGACGACGTAGAGCGTGGTCGAGATCGCCACGGCCAGGACCTCGCGGGTCCGCAGCTTCTCGCGCAGGGCCTCGCGCTCATGGGTGAAGGCGTTGATGAAGTCGAAGCTCAGCCCGCGTCGCGTCAAGTAGCCGCCGAGGTAGGTGATCGTCGGCCAGATGAAGTCGGCGTTGTGAAACGGGACCTCGCGCGTGCCGCCGTCGCGGACATAGAGCTTGGTCAGCAGATCCAAGGCCTGGTGGGGCGCGCCCTCGTAGTCGACGTAGGACAGGCGGATGTCCCGGTAGGCGCCGGAGCTCTGTCCGTGGCTCTTGACTAGGTCGAGGTAGTCGACGAAGCGCTGGCTGTTCATGCCAACCAATAGACAGTCGAGGCGCGCGGTCATGGTGTCCCTTGGCTGAAATCGAAGCTCGCGCGGGGCGGGGTCGGGGCGGCGGCGCGACTTGGACCACCGTCTTGGCCAAGGTCGAGCTGCAGATCGAGGACCCGGCGGTCGGGATGCTCGACGATCGCGGCGAGCAGTTGGTGGTAGAGCCCGATCATCGTGAGGATCGTGGCCCGATCGAACAGCTCACAGGAGTACTCGACGTCGCCGAGCAGACCCTCTTCGTCGTCGGTCAAGGCCAGGACCAGATCGAACTTGGCCGTGCGGCTGTGGGTTTGCCATGGGCTGATCGTCAGGCCCGGCGGGGACTCGGGCTCGAGGACCGTGTTTTGAACTGAGAACGCGGCGCGGAACAGCGGATTGTGTGTTGTCCGGCGCTCGGGTCGAAGCAGCTCGACGAGGCGCTCGAAGGGCGCGTCCTGGTGGTCGTAGGCGTCGAGGGTGACCTGGCGGACGCGGGTCAGGAGCTCGCGGAAGCTCGGTGTGCCCGACGAGTCCACGCGCAAGACCAAGGAGTTGACGAAGAAGCCGATCAGCGGCTCGAGCTCCGCGCGGTTGCGATTGGCGACGGGCGAGCTGAGGACGATGTCGTCCTGATCGGAGTAGCGAGTCAGGAGCGCGACGAAGGCCGCGAGCAGGGTCATGAACAAGGTCGCCTCGGCCTCGCGAGACAGCGCGAACAGGGCGTCGCGCAGCTCCGGCTCGACGCGAAAGGCCTCGATCGCGCCGCGGTAGCTGGGCTGGTCGGGGCGCGGGCGGTCGGTTGGCAGGCGCAGCTCCGGCAGCTCCGCGAGCTGGCGCTGCCAGTAGCGCAGCTGGGCCTCGATCCGCGGGTGGTCGAGCTCACGCTGCTGCCAGAGGGCGAAGTCGGCGTACTGCAAGGGCAGCGGCGCGAGCGGCGAGGGCTCGCCACGCGAGCGCGCCGCGTAGTTGCGCGCGAGCTCGTGGCGCAGGACCCCCGCGGACCAGCCGTCGAACAGGATGTGGTGGATGTTGAGCAGCAAGACGTGGTCTCGCGGCCCGAGGATCACCAGGCGCAGGCGCCACAGCGGGGGCTGCTCGAGGTCGAAGGGTCGCTGGGCCTCGGCGTCTGCGAGCTGCTCGGTTCGGGCGAGGCGCGTGGGCTCGTCGAGCCCGCTGAGGTCGACGACGGGCAGCTCGACCGGGAGCGCGTCGAGGATCACCTGAGCGGGCTCGTCGCCGACCATTCGAAACGCGGTCCGGAGGATCTCGTGGCGCGCGACGATGTCGCGGAAGCTGGCCACGAGCGCGTCGCGATCGAGGGGCCCACGCAGACGGACGGGGACCGGGCCGTTGTAGAGCGCCGCGGCGCCCGGTGGGAGCACGTGATGCATCAGCCACAGGCGCCGCTGGGGGCTCGACAGCGGCAACACCGCTGGCCGTGCGCTGGCCGTGGGCGCCGGGCGCTCGGGCTGCGCGTGGTCTGGCCTGCGCTCGGCCAGGGCGGCCTCGACCGCGGCCGCGAGCCCAGCCAGGCTCGGCTGCTCGAACATCGTCCCGAGCGGGAGCTCGACGTGGAGTGTCTTGGCCAGCTTCGACATGACCTGCGTGACCTGCAGCGAGCGGCCGCCGAGATCGAAGAAGCTGTCGTGGAGGCCGACCTGCTCGACGCCGAGGATCGTCTTCCAGCTCGCGGCGATCACCCGCTCGACCTCGGTCTGGGGCTCGGCGAACGCGACCGCGAGGGCCGGGCGCTCGGGCTCGGGCTCGGGCAGGGCCGCGCGATCGATCTTGCCGTTGGCGGTCAGCGGCAGCTGGTCGAGCTGCACGAACACCGAGGGCAACATCGAGTTGGGCAGCCCGACGGCGAGGTGCTCGCGCAGCACCGTCGTCGATGGCATCGGACCGTCGACGACGAGCCAGGCGACCAGCCGCGCGGCGCCCGAGTCGTCACCGCGCAGCTCGACGACGACATCGCGGACGCCCGGGTAGCGACGCAGCGGCGCCTCGATCTCGCCGAGCTCGACGCGGACTCCGTCGAGCTTGATCTGGCGATCGACGCGACCGCAGAACTCGATGACCCCTGCGGGTCGCCGACGCCCGCGATCTCCGGTCTTGTACAGCCGCCCGCCCGGGGTCGGGGAGAAGGGGTCGGGGACGAAGGACAGGGCCGTGTCCCGCGGCAGGCGATCGTAGCCGCGGGTCACCGCGAGGCCGCCGACGTAGAGCTCTCCGACGACGCCGTCGGGGACCGGGCGCATGTGCTCGTCGAGCACGTGGACCCGAGCGTTGGCGATCGGCGCCCCGATCGGTGGAGGGCCCTCGCCGCCCGGGGCGACGTGAGCCATGCAGTCGATCGTCGCTTCGGTCGGGCCGTAGCAATTGACGAAGCGCCGGCCTGGACCCCAGCGATCGGCCAGCTCCGCGCTGCAGCGTGCGGCGCCGACGTGAATGACCCGCACCGCGGGGACCTGTTCGGGCTCGACGAGCGCGAGCACGGCGGGGGTGATCGCACCGATCACGCTGACCTCTTGCTCGCGCAAGAAGCTCGCGAGGCCGGGACGGGCGGCGCGGCGCCAGGCATGGCGCGGTGCCAGGCACAGCGCCGCGCCGCGGGTCAGGGCCAAGAAGGTCTCGAGCACCGAGGCGTCGAAGCAAAACGAGCAGATCCGGCTGACCCGGTCGCGCGCGTCGATCCCCGCGCCCTCGGCGAATTGATGAATTGCGTTGGCGAGGCCGCGGTGTGTGACCGCGACGCCGCGCGGCGCACCGGTCGAGCCGGACGTGTAGATGACGTAGGCGAGGTGATCGAGGTCTGCGCTGCGATCGGGGCGCTCGACCGTCGGGGGCTCGGCGGACGCGTGGTCGTGGATGACCAGGGTCGGGGTGTCGGGCGGCAGCCGCGAGCACTGCTGCGGCTCGACGATCGTCACGAGCGGGCGCGCGTCGGCGAGGGTCTTGGCCAGGCGCGCGTCCGGGTAGTCGGGATCGAGGGGCACGTAGGCCCCGCGGGCCTTGAGCACGGCCAGTAGCGCGATGACCTGATCGGCGGGGTCGTCGAGCAGCAGCGCGACGCGGACCTCGGGTCCGACGCCCCGGGCCTCGAGCGCGCGCGCGAGCGCGGCCGCGCGGCGGTCGAGGGCCCCATAGCTGAGCGAGTCGCGGGGCCCATCGCCGAACGAGCCGGTCCCGGCCAGCGCCGGGGCGTCGGGTCGCAGCGCCGCGTGGTGCTCGAAGCGCGAGAGCACGGTCCCGGGCGGGATTGGGCCGGTCACGCCGTCGCCGTCGTCGACTCGCGGAGCCGGGGGCAGCTCGGTCAGCGGCCTGCCGTGGTCGGTCACGCCTGCATCGAGAAGCGCGACCACGAGCGCGCCGAAGGCCTGCACGGCCGCGCCCGCGTAGCTTGGCGCGTCGACGCGAATTCGGACGCGCTCGGCCTCGCTGGTGGCGTGGACGATGATCTCCGGGCGCGGCTCGAAGTCACCGGACAGCCCGTCGAGCGCGACGCCGACGTGGATCAGCGCCCGGCTCGGGCTGAGCTCGGCGAGCGTGGGCCCGCAGGGCTCGTCCTGGCTGGCGAAGCCGTCGAGCAGCGATCGTCGAGCGGCGCTGAGCAGGTCGCGAAAGCGCAGGTCCGCGGTCAAGCTCTGGACCAGTGGGATCGTATTGGCGATCGCTCGTCGCTCGCCGTCGATTCGTGGCGGCGTGCCAACGATGACTTTGTCGGTTCCAGCGAAACGTGCGAGGGCGAGCTGGGTGCTCGCAACAAGAGCGGCGAGCTCGAGCAGCTTGGCGCCGCTGGTCACCGCGCGGAGCAGAGTCGTGGCGCGCTCGTCGAGCACGAATTCGAGCTCACCCGCGGGGGCGCCGGGCCACAGCCCCGGAGACGCTGAATCGAGCCCCTCGAGCTGTCGATGCCAGCGATCAGTGGTTGTTGATAGTCCGCTCATCGCCGCCCCGGACTCTAACACGGACCGCCGGCCTTTGAGGGATTACTCGACGATGCGAACGACCGTCCCGCTGCCTCCGTCAACTTCGACATGATCACCAGTACATAGCTCCGCGACGCAATCACGAGCACCGACCACGCAAGGTAGGGCCAATTCCCGGGCGAGGACCGATGCATGTGATAGATGGTTGCCAGTTGCGACGACGACGGCCGCAGCGTGGGCCGACAAGGGCACCCACGCTGGGGTCAATACTGACGTGATCAGGACTTCACCGGCCCCTAGATTAGCGAGATCGGACGGGTCATTAAGGATGTGCGCGCGGCCCGCCGCTCGCCCTGGGCTCGCTGGCAGACAGTGCCAGATATCGCCTTGCTCGCCGCCTGTGGCCGGTTGACGCAGTATTTCGGCGATCTCCAGGGCCCGCTTGAAGGGCACAGGCAACTCACCATCACCAAGGTACAGCGGCGGCGACAGTCGAGCCTGGTGCGAGCGCGCGCGTCGGCGGGCCGCGATCTGGACTTTGATCGTTGGATCGACATCGCCTGATTTGACGAGGGCCTCGAGCTCGCGGTGTTCGAGAAAGAAAACGTCGTCATTACGCTCGATCCAACCTTCGCCGACGAGTTTTGTCCCAAAGGTCAAAAGTATTCGACGCATGCACGGCCACGCTCGCGTCACTTCTTGCACCGCACGCGAGCGCGCGCGAGCCAGCTGTTCGGCGCGCAACAATAGCGCGTCGAAGCGGGCTCGCGCGCGCGGGCTCAGGCTGGCCGAGACCCGCTCGCGCGCGTCGTCGCGGAGCTTCGTGGCTGCGGCGACGCGCTCGGCGACGGCCGTGACTGGCGGCGTCAGGCCGCGCTCGGCGACGCTCGGCTCACCCCAATCGAGCGAGAACACAGCGTGATCTTCGAATGTCGGGACCTCGATCCCGAGCAGGAGCGTGCGCGGGTTGAGACCCTCGACCTGCGCCCGCACGAACTCGACCAGCAAGAGCTCGGCCTTCCACGCTGCGTTGCAGATCCCGGATAGCAACCCGAAGCCGAAGGCCGAGACCTCGACGAGGGCCTCGAGCCGCGCGAGCGCTCGGTGTCCGTGCTCGTCGTCGCCCTCGGCGTCGCGGAGCAGGCGATCTCGACGCGGAACGAACTCCTTGACCCAGGCTTGGCGACACGCCCGGCTCCCCGGGTCGCTCGGCCGTCCGGCGAAGATGATCGAGGCCCTTCGCGGGTCGCGAACGAGGTGCACGAGCAATCGACCGATCATCATTAGGGTGCCCCGCAGATCGCTGGGGACCGTGTCGACCGTCGTGTAGTACCAGCCGTTGACGAGCACGCTCGTGGGCTCGGGCGACGGCAGCCCGACCCAGCGGAGGCGAAAGTCGGCGGCGCCCCGCTCGAGCCCGGGGATCAGCCAGGTCGCGGCCAGCGGCGTCAGCGGGGCCCCGAGCCACTCACCGAGGCGCAGGTGACGAGCCCAGGCCCCCGGCCGCGGGGCCGCCCACGCGGGGGGCTTGGGTGCGCTCGTGAGTGGCCGGGCCTGGAGCAGGTAGAGCGTGTCGTCGTCCAACGCCCACTCGATCTGCACGCTGCCAGTGAGCCCGAGCGCGGCCTCGACCCGGACGAGCAGAGCCGCGACCGCGCGGGCCCGAGCCGGGGTCAGGACCTCGGGCTCGCCGCGGCACTCGGCGCGCTCGCCCTCGACCCGCCAGTCCTCGCCATTGATCGTTCCGGCCAGGAGCTCGGCGCCCAGGCCGAGGACAGCGCTGACCCGAACCCCCGCGGCGCCGCTGCCCGGATCGACGCTCGCCGCGACCCCGGCCGCGCGCGCGTCGATCTGCCGTTGAACCAAGATCGCCAGCCTCGAGTCTGGGGGCCGACCGAGGCCCTCGCGGTAGGCCTCAATCGCCGCCCCCGCGCCACGCCAGCATCGCTCGATCGCTGCGGCCACGGCGGTCGGTCCGTGGACCTCGAGCTCGCTCGCGTAGAGCCCGGCGAAGGACGCGTCCCCGTCCTCCTCGACGGCCGAAGACCGAACCGCCCAGGGGCCCTCGTCGAGCTTGGCGATCGCGGTCAGGAGCTCGGCTGGCAGCCCATCCCCGCCGGCGGACTTGGCGCCGGTGGGGCGGGCGTCGACGGTGCACACGAAACCCTCGGGGACCTCGAGGCCTGCACCGCGCAGCCTCGCCAAGGTCGCGGCCTTGCGTCCGACTCGTGCGGGGGCCCGGCAGCGCGGGTCATCGAGCGATACGATCAAATCGCACATCACGACATCGAACTCGAGATCCACGTGTTGTCATAGATGTATCATCTCGCAGGGACCTGCGATAGGCTTCCGACCATGGCCACTGATTCAGACGATCTTTACATAGTCGTTATCAACCATGAGGAGCAATACTCGATCTGGCCCGTCGGCCGACCGATCCCCCTCGGTTGGGAGGCCGTGGGTGAGCCTCGAGATCGGGCGGCGTGCCTCGACTACATCGAGGAGACCTGGACCGACATGCGTCCCCTGAGCCTCCGTCGTCACATGGCCGAGCGCTGATGGCCCTTCGAACAGGCAGCCAGTATCTCGCGGCGCTTCGTGACGGTCGCACGGTGATCCACGACGGACGGGCCGTCGACGTGAGCGAGGCGCCCGGCTTCGCGGCCACGGCCGCCACCGTCGCGCAGTTCTACGACTTTCAGAACCTGGCTTCGATGGCCGAGATCATGAGCTACACGAGCGAAGACGGCGAGCGCGTGGGCATGGCCTTCATCGAGCCGCGCAGCCGCGAGGATCTCCGCCGCCGCGCGGCCGCCTACGCGGCCTGGGCTGAGGTCAGCTGCGGGTTGATGGCCCGGAGCCCGGATTACATGAGCACGTGTCTGGCGGCGCTCGGCGGCATCAGCCGGGTGTTCGAGGGTGTCGACCCGGTCCTGGCCGCGCGCGCGCGCAAGATCTACATCGACGCGCGGACGCGGGACCTGTGCTACACGCACACCTTCTCGGAGCCGTTCAAGGTCTTGCCGCCCGCGAGCGAGGGCTCCGAGCCCGCGCCCTCGTGTCGGGTCGTGCGTGAGACCGCCGACGGCCTCGTGATCTCGGGCGCGCGGGCGTTGGCTACCCTGGCGCCGTTCTCGGACATGAATTTCGACCTCCCGGGCGGTGCGCTGTGTGTCCGCGAGGGGCAGCCGTGGCTGGCCGGCTTCGTGATGCCAAGCTCGGCGCCGGGCCTGCGCTGGATCTGCCGCGATACTCTCGGCGGCTCTGGACGCGAGGCGTCGCTGAGCTCGCGCTGCGACGAGATGGATTGCGTCGCGCTGTTCGACGAGTGCCTGATCCCGTGGGAGCAGGTCTACCTCTTGGTGCCCGCCGATACACCCTTTCCGGCGATGCCGCTGGTCATGGCCGGGCTCCAGCACCACGTGGTCGTGCGCTGCGTGGCCAAGACTCGGTTGTTCGTCGGCCTCGCGCACCTCATCGCCGAGTCCTCGCGGGTCGGGCAATTCGTCAACGTGCGCGCCAAGATCGGCGAGATGATCGGCTTCCTCAACACCATGGAGGCCTTCGCGATGGCGGCGATCGAGGGCGCGATCGAAGACCCGGAGACCGGTCACTGTGTTCCGCACCCGGCCAGCGTCGAGGCGGGCGTGACCATGTACTCCGAGTTTCACGGCAAAATGGTCCATCACCTGCTCGATCTCGGCGGCTCGCGCTACATGAGCACCCCCCAGGCCGCGACCCTCGATCTACTCGGGGGGCTCGTCGAGGATCACTTTCGCGGCCGGGCTGAGTCGGGCCGTGACAACGTGGCCCTGTTTCGACTGGCGTGGGATCTCGTCGGCAGCGGCTGGGGCTCGCGTCACAACCTCTACGAGCGCTTTCACTTTGGCGACGCGACCTTGCGCAAGAGCGCCGCGTACCTGCACCACGACATGGACGGCGCCGTCGGTATGGTCCGGCGCTTGTTGAAGCTGCCCGCCGCCGGCGGCTTCAGCACCGGAGCCGAGGGCTGAACGCGATGCCCGATCACGCGCCCGATCAACCGGCCCCCGTGACCGCGGTGTTCGACGCGGCGCTGCCCGCCGCCCTCGACGCCGGTCGTCGGTCACGCGCGCGCTGGGTCTACGCGTTCGAGCTGCTCGGCGGCGAAGGCAGCTGGACCCTCGATCTCGCCGCGGCGACGCCGAGCTGTCGGCCTGGGGCCAGGGCCGGGCACGACTGCCACCTGGCGATCGCCGCCGCCGAGCTCGCCGCGGTCCTCGAAGGCCGCGCGGATCTCGAGCAGCTGTTCTTCGAGCAGCGCCTCGTGGTCAAGGGCAACATGGAGGCTGCGGCCGCGCTCCCCGGTGTGCTCGACGAGCTCCTCGGCCCGGAGCGCGCCTTCGGGCTCGCACCGCTCGTCGCTCCGCTCCCGGTCGACGAGTTCCTCCGCGATCGCTGGCCGGATCGTCTGTGGATTGGGGGGGCGCCCGATGCCAGCCCCGAGTTCGCCGCGATCCCGCAGCTGCGAGACGTCCACGCGCTGCTCGAGGTCTGGCCCGGCGTGGTCCGAGTGTTCGGGCCCCACGACGATCACGCCCTGTCTCCGCAGGTCGATGTCGAGACCGGCGCGAAGCTCTACGAGCGCGGCTTCACGCTCGTGTTTAGCTGCGTGGATCTGCTCATCCCCGCGCTGAAGACCCAGCTCGAGGCGTTGAGGAGCGAGCTCGGGCTCGCGCCCAACACCTGGGCGCGGTGCATGGTCTACGCGAACCCGACCGGGGGCGCGCTCAACCCTCACTTCGACGAGAACGCCAACTTCGTGGTCCAGCTGCACGGTCGCAAGATCTGGCGGCTCGCCCCCAACACCCACGTCCGGCACCCAACCACGAGCCACCTGATCGGCGGGCCCGTCGACCCGGAGCTCGAGCCCGAGCTCGACGCGCCGCTGCCTGATCGGCTCCCGGACACGGCTGAGACCGTCACGCTGACCGCGGGCTCGCGGATGTTCCTGCCTCGGGGGTATTGGCACGAGACCCGCGCGAGCGAGCCGTCGATGTCACTCAACTTCACCTTCAGTCAGCCGTGTTGGGCCGATGTCCTGGCCGAGGGCCTCCGCCGCCGTCTGCTCGAGGAGCCGGCCTGGCGCGAGCTCGCGGAGGTCGGCGAGCCCGCGCGCTTGGCCGAGCTGACCCGCGCGGAGGTCGAGCGGCTCGCCGCGGTCGAGCCTGCCGAGTTGGCCGGGAGCTTGGTCGCGAGCTTGGTCCCGCGGATCCCCGACGAGGTCGACGTGCTCGATCTGCGCCGCGACTGGGTCGCCGCGCTCGCGCGGCTCGGGGCGCGAGCAAGCTCCAGCGGGGACTCAGGCGCAGATTGACGCGGCCGGGCCGAGCAGCCCGAAGCCGAGCGCGGGCATGTCGAAGTTGACCGGAGTCGAGAAGTCGGGCTTGGTCCGGCTGCCCTCGGGATCGATGATCTCGCGGCTCTCGCGGCTCTCGACGCCCGCGGCGACTTCATCCCACAGCAAGCCCACGTCGTGGCCCCGGCCCCAGGTCTGCGGTCGCATGCAGATGTCATGGAACGCGATGACGCCCTCGGGCCCGACGAAGCGACGGTAGAGCTCGTAGTCGGACCGCGCGCCGGCGTAGGAGTGGTCGCCATCGATGATCAACAAGTCGACGAGGCGGCCGTCGAGCAGGCGCTCGACGTCGACGAGCGTGCCGTGGTGACCCGAGCGATCCCGAATCATGTGGAGCGTCTGCGTGGCCGGCCCGAAGCGCGCGAACAGGGCGTCATCGTCGTTGGGCTTGCACGCGTCGAAGGGCGAGTCGGGGGCGTCGATCGCGATGATCAGCCCGTCTTTCGCTGTCAATTGACTGACGCAGTACAGCAACCCGCCGGCCGCGGTCCCAATCTCGACGACGACCCGCGGGCGCATGCGCGCGACGAGCCCGACGAACGCTCGGAGCTCGACGGGGTTTTGGATGGCCGGGAAGCGATCGATCGTCCTTTGGACCAGGCCGTCAGCCACCTTGTCTGGGGGGGCTTCGTCGAGCCAGCCGAGGTCGCGCATCCGCTCGAGCAGCTCGGTGCTCGGGCTGCCGGCCTCGAGCGCCGAGACCTCGGCCTCGCTCGCGTCGATGAACCCGGGCCGCCAAGAGTGAAACAAGACCTTCGCGGCCCCGAAGCTCGGCGCAGCGAGTTCGAGGCCGTGAATGTGGGCAATGAAACCGAGCATGTCGCCGTACTTTGCGAAGTAGCGGCTCAGCTCATCACTCGTTGTCCAGCGAATTGAATCCAAGGTAGTGTCACTCCCGGGGGCTCGTGCCCGCGCTGACGGGCTGCTATGCGTTGGGTAGGTTCTGGGGCATGAAGTTGATGCATGCGAGCATCAGCCAGTTGTCGCCCTGCGCGTCGACGGCGGACGAGTGCGCCCAAAATTGCATGAAGCGATACTCGCCCTCGACGTTCTTCTTCATCGCCGCGCCCTTGGTCACGGTGGTCCCCGTCACGACGGCGATGCCATGGCCGTAGCCCTGGATCTTGAGATTGTCGAACTCGTACTCGACTTCGATCCGCGCGGTGGCGAGGGCCTTGAGTTCAGCCATTTTCTCGGTGATGCCGCCGGAGGCGTCGACGGTGAACCAGTCGTCGTGGAGCAGTTCGCCGAAGGCCTTGGGGTCGCTCGCTAGGGTGGCCTGTCGCAGCCGGTTGTTCAAATCGGAGAGTTTTTCAACAAGTTGTTCCGCCATGATCTTTCATCCTGTTCTTTGTTGTCGTGGTTGATGCTGGGAAGCGCTAGGCCAATGAGTATGAGGATGTGCGGCGTCCTCAGACAACATGTTTTTTTGCGAATCACTGCTCGAAGATCGATGGTCTCGGAGCGTACACTTTAATCGTGTCGATGGAGTCAGAGGGGCGTAAACGCCCCAGGGTCGAATCCTGCGACCAAGCGACGATCGGAGGGGCGGCGCCCGTGGCGCCGATTCTCCGGACTGAGCCCCGAACTACTGCATGAACTGGAGTTGACGCCTTCAACCCGCGGATCTCATAGTCGACGCTGAATGACTCTCAGTTTTGCACGGCGGATATCTTTTGGAACGATGGTCCGCGAGGATGATGGCCCGGGAGGAAGTTCAAGGGGTTTGGGCGGGTCGTTGATCGCATCACGCGAATCGATTGGGCACGAAACGAGGTTTAGTAGCCGGTGGTACGATGTCTCGCGAGGGATTGCACCACGGGCTGCTAGCAGCCCGGGGTGCAATGCATCGTGTCGCCTCGCGCCGGAATTTTCGCCGAGGGCGCGAAGCCAAAACGCCGCTGTACCGGGCGTACTGCAAGTTTTGGCGACAAAGC
>NZ_PVNK01000159.1 GCF_002994615.1 Enhygromyxa salina | reverse complement strand
CGAGGACCCCTCCCCGCCCCTCCCCGCCCCGACGGTCCGATCACTCCCCAGGTCGAAGTCCAGCGAGTCCGGCGCCACACAGCCGAAGAAGCAGCCGATCACCCCACAACCAAGAAGACGCGCGCACACGCTGCGGCCCCCTTGTCCTAGCAGTTGAACGCGCCTAGGTTTGCTCCGCGATGTCGAGCACGGTCACACTCATACACCTCGCCTTGCTCGCGCTCGGCCCGCCCACGACCCCCCATCCACCACTCACTGTGGATCACGTGGGGGTGGCCACGTCAGACGAGCACGGTGTGGAGGTCATCGCATACGATCACAAAGGCGATGTCGTCGCCACAGTCGTGGCGCTGCCTCGCGCCGACGGGCCCACGACATTCGCAGTCGACTTCGATGATGGCTATTTGGACATTGTCCGCGACACAGACGGGATTATCGGCGTAGAGACGAGCCTCTCGCCGGGGCTCGTCGAGACACGCATGTCGGTGATCGACGCTGCCCTCGGTGACGCAATGGCCGATCTCGACGGGCCCAACAATCCGCAAGAGGGCAAGTTCACATGTGCGGCGGGCGCGATCGGCTCGGTGTTGTCGTGCGCCAGCCTGCGACTTTGGTGCCCCGTGGCGATTTTGGCGACCATGTGCTCGTGTCTGGACGCGGCCGGCCACGAAGAGGCGTGCCCGTGATCGAACGCCGCAACATACTCAGGTGGGGCGTCATTGGGGCCATCATCTTGCTCTCGGCCGCAGCGGGATACGAGCTCGTGTTGGCCGAGCGCTACACCTACGCGGTGATCATCGGGGCCGCCATTCCTGCGCTCGCGCTGGGCGACTACTGGCGCCATCGAGACAGTCCAAACAACGCCGACCGCGTCCTGCTCTCGTTCATGGTCGCGCTGCTCGCCTACGGCGCAGCGATCGCCTCGCTCATCTGACCCGCAGAGCCCGAGGAGCTCGCGCGGCGCTCAGTCGAGCGCGACGCCCTGCATGTAGGCCGAGGGCTCGCCGGCCTCGAGCAAGACCGGAGTCGGCGCCGGCTCGAGCTCGTCGATGCGCGTGAGCACGCCCTGGGCCGAGAGCACGAACAGACTCCTCGGTCGGCTGGCCGCGGCGACCCCGTCGACCTGGTCGGTGACGATCGACTCGATGCTGTAGAGCAGCAGGTCGCCGTCATCGTCGATCGCCAGCGTCGACATCGGGACGCCGACGAAGCGCTCGAGCCCCTCGCCAGACACGCGCACGACCACGCCGCTGGTCGCCCCGAGATCGGGCTCGCCGACCGCGGGCTGAGCGTCGAGGCAGGTCCAGCCGGCCCAGCGCCCGCTCGGCGACACGACCGGCGCGCTGCCGGGCGCGAGCGCGCAGTCGGTGGTCTCGAGGCTCACGACCGAGAGGGCCTCGGCGTCGACCTGATAGGTCGGCCCCGTCGTCGACAGCAGGACCAACGCCCGCCCACGCTCGACGGTGAACCAAAACAGCGGCGGCGCGGCGAACACAGGCACGCTGTCGACGATGTCGAGCCGCCGATCCCAACGAAACAGCTGGCCCGCCCCCAGCCACACGCTGACCCAGGGATCGATGACCTGGAGGAGGCCGAGCCCGCCGCCGGCGACCGCGTCGGCGAGGGGCTGCGGCAGCGCGAGCTCCCCCGCGAGCTCGGGCGCGCGGCGCTCGAACAGCTGCCAGCTCTGGCGGTCGCTCGTCGTGATCGCCAGCTCGCCCCCCGGCTCGAGGCCGACCGGCGTCCAGCAGTCGATCGCCGACTGGCAGCTGCGCTGCTGCGTGGGCGCACCCGGCAGCGGCGCGGCGCTGAACGTGGCCTCGCGGACGATCCCGAGCGCGTCGCCGGGCTCGTCCGGGTAGCGCAAGAAGCTGGCGCCGCCGTCGGCGTGGCGCGCGAACAAGACCGGCGCGTCGACGCTGCTGACGACCCACGACAGCGCGAGCGGCTCACGCAGCGGGACCATGCTGCCGTCGACGTCGCGCTCGAGCCCGAGCCCGGGCGCGAGCGGGACCAGGCTCAACGAAGCGTCGAGGTCGTCGAGCCACCACAGCGCGTCGCCGCGCTCCGCGTACTGAAACGAGGCCGCCCCCGGCATCGAGGGCGGCAGCAGCAAGGGCAACCGCCGACCGTCGTCGAGGCCGATCCAGGCCCCGCGGTAGTCCCCCGCCCGCACGACCAGCCCGCGGCCGCGGGGCCCGAGCCGCACACGCTCTTGCGGCGCGGTCTCGCCGTAGACCTCAAAGTCGTAGCGCTCGCCGCGATCGTAGACGTGGATCCGACGGGACCCCTCTCCGGTGAACACGTCAACCCAGATCGCCCGGGCCTCGACGGGCTCGGCTCCGCAGCCGGACCCCACGCCGACCCCCAACATCGAGAGCCCCCACGCGAGCGCGTGAGAACGCGCGCGGCGCTTCGCTATCGGGCCCACCAAACCACGCTACCACCCCCGAATTTGCCCGCAAAGCCGGGGTTGCTGGGCTTGCACCCCTGGGCGGCTTCGTGCAGGCTCGTGCGCCCATGGCTGCCGAGGACGACAACAGCACCACAGACACCGAGTCCGACGACACCCCGGTGATCGAAGAAGGCTCCGCCGAGGCCGCCCAGGCCGCTCAGGCCGCCCAGTTGGCGGCGATGCAAAAGGCCGCCTCGGAGATCGAGCTCGTGGTCCTGCCGCTGTCGTGCGTCAACGAGGGCAAGGGCGCGCCGCTGTCGATGGGCGTCCAGCGCTGGCTCGCGCAAGAGCTCGCCCGGACCGGGCTCAAGGCCGCCGCCCCCGTGTTCACGGCGATCGCCGAGCAGCAAGGGCGCAAGGTCCCCGCGCTGCTGATCTATCGCGACGAGTGGACCGACCAGCGCGCGCTCCAGGGCGCGGTCCGCTTCCCCAACGCGCGCCGGCTGATCGCCGCGGACTTCAGCGTCTCCGAGGAGAAGCTGAGCCTCACGATGCGCCTCGCCGACATCCACCTCGACGAGCCGGGCGCCGAGCCCTCAACCCCCGCGCCCACCGAGGCCAAGGCCGAGGGCGAGACCAAGGCCGAGGGCGAGGGCGAAGCCAAGGCCGAGGGCGAAGGCGAGGACGAAGAGAAGATCGCCGGCCGGCTCGACACCGTCGCAACCTGGACCGCCGAGGTCAGCGCCGATGGCCTCGGCGAGAAGCTCTTCGAGGGCCTCCAGGCCATGGCCGAGGCCGTCGGCCAGACGGTCGACCACGAGGGCTGGGCCGAGGCCTTCGGGACCTCCAACAAGCAGGCGATGCTCAGCTTCCTCGTCGGCCTCGGCAACCTCTCGGCGCTGCAGGGGCGCACGGTCCCGGCGACCGCCGACCAGCTCCTCAACCCGCTGATGGACGCGATCAACCGCGATCCCAAGATGGACGGCGCGATGGAGGCACTCCACGCGATGACCGACATCTTGCTCGCGCTCCAAAGCGGCGACCGCTCGGCGACGCCGCTGTGCCTCCAGGCCCTGTCGATCGCCGCCCAGCGCCGCAAGGACGACCCCGAGGCCTGGCACCACCTCGCCGTGGTCGCCCGCCGACTCGGCGATCTCCCGACCGCGGTCAACGGCTTCAACCAGGCCTTCAACCTCAAGCCGACCAGCGTGCAGATCGCCGTCGACTTCATCCAGACCCTGCGCCGGGCCGGCGACGCCGAGAACGCGCTCAAGGTCGCGCAGCACGCCGTCGAGCAGGGCAACGAGGCCGCCCCGATCCTCGCGCTGCTCGGCAGCTTGCTGATCGAGATCGACGACTTCGACGCGGCCGAGCCCTTCTTGCGCCGAGCCGTCGACGAGGGCCAGGTCCCGAGCGCCTACGGCGATCTCGCCAACGTCCTGTGGGATCGGTCCGACGACGGCACCGAGGAGCAACGCGAGGATCGCGTCGAGGCCCTCGGGCTGCTCGAGACCGCCGTCGGCCTCCGCCACGTGGCCAAGTCGACCATCGACATGCTCCTCGACCTCGCCACCGACGAAGAGCACGAGGGCGCCGAGAAGCTCCTGCGCCTCGCCGGTCAAGAGCACGCCGAGAACCCCGCGGTCCTGACCTCGCTCTCGACCCTGATGCTCGAGAGTGACGAGCCCGAGCAGGCCCGCGAGTGGCTCGACAAGCTCCTCGCCCTGCCCCGCCGCAGCCTCGACGACGACGCCTTCGCGCGCCGGGCCGTGCTCGGCCTCGAGCTCGACGACTTCGAGGACCGCTACGAGGCCGCGATCGACGCGGTCAACAGCGGCGACGAGAAGCAGCAGGGCACGGCCGCCGTGTTCCTGCGCGAGGTCATCGCCAAGGACGCCCGCTACTGGCAGCCCCACCTGATGCTCGCGCTCGCCGTCCGCCAGACCGAGGGCGACGCGGCCGCGCTCAGCCACCTGATGAACGCCGTGCGCCTGCGGCCCAACGACGCCCAGATCCGCCAGCTGATCGCCGCGATCCTGCGCAAGCAAGGCCGCCCGCGCGAGGCCGTCGAGCACCTCCGGGCCGTGGTCGCGCTCAACCCCCGCGACGTCGATCCGGTCATCAACCTCGCGACCTGCATGCGCGACGCGAACATGTTCGCGGAGGCCCGCCAGATCTGCACGGCGGCGCTCCAGATGATCCCGAACCACGCCCAGTTCCAGTCCATCCTGGACAGCCTCCCGGCCGAGACCAAGGCGACCTGACTTGGGGCCGGGACGAGCCGACAGGCGAGTTCGAACGGCCCCTTGAAGACGAAGACCAGGAAGGCCTGAGTCGAGCGCACAGCGCTTGATTCAGGCCTTCGAGTTTTTCAAGGGGCGTCTGCTCGACTACTCGACGGTGCAGCGGATCCGCGAGCTCCTGCCCTCTTCGGGGCCCTCGATGAACTCCGCCTCGCGCAACATCGCAGCGTAGAGGGACGGCGCGTGGTCGACCGCCTCTGCGGGGCTCGCGATCAACATCACCGTGGCCGGCTCCTGGTCGGCGGCCTGGTCGGCGGCCTGAGCGGCGGCCTGAGCGGCGGGCAGCTCGAGGCGACGCTCGATGACTCGGCCGACGCGCAGACCGTTGCGCCACAGATCTGCGGCGTGCCAGCTGCCGGTGGGGTCGTCGGCCATGATCTCGGCGAAGGGCTCGGGCAGCGTCCCCGCGGCCGTGGCCGACAGCTCGCCGTCGATCCCCTCGACGAGCTCGAACAGCGCGGGCGAGCTCGGATCGGCCAGCGCCCCGCGGTAGACGGCGAGCTGAACCAGCGAGCCGTCGCGCAGCTCGAGGGTGTCGAGCAAGCCGTCGACGATCGGCAGGTTGAAGGGGACGTCGCGGTCGAGGCTCATCGGCGTGACGCCGATCGAGGTGTGGACGACCAGACCGCCGATCTCGCAGCGCTGGGACCGATGGTCGACCAGGTAGGTCTCGGGGTCTTCGCCGATGACCAACACGGCGGCGGCGGCGTTGACGACCAGCGCGGCGCCCACGAGCGACCCGAGCGCGACGCCCAGCCAGCGCGGCTGCTCGAGCGGCAGCGCGATCGCGACCAGGCTCGCGACCGCGATCGTCGTCAGCAACGCGATCGGGGCGACGCCGACCCCGGCCACGCCCGGCCAGCTCGTCAGCAAATTCGCGACCAGGAGGAGCGAGAGGGTCACGACCAGGTTCCGACGCGGACGCGACGCGAGCGCGGGCGTGCGGCTGGGCAAGAGCAGCCACAGCGCGGCCGTGATCGCCCCGACCGCCATCAGGTTGCCGCCGGTCGGCGCGACCACGGCGAGCCTGTCGAGGCCCAGCTGCCACAACAAGGGCAGCGCGAGCACCGAGGCGGCCATCCCGGCGAGCCCGGCGAGGACGGTCGCGGCGGCCATCCGCGCGGGCCCGAGCATGCGCTCGATGATCTGCCCGGCCAGCCAGATCGCGTAGACGTCGAACAGCAGCCCGACGAGGTCCATGTGGATCCACGCGCTCGTGAACACCCGCCCCCAGGCGCCGCCGCGCCACAGATCCTCGGACAGCGCCCCGAGCTCCATGAGCCCGATGCCGCCGCCCCCGCGCAGGAGGTGGACGCCGTAGACCGTCGACAGCGCAACCATGACCGCGTAGGTCGCGATCGGTCGCTCGTGGCGGCGAACCGGCGGCGTCGCGACCAAGAAGCTCTGCAGCCGCGCGGCGACCACCTCGACGTAGACGCGCAGCTCGTCCGGGAGCTCGATCGCCTCGCCCAAGCTGAGGCCGGGGCTGGGCGCCGCCTCGACCTTGGGCCCGGGCTCCGAAGCCTCGTCGTCACCCGCGGCCTCACGCGCGGGCTCGAGCACCGCGCGGGCGGCCTCGAGCACCCGACGATCCCGCGGCCCGGCGAGCTCCTCGACCTTGCTGAGGGTCTCGACGGCCTCGCGGCGCTCGCCCGCGCGGACCAGCGCGATGCCCTTGAACAGCTCGGCGGTCGCGGGCGTGAGCCCGAGCGCGGCGAAGCGCCGGCGCTGCACGACCTCGTCGACGGGCGCGACGGCGCCGGCGTAGGCGAGGAAGGTCAGGCGCGCCTGCCCGAGCAGCTCGGCGGTGTTCGGATCGTCGCCGATGGGCCCGTCCTCGAGCTCGCGCAGCAGCCCGGCGGCGGTCTCGATCCGGCCCGACTCGCCGTAGGCGCGCAGCAGGCCGAGGGCCAGGCTCGGGCGCAGGGCCGCGTAGCCCGCGTGAAAGCGGCGCTCGTAGTGGGCGATGCCCTCGTCCCAGCGCTGGCCGTGAAACAGCATCGAGACGATCTGCTCGTGGATCATCGCGAGCTCGGCGCCGTCTTCGGCCTCGTCAGCGAGGCGGCGAAAGTGGGCCAGGGCCGCGTCGACGCCCTTGCGATCGAGCAGCGACAAGCCCTCGAGGATCGGCAGCTGGCGCGACAGCCCGGCCCCCGGCATCAACATCGCGCGCAGCCCCGACAGCCGACCGACCCAGGCCAGGTAGCCGCGGGCGAAGGCCCAGCGTGAGAGACGCTCGAGCGCCCACGGCAGCGCGACCGTCAGCACGACCAGCGACAGCGCGATGGTGCCGGAGAAGCGGCTCGCGCCCATCGAGAACACGGCCCAGACCAGCTCGATCCCGACGACGATCGCGTAGCCGCGCCCGATCCCGTCGCCGCCGCGCAGCAGCCGGACCAGCGTCGCGGCGCAGATCACCGCGGCGAGCAACAACAAATGATCGAAGAGTTCGACTTGCACGCCCGCTCACTCGGCCCCGGCGCCTGCGCCGGATCCCGCCCCAGGCCCAGGCCCAGGTCCCGAAGGGCCGCCGCCCGCTCCCGGCGCTGGCCCGGGGTCCCCGCCCGCATCCACCCCGGACTTTAGATGGTCGCCGGCCTGGACCTCGAGGTGGCCGATCGCGCGGAACTTCTCGTAGCGCGCGTCGATGATCTGCGTGGGCGAGAGCTCGCAGAGCTCCTCGAGCTGCTCGTGGAGGGCCTGCTCGAGGGCCGCGGCCGTGACCGTGAGTCCACGGTGCGCGCCGCCGGTCGCCTCGCGGATGATCCCGTCGCAGACGCCGAAGTTGAGCAGATCTTCGCTGGTCATGCGCAGCTGCTCGGCGGCGTCCTGCTCGGCCTCGGCGTTCTTCCACAGGATCGAGGCGCAGCCCCGGGGCGAGATCACCGAGTAGACCGCGTGCTCGAGCATCAAGATGCGGTTGGTCAGCCCGACCGCCAGCGCGCCGCCGGAGCCCCCCTCCCCGATCACGACGGAGATCGTTGGGACCCGCAGCGCGGCCATGAGCTCGAGGCTCGCGGCGATCGCCTCGGCCTGCCCGCGCTCCTCGGCGCCGATGCCCGGGTAGGCGCCAGCGGTGTCGATCAGGCAGATGATCGGCAGGCCGAACTGCTCGGCGAGCTTCATCAGGCGCTGGCACTTGCGGTAGCCCTCGGGCCGCGCCATGCCGAAGTTCCGCAGCACGTTCTCTTTGGTGTTGCGGCCCTTTTGGTGGCCGATGACCATGACCCGACGGCCGCGCAGGCGGCCCATGCCCGCGACGATCGCGGGGTCGTCGCGATAGGCCCGGTCGCCCTTGAGCTCGACGAAGTCGGTCGTGATCTCGCCGATGTAGTCGAGGGTGTAGGGCCGGTCGGGGTGCTTGGCCAGCTGCAGCTGCTCCCACGGAGTCAGGCGCGCGTAGTGCTCGCGCTGCAGCTGCGAGGCGCGCGCCTCGAGCCGCTCGATCTCCTTGGCCATGTTCTCGTTGCCGCCCGCGAGCAGCACCTTGAGCTCGCGGATCTTGCCCTCGAGCTCGACGATCGGCTTTTCAAAGTCCAGGACCCGGGTGCTCATGTTGGCTCACCTGCCAAGAAGGCCTCGACTCGGGCGACGGGGCAGGCATCGGGATGGTCGATGTTGAAGATCCGCTCCATCGGTAGGAGACCTCGAAACTGATGACGGAAGTAGGTGCGCTGGCGACGAGCGTACTTGCGGGTCGCCCGCTTGATGGCCGTGGTGGCTTGGTTGAGCGTGCAGCGACCCTCGATGTGCTCGACCAACTCCCGGTAGCCGAGGCTGCGCATCGCCTTGTGGCGAGCATCATAACCGGCCGCCAAGAGCTTCTCCACCTCGGCCACCCAACCGCGGGTGAGCATGGCCTCGCAGCGCCGCTCGATCGCCGCGTCGACGCCCCCGACGCCTGGGTCGAGGACGATCATCAGGAGCTCCAGCTTGGGCCGCGGCGGGTCGCGGCGGCGGACCGCGCTGATTGGCTCCTCGTGCTTCTCACACAGCCACAGCGCCCGCAGAGCACGGACGAGGTTGTGGGGGTGGATCCCCGCCGCGGTCTCGGGGTCACGAGTGGCGAGCTCGCGGTGGAGGGCGCCCGCGTCGCTGGTTTCTCGCGCCATCCACAGCGTCTCGAAGCGCACGCGCGCGGGCTCGTTCGCTTCGCTGCGATCGGAGCTGCACGCCTCGCCCGAGTGTGTCCAGCCTGCGGCGCGAAGATACAGGCCCGTGCCGCCGCAGAAGATCGCGGGACCACCCGCGAGCTCGGCCCGCGCGAGCTCGCCGTACTGTCCGGCCGAAAATTCCTGATCGGGGTCGACGAGATCGAGCAGCTTGTGGACCACCCGCGCGCGATCGTCCGCGCTCGGCTTGGCCGAGCCGATGTCGAGGCCGCGGTAGACCTGGACCGAGTCGCAACTCAAGATCGGGACGCCGAGCGAGCTCGCCAGGGACAGCGCGAGCGAGCTCTTGCCCGCGGCCGTCGGTCCGACGATCGCCACGGCCCGCGGGCGCTTCGCTTCGTTGTTGTCGCTCGCCATCGCCTCACTCGAGCAGCGCCGCGACCGACCACCGGCGCAGGCCTGGCAGCTCGTCCAGCCCCCCGCCGTGCTCGTTCAGCAGCTCGGCCAGCCACCGCCGGGCGAGCCGAGGGCTGGTGTCGACGACCCGGGTGCCCGCGATCTCGGCCACGGCCTCGACGAAACCATCGGCAGGGGCCTCGCCCGCCTGCTCGCGCAGCTTCAGCCACGGCACCAGGCGATCGAGGAGCTCGCCGACCCCCGCCGCGTCGATCAGCTTGGGCAGCACGGCGGGCACGGCCCGGACCAACACCGCGTCCTCGCCGAAGCCCTCGAGCTCGAGGCCGAGCCGCGCGAGACCTTCGTTGGCCGCGAGCAGACGCGCGCGCGCGTCGGGGCTCCGGGGCACGACGACCGGCGAGAGCAGCCCCTGGCCTGGGGCGCGGCCGTCGGGGTCGGTCGCGGACAGCTCGGCCAGCAGCCGACGCCGGACCAGGTACGCCCGAATCCGACGCAGATCCGCGACCAGGAGCTCGCCCTCGAGCTCGAAGAGCGCGACCGGACCCGGGAGGCAGGTCAGCAGCCTCGGGCCCTTCGCTGCCCTTCGATCACGAGCCCGACACGCCCGCGCCCGATCCCGTCGCCGCCGAGCCACGGGGGGACGGGATCGGGCGCGGGCGTGTCGGGCTCGTG
>NZ_PVNK01000158.1 GCF_002994615.1 Enhygromyxa salina | reverse complement strand
GCTCCCCCCCCTACTCCCCATAGAGCGGCACAGGCACGAGCGTCGAGCCCTCGAGCCGGCTCTGGAGCCGATCGAAGCCCTCGTGTCGGGCCTCGTAGGTGCCGACGAGGACCATGTGCCCCGTGAAATTGTGGCGATCGTGGAAGTCGACCAGGGTGTCGAGGGCGGCGCTCAGGTCGTCGACGATCTCGGGATCGGCCGGTGGCACGATCGCGAGGTAGCAGCGCAGCTCGGTCGGCGCGACCTCCGTCAGCTTGTTGAACACACGCACGGCGTCGGCCGCGAGCCCCGCTGGACGGATCGTGTGGCGATCGACCTGATAGACGTGCTCCCCGGTCACCAGCGAGCTCATGTGAAACACGACCAGCTGGCGGTAGGGGATCCCCGTCGTCGCGCTCTGGCGCCTGGCCAGGGCGATCGCGTTCTCGATCAACCGACCGATCCGCATGCTGCCCACGGCGACGACGATGGTCCGATCTTCGGTCTCGATCTCGGACGACTCGACGGTCTCGACCACCCGACGATAATAGCTGTGGGCCGCCCGCAGCAGCGGCCGGTGGTTGTAGAGAAACAGCACGCCGACGACGCCCACGCCGACGATCACGACCAGCGTGTGCAGCTCACCGATCTCGCCGCTGTAGCTCCCGTACATGCTCAGCAGCGCGTAGCCGAGCACGACCAGGCCGATCAGCGCGGCGGCCGGGATCTTGGTCCCGCCGATGTTGAGGTTGAAGGGCGCCCAGTAGACCCGGCGATCGTTGGCTCGGAACTTGCGCAGGAGGATGAAGGCGATCACCCCCGAGAACATCACGAAGCCGAAGGTCACGCCGTACCAGCGCTCGAGCTTGGACAGGTTCCAGTCGCCCTGCATCGCGAGCAGCAAGATCGCGATCAGCATCATCCAGTGGATCCGCGAGAACGCGCCGCGCTCGTTGGGGTCGAGGATCATCCGCGGCAGGAGGCTGTCGCGGGCCATCGTCAGCCACAGGCCCCGGGCCCCGGCGAAGCCGGTGTTGCACGCGCCGATCAGCATCAGCGCGGCGTTGGCGACGATCACGATCTTCCAAAAGTGCGCGAGGCCGGCCGAGCCAAACACCCCGACCACCCCCTGCTCACCGAGGACCGCGAGCAGGTAGCTCGAGCTCCCAGCCAGCTGCTCGGGGTCGAGGACCAGGAACAGCAAGATGCTGAGTGAGCCGCCGATCCCGAGCAGCAAGGACAGCATCCAGCGGTAGATCTTGGCGATGTCGCGGCGCGGGTTGTCGAGCTCCTCGGGGATGTTCATGACCGACTCGACCCCCGACGCGCCGAGGATCGAGACCCCGGCCCCCGCCAGGATCAGCGGCGCGCCGAGGCGCAGGAAGCCGGGCAGCTCGCTGACCACGCCGTGGTGCTCGTGGGTGTCGGCCTCGGCCGAGGACTCGGCGGCGGCGACGAGGGCCTCGGGCAGCGCGCCCCCCTCGAGGAAGCGCGAGAGATCGGCGCCGTGAATCAGCAGGTAGATCAGGCTCACGAGGATCGTGATGCCCATGACAACCAGGTTGATCACAAAGATCGTCTTGCTGACCTTGACGCTCTCTTTGAGGCCCTGGTTGTTGAGGATGAACAGCATGATCAGCGGCGGCAGCATGATGACCGCCGACGAGCTCATGACCGCGCTGAGCATCAGCCCGAGCAGCGCGGTCACGACGACCGCGATCGTGACCTTGCGCCACTGACTCGGCATCACCCACAGGCCAAAGCCGATCGAGGGGATCACCGACAGGCCCATGGCCATGAGCGTGCGCGGGCCCGTTGAATTCGCGACCAGCGAGGACACGTAGTCCGAGTAGGCCAGCAAGCTGACGATCGCCGTGGCCACGTAGGAGAAGCTAATCACGAGGCCGACCAGGGCCGCGGCCAGGATCGCCAGCTTGCCGAGGTGACCCAGGGCGTAGCGGGTCATCACGTAGGTCCCGCCGTTGCTGAGCGTCAGCAGCACCGCCTCGACATAGAGCGGCACGAGCAGGAAGAGCAGCAGGTACAGGCCGATCTGAAACAGCGGCGTCGCGTAGCCGACGCCCGCGGCGATCAGCGCGCCCGAGCTGTAGTAGGGCGAGGTCAGCGGATCGGGCCCAACGAGGAACAGCCCCTCACGCCAGCTGAGCCGCTTCTCGGCGTGCTGCTGTGGGGGCTGGTCCGGGCTCGCTTTCGCGGGCGGGGCCTGAGTCTGAGCCTGCTGGGGTGCTTCGCTCATGATTTCGAAGCCCCCAGCTCGTGATCACTCTTTGATGTCGCGCCAGAAGTCGTCGGGGACCTTGTGGACCTGCGTGAAGCTCGAGTCGGGGATCACGTAGTACCAGCGCTCAAACCGCTTGGCGAGCATCTCGGCCCGCTCCTGGCCCCGCGGCTCGCCGTCGAGGGACGGCTCCCCGGGGTTTTGATCCCGGCGCGGATCGTAGCCGACGTTGACGAACATGTAGCGGTTGGCCCGGGCGTTCTCGGCCTGCTCGTCGGGCTCGGCGTCCTCACCGCCGGCCGACAGGGCCTCGCCGGTCGCGTAGGTGACCTCGCCAAAGAACAGCGTGTAGACGACGCCGTCGTTGGAGAACAGGTGAACCTCGCCCTCGTTGCCGAGCAGCGACAGGCGCGGCGGCTCGCCGACCAGGAAGAAGCCCTTCGAGCGCATCTCGAAGGGATCGAGGCGGGCGGCGCGGGGCCGGACGCCGACGATCTTCATGCGATCGGAGGCCCCGACGATCTGCTTGACCTTGGTCGGGTTGAGCTCCTTGCCCTCGGGCGCGAGGACCGGCGCGGGCAGCGGCTCCTCGCCCTCCCAGGTCTCGGGATCGATGCGCTCGCCCTCGGGCCCGAAGACCGGCGGCGCGGCCACGGCCCACTCGGTCGAGGGCTGGCCGTCCTCACCGAAGGCGCCCGAGTCCGAGAGCTCGAAGTAGATCGGGTTGTCGTCCTCGAGCGTGGTCTTCTTCTCGCCCGTGGCCTCGTCGCTCGCCTCGACGACGCTGTAGCTGTTGCTGAGCACGGCGACGATGTCGTCGGACTCCATCTTGAGCAGGTCGTCCTCGATCCAGTCGGTGAACTTGGTCGAGACCTGCGGATCGAGCTCGACGGCGTAGACCCGGTTCTCGCCGGGGTAGCGCACGAACTTGAAGCCCGGGCGCTCGGGCACGTCCTTGCCGATGATCACGTCGGCGAGGTTGGTGCCCGAGGCGTCCTTGATCGTGACCCGGCGGCCGCGCGTGCCCTCGGCGGCGGCCTCGTCCTCGGGATCGACGACGCCGAACTCGGCGTGGTCCTTGGGGTCGTCGCTGCGCACGACGTCCTTGTTGACGCCGATGAACGAGGCCGCGGCCTTGCCCATCTGCTCGGTCCCGTCGGCCGGGTAGTCGTTGTGGCTCGGGATCACCCACTTGCCGTCGTCGAGCTTGACCGAGAAGCTGGTCAGCTGGGCCGACTCCTCGTCGAAGTCCTTGACCTCGAGGAAGGTCGCGGCGTTGGGGTCGACGAAGTCGGGGAACAGGGCCTCGCCCGTGTCCTCGAAGGTCGGCGGGGCCATCGGCACCGGCCGCATCGACATCGCGCCAGCAAAGCTCAACAGGGCGAGCACGCCCATGATCACGGTACCTCGCGTCATCAGGATTCCCTCCGCTTGCGGCTCTCGGGGATCGTCGCGCTCTCGCGCCTGCGCTTGCGTATGAACACCAGCAGACCGAACAGGATCGCCGGCAGCGGCGGCACGAGGATCGCGGCGACGCGGATGCGATCGCGGACCTCGTCGACGGCGCGGGCGTGGTCGGCCTTGATCTTGTCGATCTCCTGCGACTTCTCGCGCTCGATCTGCTCGGTCTGGGCCTGGAGCCGGCGGTTCTCGGCCTCCTCGGCCGCGCGGATCTTGATCTCCTTGGTCCGATCGTCGATCCCGGTCTCGGCCCGAATCGCCTGGACGGCCGCATCGAGCGAGGCCTGCGCTTCTTTGATCTTGTTCTCGGCCGCCTCGCTCGCGGCCTTGAGCCGGGCCTGGCGATCCTCGTTGGCCTTCTTGGTCATGTCGTCGACCTGGGCGAGGCGCCGAAACTCGGGCTGGCGCTTGCGCAGCTCGATGAAGCGGGTGTCGTCGAGCAGGCTGTCGATGACGTTCAACAAGAAGGTGACGTTGTCGAAGCGCATGTCGATCAGGCCGTCGCCGTCGAGATCGCCGCCGCGCTCGTGGAAGCTGAAGAAGCTGTCCGCGAACATGTCGAGGTCGGTCAGCACGACCGCGTTGATGTCGCGCCCGCCGCCAGAGCTGCCCCCGCTCACGCGCACGCCGAGCTTCATGTTCTCGAGCCCGTCTTGGGCCGCGAGCTTGTGATAGTCCTGCGGGACGCCGCGAAACTGGAGCCCAAACAGGAAGTTGCTGTCGTCGACGAACACCTCGAAGGGATCCCAGCCGCCCTTCTCACCGGTGGTCAGCAAGGGCGTGACGCTGGTGTCGCCGCCCGAGAGCGCCCGGACCTCACCAGCGAAGAGCAAGACGATCTGCGCGAGGCCGTCGACGGTGATGTCGCCGCCCTCGAACTGACTGCGAGCGTCGCGCTGGCCCAACACCACGATGCTGCGCGGGGCCTCGGCCAGCTGCGGCTCGGGGTTCTCGAGGTCGAAGGCGACGTGGTCGTCGGGCCAGTCGACGCCGATCGACGCGAGCAGCCCGCGGTAGTTGCCCTTTTCCTGGGCCGGCTGGCCGCCGCCCATCATCCCGCCCTGCTGCGGCGGCGGCAGCATCGGCTGGCTGGGCGCGAGCTTGGGGTTGAAGAAGGGCATGGGGTCCGCGACGATCAGCGCCGGGCGACCCGCGAGCAGGTAGGCCTGGACGATGTCGAGGCCCGACTGAGGCAGGCTCGAGACCTGCGGGATGAACAGCACGTCGACGTCTTCGGGGATCGGCGTGCCGGGGTTGAGGCTGCGGACCTCGTACTGCTTCTCGAGCTCGTCGACCACGCGCCAGCGGGGGATCCGGCGGCGGGTCTGGAGGTCGAAGTCGCCCATGATCTTGGTGTCGTCGCGGATGATCCCGACGACCTTCTTCTTGGGCTGGGTCACGACCTCGAGCGCGCGGACGATCTCGTACTCGACCGAGAGCCCGCGATCGAAGAAGGGCACGACCTCCTCGCGCGGTCCGCTGGTGAAGGCCACGCCCATGAACACGGGCATGGTGTCGACCTTGCCGCCCTCGGAGCTCATCAGCGGACGCGGGGCGATCCCGTACTTCTCGATCGCCTCCTGGGCCTCCTCGGAGAAGGGCTCGGGCTCGTAGATCCGGACCGTGAGCCCGGGCCCCCCCGAGGCCTCCATCTCGCGCAGGATGTTGAGCAGGCGGCTGCGCAGGGGCACGAAGGGCCGCGGGACCTCCTTGGACACGTAGGCCGTGACGACGACGGGCGGGACGACCGTGGTCTCACCGGTCTCCGCGTCTTCGACCTCGGTCCCGACCCCGCGGATCAGGGTCTTGGTCCCGGGGGTGATCTGCGACAGGCCTTCGCTGGTCAGGTCGGCGCGCGCGTTGGAGCGCTCGGCCATGTAGGTGACCGAGGCGACGATCACGACGAGCGCGAGCAGCCGCAAGAGACGATGAATGCGAGGTGTAGTGGTCACCAGTGCCTCCGTCCGAGCATGAAGGTGCAGACATAGAGGACGACGACCGCGATGCCGACGAAGTAGACGACGTCGCCGAGGCGGACGATGCCCTCACCAAAGCCGTAGAAGTGACGCTCGACGCCGAGCAGGCCGAAGCTCTCCTCGAAGGCCGCGAAGGTGCCGGTCAGCCACATCACCAGCGCGACCACGGCGCCGCCGACCCCGACGTATCCGGCGTTCTCGCTGCTGCCCTGGATCGTGATCCAGACCAGCGTCGCGGTCCCGGCGATCAGCCCGCAGCCGACGATGCCGCTGGCCCAGGGCGCGGTCCCGGCGAACACCAGGCCCGCGCAGCCGACCGCGCCGAGGATGAAGGCGACCGTCGCGTTGGCGCTGAACATCGAGGCCAGCAAGCCGACGCCGACGAACGCGACCCCGACCAACCAGTAGCCGAGGTAGGTCGAGGCCATCAGCCCGACGTCGGGGTCGCCGAGGCGGGCGAGGACGGCGACGTGGGCGAGCGCGAAGCCGAGGCCGATCGTGTACACACCGAGCGCGCCGAGGTACTTGCCGAGCACGACCTCGACGTCGCGCACGGGCATGGTCAAGAGCAGCTCGTCGGTCCCGCGGCGGCGCTCCTCGGCCCACACGTTCATGGTCACGGCCGGGACGAAGAGCATCAGGATCGCCGGCATGACCTTGTTGAGCAGGGCGAGATCCGCGAGGTTGCGGGCGAAGAACCCGGCCTGCAAGAACGCGCCAGCGCCGGTCGCGGCGATGAACAGGGTCAGGAACACGTAGCCCGCGGGGTTGCCGAGGTAGCTGCCGAGCTCGCGTCGGGCGATCGCCCGGGTGACGGTCCAGTCGATACCCATCAGGAGTCCTCCTCGTCTGCTTGGTCGTCTGCTTGCTCGTCGGCTTCGGCCTCCGGGGCCCCAGCGAGCTCGTAGAAGCGAGATTCGAGCGAGCGCCCGTCACGCAGCTCCGCGACGCTGCCGTCGAAGACCAGCCGGCCCTCGTGGATCATGATCACCGTGTCGGCCACGGCCTCGACCTCTTGAAGGATGTGCGTGGACAGCAAGATCGTCTTTTGTTGGCCGAGCTCGCGGATCAGGCCGCGGACCTCGCGGATCTGGAGCGGATCCAGGCCCGAGGTCGGCTCGTCGAGGATCAGCACGTCGGGATCCGAGAGCAGCGCCTGGGCCATGCCGACGCGCTGGCGGAAGCCCTTGGACAGCTTGCCGATCGGCTTGTGCAGGACCTCTCGGATCGCGCACTGCTCGACCACGCGCTCGATCGCCTTGTCGATGTCGCCGAGCTTGCGGACCTCGCCGAAGAACTCGAGCAGCTCACGCGGGGTCATGTCGAGGTAGAGCGGACCGTTCTCGGGCAGGTAACCGAGGCGGCGGGCCAGCGCGATCCGAGACTCGGACGAGCCGGGATCCTTGCCGAGGAGCTCGACGGTACCGGAGCTCGGCGCGAGGTAGCCGGTCAGCATCTTCATCGTCGTCGACTTGCCGGCGCCGTTGGGTCCGAGGAAGGCGGCGACCGTGCCCTTGCGGACCTCGAAGGACAGCCCGTGAACGGCGACAAAATCGCCGTAGACCTTCGAAATCGCGTTCGCGCGGATCGTCACCGGAGCGGATGAAGTGCTCATATTTCGCTCATGGGTTGGAGTACTCGGGTGCTCGGGGGTCGCCTGAGCGGCGACCGGGAGCCCCGAACACGTGAAGCGGGGTTCTATGCCAGACAATCGACAGCTTCAAGCCGGCCTGATCTCACATGGTTTCCCCCTGCGACCGCCACCTGTAATCCGTCTCATGCAAAGCGCAAGGGGCAAAATGTTCGCGTGCTCGCCCAAAAGGTCGCGGACGCCTACGCAGGTGTTTAGACTCCGCCCCATGGTTCGGCTCCCCTGGCCCCTCCCCTGCTTCCTCGCCCTGACCCTGGTCGCGGCCTGCACAGGCACGCCGCCCGACTCGAACGCGGCCGCCCAGCCCCCGGCCGACGCCGAGGACAGCAGTGACCCCCAGCCCGACGCCGAGGTCGAGCCCGATCCGGCGCCCGCGGGCGAGACCGGCGAGCAGGCCGAGGCCGCGCCCCCGCCCGATCCCTGGGGCCCGATCACCGACGAGCAGCGATCGATCCTGCTCGCCGGCGACGAGGAAGCGCGGATCAAGACCGACATCCACTACGTGAAGACCAACGAGCGCCGTCACGACGTGTGGTTCCCCTACCTCGACAACCGCCGCGGCATCTACATCGGCGTGGCCGCCGACCAGAACTACACGCTGATCGGGGTCGCCAAGTCCGAGTTCGTGTTCTTGATGGATCTCGACTGGCGCGTGACCGAGCTCCACCGCGCCTACGAGGTCCTGATCGAGGCGTCCGAGGATCCCGAGACCCTCCACCAGCGCTTTCACAAGGACAACCAGGACGCCACGATCGCGCTGCTCGAGGAGGCGCTCGGCGATCAGCTCGACGACGATCAGCTCCGCCAGCACATCACCAGCTGGCGAGGCGCCCGCGAGACCGTGTATCGCCACCTCGACAACGTCATCAAGCGCCAGCGCGAGGGCGTGGCCTCGAGCTGGCTGTCGAACCCCGAGTACTACGCCCACATCCGCAAGCTCTACCAAAACGATCGCGTGCGCATGCTCGTCGGCGATCTGACCGGGCCGACCACGCTGACCACGATCAAGACCGCGGCCGAGGGCCTCGGCCTCCCCGTCGGCGTGTTCTACCTGTCGAACGCCGAGGAGTACTACAACTACAGCCCGCAGTATCGGGCCAACATCACCGGGCTGCCGGTCGCCGAAGACTCGATCGTGCTGCGGACGATCTACTCCAAAGACTGGGTCCACGCCGACGCGCTGTGGAACTACCAGGTCCAGCCCCTCGCCGACTACCAGGCTCGGCTCGGCGACAGCAAGAACAGCCGGCGCACGCGGATGCTGGCCCACGCCGACAAGGAGGGCGTGCTCGAGCGCAACCCCGACGACGTCAAGGGGCTGAGCCGCGTGAACATCGGGCTGCTGCCGGGCTGGGGTCAGGGCGGCGAGGCTGCGGCGCCGAGCGAGGCGGCCGAATGAGCGCCGCGCGGGCCGACTTGCTCGACCTAGAGCCCGAGCGCTTCGCCGCCCGCCTGCGCGACGAGGGCGGCCGCGCGTACCTGACCTGGGACCACGACGCCCGCCGCGTGGTCGCGAGCGCGCCGTGGCTCGACGAGCTCGCCAGCTGGCTCGGCGCCGACGAGCGTGACTTTCACGAGCACGAGGGCGTGTTCATGGCGGTCGGCCCCGAGACCGGCGCGCTCATGACCGCCGTCGTACACAAGACCGTCCGGGGTCAGGCCGCCGGCGGCCTCCGCCAGTGGCCCTACCCGCGGCTCGAGGCGCTGATCCGTGACGGCCTCCGCCTGTCGCTGGGCATGAGCCGCAAGAACGCGCTCGCGGGCCTGTGGTGGGGCGGCGGCAAGGGTGTGATCGCGCGCCAGCGTGGTGATCGCCACGCAGACCCCGGCTACCGACGCGCGCTCTACCGTGAGTACGGCGCGTTCACGACCTCCCTGCGCGGCGTCTACGTGACCGCCGAGGACGTCGGGACGAGGCCCGAGGATCTCGCCGCGGTGTTCGAGACGACCCGCTTTGCGACCTGCGTGCCCGCGAGCGTCGGCGGCAGCGGCAACCCCTCCCCGGCGACCGCCAAGGGCGTCGTGTGTGCGATCGAGGGCGCCCTCGCCCACACTAGTCGCGGCACGATCGCGGGCAAGACGATCGCAATGCAGGGCGCGGGCAACGTCGCCAGCTACATGATCGGCGAGCTGCTCGAGCGCGAGGTCGGCCGCGTCATCGCGACCGACATCTGCGCCGCGCGCTGCGAGCAGGTCCGCGATCGCTTCGCGCACGCGGGGGACCGGGTCGAGATCCGCCACGCCGCGCCCGGCGACCTGGCGATCTTCGCCGAGCCCTGCGACGTGCTCGCGCCCAACGCCCTCGGCGGCGTGCTCGGGCCCGAGACGATCCCGATGATCCAGGCCCCGATCGTCTGCGGCGCGGCCAACAACCAGCTCCTCGATGATCGCCGCGACGACCGAGCGCTGGCCGAGCGCGGGATCATCTACGTGCCCGACTTCGTCGCCAACCGGATGGGCATCGTCAATTGCGCCAACGAGCAGTACGGCAACCTGCCCGACGACCCCGCGATCGAGCGCCACTTCTCGCGCGACTGGGACAACGCGGTCTTCGTCGTCACCAAACGGATCCTCGCCCGCGCCGAGCGCGAGCAGACCACGACCTCGCTGGCCGCCAACGCCCTCGCCGACGAAGCCTGCCGAGTCCCGCACCCGATCTGGGGCCACCGCAGCCGCACGATCATCGAGGGCCTACTCGCCAACACCCGCTAGAGCGGCGCAGCTCAAACCAACCCACGAACGTGCAGGACGGCTGCGGGGGTCAAAACACCTACCCCGGGCCGGGTGGGGCTGACATGCCCATGCGCTCGTCGGGGCACGCGAGCTCGACGAGCAGATCGAGGCGCATGACCGGCTCGGTTCCGTACATGGTCTTGTGCCGCGCGCCGAAGTGCAGCGCCCACTCGCCGCCCATGTCGCCGAGCGGGTTCTCGGCCAGATCACGGATCCCGACGCTCCCGCGCGTCGTGTAGTGCAGGAACAAGCCCACCTGCCCGCGCCCACCCGAATCGACCGAGTCGACCAGGTCGGCGCGCATGTCTTCGATGTCGGCGCACAGCTCGACGGGCACGGGGCGACTGAGGGTCAGCGCCAGGACCTCGGGCCGATCCTCGTAGCCCTCGAGCGAGGTCACGACGAACGGCAGCTCGTAGTTATCGCTGCCCGCGAGGTCGTAGTAGTAGCCCGTGGCGTAGCCCGATCCGTAGTCGAGCATCGAGTAGGCCATGCTCAGCCGAAACTGGCGCGGGTTGACCGACTCGGTCGGGGCGAGGCCCTCGCTGAAGGTCAGCTGCACGCGATCGCGCGCGACGAAGCGGGCCCCGAGCACGACCGGTGCCTCGGCGTCGCCGCTCGAGCCGGGCTTGGGCCGCGACGAGGCCTGCGCCGCCTCGCAGTCGCAGTCGGGCGCGGGCGTGTCGACGACCGGCTCGCCGCCAGCCTCGGGATCGACGGTGAGCTCGGCAGGCGCCCGCCGACAGCCGGCCGGCAGCAATACCGCACAAGAAGCGACACAGGTCGCTAGTTCGCGAATCCGCACGCTCATCACGACCATCATACTCAGCTCGACGCGGATGTGTACCCGCGCAGGGCTCGGCGCCAGGCCAGGCGGGCGATCGCGGCCAGGGCCAGCGCCGTGACCACGGCCCCGAGCACCTCCGACGCCCCGAGCGCGCCGCTGAGACTCTGCGCGGGGTAGCTGGTCATGACCGCGAAGGGCACGACGAAGGTGAAGACCAGCTTGAGGGGGCCCCGAAACACCGAGATCGGCCAGTGGGCGAAGTCCAGCAGCGTCTCCATCAAGAAGGTCAGGTTCTGAAGCTCGAGCGCGCGGAAGCTGGCGCTGAGGATCAGCACGCCGAGGGCGTAGAGCGACACCAGCCCGCACGCGAGCACGAGCGCGAGCACGCCGAGCTGCCCGGCGCTCGGCGTCAGCTCGAGCTGGATCGTAGCGACGACCGCGAGCACGACCCCCGTCAGGACCTCGATCAGGCTCCAGGGTTCGAACGCCGCCGACAGACACGAGACCAGGCCATCGACGGGGCGCAAGAGCAGATAGTCGAGGGTGCCGGTCCGGATCTTGGCCATCGACTCGGACACCGCCGGCTGGACCGCGCTCGCAAACACGCCCGAGATGATCAGGAAGAAGCCGGTCAGCAGCACGATCTCCCACGGACCCCAACCCGCCACGTCGTCACGGTGCTCGAGCGCGACGATCAGCGGCACCAAGCCGCCGAGGCTCCAGGCCAGGCCGACCACGCCCTCGGTCCAAAAGCCAACCCGATACTCGAGCGCCGCGAGGGTCGACACCCGCAGCTGCGCGCCGACGAGCGCCAGGTGCCGCCTCAGCGCGCCATGCTCGAAGCCCTGCCCTGCCGAGCTCATGCTCCCTCCGTCATGCGCCGAAAGCTCCGTAGGCCCGCAGCCCCCAGCGCCAGGCCAGCGCAGCGAGGGCCCCGAGCGCGACCAGCCACACGAGCTGCAGGCCGATCCCGGCCACCGCCTCGGCGACCGACAGACGACCGATCAGGAGCTCGACCGGGAACCCGAGCGCCGCGTGAAAGGGCAACATCCGCGCGACCTCGGCCAGGCCCGCGGGGAACAAGCTGGTCGGGACCAGATAGCCAGCGAGCACGACGTAGGCCCCGAGCCACACGTCGTAGAGCGCCGCGGCCTTCGTCAGCCAAAACGCCAGGCAGCCGATCGCCAGCTGGGTCACGAAATTGATCGCCCACGCGAGCGCCAAAACCGGCACGACCAGCGCGAGCATCGCGGGATCCTCGGTGATCGAGATGCCGCCGGTTGCGAGCAAGACCGCGAGCCCGACCGGCGCGGCCAGGGCCGTCCGCAGCGGCAGCGCCGAGAGGTTGGTCATCGCGTGGTGCAGGACCGGGTGGACCGGGCGCATGAGCAGCGCGCTGAGCTCACCGGTTCGGATCTGGCGATCCAGATCCCACACGACCCACGAGGCGCTGAGCTGGCGGACGACGAAGGCCGCGATGAAGTAGCTGTCGAAGCCGTGCTGATCGTAGTCGCCGATCGGACCGCTCTCGGCCAGCGCGCGCCACAGGACCAGGCTGATCAGCGGGAGCGTGGTCGCGAGGACCCAGACCAGCAGCGAGGCCCGGTAGGCGCTCGCCTCGGCCACGCCCAGACGCCACAGCGCCGCGACCTTGCTGCGCCGACCTCGGCCGCTCGCGCTCACCTGGCGCCCTCCTCGCCTGGTCCCGCGTCGAGCTCCCCGCGGCGCGAGAACAGCTCGCGCATGACCTCTTCGAGCGGCGCGTCCTGAACCTCGAGATCGCGGGCCCCCGGCAGCGCGAGCAGCCGAGCCACGACCTCGGGCACGCGCGCGGGCGCGACGTCGAGGGCCACGCGCGAGGGCCCCGCGTCGGCCAGCTGCCCGAGAGCCCCGAGCCCTGTTCGCGTCGCATCGTCGAGGGCCGCCCCGCTGCGGATCGCCACGCGCCGCAGCGGGCGGATCCGGCGGACGAGCGCGTCGATGCTGCCGTCGAAGCGCAGGCGGCCCTCGTCGATGACCAAAATCCGCTCGCACAGCGCGGCGACGTCTTCCATGTAGTGGCTGGTCAGGATCAGGGTCGCGCCGTGGCGACGGTGATACTCGCGGATGAACTCGCGGATAGCGAGCTGCATCGCCACGTCCATGCCGATCGTCGGCTCGTCGAGGAACAGGACCTCGGGCCCGTGGAGCAGCGCCGCGACCAGCTCGCACTTCATCCGCTCGCCGAGCGAGAGCGTCCGGACCGGCCTGCGCACGACCTCGCCGATGTCGAGGAGTTCGACCATCTCGTCGAGGCGCTCGGCATAGAGCCCGCGGGGCACGTCGAAGACCACGCGGTTGAGCTCGAAGGTGTCGAGCGCGGGCAGGTCCCAGCTGAGCTGACGCTTCTGGCCCATGACCAGGGCCACCCGGCGCAGAAATTCCGGCCGCCGCCGCGCGGGCTCGAAGCCGAGGACCTCGGCCCGGCCGCCGCTCGGGTGGAGCAGCCCCGCGAGCATCTTGAGGGTCGTGGTCTTGCCGGCCCCGTTGGGACCCAAGAACCCAACCCGCTCGCCGCGGGCGATGTCGAAGGACAGCTCGCGGACAGCCTCGACCTCGACCCACTCGCGCCGAAACAGGGCCCGCAGCGCCGGCCACAGCCCGGGCTCGCGCTCGCTGACCCGGAAGCGCTTGTCGAGTCGCGCGAGCGAGATCGCGGGCTTGTCAGCCACGGGCCGAGGTTACTGTCTCGCCGCCGCCTCGACCAGCGACCGCGCCCGCTCCCGCGCCCTTCGCTGCACCAAACGGCTCGTCGGACATCGCGTCGCCGACCTCGAGGCGATGCTCGGCGTCAAGCGCCTGCGGTCCATCCCCGAGAAGCTCGCCCTCGGCTCGCGCGCGTGTCAGGCGGCTCACTCGACCTGCGCCAGCGCCACCCTCGCGGCCGCGATCGCGACCTGCGCGGGGCTGCGATCTTCATCGCGCGCGCGCTCGAGCAGCGCGGCGCAGCGATCGGCGATCGCCTCGATCGCCGACGCGACCCGCTCGCGTGCGCCCTCGCCCGGTCCCAGCGTGGTCTCGACCCCCTCGATCACCGCGCCTGCGTTGACGACGACGTCCGGGGCCCACGCGACGCCGCGCCGATGGAGCACGCTGGCCGCCTCTGCGTCGCCGAGCTGGTTGTTGGCCGAGCCACAGACAGCCCGCCATTTGGCGGCCTCGCAGACCTCGCGGGTGAGCGTGCGCCCGAGGGCGCAAGGCATGAACACGTCGCAGGGCGCTCGCAGCAGCTCATCCTCACCGAGGAGCTCGACGCCGATCGCGGCCGCCCGCGCCCGCGCGCCCGGGTTGGGATCCCAGCCCGCGACGGACGCCCCCGCGCCAACCAGCGCGCGCGCCAGCGCCGATCCAACCGCGCCCAGCCCCTGGATGACGTAGCGCCGGCCGCCGATCCCCTCATCGCCGAACACCACGCGCGAGAGCCCGCGGAGCCCGGCGAGCACGCCCGCGGCCGTCGAGCGACCGGCGTCGTTGGGCGCAGGGTTGACCCAGCGCGTCGCCCGGCGCAGCGCCGCGAGCTCCACGGCGCCCGTGCCGATGTCGGGCCCGCACACGTAGTCCCCTCCTAGCCGCTCGATCATACGCCCCAGCGCCTCGTAGGCAGCTTCACGCGCGAGCTCGGGCCGATCGAAGATCACGGTCTTGCCGCCGCCCGCGGGCAGCCCGGCCAGCGCACACTTGAAGCTCATCGCCTCGGCCAGGCGCTTGGCGTCGGCGAGCCCGGCGTGCTCGTCGGCGTAGGCCAGGCGCCGGACCCCGCCAAACGCGGGCCCGCGCGCGAGGCTGTGCAGGACCACGATCGCGCGCAGCCCCGAGGCGGCGTCTTGCACGGCGACGACGCGCTGCCAGTTCGCGCCCGGCTCGCCCGCGTCGCCAAACAGGCTCACTTGGCCCCGTCGGGCTCGTAGCGCTTCATCTCGCCGCTGCGCAGCTTGCCCATGTACGCGTCGAGCCGCTTCTTGACCGCCCCGCTGAGCAGGACCAGGCCCAAGATGTTGGGGAGGCCCATCGACAAGATCATGAGGTCGCCGAAGTTGAGGATGTTGCCGGCCGTGATGATCGAGCCGAGGAACACGAAGACCACGTAGATGATCTTGTAGGTCGTCGAGGCCCGATCGCCGAACAGGTACACGAAGCAGCGCTCGCCGTAGTAGGACCACGAGATCATCGTCGAGTAGGCGAACAGCACGACCGCGATCGTCAGGACCCAGGGGAACCACACGATCTCGCCGCCCATCGCCCGGGCGGTCAGCGCGGCGCCCTCGGCGTTGGCGATCACGTCGTAGTTGTCGGGGTTCTCGAACGCGCCCGTGATCACGATGACGAGCCCGGTCATCGTGCACACGACGATCGTGTCGATGAAGGGCTCGAGCAGCGCGACGATGCCCTCGCGCACGGGGTACTCGGTCTTGGCCGCCGAGTGGGCGATCGAGGCCGAGCCGACGCCGGCCTCGTTCGAGAACACCGCCCGGCGGATGCCCGTGACCAAGACGCCGACGAAGCCGCCGAACCCGGCCATCGGCGTGAACGCCTCGGACACGATGCGCACGCACGCGCTCGGGATCGCGCCGATGTTCATGACCAGGATGAACAGGCAGGCGAGGACATAGACCCCGCACATCAGCGGCACGATCTTCTCGGCCGTGGCCGCGATCCGTTTGATCCCGCCGAGGATCACGATCCCGACCGCGACCGCCATCACCAGCCCGTAGAGCCACGGCATGCTGTCGAACACCGGGATCTGCGTGCGCAAGATGCCCAGCGACTGGCTGACCTGAAAGGTGTTGCCGCCGCCGAACGAGCCGCCGATGCACAAGATCGCGAACATGACCGCCAGGATCTTGCCGAGCGGCTTCATGCCCTTCTCGCTCAGGCCCTCGTCGAGGTAGGACATCGGCCCGCCGAGCACGCGGCCATCGGGGCGGGTCTTGCGATAGACCTGCGCCAGCGTGCACTCGACGAACTTCGAGGACATGCCCAAGAAGCCCGCGATGATCATCCAGAAGATCGCCCCCGGCCCGCCCATTGCGACCGCGAGCGCGACACCGGCGATGTTGCCGAGGCCGACCGTGGCCGACAGCGCCGAGGCCAGGGCCTGGAAGTGGGAGACCTCGCCCTCGTCGTCGGGGTTGTCGTAGCGCCCGCGGACCACGTCGATCGCGTGGCGGAAGGCTCGCAGGTTGATGAAGCCCATCCGGACCGTGAAGAACACCGCGCCCAGGACCAGCCACAGCGCGATGATCGGGACGCCGCCGGTCTTGGCCTCGAGCGTCGTCTCGCGCGCGTCCTCGCTCCGCACCACCTTGAAGGTCCGGGTGCCCTTGGGCGCGCTCGGGACCACGGCCGCGCCGAGCTCGGCCTCGAGCGCCTTGGCGGTCTCGGGCGTCAGCTCCGAGGCCGGGACCGTCAGCGTCAAGCTGGCGTTTTGAACCGCGAAGTCCTTGGCCTCGATCTGGGCGACCAGCGCCTCGATCTCGTCGACCTCGTCGATGAACTCGAGCGTGGTCACCGACTCGCTGTCGGCGAACACCGGCGCGAACAGGACCTTGGTCAGGCCCTTGACCACGACCCCGAAGGCCTTGTCGACGCTCTGCTCGAGGACCCCGGGTTCGCCCTCGCCCTCGCCAGCGCGCGCCGTGGCCGGACTCGCCAGCGCGCAGACGAACGCGATCAGGACCAGGAGCGGTGTGAGGGCGCGACGGGCGGACACGGCCCGGAATGTACCAGAGCCGAGCGCGCGACCAGCTTTCTCGGCCGCCCCCGATCTGCTACGACCCCAAGCGTGGAGCAGCACCGGTCGTCACCGCGCCGGCTCGCCCGCCGCCTCGTCACCGCGCCGCTGATGCTGGGGACCCTCGGCGTCGCGGCGCTGCTGTGGCCCCGGCCGGCGTCTGCGACCGGCCTCAACGTCGAGCGAATTCGCCTCGACCCCGAGGACGACGGCGTCCACGGCGGCTTCCAGATCGGCGTCGACTTTCAGGCCGGCAACACCAACCGCCTCGACCTGCGGACCTCGGCCGCGCTCGCCTTTCGCCGCGAACGCCACGTCGCCTTCCTGATCGGCAGCAGCACCTACTCCACGCGCACGCGGGCGATCAACGGCGAAGACCTCTCGACCCTGCTCCGGCCCGAGTCGCGCTTCGTCAACAAGGCCAACGTCCACGCCCGCTACAATTTCGAGTTCCTCGACTGGCTCGTCGGCGAGACCTTCGCCCAGCTCGAGAGCAACGAGTTCTTGCTCGTCGAGAGCCGCGTGCTGTTCGGGCTCGGGCCCCGCTTCGTGCCGATCAACAACGGCGAGTTCAGCCTCGCGCTCGGCACCGACTACATGCTCGAGCGCGAGGCCCTCGACGCCGCCCAGGTCGTGAGCCCGCTCCCGGCCCAGACCATCGCCCACCGCTGGAGCTCGTACTTGAGCCTGGTCTACGCCGCGACCGAGCGCCTGAGCATGAGCTCGACGACCTACGTCCAGCCGCGCTTCGATCGCTTCTCCGATCTGCGCCTCCTGTCCGAGGGTTTCCTCGACGTCGTGCTCGTCGAGCCGATCTCGATTCGGCTGAGCCTCCGGATCCGCTGGGACTCCCAGCCCTCGATCTACTGCTCGTCCGACGTCGGCATCGGCGGATGCCCGACCGGCGACACCCTGCGCCTGCGCGAGTTCGACATCGCGGTCGAGAACTCGATCAATGTCAGCTTCTGACATTCCAGCGCCGTGGACTGACGCCTCCCAGACTAACGCGCTTCACGCATCACCAGACCCCCTGCTCGCTTACGATCCCTACATGTGGCAAACAGACTCGGGCTCGGACCAAGGGGTCTTCAGCGCAGTCGCAAATTGCTCAAAACCCCCCTCTGTGCCCGATCAGAGCCAGGCCCATCCTCTCGACGAGCCCCGCGATCGGTATTGTACCGATTTGTTTGGGCTGTTAGGTTTCCTCGGCCGCCGATGCCTAGCTTGCACCGACGATTATCTCTTGCGCTCTGCTCTCTGGTTGCGCTCTCGGCTTCGGGCTGTGCGCTCGTGGATTTGCTCGACGGCGACCCGGTGGCGACCGTCCGCTTCTTCGCAACCCACGCTGGAACCCCGACCGAGGACGGATATCCAGACTACGGGGACTCCCAGACCACGCGGGTGTTCGTCAACGACATGGGCTGGCAGATCGCCCTGAGCACCCTCTACGTGACGACCTCCGAGGTCCGGCTCGTTCGCTGCCAGGAGGACTCGGGCACCGCAATCGAGATGTTCTGGGGTCCGTGCCCCGAGGACTTCGTCTCGTTCAACGACCTCGACTCGGTCCCGCTTGGTGCGGTGACCGTGACCGACGGCGCCTACTGTCGAGTCGACGTGACCTTTGGCCCCTTCGTGGCCCCAGCGAGCGCCGACGAGCACATCGCCGTCGGCAGCCCGATCATCGAGGACAACACGATCGCCGTCATCGGCGTCGCCCGACGCGGCGAGCCCCCGATGCAGGAGGAGGTCCCCTTCGAGATCGTCAGCGACGCGGTCGTGACCGCGCGAGTCGACATCTCGAAGCTCGAGAACGGCGGGCCCGTCAGGCTCGAAGACGAGCAGTTCGCCCGCGACCTGACGATCATCAAGTCCTACGACACGATGTTCGACGGCCTCGACTTCGAGACGGCGACGCCCGCCGAGATCGAGGCCTCCGTGCTCAACGGGCTCGAGTCCTTCACCCGCGCCCACAACGGCACCTACGATACCGACTAAAGGCTGTTTTAGACCCCCCCGACCGTCAGCAACTCTGCCACGCACGGCCGGTCGCTCCCTCGCTCCGCTCCCTCGCTCGGTGGGCTGGCATGAGCTTCGCCATCGTTTGCGTGGCCCCCTAAACGGGGGCTCCTTTAAACCCCGCGGCCGTCGTCAGCTTTAGACCCCCGTGGCCGCTCGCTCGGGGGGCTGGGGTGAGCTTCGCAGTCGCCTCCGTGGGCGCCCTGGAGTCTAGAGCGAGGGGAGCTCGTCGTAGCTGGGATCGGTCGGGGCCGGCTCTGGACTGAGGGGCTCGGGGGGGGCTGGCTGCTCGACGTCGTCGCTGAGCTCGGGCTCGGGCTCGGGCTCAGGCTCAGGCTCGGGCTCGGGGGGCGCTCCGCCGTCGTCGAGCTCGGCGTCGGCTGGGTCCTCGTCGTCGCCGTAGAGGTCGAGGAGGATGTCGGCCTTGGCCTCGGCTTGGGGAGCGGCGACCTCGCTGGGCTCGGTCCCGGCGAGGAAGTACTCCTCCATGATCGTGTCGGGCGCGGGTGGATGCTCGAGGCCCTCGGCGTCGATGACGAAGGGTGGCGCGAGCAGGCCGGTGGCCTTGTCGATCGTCCGCACGCTCACGCTCGGCGGCGGTGAGAAGGGCGAGAACTGCGGGGCGACGCTGGCCTCGGCCTCGGGGCCTTCGCGCTCGCGCGCGGCCTCCATGACCGCGAGCCAGATCGGCAGCGCCGCCTTGCCGCCGCTCTCGCGCTTCATCGGCTTGGGCGTGTCGAAGCCGACCCAGGCGATCGCGACCTGCTCTTCGCTGAAGCCGGCGAACCATGCGTCGCGGCTCTCGGCGGCGGTCCCGGTCTTGCCCGCGACCGGGACCCCGAGCTTCTTGGCCCGCTGGCCCGTGCCGTCTTCGACGACCGAGCGCATCAAGCTCGCGAGCACGAACACCAGGCCACCATCGAGGACCTGCGCGACCTCGCGCTCGGGCGTCCAGGTGTCCTGATTCGGGACCTCGATCGAGCGGATCAAGATCGGCTCGATCCGCGAGCCCCCCCGCGCGAGGGTCAGGTAGCCCCGCATCAGCTCGAAGGGCGTGACCTCCGAGGTCCCGAGCGCGAGCGAGAGGTTGGGCTCGAGCGCCGACTCGATCCCGCAGGCGTGCGCGAACTCGATCGCCGCCTCGATCCCGACCGCGTCGAGCAGCTTGATCGCGACCGTGTTGACCGAGTGCGTCAAGGCCACGCGCATCCGGATCGGCCCGCGGTAGACGTCGCGCTCGTAGTTGGTCGGCCGCCACTTCTCGTAGATCTCCGGCGAGTCCTCGATCAGGCTCGCGGCCGTGAAGGTCCGGCTGCGCAGGGCCGAGCCGTAGACGAAGGGCTTGAACGCCGAGCCGGGCTGACGACGGGCCGCGAGCACCCGGTTGAAGTCGCCGCGTGAGTAGCGATAGCCGCCGACCATGGCCAGGACCTCGCCGGTGTCGACGTCGGTCAGGATCGTCGCGGCCTCGGGGCCCGAGCCGATCTCGGCCAAGCCCCAGCCCTCGGGCAGGCCCCGCTCCTTCGCTGCCTCGAGCGCGAGCACCCGGCCCATGGTGATGCCGCCCGCGGGGAATTGCTCGAGGTGGGTCTTGTCGGGCTCGTCGTAGCGGCTCCCGGCCGGGACCTCGACCCAGACGTGGAAGTCCTCGCCGATCGTGGCCGGAAAGCCCTCGTCGAGCTGGTCGCGCAGACTGGCGGGCAGGCCCTCGCGCGCGTCGATGATCAGCGGGTAGATCTTGCCGACCGTGTGCGGGCCCGCCCCTCGCTTGGCCGCGCGGGCCTTGTTCTTGTCTTTGGCCGGCGAGATGCCGTGGCCCCAGTTGCGCCGCGTGTCCATGGCCACGAGGCCGTCGAGCAGCCCGGCCCGAGCCTGGCGCTGGAGCTCGAGGTCGACGGTCATCGTGACCGTGGCCCCAAGCTCGCCGAGCGCGTCCTCGCCGTAACGCTCGACGAGCTCGGCCTTGGCGACGTCGACGAATTCCTCGGCCCCGGGTGAGACCCTCGCGGCCCGGGTCGGATCGATCTCCGTGTCGGCGTCGGCGTCGGGCGAGCGATCGACGATCTCGAGGGGCAGGTCGACGAAGCGCGCGACCTCCTCGGGCTTGGCGAAGCCGTGCTTTTGCATCTGCCCGAGCACGTAGACCTGGCGCTCCTTGGCCTTGTCGTAGTTCTTGTAGGGCGTGCCGACGCTCGGGGCCTTGGGCAAGGTTGCGAGCAGCGCGGCCTGACCGAGGTTGATCTCGGCGATGCCCGAGCCAAAGTAGAACTGGCTGGCCTCCTCGATCCCGTAGCGGCCGTGGCCGAGGTAGATCTCGTTGAGGTAGAGCTCGAGGATCTCGTTCTTGTCGAGGAGCTCCTCGATCCGCCGGGCCAAGATCAGCTCCTGAACCTTGCGCTCGAAGGTCCGCTCGGGCGAGAGCAAGAAATTTTTGACGACCTGTTGGGTGATCGTCGAGGCGCCCTGCCTGAGCGAGCGGGCCCGAAGGTTGGCGACCAGCGCCCGGACCATGCCGACGTAGTCCATGCCCTCGTGGCGATAGAAGTCGGCGTCCTCGGCGGCGAGGAACGCGTTCTCGACGTGGGCCGGGATGTCCTCGTAGGCGACGAAGGTCCGGCGCTGCGAGAAGATCTCACCGATCAGCACGCCGTTGCGGTCGAGCACCCGGGTGACCTGCGGCGGCCGATAGTCGCGCAGCGCGTCCTCGTCGATCGCTTCGACGTCGCGGCCGTAGTACCAGAAGATTCCGGCGATCCCGCCGATGCCTGCGAGCATGCAGACGACGGTGGAGATCGCCAGGCTCAGGGCCGTGATCTTGAGCCAGCGCGGCGGCGCGTAGCGCTTGCGCGGACCGTTGGTGGCGGTCGCGTCGCCTCGTCCGCCCTGCTGTGGTTCCTGCTCGGCCACCGGCGCAGTCTACTTCAGCTCCGCGTCGGCGTCGGGGGCGGGAAACAAGATCCGGGCGTGGCGCGAATCGACGCTGCGCATGTACCAGCGGGCCCGCTCGAGCGCCCGGGTCTCGGGGTCGAGGTCGCCGGCGCGGCCGAGCGCGGCCCGACGCCGCTGGGTCAAGGAGTACAGGCTCAGGGCCGCGGCGACCGAGAGGTTGTAGCTCTCGGCGAAGCCGTGGATCGGGACCCGAAAACGCAGCGAGCACGCGGCCTGGGCCTCGGCGCTGAGGCCCGCGTGCTCGTTGCCGAACAGCAGGCAGATCGGTCGCTCGGTCGGCAGCTCGTCGAGCATGTGCGTGGCGTCGACGCACGCCCCCGCCAGCAACATTCCCCGCTCGGCGCTGCGCTCCGCCAGGGCCGTCACGAACCCGTCGAACCCGGCGTGGTGACGGGTCTCGATCCAGTGGTGGGTCCCCTTCGTGGTCCCGCGGGCCCGCAGGATCCGCTCGCTGGCCGCGATCACGTGGACGGCCCAGGCCCCGAGGGCCTCGGCGCTGCGGACGACGGCGGCGGCGTTGTGCGGGTCGTAGGGGTTCTCGATCGCGACCTCGACGCTGCGTAGACGGGCCTCGAGCACGCCCTCGATCCGCGCCTGGCGACGCTCGCTGACGTAGGGCCGCAGCCCGTCGACGATCGCGTCGGCGCCGTAGTGCCGCGCGAGGCGGTCGAATTCGGCCCGCGTCACCGCTGACTCCCCTGCTCGCGCATCACGGCCACCTTGCTAAACGATGGCCGCTCACTCGTCCATCGCTGGACGCCCGGGTGCGTCGGAATTGGCCGGATCGCGGTTGTCGGGGCGGTCGGGAGTCCGCTCTCCGATCGGTTCGAGCGTCGGCGGCTCGAGCCGCGGACCGGGGCTGTCGTCTCCGCCGTCTGCGCTCGGATCCGGGAGGCCATCGAGGCCCGGCACGAAGGTCGGCAGCGGCGGGCGCACGCCCCAGGTTCGGCTTGGCGGGGCCTCGCGGGGCGCCCAGTCGAGCGAGGCGCCGTCGTCGCTCTGATCACCGAGCAGGCCCGACAGCGCCCGCTGGGTCTCGGTCCCGGCCATCAAGGTGTCGATCTCGGCCAGGCACAGCTCGGGGTCGCCGCGCTCGAACAGATCGAACTCGATCGGCATCGCCGAGTAGACCGCGTGCTCCTCCGCCGTGATCCGTTCGCGCTCGAGCATCAGATCGTGGATCCAGCGGACCTTGGCGTCGAAGCGCTCGCTGAGCTGGCCGTTGCAGTAGTGAACGTGGCGACGCACGGGGCTCGGCAGCATCGACGCGAGGTACGCGGCCTCGAGCGAGGTCAGCTCGCCGGGGTGCTTGCCAAAATAGTGGCGACTCGCGTCGCTGACCCCGTAGATGCCGGGGCCGAACTCGATCACGTTGAGGTACAGCTCCATGATCCGCTGCTTGCTCAGAGCTTGCTCGACCCACCAGGTCAAGAACAGCTCCTGCATCTTGCGCGAGAGCGTGCGCTCGTGGCTCAAGAGCACGTTCTTGACCATCTGCATGGTGATCGTCGAGGCGCCGATCCGGACCTTGCCGGACTTCAAATTGCGGCGCAGCGCGACCTCGAGCTGGGACCGGTTGAACCCGTCGTGACGCCGGAAGCTGCCGTCCTCGGTCGTGAGCACCGCTTCGGTCATGTAGCGCGAGATCCCGTCGAGCGGCGTGTAACCGCTCGAGCCGAGGTAGAGCCCCACGCGTCGCGTGCGACCGTCTCGCATCGTCACGCGATGGACAAAGCCGCCGTTCAGGCGCTCGGCGCTGGCCAGGCGTGGGGCCCCGCTCACGCGGCAGCCCTCGATCCCGATCTCGGCGTCGAGCTTCAGCGCGTCGAGGTCGGAGAAGTCGGCGTCGAGGGTGAGCTTGGCGAAGAACTCGCCGTCGAGCTCGAAGCCCGCAAACCCGGGCACGAGCTCGCGCGGGATCGCGTCGAGCACCGCCTGGCAGCCGACGGCGGGGACGCGCAGATCGACCTGGTAGCGGCGTTGCTCGCGCTCAGCGGCGTGGACCAGCTCGCCGTGCGCGAGCAGCTCGACGCCTGCGCGGCCGATCGCGAGGCGGCGCAGCTCGACCCGGCGCGCGGCGGGATCGACCTGGGCGTCGATCCCGACCGTGAAGCCGACGTCACGCACGATCTCGCGCGCGAGGAGGTGGTGGCTGACGTTGAGGCCGTCGAGGGCCAGCTCGCCGTCGAGCTCGGCCACGCCGTCGCCGAAGTCGAGCTCGAGCTCGCCGCCGACCGTCGCGCCCTCGGACTCGACGAGCGGCAACCGAGCGAGCACCTGGGGCACGCGGCCGAGCTCGAAGGCGTCCATCTCGACCGCGACCTTGCCCGCGGAGAGATCACGCGCGAAGCGGCCCGACACCGACCACAGATCCCCGCCCTCGATCTCGGCGACGTCGCCGGCGTCGATCTCGGCGAAGCCCCCGGCGAGCTCGACGCTGAGCTCGCTCGCGCGGCGGTCGTGGGCGGTGACCGATCCGTGGACGCCGGCCACGGCGATGTTCGCGTCGACGTCGGCCGCGAGCCCGGCGACCGTGAGCGTGATCGGGAAGCGCAGACCACCGTCGCGCTGCTCGAGCGAGGTCCGCAGGGAGGCCGCGCGGAGCGGACGATCGAGGCCGAGCCCGAGCTCGGCGACCAGCCCGCTCGCGCGCAGCTCGACGCGGCGCTGCTCCGGCTCGGCTGTCGCGGCCAGGGTCCCCGTCACCCGGCGCGCGTCGTCGCTGACGGTGAAGCTCAGCCCACGCAGCTCGAGCGCGTCGGGGGTCAGGCGGGTGCGACGGCGCAGCCAGCCGCCATCATGGTCATCGGCCAGGTCGCGCTCGAGATCCTGGAGCTCGTGCGCGAGCTTCTCGAGGCCCCCCCGCGTGCCGTCGAGGTAGCCGCCGTGCGCCTCGACCTCGGTGACCTCGACCCGCGCCGACCACAGGGATCGCCGATCGAGGCTCACGTCGACGCGGTCAACTCGAAGGTCGACCCCTTCGGCGTGCAGGTCGACCTTCCGCAGCTGTGCCCCGCTCCAGCTGGCGTCGAGCTGACCGATCTCGACGCTCGCGTCGAGCCGCCGCCCGACCCGTTCCTCGAGCTCCGACTTGATCCGGCTCGCGCCCCAGCGCGGCGCAGTGACCAGCGCGATCGCCAGCGCGATCACGATCACGACCAAGCCAAGCCCGACCCACGCTGCGATCCGCGCCCCGCGAGGTCGCCCGCGGGTGGGGCTAGCAGCGATCGAGCGCCGCCGACTCGAGGAGCCCTCGACCATGCCCGGAGACCTTAGCGCAGCCACTCAAAGAGGACGCGCCGGCCAACCAATCTCGTCCCCAAAATTGGACGAGCCCCCGGTGGTCGGGGGCACGTGGGCGGGAGGCCACGCAGACCGGCGCGAGGCGACACGATGCATTGCACCCCGGGCTGCTAGCCCTTGCACTGGTAGGCGAAAATGATCGCCTGATCGCCCCGACGGACCGGGATCAGCATGATCTGGTTGCTGCCGACCATGAAGTCCATGTCGACCAGGCTCGAGCCGCCTCGCTCGAGCTTGGTGTGGAGTTCGAGCTTGTCTTTCCCGCCGCCGAGCAGGGTCAGCTTGACGTTGTGACCCGACTTGAACTTCTGATCGACGACCTCGCCGAGCTTGAGCTTGAAGTCCTTGGCGTCGAGCAAGCGAAAGCCCTTGTAGCGGGCAAATTCTGGAGCTTGCAGCTGATCAGCCAAGAAATTGAGCTCGGCCGGGATCGTGCCGTCGCCCTTTTGGCTGGCCTCGACGGCGTGGATTCGGCAGGCGGCCTCGTTGACCGCAGCCCTCGCAACGTCAGGGCTGAGCAAGGTGATGGCGCCAGCGAACAACGCCGGGACAGCGAGCAAGCTCGCCAATGAGGAAGCCAAGAACTTCGAGTGCATGCTGCGGTGCGTCATAGCGAACGCTCACTATCCACGGGGGCCTCGTCTTCGGTCACCCAGATGACCGTGGTCGTCCCCCGAGATCCCTCGACCTGGGAGATCGTGCCGGTCTGCCCACCAAATTCGATGCGCCGGATCTCGGCTTGACCTGGCTCGGGCTGCGGGAACATCTCGGGATCGACTTCGGGGCTGGGTTCGGGCGCGACGGCGATGGGGCCGATCTCCGGAGCGGGAGCGGACGGGGTGACCGCGGGGCTCTGGCGCGCTTGCTTGCTGGGCTGGGCGTCAGACGCCTGATCTTCCTGGGTATTCGAGGCCACCGCGCCGTCGTCTTCAGCCTCGATCTCGGACGGTTCCCCGGCCGATCGAGCGAACACGAACACCAGCGCGCCTGCGGCCGCCACGGCCGCAACGGGCACCCGGATCGGCCGGACCCAGCTCGACAGACGCTCCCACAGCGAAGGTGGCGCCTCAGCCGCCTCCTGCAGCCGCGACTCGCGGTCGAGGGTCTGCTCGAAGCTGTCCCAGATCTGCTCGAAGCGAGCCTCGGGCACGCGCTCGGCCTGATGGTCGAGATCGCCGACGACGATCGTCCGCATGAACTCGAGATCGGCCAGGTGCGCGGCCAACTCCGGGTTGGCCTCGAGCTCGGCGTCGACGACAGCGCGGGTGCTGGCCTCGAGCTCGTCGTCGAAATAAGCCGAGAGTTGCTCGTCGATCTCCAAAGCACTGGACTGGATCTGCATCACATACCTCCGCCCGCGACCTCGGCGGTGTGAAGACTGGGGTTGGCCTTGCGCTCGAGCGCTCGGGCTTCGATCTCCGCCGCGTCCTGGGTCGGGACGCAAGCGCCGAGCCGATCAGTCAAAAGCCGCTGCATGTTTCGGCGTGCGTGAAACAGGCGGCTCATGATCGTGCCCTTGGAGCACTTCATCGCCTGCGCCATCTCTTCGTAGGACATGCCCTGGAGCTCGCGCATGACGATGACCGCGCGGTGCTTGTCACTGAGGTGCTCGAGGCTGCCCTCGACCGCGGCGAGGATCTCTTTGCGACGGAGCATGTCCGAGGGGTCGCCAAACTGAGCGAGGTGCGGGAGGAGATCCGAGGGCGGCTCGTCCTTCCCGTCGTGGCGCAGCCCGTCATCGAACTCGACGTCGCGGTGCCGCTTGGCCTTGCGCAGCTGATCGATGCAGAGGTTCGCCACGATCCGGTACAGCCAGGTGTAGAAGCTCGAGTTGCCCTCGAACTTCCCGATGTACCTGTGGACCTTGATGAAGCTCTCTTGCACCACGTCGAGTGCGTCCTCTTGGTTTCGAAGGAATCCATAGGCGACGGCGTAGACCTTGCGCTGGTAGCGCTGCATCAGGACTTTGAAGGCTCGCTTGTCGCCGCCTTTGACGGCGGTCACGAGGGCCAAGTCCTCGGCGTCTGTGGAGACCACTTGTTTCGCTGCCTTTGGACGGGTGCTGTGAGCCGCTATTCAGCGGCGAGGAGAGCCAAGAGCGCGACCCGATACCGCAATTCGAGGGGTTCGGGCGAGAGCGCTGGGATTCTGGACGCGAGGACGGGCGAGAATCGCGCTGTTCGTAGGTCGAGTTCTCGGCGCTGTGTCCACGGTTATACCCAATGGCGGCGATCGTGGCCCCATGCAAGGGAGGAATCCGCCCAGGGGATCCTCCCCCCATCCGGTTTTGGCGTACTTGGCGCGCGAGGATCACAGCACCCGATCTGTTCAGTGTGCCGGCGCACGCCCGCAGCTGAGGCATGCTGAGGCCATGGCCACGATCCAGGAGCTCGTCGCGCTGACGGACGAACTCGTGCAGCTCGCCCCGTGGTGGGCTGGTTGGGCTCGGCCGATCTCCGAGGGGGAGATCGCGCTGTTCGAGACCGAGCACGGCGTCGCGCTCTGGCCCGGCCACCGCGCGGTGCTGGTGGAGATCGGCGACCATGCGCCGCTGCCGACGAGGCCCGGCGGGGCCCTCGCTCCCCTCGCCCGAGCCCGCGCGCTCACCACCGCCAGCGCGTTCGTAGGTCCGCTCGCCGACGCGTTCCCACACAGCGGAGCCGCGCCCGTGGAGCTCGAGTGGGACGACGATCGTGACGACTACGCCGACCCCCACTGGCTCCGCGGTTGCCTGCCGCTGACCGGCACGGGCTGCGACGAGAGCTACGTGCTCGTCGTCAGCGGGCCCGATCGGGGCCGCGTGTGGGGGGTGACCCCCAGCGGAGCGCCGCAGCTGCATCCGACCGGGCTGGCGTTTTGCGCCTGGTATCGGGCCGAGCTCGAGCGCGGGGTCGCGCGCGAGCGGGCGCGTCACGGCGAGCTCACCGAGCTCGAGCGCCGAGTCACGAGGGACCCCGAGGACGTCGAGGCCCTGGTCGAGCTCGGGCGCGCGCACCTGTTCGACGACCGCCAGCGGGCGGCGAGCTTGCTCGAACGCGCATGGTCGATCGGACGGGGCGATCCCAGGGCTCACGGGCTCGGCCGCGCGATCGCACAGCTCGATCTCCTCGAGGACCGACAGGATCTACGGGATCGACAGGACCGACAGGACCGACACGATCGGATCGCCGCCATGGCCGACCTCGAGGACTCCGCCGAGGTCTCGTGGCTACGAAGCTACGCCGCGATCGCCGCCGCACGACGGGGCGACGACGCCGAGGCCGTCACGCTGTTCGAGCGCGGCAAGACTCCCGCGCCGCTTTGCCCCATCGCCGCCGGCTACCGCGGGCTCGCGCTGTGGCGCAGCGGCCAGCCGGACCGCGCCCTCGCGGCCCTTGCCCGGGCCCCCACCCTCGCCAACCTGGCGATGAGCGCAAAAATTCGAGGCGAGCAGGGCGATCTCGACGGCGCCCGCCGGGGCTGGGCGCGCGTCCGCCTCGGCCTCACGCGCGGGTCCGAGGACGCCCCCCGGGCGCCGACGCTCGCGGACTTCATCACCTTGCCCGCGCCGAGCCTCGCCGATGTCGACGCCGCGCTCGCGCGACTCGGCGTTCACTCGGGCTGACGCAGCGAGTTGGGCCGCAAGACCAGCTCGAGGTTGTCGGACAGGAGCTCGGCGACGCGCATCAGCTCAACCTTGTCGTGGGCCGCCACGCGCACGTCGGGCGAGAATCCGGGGCACTCGTACATCATCACGGCCGCGGCTTCGTGCTCGCCACACACCCACCACGGCCCGGTCTGGGCGACCCGCGCGAACCCGAGCTGCGCCGTGATCCAGGCGAAGCGAGGCAGCCACCGCCCCGGCGGGCTGTCGGGGAAGCGCGGCAGCCGAGTACCCGGCGACTGCAGGTGCACCTCCCACTCGAAGCGCGGCAAACATTTTTGCGTGAACGCGAAGCCAAACAGCATCGAGATCAGCGAGGGGTGCTCGGGGTTGACGATCGGTGTGATCCCGTCGCCGAGCGCGAGGCGCACGAGCGGCGCGGGCTCGGTCTGCGCGCGACGATCGAACATCAAGGGCGGCGTCGCGTCGTCGCTCGGCACGCCTGCGATCACGAACGCGCGCGGATCGGGGTTGAGCTCGGCCTCGACGAACTCGAGCAGGGCCTCGGCGCGCAGGTCGATCGCCGCGTCCCCGTAACCGTTGAGCCCGTCGCTGTCGGCGCCCATCCGGAGCAAGAAGGCCTGGTGCTCGGGCGAGAGCTCGGCGCCGAGCTTGGCCCCGATCGCCGCGACGAGCTCGGGATCGGCCCCGACCACGCGCTCGGCGAAGTCTGGCTGCCAGCCGCTGACGAGCTGCTCGAGCTCGACGATCGCCGCGGCCGACATCAGCTGTCCGAGCCCTTGGGCGGGTTCGGGCACAGCATCGCGGAGATGTTGTCCACGCAGGTTGGACACGAGGTGACCGAGTGGGCCGAGTCACCGCCGTCTTGCTTCTTCATGTAGGTCTCGGTCATCGAGACCGGCGTGCAGCCCTTCTCGAGCGCGGTCATGATCAGCTTCTGGGCCGCGCACTGCCCCGGCGGGTTGTTGCTGTCGGGCGACTTGCGCAGCACGACCTGCTCGCCGCGCGCGCTGGTCACGGTCATCGGATCGGCGGGCACGACGTTGCGCGCCGGGGTCATGCCCGCGTCAGTCGCGACGCCCTCCCAGCCCTTGAACGAGGTCGCGCCCGTGGGCTTGCCCGCGACCGCCACGTAGGTGTGCTTTTGCTGGTCCGGCGGACACTCGCAGACCATGGCGCCGATCATGCCTTGCTTGTTCTTGGTCGTGTTGCCCTGCTGGATCGCCGTGCCGAACTCCTGGGTGGCCTCCTGGCTGTCCTCGTCCTCGCCGAGCGGAAAATTCTCGGACTCGTGATCGCTGGCCTTCTCACCGCAGTTGGGACACAGGTCGTCGCCGCTCTCGAACGGATAGGCCACGTTGGTGCTGCCGACGACCAGCGTGAAGGTGTTGTCCTGGTTGCCGTTGTGGCCGGCGACATCGGTGAACCGGACCACCCCCTTGCCGTCGAATTTTACGTTGGGGCTGCAGGTGCTCCACGACAGCTTGCCCAGGTTCTTGCTCGAGATCACGCCGCCGGCGGTGCCGGCCTCGTCGCCCGAGCTCATCGCGATGCTCGACGACTCGAGCGCGACGGAGCAGCCCTGGATCTTGACCGACGTGCTGCCGTCGGTGAGGTTGGAGCTCATCGCGATGTTGACGTAAGGGATCGGCACCGGGCCGGCGGGCGACGGGGTCTTGCACACGTCCGGGATCGGGCAGGTGTGGGTCATGCCGTCGCCCTGGTGGACGATCGAGAGGCTGTTGGCGAACACGCTCACTTGGGACCTCGCGCTCCGGCCTCGACCAGGCACGCGCCGAGGGTGCCGTCGTCGGACTCACCGTAGATCAGCACCCGGCGCAGGGCGTCGCCACGCGAGAACCGAAGCCCGGCGAACGCGAGCTGGATCGGCGCGGTCGCGGCCCCGCAGTCGCCGAGCTCGTCGTGGAGGCTCGCGTAGTTCATCGGCTCGGGCATCAACTCGGCGTGGCGCAGCGAGGCCATCTTGAATTCGCGGCCCCAGTGGTTGGTCGTCGGCTGGCTCGAGTATACGGCGTCGGCCCGCCAGCTCGGGTACGCGTCGCGCAGCTGCGCGAACAGCCGGGTCAGGCCCTCGGCCAGGGTCGACTTGGGTTGGAGGAGGTTGCGGGGCTCGGTCCCGCTGTGATGGGCGTTGATCCAGGCCCACGGCCGAGCCTTGATCTGGCGCGGGACATCGGGGCGCGCGAGCAACACGAAGGCCGCCGCCTCGCCGGGGATCCGGCCCTGGGGGTTGTCGTCGCCGAGCAGGGCCCCGCGCCGCGACAGCCGCAAGAGCGAGGCCGGATCGCAGTCGGTGTCGACGGCTCCAATCAGGACCAGCGGCTCGCCGCCTGCGAGCAGCGCGTGGGCTTTGGCGACCGCCGCAAACCACCCACCGCGGCCCCCGGCAGACCACCAGCCGTCGACCGGGCGCGGGACCGCGGCGTCGCTGAGCTCGCGCAGGTGGGTGATCATGAAGTCGCGGGGGACGTCGTGGTCGGCGACCGGCTCGGGGCCGACCATGATCAGCGGCAGCTCGACGCGCTTCCAGTCCGCGAAGCGACGCATGAGATCGAGGTAGGCGGTCCCGGCCAACCAGTGGACCCGCCGGCCCCGGGCCGTGTCGACGCCGAGCAGCTCGAGCGGGGCGCAGACCGCCGTGGTGTCGCCCGTGCCGAAGGCCTCGGTCGTGCACATCCGCGAGAGCCCGGCCTCGACCGCGGCGAGCGAGCTCTCGGCGTCGAGGCCGAGCGAGCTGCACACGCCGACGCCGACCACCGCCGCGAGCCGAGGGGGGGCGCTCATGTGTAGGCCCCCCCGCGCGCGCCCTGCCCTTGGTCCAAAGCGCCGTGGACCGGGGCGATCTCGGGCATGGCCTCCCAGTCCTCGAGCGCGCGGACGACCGTGTAGTTGTGATCGCCGCCGCGACCGAGCGCGACCGTGGCCCGCAAGATCAGCGTCAAGCTGCCCTCGTCGGGCTCGAGGATGACCGCGTCGAGGCGCATGCCCACGCGCTCGACCCGACGCTTGAACACGGACTTGCAGCTGAGCCGAACCGTGGGCAGGCGAAAGCCGAGGCCGCCGCCCGGATCCACGCCCGACATGATCACGGGCTCACCACCGCGCAGATGCGGGATCGCGCTCAAGCCCGGCGCCGCCGCGAGGAAGAAGCGCTCGTCGAAGTCATCGGGCCACAGCGGCGCCCGATTCCGGACCCAGCTCTCGTCGTAGGTGCCCGCGAACGCGACGCGCGGGCGCCAGTGGCGTCCGATCGGGCCGAAGCCGACGGGCGGAGGCCGCGACCACAGCTCCGAGATCAGCGCCGCCGGGTGTTCGATGTTGGGTAAGGGCGCGTCCGAGGCTGCCCGGGCGCTAGCGTAGACCCCGACACCGATCGGGTTGCGGGGCTCGTAGCCGTGCTCGCCCGCGTCGACGCTGCCGCCCCCAAACGCGCGCTCCCACACCAGCGGCATGCGCACGAAGGGGACGGGCGGCGACACGCGCAGGGCTCCAGCGGTGTTGACCCACACGCGATCGCCGAACACCCGCGCGCGCGCGCGGCAGCTGCCGACGGCGAGCTCGACCGCGACCTCGGCGACCGCGCGACCGCCGGGCGCGTGGGCGCTGCCGTTGAGGTAGATGTCGGTGCCCGGCCGCGTGTACGCGCTCTGGCCTTCGTAGCGCAAGCTGGTGGTCGTCGGGTCGCCCCAGTAGACGTCATCGAAGTGAGGCGGGGCCTGGTCCTCGCAGGGCGCGAGCGGACCGAGGTGCCTGCGCCCGGCGGGCGGCAACGCGAAGTGAGCGGCCGCGGCCACGACGACGATCTCTTCGCCGTCGCGATCGACGTTGGGCAGGAACGCGAACCCGTAGGGCGAGAGGTTTTCGATCGGACCCATGGCTCAAATGTCGAGGTAGCCCCGCTGCGGATCGAGGCGCAGGTCCGCGAGCTCCGCGAGCTGGCGATACTGCCGGGCCGCGAACGCGCGGGTGCTCGGTTGCACCCGCGAGCGCGTGCGCAAGGTGATCTCGTAGCCGAGCAGGTGACGACGACGGCTCGGACCGTGAATGTAGGCCCGCCGCATCCACGCGAGATCGGAGGGGCGGCCGTAGAGGTAGCGGCAGCGGGGATCGAAGCGATCTTTGACCTGCGCCCACCAGGCCTCCACGGCCTCGGGCTTGGGCATCGGCAGGCGGCGGACGAGCGGGTCGAGCCCCGCGGCCGCGTCGGACTCGACCGCCTCGTCCCGCGCGGCCTCGGCCGCCGCGAACGCTCCATCGGGCTCGGCCAGGTCTCGATCACCCGGGCGGAGCTCGGCCGCCGCGACCTCGGGGTTGTCGCTCGGGAGCCCGGTGATCGCACAAAAGGCCTCGAAGGCGAGGCGGACGATGCGCTCGTCGGCGTGGCGAAGCAGCTGCGCGCACAGGTGCGCCGCGTAGGGGCGCCCGGAGTGGCCCAGCGCCCAGACCCGGCCCTCGCTGATGTGGCCGTCGGCGACGCTTTGGATCAACGCTTGATGATCCTTCGCGTTGCCGACGATCCCGATCAGCTCGATCACTCCGTCCGGCACGGCCGGAGACTGGAACCACTCGCGGCACAGGTTCCAGGCCCGGTGGCTGCCGACCTGCAGACCCGCGCGCAAGGCCGCGACCCGAACCGGCGCGTCCTTGCTGGACAAGAAGTAGCCGAGCACGTCGTGGATCTTGTCTCCGGCGCTCGCGGCCATGTCGGGCACGACCTCGAGCGCCGCGAGGACCGAGTCCTGGTCTCCGCGGAGGCAGTAATTGACCATGTTCTCGTCGGCCGGCTGACCGCGGATCGCAAAGGTTCGCAGCCACGCCGGCCACGACTTGGGGTCGGTCCGCAAGCTCGCCTCCCACAGCGCGCGATCGGAGTGCGGCGCGTCCCACAGCTGCAGCGCCCGATGCAGGTGCACCGCCGAGCCGGCCACGAGCTCCTCGCTCGCGGCCGTGATCAAGCGCTCCGTTCCGGACACGGGCTGGGTGAGGATCCCGAGCGCCGCGGTCGCCCGCTGGGCGCGCTCGTCGAACGCCTCTTCGGCGCCGTCGGCCCGGATCGCCGGGAACAAGATCCGCTCGACGACGGGGAGTCCACCGTGGACGAGACCTCGGACGTGGGCGGCGAAGCGGCGCTCGGGGCCGACCGCGAGCTGGTGGAGCGAGTCATCGGGCCCGTCGAGCGCGCCCTCCCAGCGCAAGAACAAGTACTGCGCGTCCTCGAAGTGCTCTTCGAGGACACTCCACAGGATCCGTTCGGATCGCGTGCGCGGGAGCGGAGGCAGCGACACAGTCACCGCGACTCTAGCAAGAACCTCGGGTAGTCTTAGACCCCCACAGCCGTCAGCTACTCTGCCACGCACGGCCGCAAGCGGCCGGTCGCTCACTCGCTCCGCTCCCTCACTCGGTGGGCTGGCATGAGCTTCGCCATCGTTTGCGTGGCCCCCTAAAAGGGGGATCCTTTAGATCCCGCGGCCGTCAGCTTTAGACCCCCACAGCCGTCAGCTACTCTGCCACGCACGGCCGCAAGCGGCCGGTCGCTCCCTGGCTGTTTTAGACCCCCACAGCCGTCAGCTACTCTGCCACGCACGGCCGCAAGCGGCCGGTCGCTCACTCGCTCCGCTCCCTCGCTCGGTGGGCTGGCATGAGCTTCGCCATCGTTTGCGTGGCCCCCTAAAAGGGGGCTCCTTTAGATCCCGCGGCCGTCGGCTGCTCTTGACCCCCGCGGCCGTCGGCTGCTTTTGACCCCCCACAGCCGTCAGCTACTCGGCCACGCACGGCCGCAAGCGGCCGGTCGCTCACTCGATCCGCTCCCTCGGCTCGGTGGGCTGGCATGAGCTTCGCCATCGTTTGCGTGGCCCCCTAAAAGGGGGCTCCTTTAGATCCCGCGGCCGTCGGCTGCTTTAGACCCCCACAGCCGTCAGCCACTCGGCCACGCACGGCCGCAAGCGGCCGGTCGCTCCCTCGCTCCGCTCCCTCGCTCGGTGGGCTGGGATGAGCTTCGCAGTCGTTTCCGTGGCCCCCTGAAGGGGGCTTTAACGCAGTTTTCTGTGTCGGCGGCGCGCGCGGCACGCGGCACGTATTAAGAAGAATATTTAAGAGAGCTAAAAGATCTAGGAGATCCCGGCATCGCGGGTCAGCGACGGTCGCAGACGGTCCGGGACCGTCGCGCTGGGGTTGGACGCGTGTCTCCGGCTTGGTTCGCATGTATACCCAAGACGCTGATGGTTCACGCCGAGGCTCAGCTCCTGCGGGACTACCTTCGCGCCCTTCGTCGCGTGACGCTGCGGCGGTCCGTGGGCGCGCTGATCATCGACGGCGCGCTGGTCGTGGTCGTGTGGTCGGCGCTGCTCGTCGCTGTGTCTGGGCTGACGCTGCGCGGGGATCTCGGCGCGGGGATCGGGGGCGCGATCGGGGCCCTGCTCTTGGCCGGGCTGGTCGTCGTGAGGACCCGTCAGCTGCGGCGCACGACCGGCTCCCCGCTCCTGCTCGCGCGGGCGATCTCTCGCGCGCGCGGGCCCCTGCGTCAGGTTGCGACCCCCGACGAGCGCGAGCGCGACGTGATCTTGCGTCACGAGCTGCTCGGCGCCACCGAGCTGTGGCGGGAGCTCGACAGTCACGTGGGTGGGAACGCGGACACGGGGGCGCGCTCGCCCGAGCTCGCGGCCGCCTATGTTCACCGCGTGGGAGTCGCGACCCTCGAGCTCGATCCGGGGCTCGCGCTGCCGCGTCCAGCCCGGGCGATCCGCGCGCTCGCGGCCCTCATCGCAATCGCGCTGGTGACCGGGCTCGCGCTCAGCCCGCTCGGCCCGCGTGGGACCGAGCTGCTGCTCGCCGCCGAGGACGGCCGCCCGCCGCCGCCGCCCCAGCCGGTCTGGACCTCGCTCGTGCTGGTCCTCGACTACCCCGAGCACACCCGGCGGCCCGATCGGCGAGTGCCCAACCCCAGCGGCACGATCCGAGTCCCGGCCGGGACCCAGATCAGCCTCGAGCTCGAGGCCGCCGCCGAAGCGGACGCCGTGCGCCTGGTCCTGACCCACGATCGCCTCGAGCTGGCCTCGGCGCCCGAGCCCGAGGTCATCAGCCTCGAGGCCGAGGGCGACCCCGCCGCCCGGCGCTGGACCGGACAGTTCTCCGTCCGCGGCGGAGGCAGCTGGGTCGTCGCGCTGCTCGACGAGGGCGAGCGCGCCGACGCGGGCGCCCTCGCGGTCGCGGACCGCCGCTCGGCGCCGATGCGGATCGAGCTCGAGCCAGACACGATGCCCGAGGTCGAGCTGCTGCCCCTGCCCGACTGGCAGCGCGAAGCCGGCGAGACCGACAAGATCGATCTGCGCTTCACGGCTCGCGACGACTTCGGGGTCGTCGAGGCCGAGCTCGTCTACGAGCTCCTCACCCCCGAGGGTGAGGTCGAGCGTCACCGCCGCCCCGCGGGCAAGGCCCCCGGCGGCGCCGCGCGATCGTGGCGCCATCGCTACGGCTGGGATCTCTCGGCGATCCCGATCGAGCAGCGCAGCGCGGTCACCTACTGGATCGAGGTCCGAGACAACGATCCGGGCCTCGGCCTCACCCCGCTGCCCAATGGCCCGGGCAAGGTCGCCGCGTCGGCCCGGCAGCAGCTGCTCTTGCACGACGAGGAGGCCGAGCACGCCGCGAACATTCGCGACCTCCAGACGATCCGCGACGCCGCCGTGGACATGCTCGCCGCGCGACTCACGACCGACTCGTTCGCAGACCTCGAGCGCGAGCTGACGCTGCCGCGCAAGCTGCGACAGGCCCGCGCGCTCCACACGGGCGCCGCGACGCTCCTGACCGCGATCGCGGGGGCCGTCGACGCGCTCGCGGTCGACACCATGGTCGAGGAGCGCGACGTCGAGGCGCTCGCGGCCATCCACGCCCGCCTGCTCGAGCTCCATCGCGACGAAGCCGCGATCCACGAGACGCTGCCGCTCGGCGCCGAGCTCGAGCGTGAGGCCGAGCGCGCCCCGCTGCTGCGCAAGCTCGGCGTCCACAACGTCCGCGAGATCGAGCAGCTCGAGGACGAGATCATCCGCCTCGACGACCTCGTCGACGGCCAGATCATCGACCACATCGAGACCCTCGTGGCCCGGCTGCAGACCTCGCAGCAAAAGCTGGTCGAGAAGCTCGAGCAGCTCGCCTCGGGCGACGAGTCCGTGCGCCCGGAGATCGAGCAGCTCGAGCAGCGCATCCGCGAAGACATGCGCCGCGTCCAACAAGCCCGGGCGCAGCTGCGCAAGGAGGTCGGCGACGAGTGGATGAACCTCGACGCGTTCAAGGCCATGGAGGCGCGAATGCGCAGCCAGGAGCTGCTCGAGCAGCTCGAGCGGGGCAACGTCGAGGGCGCGCTCGAGCAGGCCCGGGACCAGCTCGACGCGATCCGCTCGCTGCGTGAGAGCGTCCAGCGCAGCGGCTCCGAAGACCAGGCCGTGGCCCTGTCCGAGGAGGATCGCCAGCGCATGAAGATGCTGCGGGAGCTCAGCCGCCTCCAAGACGAGCAGACGGGGGTCCGTGGGGAGACGCGCAGGCTCGACGAGCAGTGGCGCGACGCCATCGACGCGCGCGAGGCCAACGAGCGCACGGTCGAGCGCGTCGGCGAGCAGGCCGAGCGCATGCGCGAGACCGTAGAGGCGATCGACGACACCAACCTCTCGCGCGAGGGTCGCAGCGCGTGGGAAGACGCCCGCGAGGCGCTCGAGACCCTCGAGGCCGCGGCCGAGGATCGCAAAGCCACCGAGTTCGAGCTGTTCGAGGCCGCGAAGCAGGCCGCCGAGGCGCTCGAGCGCGCCGAGGCCGGGGCCAAGCCCGGCGAGTCCGAGGCCAAAGCCCTGCGCAAGCTCGCGCGCGAGGCCGAACGCATGCGGGGCGAGCTGCGCGAGCCGCTGCCCGACCCCGACGAGGTCCTCGACGCCGACCAGGCCCGACGCCTGTCCGAGCTCGGCGAGCGCCAGCGAGCCCTGCGCGAGCGCGCGAGGCGGCTGCTCGACGATCCCGCCGCCAAGATCCTGCCCGGGCCCGGCCGCGAGGCGATGGAGCGCGCCGATCGGGGCATGCGCGAGGCCGGCGAGTCCCTCGACGAGGGCGCCCTCGACGGCGCCCTCGACGGCGAGCAGCAGGCCTGGGGCGGGCTCCAACAGGCGATCGACAGCCTCCGCCAGAGCTCCCCTCCCCCGCCACCGAGCGGCGGCGGCGACTCGTCGACCGAGGCCGAGCGCGACCGCTCGCTGCGTGATCAAGTCGTCGAGGCCATGCGCGAGGGCGACCGCGACGGCTTCGACGACGACACCAAGCGCTACTATGAGGAGCTGCTGCGATGAGCGCCGACCACGACCCGCGATTGCTCCCGACCGGCCGCGCCCTCGCACGTCGCGGCGCCCTCGCCCTGACCCTCGCGCTGCTCGTCGTCGGCCGCGGGGCCGAGCAGCCCGCGGAGGCCGCCCCGCCCAGCTCGGGTCCGGCCTCGGAGCCGGCGACCAAGTCCCCCGTCCAATCCCCACCTTCGCAAGCCCCGGCCCCGCAGCTCAGCCCCTCGTTCGACAGCTTCATGGCCAGCGTCGAGACCTGGCACCTCGCCGAGGCCCAGCGACGCCGCGACGCGATCAGCGACTCCCGCGAGCGCGAGCTCGCGACCGGGATCCTCGCGATCTACGAGGCCCGCTACCCCGAGGCCGAGAGCGCGCTCGCGGGCGTCGTGGCCGGGATCGAAGATCCAAGCCGCGATCCGATCGGGGGTCGGGCGGCCCACTACCTCGACATCGCGCGTGGGGCTCAGCTCGCGCTCGGCGAGGCGACAACCATCCGCAGCGACGACGGTCGCTTCGAGGCCGCGTTCGTCGATCCCCGCGACGAGCTCCTCGCGCCCTATCTGTTCGAGGCCATGGCCTCGGCCTACGACGCGCTCGGCGACGATGTCGGCGTTCGGCCCGAGCACCCGATCCGCTTCGAGATCTACGACGAGCCCGGCAAGCTCGCGCTCGTCACTCCCCTGACCCTCGACAACATCTACACGACCGGGACGGTCGGGATCTGCAAGTACCGGCGGATCATGATGATCAGCCCGCGGGTCATGGTCTACGGCTACGGCTGGCTCGACACCGCCGTCCACGAGTACGTCCACTACCTCGTGACCATGCGGACCAACAACGCCGCGCCCGTGTGGATGCAAGAGGGCCTGGCCAAGCTCATGGAGACGCGCTGGCGCGACGAGGGCGGCCCCGACCCGCGCCTCGCCCCACCCCTGCGTCGTCTGCTCCACGACGCGATCGCGGCCGACGAGCTCGTGACCCTCGAGCAGATGCACCCCTCGGTCGCGATGCTGCCCAGCCAGGAGCTCGCGGCGCTCGCCTACGCCGAAGCCGAGACCATGCTCGGGCTGCTCGAGGAGCAGCGCGGCGCCGAGGGTCTCGCCGCGATGCTCGATGACGTCGCCGGGGGCGTCGACGCCAAGCAAGCCTTCGCCGACGCGTGGGGCGACGAGTTCGAGGTGTTCTTCGCCCACTGGAAGAAGACCATGCGCGAGCGAACCGCGGGCGCCACCGACGGCTCGGTCTCCGGCCTCTCGCCGCGCTTTCGGGACGACGAGGCCGAGGCCGAGGCCGAGGCAAACGCATCTCCAAGCCAAGATCCCAGCCTCCACGGCGACGTGTTCTCCCACCTCGGCGGGGGCCGGGCGCGCAAGCACGCGCGCCTCGGGGTCCTGCTGACCTTGCGCGGGCACATCGAGGCCGCGGTCCTCGAGTACGAGAAGGCCCGCGCCGTCGATCGCTCGGTCCGCAAGGACCCCAAGCTCGCGCGTCGCCTCGGCGAGCTCTACCTCGAGCTCGGACGCCCCAGCGACGCCCTGCCGCTGCTCTCGCTCGCGGGCGAGGACGAGCCCGACAACGCCAACATCGCCGCCGCCGAGGCCCGCGCCCGCCGCTTGACCGGCGACGACGAGGGCGCCCGGGCGGCGCTCGATCGTGCCCTGCGCCAAAACCCCTTCATCCCGGGGATCCACTGCGACCTCGCCAAGCTCGCGCCCAACGAGGCCGTCGCCGCGCGCGAGCGCGAGCTGTGCATGGAGTGAGCTCGGCGCTCAGGGCCGATAGATCCGGAAGCTCGGCCGCCACGCGCTCGCGCGGGCTGAGGCCGCGCCCCTTCGCGCGAGCGAGGCCGGCTCGATCGCCCGGCCCCCCTCGCCTTGGGCTTCGGAGTCCCCGGCGCGAAAGTGCGTGATCGAGTCGAGCTCGTCGATCGCGGCCGGGAGCGCGACCTTGACCCATTGGGTCTGGCCGTCGCTGAGCACCGAGACGTCGCCGTAGGCCCCGACGAGCTCGCCGTCGACCTCGAACTCGAAGCGATCGAGACCCGACACCCGGCGTGGATCGACGGCCCCGGGCATCGTCCACCACTCGCGCGTGCCGTCGGGATAGATCGCGCCAACCAAGAGCTGCTCGACCGCGCCGGGCTCCCCGGACGCGCCCTCGAAATCCCACGAGGTCAGGGTCTTGATCCGCTGGTAGGTCTTGTTCCAGGTCCAGTCCGAGACCCAGCTCGGGCTGCAGTAGCTCATGTAGTCGAAGGCGTCGTCGGGGTCGTACATCAAGAAGCGCCGGATCCCGAAGCCCCAGTTGCCGATCCGCCCGTTGGCGTAGGGGTAGCTCGGATCGGGGTTTGCCGAGTCGGCGTTGGGGCACTCGACGTGGTTGAGGCCCTGCGCGTGACCGGTCTCGTGGGTGTAGGTGTCGGCGGCGATCGTCGGATCGGGAGCGAAGAGCACGGTCGCGCTCACGCGGCTGCCCCCGTCGGTCTTCGAGTCGTTGGCGAGGTAGGAGATCCCGAGCGTGCCGCCGAGCGACTGGCTGCCGACGTCGACGAGCGCGTGATAGTAGACGTTTGGATCGGCGCCCTCGTCGCTGCGCAGCTCGGCCATGACCGGCAGCAGACTGCCGAGGCTGTTGAGCTGGCCCGGATAGTCGACCGGCGGGTGCACGTCCCACAGGATCTCGGTCGCCGGGTTTTGCTCGTAGAGGTTGTTGACGACGGTCTCTAAGGTGGCGTCGTCGACCCCGGCGGTCACGCCCCCGTAGGTGATCGGCACGAGCAGGGTCTTGATCTGCATCGGCACCGACTCGAAGCCGATCAGCTCGGAGCCAGCGGCCGGGTTGGCCCAGTCGCCCTCTTCGAAGCCCTCGCCGAGGCCCCCGACCGTCTCCCACAGCTCGACGTGATACCGCGTGCCCGCGATCGTCTGCCCGTCGTCGGCGATGAGCCCGAAGAAGAACGGGCCCGCGGTCAGGTTCTTGCGGTTGGAGTCGTGCTCGACGAAGCGCGTGTCGGTGAACGACTTGGTCGAGCCGTCGGGGAACTCGAGCGTGAGCCGGGCCTCGATCTCGCGCGGCGCCCAGCCCTCGTCGACGGCGTAGTGAATGCGCATGAGCGAGTCACGCGAAGCGATCAGGAACCCGGTCCGTTCGGGGCCGTCGACCCACTCTCCGCCAAAGCCGATCGGAATGCGGGTACCTTGATTGATCTCGACCTCGACGATCGAGATGCCCCGCGCCGGGGTCGCGTCACTGAGCGGATCGCCGTCATCCGCAGAGCCCCCCGCGTCGGTGTTGAGCGCCTCCTCCGCTTCGAACGCGCCCGTCTGCCCGACCCCGCAGGCGCTGATCGCCCCAACGACTCCGACCAGGGCGACGGCGAGATGGGAGGCGCGGCCAAGACGCGTCACAAATCAAACATACCGTCCGTGTGATTTTTGCCAAGAAAATAAGTCCCAAACTCGTCCAGGTTTGTGAGTTTAACCGCGAGATGCTCATGAGGCCGGCAAGACCGCCACCAGGAGCACAATTGCGCAAGCTCCGCAAAGCTCATCAGCTCACCAGGTTCAGCACCAACGTAGAGGCCCCTCACGGCCGATTGCGCACCTAACTAGAGCCACCGGCGCTCGGCCGCGGCGACGCCGGATCGACACCCGAGGCGCCGCCCCGGCCGTCCAGAGCGCCGAGAACGATCTCCCAGCGGTGCGCGCCGCGACAACTTGCACGGCCAACCCCACGTTTTGGCGGTGTATAAGGATGTCATGCGATTCTTGTCCTTCGGCTCCACGCGCACCACCACGCTCGTTTGGGCGGCCTCGCTATTGGGGGTGTTCGGTGCCGCTGGGGCCTGCACCGTCGACATCGTCAGCGTCGATACGGGCGCCGACGGCACGACCGGCGACGGCGACGGCGACGGCGACGACACCTCGAACTGGGAGCCGATCCCAGCCCGAGGCGACATCGCGCTGTCCCACGTGGTCGTGAACCAGGGCGTCGACGTCCCGATCGCCGTGGCCGGCGAGTGGGTCGGCCCCGCGGATCGCAACACCTACGTCGTCGGCAACCGGGACACGCTGCTGCGCGGGTTCTGGGAGGTCCCCGAGGACTGGGTCCCACGCAACATCACCGCGGTCCTCCAGCTCGAGTACCCCGACGGCACCAGCGAGTCCATCAAGAACACCCTGCCGGTCGAGGGCGCCTCGTTCCCCGGTGACTTCGATCGTGCGTTCGTGTTCCCGCTCGTCGCCGAGCAGTTCCCGCCCGGGATCGAGTACCACCTCTCGCTGTGGGAGGCGGGCCCCGGCTACGAGGATCAGCGCGAGTCGACGACGATCATCGAGTCACCGATCGGCGGCGCGGAGCAGATCGGCGTTCAGCCCGAGCCTGCCGAGCTCAAGATCGTGATGATGCCCGTGGCCTACACGGCAAACGGCTGCAACACGAACACCGGCGATCTCGCGACCGTCAGCGCCGAGCAAGAGCAGCTGTTCATCGACTACATCCACGAGCAGTACCCGGTCCAGAACATCCAGTGGGAGTTCCGCCGCGAGACCCCGATCCAGTGGACCGAGGAGCTGACCAGCCTCGCCCAGCTGTGGCAGCCGCTGCGTGACCAGCGAGAGGCCGACGCGGCCCCGCCCAACACCTACTACTACGCGCTCGTCGACGCGTGCACCAACGGCATCGACGGCGCAGGCGGCATCGCGCCGGGGCTCGCAACCGACACCAAGGCGGCGGCCTTCGAGCGCGTCTCGTCGGGCCTGTGGCTCGGCGGCGACGACTACAGCTACGAGACCATGGTCCACGAGCTCGGCCACAACCACGGCCGCGCGCACGTGTTTTGCTCGGGCGGCGACGCGGCCGGCGTCGACCCCAGCTACCCCTACGACGACGGCATCACCGGCGTCTGGGGCTTCGGCATCCGCCTGTTTCGCTTTCACAGCCCGACCGGCACCTACGACTTCATGACCTACTGCAACCCGACCTGGATCTCGGATTGGGGCTGGTCAAAGGCCTACAACCGCATCCGCACCCTGACCAGCTGGGACTACGAGGGCGCCGTCCCCAACGACGACCCCGTCGGCGAGGTCCTCGTCGGCCTGCTGTTCAAAGACGGGACCGAAGAGTGGTCGACGACCACGGGCGCGCGCGAGCCCGAATTCTTCAGCAGCGGCGAGAGCGTCAGCTTCGACTACGGCGACGCGGTCATCGACTCGCCCACCAACGTGCAGATCTTGGACGACGGAACCACGATGATCACGAGCGCGGTCCCGCGGCCCCGGACCACGATCCAGGCGGCCTCGCGGCTCGACGCCGGACAGGCCCGCTCGATCGTGCTCCAGACCCCCGAGACCCGGGCCTGGAGCTTGTAGGAGTTTCGCCGCCGCAGCGAGGGGCCTTTTTGAAAGTTGAAAGGCCCCTCGCTGACCAGAAGGCCTGAGTCGAGCGCGCAGCGCCACGGGCTGCTAGCGCTGAATTCAAAAAGCTGAATGATTTAGGGCTAGTACGAGCCGCAAGGCGAGCGTTTGGGGTGAGCGGAGGGGGCTTTGCCGCCGCAGCGAGGGGCCTTTTTGAAAGGCCCCTCGAGGACTAGAAGGCCTGAGTCGAGCGCGCAGCGCTTGATTCAGGGCTAGCAGCCCGGGCTGCTAGGCCACGCGGTGGAGGCCGGCGGCTTCGCTGCTCCTGGCCGCTTGGCCGGAGCCCGCGTCGGCGCTGGCCTGGTTGCGGGCGGCGGACGCCAGCGACCTCCGGAAGCTGCGGTCGATCTGGCGCAGCAGACGACGCAGGCTCTTGCAGACCGGCGTCGCCTGCCGAACCACCACGCCAACCTGGAATCCGAGCCGGCTCGGGCCGAGGCGGTCGACGACCAGCCGATGCTCCCCGACCGTGGCCTGGATCTCCGTGCCCGCGCCGTCACCTTGCTGGACCTCCATGTCGTGGAAGACCTGCGAGAGCCGGGTCAGCACGCGGCCGACCACGGCGTCGTCGAGGCTCGAGTCGTTGCGTCCGGCGATGACCTCGGTGTTGCGCAGCAAGTAGGCGGCGAGGATGTCGGTCGTCTGGGCGAGGCGCTCGATCTTCTCGAGCACATCGCGGGGCGCCTGCTCGATGTCGAGCGCGCCCCTGCTCTCGCCGAGGTCGTGCTCGAGCAGACCCTGGATCCGGCCCACGATCGTCCGCGCGGCGGCGCTGCGTCCCGCGATCCAGGTGGCCTTGCCGCCGCGCCAACGCAGCAGCTCCCGGACCGCGTCGACGCCGAGGTGGCCCTCACAGTGGGCGTGGATGGGCTGACCGTCCTCGAGGTGAATCGCGCCAGACCGGCCCTCTGCGGCCAGATGGAGGATCCCGTTGCTGCCCGCGATCGCGTGGAGGCGCAGAAGCTCGCTGGTCTCGACCCCTTCACAGCGACCCGCGAAGCTGACCTTGCGCTCCTGGGCCTTGAGCACACGCAGCAGCGTGCCTGACTCGCACGGGCTGGGAATGATCGCGGTCGCCTCGACGCCGGCGGCGACGTCGATCCCCCGCTCGTCGAAGCGCGGCGCGATGACGACCAGCGACAGCTCCGGGTGCTGGGCGCGAACCCGCTTGGACAGCTCGCCCAGCTCGGGCCCGGGCGACTCGACAACCATCGCCAGGTCGAGGGGGCTCGCGCTCTCGCCCTCGCCAAACTGAACAATGTGCACTCCAGGTCGAAGATTCTGGACCATTTCGGCCAGTGCGGCGCTCTGGCTCGCATCGTGCGCAGCAATCAACAGTGTCAGCGGGGTTGGCGTGAGGCTCATTTACGTGGTTCTCCTGCGCGCCATCTCGACGCGCTCGCCGTGTGCTGAGCACGTGCCGTGCCAGTTTTGACCGGTGGCATCGAGTCGCACCAGATAGATCGCAATTGCCCGCTCGGACGCGAGCACCCTGTCACTACGGACACCTGCTTGCTGTAGCGGATGTAATGGAGACTTCGCAGATACCGCTCATTTTTGGGACCTTGGGGCGTTACTCTACGGGCGCGGGGCGAGACCGAGCCTCGATCCAAGATCCACAGCCTGGGCTGTTCTCGCATTTGGAGCGCACACAATGAGCGAGGTCGAGCGTCTCAATGCGACCACAAGAGCCAAGCTCGGGCGCCGGTCGATCCTCGTCATCGACGATCACGAGGCCACGCTGACCGCGCTTCGGGTCCTGTTTCGGCGGCAGGGGTGGGATGTGACGACCGCGTCGTGTGGCGTCGATGGGCTCGAGCTGATCGCCAGCTCCGCGCCCGATCTCGCCCTCGTCGATCTCAACATGGACGACCTCGATGGCTTGGCTGTGCTCGCGCGCGTCCGCGAGGCCGGACCGAGCGCGCCTCCGTGCCTGATGATGTCGGCTGAGAACAGCGTGCCTGCCGCGGTCGAAGCCATGCGCCTCGGCGCCCGCGACTTCTTGGTCAAGCCCCTCGATCCACGCGTGATCGTCGAGCGCGTGCATCAGGCGCTCGGGTCGAGCGCGAGCGTCGATGGCCGAGATCCGCGCGCGGCGTGGCGAGACCTCCACGCCCCCGGGATCGTCGGCGAGGACGAGCGGCTCCTCAACGTGTTCCACCTGCTCGAGCGGATCTCGCCGACCGACTGCACGGTCCTCATCCACGGCGAGAGCGGGACCGGCAAGGAGCGGGTCGCGCGGGCGCTCCACGCCGCGTCGCCACGTCACGAGGAGCCCTTCGTCCCCGTCAACTGCGCGGCGATCCCCGAGACGCTGATCGAGCGCGAGCTGTTCGGCCACTCGCGCGGGGCCTTCTCTGGCGCGACGCGAGATCGCGAAGGTCGGTTCGCGGCGGCCGACGGGGGGACGCTGTTCCTCGACGAGATCGGCGAGATGTCCCCGGCCGCGCAGGCCAAGCTCCTGCGCGTTCTGCAAGACCGCGAGTTCGCGCCGGTCGGCGAGACCCGGCCCCGGCGCGTCGACGTCCGCATCGTGACCGCGACCAAGCGCGACCTCGGGGCCCTGGCCGAGCGCGGCGGGTTCCGTGCGGATCTGTTCGATCGCCTCAACCAGATCCCCCTTCGCCTGCCAAGCCTGCGCGAGCGGGCCGACGACATCCCCCAGCTCGCCAGGCACTTCCTGGACCGCGCGGCCGCTCGCTTCGGGCGCGAGGCCAGCGAGTTCTCGCCAGCCGCGATCGCGCACCTGCACGACTACCCCTGGCCGGGCAACGTCCGCGAGCTCGAAAACGCGATCGAGCAGATCGTGCTCCACGCAGATGGCGGTGTCATCGGCGTCGCCGACATCCCAACGCCGATCGCCGCGGCCGGACTCGTCGGCCCGGCGACCGAGCGCACGAGAACCGGCGTGTTCGAGCTGCCCGAGCAAGGCGTGGATCTACGAGCGCTGCTCGCCCGCATCGAGCTCGAGCTGATCGAGCAGGCGCTCGCGCGGACCGAGGGGAACCGGAGTCAGGCCGCGCGCTTGCTCGGGCTCAACCGCACCACCTTGGTCGAGAAGCTCCGACGGACACGCTGCTAGCCGGTCCAGCGTGATACCCTCCGCGGGTCGACTGGACTTGCCTGGAGAATTCGATGGCCTACAAGCTCGCCTACTTCGTCCCCCTGCTGCTGCTCTTGCCCGCGTGCGCCGGTGATGACGGCGGCAGCATCTACACCGCGACCACGACCGCGGGGACCCTGACCAAGGGCGACAGCACGCTCGAGGACACCGGTGACAACTCTGGCGACGGTGACGGCGAGCCCGGTGATGGCGACGCGGACGAGGGCGACGGCGACGCCGACACCAACACCGACACGGGCCCCAAGCTCGACGTCCTCAACGGCGAGGAGATGGGCAGCGCCGATGACGGCGGCAACAGCGCAGGCTGCAAGAAGGTCGACTTCCTGTTTGTGATCGACAACTCCGGCTCGATGCTCGAGGAGCAAGACAACCTCGCCTCCTCGTTCCCGAGCTTCATCAACTCGATCAGCAGCACCCTCGACGCGGCCCAGGACTATCACATCATGGTGACCGACACCGATGAGTGGGTCTACGCGGGCTGCCCGTTCCTGTGCGCGTTCCCGCTGCCTGGCGTCTGCGTGGGCTACGAGTGCGGCGTGACCCAGCCACAGCAGTGCGAGGACATCCTCGGCGCCGGCATCACCTGGCCCAAGGGCGCCAACGCCAGCAACGTCGACTGCAACTTCGTCAACGGCAAGCGCTTCATGACCGACGCCGAGCCCAACCTGCCCGGCACCTTCCAGTGCGCCGCCCGGGTCGGGACCGACTCGACCGACGATCCCGAGCGTCCGATGGAGGCGATGGTCCAGGCCGTGTCCGGCGCGGGCGCGGTCGGGACCTGCAACTACGACTTCCTGCGCGACGACGCGATCCTGGTCGTCACCTTCATCACCGATGAGGACGACGACAACGGCGACGGCTCGGCCGGCAACGTCGACACGTGGCGACAGGCGCTGATCGACGCCAAGAACGGAGACGAGACCGCGATCGTGATGCTCGGCCTGTTCGGCGACGGCGACCTGCCCAACGGCATCTGCGGCGCGCTCGACAACGGCGGCGCGGAGTCCTCGGCGCGCCTGCGCGCCTTCCTCGATTCGTGGGGCGACAACGGAATCTTCGGTTCGATCTGCGCGCCCGACTACGACGACTTCTTCCAGTCGGCGGTCGACATCATCGACACGACTTGTGACGACTTCACGCCGCCCGAGTGAACGGCCACGCCGCGCCACCGCGCGGTTTTGGGTGTACTTCGAGCAACTACACCTCACAAATGCGCACGCCTGGCCGGACGTCGCAGGGCCGCGATCCAGTGCGTGTTCCCCGTCCGCGCGAAAAAAGCCGACATCGGGCAAAAAAAGTAGCTGAGCGTGATTGCGCAGGTGCCTGGGCGTGCAATTGTAGCTCCCCCAACCGGCCCAATGGGCCGACCCGCCACGCGCGGGCAGTCGGACGCCGCCAAGGAGGCAGCATGTTGACACTCACCAGGAAGGCCGGCCAGAAGATCCGCATTGGCGACGACATCGAGATCGTCGTCCGCGAGGTTCGTGGCCGACAAGTGCGTCTCGGTATCTCGGCGCCCAACGGCCTCAACGTCTACCGCGAGGAGCTCTACCAGCAGATCCTCGCGGAGGCCAAGCCCGACGAGGGCGCCACGCCAACGGCCGAGCGCGAGGACGAGTAGAGCGCTCGACGGTCAGCGGTCGCGGCAAGCGTAGGCGACGTCGCGGACGGGCACGTCGGCGCCACCGTCAAAACCGAAGTGCCACCACTCGCGGGCGTAGGGCTTGAACCCGACCCGGACCATCTCCGCCCGAAGCTGGAGGCGCCGGTCGAGCGCGGGGCCCTCGACTCCGCGCAGGTAGCTGCTCGAGTCGAACTGATCCCAGGCCGAGCCCATCTCGACCGCCTGGCCGTCGCTGCGCGCGAGACCGACATCGATCGCGCGCCCGCGGCTGTGGGCAGAGTGAGGAGCGATCCAGCCGTCGTCGATCAGATCCTGCCGATCACTGTCGCGGCACCACCTGACCATCGCCTGGCTCGCGCGCCGCGGACGGTAGGCGTCGTAGATGATCAGCCGCAGGCCCTCGGCCTCGAGCCGGGCGGCGGCGGCGGCGAGCGCATCGGCGGCCTCGGCCTCGAGCCAGGCGCCCGGGGCCTCGTAGCCCGGCAGCGGCGCGCCGCTGAAGTTGTCGGCCCGGTGGTAGCCGGCGAAGATGATCGCCGTCGGGATCCGTGCGCCGAGATCGACGAGCCCGGGCGGCGGATCGACGAGCTCACACGGCGCAACCGACGGCGCGACGCCGTGTTCGCGGCGGCGCGGCCGTGACCGGGCTGCGGGCTCATCCAGGCTCGGAGCCGTGGACGCGACCGGGCGCCGACGCTCGCGAACTTCATCGCCGACGCCCTCGGCCGGACGTGGCGCGCGCTCGCCCTCGCCGCAGCCGAGCAGGCACGCGACCAGCAGACAGGCTCGGGCCGCGCGCCTCAGCCCTGCCCCCCCTTGCGACCCGCCCAGCGCCGGCCAAAGAAGGCATAGCGCCCAGTCGAGCGGCGCTCGAGCGCCAGGCGGCTCAGCGCCGACTGCATCCGGGCGCGGACCAGGTCGTCGCAGCGCTGGACATAGGCGTCGTCGGCGGCGGCGTCGGGACCGTTGGGCTCGAACTCGATGGGATCGAGGATCTCTCCGAGCATCCGGACCGGGAAGGGCAAATATAGAGGTGGCGGACCGGGGGTCAGACCCCAGGGCAAGCTCAGGGTCAAAGGCCAGGTCTTGACCCGGAACAAGGGCTTGGTCAGCAGCAGCCGCGCGAGCACCGGGCCCGCGCCGAGGACCACGAAGACCTCGTGCGCCCCGGCGACGACGGTCGGGATCACGGGCACGCGCTCGCGCAACGCCAGGCGGACGTAGCCTGTGCGCCCGGCAAAAATGATCCGATCGCGCTCGGCCCAGGGTCGCAGCGTGTCTTGCTCGCCGCCGGGATAGACCAGGACCTTGCGACCGGCCGCGAACACCTCGTGGGCGACCGCGCTCGACGCCCGCAAGACCCCGAAGGGCACCATCTCGCGGAACAAGGGCATGCTGACGACCATGTCGTGTGCGAGCCAGTAAGGCACGTAGTCGACGCCCAGCTCGCGATACAGGGCGACCGCGATCACGAACGAGTCTGGCGACATCGAGCCGCCGTTATGATTGCCGACCAGCAGCGCGGGGCCGCCGGGCATCCGGTCGAGCCCGCGGATCTCCGGCCGGAACCAGAAGTCGAGGGCCGGACCCATGCGCTCGGCCGCGTTCGCGAGCCGCTGATCGTCACGGGCGATGTCGTCAGGATCGAAGTGCGACGGATCGGACATGTCGCGAAGGCGAAACCATAGCTGTTTTTTCGCCGGGCGGGGCCGCCGGCCTGGGTCGAAGCCGCCCCAACGCGACCGTATACTGCCGCGCATGAGCCAGAGCGCGACCCACTTTCGCACCTGCAATTTGTGCGAGGCCATGTGCGGTCTGGCGATCGAGACCGCGGGCCAGGAGATCGTCGCCATCCGGGGCGACCAGGACGACGTGTTCAGCCGCGGCCACCTTTGCCCCAAGGGCCCCGCGCTCGCCCAGCTCCACGCCGATCCCGACCGCCTCCGACGGCCGCTGCAACGCACGAGCACGGGCTGGCGCGAGCTCGACTGGGAGGACGCCCTCGACGCCGCGGCCGCGGGGCTCCACCGCGTCCAAAAAGATCACGGCAAGGACGCGCTCGCGGTCTACCTCGGCAACCCCGCGGTCCACAACCACGCCGTGGTCCTCTACGGGCCGCCCTTCCTGCGCGCGCTCCGGACCCGCCACCGCTACTCGGCGACCTCGGTCGACCAGCTGCCGCAGATGCTGGTCGCGCACCTGATGTTCGGCCACCAGCTGCTGATGCCGGTCCCCGACATCGACCGCGCCGAGCACATGCTGATCGTCGGGGCCAACCCGCTGGTCTCAAACGGCAGCATCATGAGCGCCCCCGACGTGCGCCGGCGCCTCCGCGGCATCCAGCGTCGTGGGGGTCGGGTCGTCGTCGTCGATCCACGCCAGACACAGACCGCCAAGCTCGCAGACGCGCACGTGTACGTGCAGCCCGGGACCGACGCGCTGCTGCTGCTCGCGATGCTGCAGGTGATCGTGTCGGAGGGCCGCGAGCGCCCCGGGCGTCTGGCCGCGATGGTCAGCGGCGCAGGTCGGGTGCGCAGCGCGGTCGAGGGCTTCACACCCGAGCGGGCGGCCGGTCCGACCGGGATCGAGGCCGAGCGCATCCGCGAGCTCGCCCGCGAGCTCGTCACCCGACGGGGCGTGGTCTACGGCCGGGTTGGTGCCTCGACCCAGCGCTTTGGCGCGCTGAGCCACTGGGCGATCAACCTGCTCAACGTGTTCACGGGTGCCCTCGATCGGGTCGGAGGCTCGATGTTCACCCGCCCAGCCGTCGATCCGCTGGCCATGCCGCGCGGCCTCGGCGTCGGCCCGGGGGCCTTCGGGCGCTGGCACAGCCGCGTCCGCGGGCTGCCCGAGTTTGGCGGCGAGCTCCCGGTTGCGAGCTTCGCCGAGGACGTCGTCGCGGGTCACGAAGACCGGCGCGGGAGCCACGAGCCGCTCGCAGCGATCCGCGGCCTCCTGACCCTGGCCGGCAACCCCGTGCTGTCCACGCCCGACGGCTCCGGCCTCGGCCGCGCGATCGAGCGCCTCGACTTCAAGGTCAGCATCGACATGTACGTCAACGAGACCAGCCGCTACGCGGATCTGATCTTGCCCCCGACGTCTCCGCTCGAGCGCAGCCACTACGATCTGGTGTTTCACCTCCTCGCCGTGCGCAACACCGCCAAGTGGTCGCCACCGCTGTTCGACCCGCCGAGCGACGCACGCCATGACTGGCAGATCCTCCATGGGCTGTGGACCCGGATCGACGAGCTGCGCGGCACCACGAGCCTCGTCAGCCGCGGCGTCCACGAGCTGCTTGGGCGCCTTGGGCCCGACGGCCTGATCGACCTGGGCTTGCGCGCGGGGCCCCACGGACGCGTGCTGCCCAAGGCCCTGCGATCGGTCCCAGTCCTGGGTCGCCGCGCGAAGGGCCTCGATCTCGCCAGCTTGGCGGCCCAGCAGCACGGCGTGGATCTCGGCCCGCTCGAGCCCTGCCTGCCCGAGCGCATGCCCGGCAAGGGCCGGCGGATCGAGCTCGCCCCCGTGCACCTGATCGAAGACCTGAGTCGTCTCGAGCGCAGCTTCCCGCTCGGCGCCACCGGCCCGCGGGCGCCGAGCGTGGCCCGGCCCTGCTTCACCCTGATCGGGCGTCGACTCCTGCGCAGCAACAACTCGTGGATGCACAACCTGCCCAAGCTCGTCGCCGGCAAGCCCGCGTGCACGCTGCTGATGCACCCCAGCGACGCCGAGCGCCTCGCGCTGCGGCCCGGGGACGAGGTCCGGGTCCGCTCGCGGGTCGGCGAGGTTCAGGTCATGCTCGAGCTCAACGAGGGGATCATGCCCGGCGTCGTCAGCCTCCCCCATGGCTTCGGTCATCGCCGCGAGCACACCCGCCTGGCCGTCGCCAACGAGCACGCAGGCGTCAGCATCAACGATCTGACCGACCCACGCGAGGTCGACGAGCTCTCGGGCGTGGCCGCGCTCTCGGGCGTTCGCGTGGAGGTCGAGCTCGCCCCCGAACCAAAATGAGCGGGCGCTCCTTCGAGCGCCCACTCGATTCCCTCCAGCGGCCGTGCGTGGCAGAGTCGCTGACAGCCGCGGGGGTCAAATAAACGAGCCCCCTTTTAGGGGGCCATGCAGACCACGGCGAAGCTCATGCCAGCCCACCGAGCGAGGGAGCCCAGCGACCGAGCGACCGGCCGCGCAGCGGCCGTGCGTGGCAGAGTCGCTGACGGCCGCGGGGGTCAAATAAACGAGCCCCCTTTTAGGGGGCCATGCAGACCACGGCGAAGCTCATGCCAGCCCACCGAGCGAGGGAGCCCAGCGACCGAGCGACCGGCCGCGCAGCGGCCGTGCGTGGC
>NZ_PVNK01000157.1 GCF_002994615.1 Enhygromyxa salina | reverse complement strand
GCCGACTTCAACGATGACGGCGTCGGCGATCTGATCGTCGGCGGCGACGGGTTGTGGGCGATGATCTCGACGCCCTGACAACCCGCCTGGAGCGGCGATCCAGTCTCCTAGCAGCCCGGGCTGCTAGCAGCCCGGGGTGCAATGCATCGTGTCGCCTCGCGCCGGAAATTTCGCCGAGGGCGCGAAGCCAAAACGCCGCTGTACCGGGCGTACTGCAAGTTTTGGCGACAAAGCCCTCGGCGAACATTCCGGCGCGAGGCATTGCACCCCGGGCTGCTAGCAGGGCGACGAAGCTCAGCCCCAGCACATCAGGCGAGTGTCGACGGTGATGCCACAGGTGAGACCCCAGCCAATGCTGACACGCACGAAGGACTCGGTCGGCGGGAAAAACTCGGGGTTGTTTGGATCGTTCGTCCCCTCACCCCAACACACGATCGCGCCCGTATCGCTGACCGCACACGCGCCGCCGGAGCCGATGTCGAGATCGACGTAAGAGGCCGAGGGAGGCCCCGGCAAGATCTCATCAAAGTCGTAGCCCCAGCACGAGATGTCGCCCGTGTTCGACGAGATCGCGCAGCCGACATGATCATAGGTATCGACCTGCGTGTAGCTGCCGCCAGGGACATCCTCGAGGGCCTCGTCGAAGATCACCCCATCGACGCTCCAGCAGGTCAGCTTCCCGCTGGACGCGAGGCCACACGCGAAATAATCTCCGGCCCCAACGCTGTCGAAGGAGCCCGTGCTCGTGGTCGCCTCTGGCCAGCACCGGGGCACCCCGGTGTCGCTGAGGCCACAGCCCGCGAGGGTGCTCCCGCTGACTTCGACGTAGGTCTCGGTCAGCTCGAAGCCCTCTGCACCGTTGAACCCACACCTGAGCGCGCCTGTGAGCTCGACGGCGCAGATGCCCCCGGCGCCCCCGCTGATGTCGACGAAGGGGCCCGCGTCCTCGAACCACATGTCGACGCCGTCGCCACACCACATGGCGCCGTCGGCATCGAGGGCACAGACCCTCCCGTTGTGGGCGGCGAGATCTTCCCAGCCGGTCTCGGGCGCGTCGCTGCCACCGGTGCCGGTGAGGGTGGGCGGGTCGACGAGCAGGAGGCAGCCCGACCCGAGCAAGGCCAGACCGCTGACGAGGGAGAGGGAAATCGAGCTCAGTCGCATTGTTAGAAGCTCCCCGTCATGACCGCGCCGCCCAGCGTGGGGACGACGCTCAGCCCGGTCTCGCGCGCCTTCTTGGGCCGCTTCGGGAGCACGATACCGGTGAGGAGGGCCGCGGCCCCGGTCCCGACCAGAACCCAACTCGCCGTGTTTCCAACCAGGAGGCCCGTCCACCCCCTCGTCGACATCCGCCTGTCGAAGTCGAGGTAGTAGGCGACGCCCGTGGCCGCGGCACCGATCGCGCCGACGCTCAGGAGGACGGACCCCGAGACGATGAAGCTGGTCCGCACCGCGCGGCGCCTGACCATGGCTCGGTCGACTGAGCTCGGCGCCGGGTTCGGGCTCGCTGTGAGGTCCACGTCCGCGCTCGCCCCCGGGGCCGGGCGCGGGCTGGCGACGCGACGGCCACCGGCCGAGATCCAGTCGGCCGCGCTCGCGTCGGCGAACTCGAGCTCGAGGCTGGACATCGCGACGTCGCTGGGGACGGCGAAGGACAGGCCCTCCATCGTCACGTCGGCGACCTTCCAGCTGGCGATGCCGATAACCTCGCCGCTGGTGCTGACGACGGGGCCACCCGAGTTTCCGGGGTTCACCGCCGCGTCGAGCTGGACGAACTGCTGCCCGCCGAGGTTGCGGTACCCGCTGACGATGCCCTTGGCGACCGAGAAGGACAGCTCCTCCCCCGCCGGGCTCCCGAGCACGAACACGTCCGAGCCGAGCGGGACCCGCTGACGAAAGGGGGACAGACAGGGCGCGCCATCGGCCACGTGGGCCTTGATCAGCGCGATGTCCTGGACCGCGTCGACGCGCACGACTTGCCCCGTGATCTCGGCCCCACCATAGGCCAGGAGGCTTACGGTCTGGTTGTCACCCACGACGTGGCCCGCGGTGAGCGCGAAGCCGTCAGGTGAGATCAGCACCGCGCTGCCGATCGCCCCCGGCACGCGCACGATGAGCGTCGCGCTCAGGGCGAACTCGGTCTGCAGGGGGAGCTGCGGGGCCGGGTTGGTGCAGCGTTGGATGCTCAGGCTACCCGACCACGTCGGCGCGGGCAGGTTGGACGCGCCGGGGGTCGGCCCGGCGGGGGGCTCAGCCGCGGCATCGCTTTGTGTCGCGCCGGAGACCGGCGCGGCCGCCTGAGACGGATCCGCTGGCGGCTGCTGGGCGCTCCCGAGCTCAGGGACCAACACCCCGAGGAGTCCAACAAAGTAGCCAACCTGGCGCGCGGAAAATCTCGGACGTTTCACGGGATCAGCCTCTCGCGAATCCGATCGACATACAATGGCAGGGGCTCAAAATTTCGCCTTGGGGAGCTTGTAGAAGTCACCATGGTTCTCGGGGTTGCCGTCGGCGACCCAGACCTTGGGGGCACCGGCGACGAGCATCGGAATCCCCACAGGCAAGATCAGAGTGACGGTCAGGTAGAGCCCCGCCATGTACAGGCCCTGCTTGAGGGGCTTGACGCGCAGCGTGATCTCGCCAGTTTCTCCGGTCAGGCGAAAACCCCTGGTGACGGGGTTCCCGTCGCGCACAAAGTAGAACACCGGGCGCTCAGAGACATCGACCGGGACGCCGCAGGGCATCGAACAGATCTCGTCGTAGAGCTGGGTGATGAGGACCGCGTTGGCGGTGACCGCCTGGGTCGAGGTGCTGTGGTGCCGGACGAGCTTGAGCACGCCTCGACTCGCGTCTGGCTTGTGCTCGATGACGTGGACGACCGGGCCGGTGGGCTGCGGCGGCGCGGGCTCGACCACCGGGGTCGGATCCGCAGCGGGGACCGGACTCACAGCCGGCGCAGGCTCGGCGGCCGGCGTCGGACCGGTAGGCGGCGCGGGTGGGATCTGGAGGCCGAGCGTCGTCGCCGACAGGGCGGCTGATACGAGGAGAGCTGAAAATGGTTGCAGCATGTCAAACTCTCGGCAGTTATGGATTGCTTGTCAATGCCGCGCCCCCCTACTTCGTAATTATGGGTTTCTTGTCAATGCTTTCGGCCACCACCGTGCATTCGCAGGCCGAGCGGGCCTCCCTCGGGTCGCTCGCGGCCGCCAGTGCCGGGTGATCGGCCCCAAGCCAATGGGCCGGTTCGGAGCTTGCCGGCTTCGAAGGTCCTCGTCACCCGGAACGAAGTTCGGCACCGCGGAGTCGACGACCGCTCGTGCGTCTCGACCAAACCGACGCCGACGGGGTCGCCGGACCCGACGTCAATTGGCTGCACCCACAACGTGGTTATCCCTCGCGCACAACGAAGAGCACGAGAGTGGTCAACTCGAGATCTCGAACTCCGCCCACGCATCCGAACGACCTTGGACCCTTGCGGCCGTGCGTGGCAGAGACGCTGACGGCCGCGGGGGTCTGCCGCGGCCGTCTGAGGTTACGTGCTAGCAGCCCTTTACAGCGGCTGAAAATGCACGAGCACCTCGGCGCCCGCCTGCACGGGCCCGGGCGGCACGCTCTGGCCGACCGCCAGCCCGGTCCCGACCGCGCGCAGATCCACATGGGCCTTGTCGGCCTCGGCGAGGGCCTGGACCAGCGTCAGCCCGGTAAAGTCCGGCAGCCCCGTCGTGAACTCGACGACCCGGTGCCCGGGCAGCGGCGGCTGGACGTCGAGGTCGGGGATGAAGCCCTCGACGAGCGCGGGGGCGTCCTCGGCCAGCGCGATCGGATCGAGGACCGGGACCTTGCCGTCGCTCCCGGGCACGCCGAGGTAGGCGAGCGCGCGGGCGCCGAGGCGCGAGAAGGCCGGCGCGGCGACCTCGTTGCCGTAGTGGCCGCCCTCGGGGTTGTCGACCGAGACCAGGATCACGAGCCGGGGGTCGTCGGCCGGGACCGCGCCGATGAAGCTCGCGTAGTACTGATCCTCGAAGTAGCCGCCCTCGGGGTTGGCCTTTTGCGCGGTCGAGGTCTTGCCGGCGACCTCGTAGCCTTCGATCTTGGCCTTCTTGCCGGTCCCGCTGCGGGTCTGAACCACCGCCGTCAACATGTCGAGCACGGTGTCGGCGGTCGCCTTACGCACGATTCGCTCGCTCTTGGCCCCGTCGCGGCGCTGATCCCAGACCACCTCGCCGTCGGCGTCGAGGACCTGCGAGACGATCGTCGGGGTGTGGTAGACGCCGCCGTCGGCGAGGGCCGAGAACGCGGCCGCGACCTGCAGCGGGCTCGCGCTCATGCCCTGGCCAAAGCTGACGTTGGCGGCCTGGATGTCGGACCACTTGCGCCAGTCGGCGACGAGGCCGGGGGTGACCGCGGGCAGCTGGATGCCGGGGCGCTCGCCGAAGTGAAACCGGCGGATCCAGCGATAGAGCGACTCCTTGCCCAGGGTCTCGTAGATCTTGGTCGTGCAGATGTTCGACGAGACCGCGAGGATCTCGGTCACGTCGAGCCAGCCCTTGTGCTTGGTGTCGCGGATCGCGTGGCGCGGCGTGTACTGCCAGCGGCCCTCCTCGCAAAAGAAGGTCTGGTCCGGGCGGATCGTGCCCTGCTCGAGGGCCGCGGCCACGGTGATCGCCTTGAGCGTCGAGCCCGGCTCGTAGGCGGTCTGGACGGCGAGGTTGACGGTCTGCGAGGCGCTCGCAACCGGGTGGTTCGGATCGAAGGTCGGACGGTTGACGAGGGCGAGGACCTCGCCAGACTTGGGATCGAGCACGACGATGCTGGCGCCGACCGGATGCCAGTTGCGGACCAGGGTGTCGATCTCCTCCTCGGCCATGGCCTGGATCGCCGAGTCGATCGTCAAGACCACCGTGTGCCCGCGCGAGACCCCGTGGTCGGGGTGACCGTCGACGAGCAGCTTGTGACCGACGCCGCCGAACGCGGCGTAGTAGGCGGGCGAGCTGGCCTCGCGCCCGGCGAGCTCGTCGTTGAGGCCGAGCTCGACCCCGAGGTTGCCCTGGCCCTGAGCGTTGACGCGACCGAGGGCGTGGGCGGCCAGCGAGCCGCGCGGGTAGACGCGGTGGGGATCTTGCTCGAGGCGAATGCCGGGCAGCTTGGCCGCGCGCACGGCCGCGACCTTGTCCTCGTCGAGGTTGAGCCGGAGCTTGCGGTAGGCCTTGTCGCGGTCGAGCTCGGCGGCGATGTACTCGGCCTGGTCGGGCCCAAACATGCTGAGCAGAAACTCGAGGACCTCGTCGGTCTTGCCGTGAGCCCGGATCAGGCGCGGGTTCATGACGATGCGCTCGAGCCGATCGTTGACCGCGAGCGAGATATGGTTGCGATCGACGACGTTGCCGCGGCTGGCCGCGAGGGTGTAGGTCCGCAGCTGCTGGCGGTTACCCTGGACCGCGTACTCGGCGTGGTGGTCGACGCAGATGCCCCACGCGCGCCAGCCCATGCCCAGGAGGCCGGCGATCACGAGGCCACCGACGACCGCCGAGCGACGCCGGATCGAGCGCAGATCGCTGGCCATCTCGGGCAGCTGCGGCAGCTCGGGCAGGGGCTGGAGCTCGGACAGCTTCGGCATCCGCCACGCCGCCCGCGGCTTCGATGACCTTCGCCCGGGCTTGGCCGCGGCGGCGTCCGAGTCCCCGGCGTCCGCCGCCTCGCCCCGCACCTTGTTCCGCCGCAACAAGCCGAGGCCGTGCTTCGCAATCAAGTCGATGTTCTTGCGGACCTTGCTCATGGCTGACTCCCCTGGTCGGACGCGGGCGCGGGCGCGGGCGCGGGCGCGGGCTCGGGCACGGGCACGGGCTCCTTGGCTGGGAGCAGCTCGATGCGCTGGATTCGCTCGGGCGGCGCGGGCTCCATGCCGAGGCGCGCGGCGGCCTGCTCGCCGACCCGCGCGGGCCGTCGCAGGTAGGCGCGCTCGGTCTCGAGCCGCCGCTTGCGATCGAGCAGGCGCTGGTGATCCTCGCTGAGCTCGGTGATCTCGTTGGCGACGTCGAGGATCTCGATCCGCGAGTCGACCCGCGCGAGCCCGACCCCGGTCAGGACCGCGAGCACGGTGAACAGCAGCAGCGGCGTCCCGTCGGCCCGGCGCCGATCGAGGAAGCTCGGCCGCTGCCCGGTCTGAAACTCGGGGTCGTCGGCCCGGCCCCAGCCGTGCGGTCGCGCCTTCTCGGCGTCGGCCTGGCGTTGCTGCCGACGCAGGCGCTCGGCCGCGGCGTTGCTCCCCTGCGCGCGCCGTCGCGAGCGCGGCAGGGTCACGACGGTCGTCGTCGCTTGGGGTTGCTCGGGGGGCCGGCGAAGACGAAGCAAGCTCATGGCATCACACGTTCGATGACCCGCAGTCGCGCGCTGCGGGAGCGAGGGTTGCGGGCGCGCTCGGCCTCGTCGGCCTGGACGCCCTTGCGCGGAAACCCGGCCGGGACCGCGTAGCTGGCCTTGGGCAGCTGCGCGGCCGTCAGCGGCAGCTCGCGCGGGACCTGCGGCGCTCGACTGAGCGCGGCGAAGCGGCGCTTGATCATCCGGTCCTCGAGGGAGTGGAAGCTGATCACGGCCATGCGCCCGCCGACGCACAGGCGCTGCGGGCCGACCTCGAGCAGCGCCTCGAGCTCGTCGAGCTCGGCGTTGACGAAGATCCGCAGGGCCTGGAAGGTCTTCGTGGCCGGGTGGATGCGCTTGCCGAGCGCCCGCCGAGCGCGGCCGGACATCGCGTTCTCGACCACGCTCGCCAGCGCCCCGGTCGTCTCGGGCCGCGCGGCGACGATCGCCGCGGCGATCCGCCGAGCCTCGGCCTCCTCACCGAAGCGACGAAGCAGCTCCGCGAGCTCGCCGACCTCGATCGTCGCGAGCAGCTCGGCCACCGTCTGCCCGCGGGTCGGGTCCATGCGCATGTCGAGCGGCGCGTCCGCGCGAAACGAGAACCCGCGCTCCCCAGCATCGAGCTGGTGTGAGGATACTCCGACGTCTGCGATGAGCGCGGAGATCTGGGGGATCTGGAGCTCGTCGAGGATCTTGCCGAGCTCCGAGAAGCGCGCGTGGCGAAACTCGAGCGGGCACGCGGAGCCCGCGAGGCGCGTCCGCGCATGGGCGAGGGCCGCGGGATCCCGATCAATCAAGATCACGCGAGCAGGGCGTCCGCGGCCCAGGATCGCGGCTGTATGTCCGCCAGCGCCACAGGTCGCGTCGACGACCGCGGCCTCGGGATGTGCGTTGATCGCGGGCGCGACCGCGGCGCTGAGCTGCTCGGCGAGCACGCTGACGTGGAATTCCGCCACCGTCCTCCCTCGTGCCAGCAACGCTTCAACGCGTCAAAATTTGCGCTGGAATCACCAAGACTTAGACGTCAGGCGTGTTTCCGAGTACAGGAGACCTGACGCGAGTTGACCCTGCGGTGGGCGAAGAGTAGCTTCCGCCCCCGGTTTGGGGCTCGCGATGCGAGAGGAAGCCTGATGGCGCCGCGAACGAGGAATTTTCGCCAGTTGCACGAGGCCTCAGAGCTCTTGCTCGAGAAGCTCGGGATGCTCGGTCCGAAGCAGCGGGCCGCCTTTGATGAGCGGTTTCGGATGTCGTGGATCTTCCACGACTTCGCGCTCGAGGGCACGGTCTTGTCGGTCGCCGAGATCAAGGCCGCGATCGATCCCGAGATCATCAGCACGCCGAGCCTGATCCCGGCCTACAACCACATCGCGTCGCTGTACGAGGGCATCGACTACATCCTGCAGTCGCGGGGCAAGCGGTTGACCCTCAACCTCGACTGGCTCAAGCGGCTCCACCAGATCCTGCTGCCGGCCGACAAGAAGGATCAGGTCCAGTACCGCAAGGACAACCCGATCCACCGGATGTATTTTCACGACCTCGCCCAGGCCGACAAGATCAGCTACCGCATGCGCAAGCTGACCGACTGGTTTCGGACCGAGGAGTGCAAGCGCGCCCACCCGATCGAGCTCGCGTGCGAGGTGCACCGCGAGATCATCCGGATCCTGCCGTGGCCCGAGATCAGCGGACGCGTGGCTCGACTGGCCATGAACCACATCCTGATCAACGAGAGCTACTGGCCGGCGATCGTCCACCACGTCGATCGCCACCGCTACTACGACACGCTCCAGCGCGATCAGGACGAGCTGCTCGAGCTCGTGGTCGACTCGATCCGCGAGGGCATGGTCGCAAGCAACAAGCTCTACCAGGGCATCGTCGACTCCAGCCGGGGCTTCTGAGTTGGCCGGAGCCACGCCGCCTATCGTCCGGGTCTACGCTCGCGCCCGCCTCCCCTCCCGCCACGGCACCTTCGAGGTCGTCTCGTTCACGGACTCCGAGGGCGCGCGCCTCGACGACGTCGCCATCATCCGTGGTGACATCGCTGGCGCCACCGCGGTCCCGACCCGGGTCCACTCCGAGTGCCTCACCGGCGACGTGTTCGGCTCGCTGCGCTGCGACTGCCGCGACCAGCTCGAGCTCGCCCTCGACCGCGTCGCCGCCGACAACTTCGGGCTGATCCTCTACATGCGCCAGGAGGGCCGGGGCATCGGCATCGCCGAGAAGGTCCGGGCCTACGAGCTGCAAGACGCCGGCTACGACACCCTCGAGGCCAACTTGCACCTCGGCTTCGACGGCGACCTGCGCCACTACGACATCGCCGCCGCGATGATCCACGCGCTCGAGGTCCAGTCGATCGTGCTCCACACCAACAACCCGCTGAAGGTTGAGGGGCTGGAGGCCAACGGGGTCGAGGTCGTGGCGCGCGAGGCGATCCTCAGCGAGCCGCGGGATGAGAACGTGCGCTACCTGCGCACAAAGAAGGCCAAGATGGGCCACGAGCTGTAATCGACCCCCCTGGTCACCTTAGACTTTGCCACGCACGGCCGCTGCGCGGCCGGTCGCTCGTTAAACTCGCTCGGTGGGCCCTGGTGTGCCTCGCAACGGTCTGCGTGGCCCCCTGAGAGGGGGCTCATGGTCTTTCGACCCCCCTGCTCACCTTAGACTTTGCCACGCACGGCCGCTGCGCGGCCGGTCGCTCGTTAAACTCGCTCGGTGGGCCCTGGTGTGCCTCGCAACGGTCTGCGTGGCCCCCTGAGAGGGGGCTCATGGTCTTTAAACCCCCCTGGGCGTTGGCGACTCTGCCACGCACGGCCGCTGCGCGGCCGGTCGCTCGTTAAACTCGCTCGGTGGGCCCTGGTGTGCCTCGCAACGGTCTGCGTGGCCCCCTGAGAGGGGGCTCATGGTCTTTAAACCCCCCCCACAGGTGTCCAGCAGCGCTGTGGTAGCTTCGCCTGATGGCAACCCGCCGCCGTTCCGGGGCCTCCCCTCAGATGCGCGAGTTGTACCAGCTGCTGCTCTTTCCCGAGCGCGCGGAATTTCTCGAGCAGAATCGCTTCGACGGATACCGCGTACACCTCGAACACTGGCGCGAACTCTCCGTCGAATTTCGCCGCGCCTTCGAGGCCGTCTATGCGCGCAAGAGCGCCGCGATCTTGCTCGTCCACGGTCAGCAAGGAACGGGTAAGACGCTGTTCGCGCGCACGGTCGAAGACGACTTCAAAGAGGTCGTCCGCGGCCCGGTGTCCAACCCGGACGAGAACCTCTGGCTCGTCCTCGCTGGCGGGGTGCCCATGGACCCCTCAGTCGGAGCACAGGCCGCCCAGACTACCGCTCTGCGGCGTGTCACCCCAGCGAGCGGATGGCTCGCAAATGAGCGGGCCTTCGCCTCCGGCGACACCCACGAGATGCGGGTGTTCTTGGTCGACGACGCCCATCGTGACGGGTTCGTCCGCGAGTGGGCGGAGCTCACACAGGGCGAGTACATGCGCCTGAAAGCTGACAACCAGTCCGAGACCGTGTTGGAGTCGGTCGCGCAGCGCCTCGTGGAAGACTGCCGCGGCGACTTCCAGCGCTCGTTGTTCGTGCTGCTGTCCAACAACACCGAGCTCCTCGAGAAGCTGCACAGCGAGCTCGAACGCTGGCATGCAGGGTTGTCTCGGATCCTGCAGCTGCCGCTGCCCGATCCGGCCCTCAAAGAGAAGATCGTCCGCACCAACACGAACCGCCTCAATCGCCGGAGCTACTGGTACTGCCTCGACCGTGGCGGCCCGAGCGAAAAACGCCAAGCATTTCGGACCTTGCAGGGCGAAGGTGGCTTCCTCGACGCGTTCAATGCCATCGATCGGGCGCTGGGGTCGAGCTCGTCGAGCCGCCCGGGCCGTCCCGCCAACAAGAACCTCTTGACCCTCGTCACGCTGGGCTCGGATCCGCTCACGGTCCACAGCTACATCACCGACCTCGAGCTGCAGCCTGATGACGAGGATCGCGGCGAGCACGTCGGCGCCTGGCTGTTCCGCCAGCAATGGGCGTCCGCGCTGTCGGCCGACGATGATGCCTACGCGCGCCGAGCCGAGCTGCTCGAGTCGGAGTTCACGCTTCGGTGGGTCACGCTGGACATGAAGGCCACCTGGTGGCTCATTAATGGGCCCGACGACGACCCCATCTGCGACCGCCTCGTCCATCTGATGCGCATGCTTCCGAGCATCGGTGACACTCGCCCCGCGAAAAAGAGTGCCCAACAAGCGTTTGCCAAGCTCGACGCGGACGTCGGAGCGCTGGCCGGAGGTGAGGCCCTATCCGATTTCGAGACACAATTTCGAGACGCGGGGCGGAACCGAAGCGTCGGCTACGAGGCTCAGCTCGCGCGGCGCTTTGGTCAGCCGCTCTCACGAGGTCTCGTCCAACTCGCCAGCGTTCGTCCCGACATCATCCTCGAAGAGTACGAGCCGTGCGCGGTCACCAACGCAAACTCGGACGAGGCCAAGGCGATTGAGCAGGTGATTCGACGAGCCTGTCATGTCATCGAGTTCACAGCCCACCTTCAGCCCGACCTGCGTGGGCTCGATGGCTATCTCCGCGACAAGGTCAAGGTCTACGCGACGCTGCTCGAGTCGGTCTGATACGCCCCACGTCAGCTTTGCTCTGCATGCGGCGGTCTGGAAGTAGCGACCGAACGACCGGCCGCGCAGCGGCCGTGCGTGGCAGAGTCGCCAACGCCCAGGGGGGTCCAAAGACCATGAGCCCCCTCTCAGGGGGCCACGCATTCGAGGGCGAAGCTCATACCAGCCCACCGAGAGAGGGAGCGCAGCGACCGAACGACCGGCCGCGCAGCGGCCGTGCGTGGCAGAGTCGCCAACGCCCAGGGGGGTCCAAAGACCATGAGCCCCCTCTCAGGGGGCCACGCATTCGAGGGCCAAGCTCATACCAGCCCACCGAGAGAGGGAGCGCAGCGACCGAACGACCGGCCGCTTGCGGCCGTGCGTGGCAGAGTCGCCAACGCCCAGGGGGGTCTAAAGGCCATGAGCCCCCTCTCAGGGGGCCACGCATTCGAGGGCCAAGCTCATACCAGCCCACCGAGAGAGGGAGCGCAGCGACCGAACGACCGGCCGCTTGCGGCCGTGCGTGGCAGAGTCGCCAACGCCCA
>NZ_PVNK01000156.1 GCF_002994615.1 Enhygromyxa salina | reverse complement strand
TCCCGAACTCGGAAGTCAAGCCCTCCTGCGCCGATGGTACTGCAGGGGTCACTCTGTGGGAGAGTAGGTCGTCGCCAGATCTATGCCCCGGACACGAAAGTGTCCGGGGCTTCTTTTATTGGTTCGCCGCTGTGACTCCGGGCGAGCACTCGCTGAGAGGCGAGCGTTTGGGGTGAGCGGAGGGGGCTTGGCCGCCGGAGCGAGGGCCGAGAGGCGAGCGTTTGGGGTGAGCGGAGGGGGCTTGGCCGCCGGAGCGAGGGGCCGTTTTGAAAGGCCCCCTCGAAGACTAGAAGGCCTGAGTCGAACGCGCAGCGCTCGACTCAGGCCGGGCGATGATCTGGTCACGGAGGGTCCGGGCGGACTCGAGGTCGCGAGGGCGGACGAGGACTCGGGTCGGGAGCCACCAGCCAAACAGGTGGTAGAGGGCGCGGTGGTGGAGGGCCTGGACGACGGCGGGCTTGTGCTCGAGGGCCAAGGCGGCGGCGAGGGCGTTGGCGCCGGGGACGTCGAGCTGGGTGGCGAGGGGGACGAGCTCGGGCTCGCGGAGGCGGAGGCGGAGCTCGTGGGCGAGGTCGAGGAGGATCGCGGCGAGGATCGTGACCTCGAGGGCGGGGAGTTGCTCGCGGCCGAGGAGGACGATCGCGAGGGTGAGGAGCCCGCTGCGCAGGAGGCCGCGGCGGAAGATGGCCTGGGCCTCGCGCGCGAGGATGGCTGGGTCGGCGCGGGGGAAGGCTCGGCGCCAGCGCTGGGTGAGGAGCTGCGGGCGCGTGAACACCCAGGCGAAGAGCGCGGTGAGGCCGAGGACCAGGGCGAGGTGGAGCCAGCGGGTCAGCGCGGCGATCCCCTCGGGGTCGAGGGTGGGCGCGAGGAGCTGCTGGCCGACGGCGCTGATCGTCAGGGGCCCGAGGTACAGGGCGTGGATCGCGACCAGGCCGCTCGTTGGGATCACGAGGCCGAGGCCGAGCTCGGGTGCGTGGGTCGGGTCTTGGCCGAGCGGCCTGCGGCCGTGGGCGGTGGCCCGCGCGGGGCGGCCGAGCAGCACGAGCGCGGCGCCGAGGAGGGCGAAGGTGACGATCAGCTGGCGGGGCAGATCGGCGTTGGCGGGGAGCGCGGTCGCGAGCTCGAGGACGAGCAGGGCGCCGAGGGCGATCGAGATGCCGTGGCCGAGGCCCCAGCGCTCGTTGACGAAGGCGAGCGTGAGCAACAGCGGCAGGCCGGCGGCGTGGGTCAGGATGACCAAGGAGGCGCTGGGCACCCCGACGTCGATCGCGAAGAGCGCGGGCGAGAACTCGACCAGCGCGCGGTGGGACATCCAGCCCTTGAACACGAGGCCGCCGAGCGCGAGCAGCAGGGCGAAGACCTGGAGCTTGCGCCGGCCCGCGGGGTCGTCCCGCAGCGCGCGGCCGGCGGGGAAGGCGAGGGCGATGAACTCGACCAGGATCGCGCCGAGGACGAGCCACGACAGCGCGGGCCGGAGGCTGAGCTCACCGAAGCTGAGCGCGCCGCCGAGGGTGTCGACGAGGTCCGAGCCGAGCGTGAGGCGGAGCTCGTCGGGGGCCTGAAAGCCGGGGACGAGGAGCGTGGCGAAGCCCGCGAGCGCGGCGACGAGCACGGCGGTCACGCAGAGGCGCGCGAGGCCAGGCCAGGCCAGCGCGTTGTCGACGGCGGCGGCGGCCTGCTCGAGCGGGCCGTCGCAGCTGCGGCAGCGCTCGACGTGATCCTCGAACTCGGCGGCGAAGCCGTGGCGGACGCGGAACGGACACGCCGGGCTCGGGCACAGCTGCATGCCCCCAGTATAGGGGAGCGTGGGCTCAGGCTCCGCCAGACGCGCTGGCGCCGGCCTTGCCGCTGACGCTGGCGCTGGCCTTGACGCTGACGTTGATCTTGACGCTGGCCTGGGCGAGGGCGGTGGCGGCCGCGGACACGCAGGCGATGGCCTTGCCGCCCGCGGCGCTGAGCTGGCCCTGGAGCGAGTTGCCGGTGTCGATCACGACCTTGATGTCGCCCGCGAGCTGCTTGGACAGGCGCAGCTGGGCCTGGAGCAGCGCGGGCAGGTTGGCCTTCAAGGTCGCGACGAGCTTGGTCATGGCCTCGGTGTTGGCCGAAGAATTGACGTTGAGCTTGGGCGGCTGGCAGCTCGCGCGGACCTTGGCCGAGGCCTCGCAGTTGGCCGAGCAGTCGGCCTTGACCTTGGATTGCTCGACCTCGACCTCGCAGCGCGGGGCCTTCCAGGTGCCCTCGCACTTGGCGTGGCAGGTGGAGTCACACGAGCCCTTGCAGGTGCCCTTGCACTCGCCGACGCAGCGGCCCTGGGCGTCCTTGGCCGAGCACTCGCCCTGGCACTCACCGGTGCAGGTGCCCTCGCACTGGCCGGTGCAGGTGCCCTGGCAGTAGCCCGAGAGCTTGGCCGGCTCGCAGTTGGCGACGACCTTGCCGGGGTCGACCTCGAGCCCGCACTCGGCCTCGCAGTTGGCCTTGAAGTTGGCGTCCATCTGGCAACGCGGCGGCTGGTAGGTGACCTGGACGGCGGCGTTGGCCTTGAGGATCGAGTCGATCTTGGCGGCGACGGCGTTGCACGGGGCGCTGGCCGTGTCGGCCGAGGTCCCGCGGAGCTGCTCGTCGGGCACGCCGAGATCCTTGCCCATCTTGACGCAGGCGTTGGTGACCTTGGCGTAGGCCTGGTCGGCGGCGCGCTGGATGTCCATGCTCGCCTGGACGAACGCGGCGATCTGGGCGTTGAGCGCGGGGTCGCCCGTGAAGCTCGCGCCGATCACCTTGCCGCTGCCCCACTCCGGACACGCGGCGCCCTTGACCGCGCCGTCGACCGAGGTCGGGACCGTGGACGGCAAGCTGACGTCGCAGGCGATGCCGGTGAGCAGCGCGACGACGAACGCGAAGACGTGCAGTCGGAGGCGGACGAGGGCGTTCACCCCTCACTCCTATCACGACTTTCGCGCGGGGTGGGGGCCGTGGTCAGTTGAAGAACTCGGCCGTGAAGGTGGCGTCCCGCGAGCAGGGCAGATCCTTGAGCAGGTTGCAGTCTTCGCCCGTGCAGGTGATCGAGGTGAGCTCGTTGCCGTCGGCCTCGGTCGAGGACGAGAACTCGCCATCCCAGGTCACGACGATCTGGACCGTCGCGTCAAAGCCATCCACGCCGCCGCTGAAGGCCAGGTAGTCACCACAATAGAACTCGGTCCCGTCGATCTCACAGATCACGTCCTTGGTCCCGACCTCGATCTGAAACTGGTCGTCGACGGGGTCGTCGATCGCTACGGTCATCAGGGGATCGGGCAGCAGCGAGTCGTCGCAGCTGTTGCGGACGACAGACTGCTCTGCGTAGGTCCAGGTGCCCGCGCGCGGGAGGTAGGTCGCGGGCTCGTCGCGGACGCAGGCGCTGGCGATGAGGGGCAGGCAGGTGCAGGCCGCGAGCACGGCGGCGGTGAGGCGACAAGGATTGTTGGCCATGGCGAGGAGCTCCGAGGCCATTGAAACACTCGCGCGCGGTCACGAGAAGCGTCGCGTCCGAGGCCGGGTATGCCCGGGCGGATCGGCGACTTGGCGGGCCGTTGCAGGATGCATCAGCGCTGGGGCGGTGTCGTGGGTGCGGCCATGCCCAGCTGCGCGGCGAGCTTCGGGTTGTTTGGACCGACGCGCCAGATGAAGCGGTCGAGCACGTAATGGGTCGCCTGCGGCACGGTCAGCAGCGCGACGACGAGCGCGAGGCCAAACTCGCCGAGCTCGCTGTGGCCGTGGCCAAAGAGGGTCGGGTGGTCGTGCCAGACCAGGCGATCCCACAGGGCCTCCTCGAATACGGCGAGGATGACCAGGAGGCCGTAGAAGACCCCGAAGACCAAAGCTGGCGCGGCCCGGCGCGGCGACACCCTGTGCTCGACCGCCTCGCGACCGCCAGCGACCCAGACCAGCGCGAGGTAGGGCAGGCCGTGAATGAACACGTTGCTGATCGTGAACACGCGGCCGTCGTTGAACCACACGATGCCGAGGTTCCAGCTCAGGGCCGTGATCGCGACCAGGAGCGGGACCATCGGGTGACCGCGACGACCGCGACTGGTTGTCCGCCCTGAGGCCAGCTGGATCCGACGCAGCGCGAACGCGAGCAAGATCGGGACCTGAACCCACACGGCGATCGTGCCGACGATCGTTGGCAGCCCGGCGACGAAGTCCTCGGCCACGAACCAGTGAAAGCGACGCGGGAGCTGGGTGTGCCACCAGATCACGGGGCCGGCGGTCGAGGACCAGACCGCGGCCTTGGCCAGCGCGCGGTCACGGGCCGCGGCCGCGCCGGTCTCACCACCCGCGCGCAGGTACAAGGCGACGAAGCCCTCTTGCTGCTTGATGAAGTGAAACACGGCCACGTAGGCGAGCGCCGTCCAAAACAGGGCCGGCGAGACGGCGTGGACCATGAACCCGAGGAGCAGCACGAGCACCGGGGTCGCGCGCAGCAGCTGGGCGTGGAGTCGGCGGGCCTCGGGGTCGAGGTAGGTCCGGTAGAGCGAGGCCCACACGTGGGCGACATCGACGAGGACCACGCCGACGATCCACAGCGCGAGGCTGTCGTCCTCGCTCGGATCGAGCGACAGGCCGACGCAAAGGGCGGCGAGCAGCGCGAGCGCGCCCGGGATCGCGAACCACCCCAGGTCGAAGCTGGGCGAGACCAGCCAGCGATGTCGTGTCGGAGCCATGTCGAGCTTGATCTCAGCCCCGCCCCACGCGCGCGAGGGCCCAGTCGGCGGCCTCGAGCGCTCCATAGAAGGCCTCCTCGAACAAAGGCAGCCCGCCGACATCGGTCGCGCACGCGCGCACGCGGCCGATCGGTGCGCGGGCGGTGTCGAGGGCGCCGCCAAACAGCAGGCCTGGGATCGGTCGGATCATCGCGTGACCCCAGCGATGCAGGTGCAGGGCCCTGAGCTGCCGACGGATCGCCGGGTGCATGTGCTCGAGCGCGCGCAGGACCTGCTCGGACAGCTCGCGCGCGTCGCTGGCCAGGAGCAGGGCGCGAGCTTCGGCGAGGCCCTGGGGGTCGGCGGCGGCCAGCGGCTGGTAGTAGGTGATCACGGCGCCGGCCTCGATCGCCTGATCGCGGCCCTCTTGGTGGGTTGCGAGGACGTAGCCGAGGTTGCGGGCGGCGGGATCCTCGATGACCGGGACGTTGTCCCACGCGAGCGAGGCCCCGACGCCGCCGGGCGACCGGGTGAGCTCGAGGTTGGCGACCAGCCACGGCGCGTAGCTGAGGGCCTCGGGCGCGAGCGGGTCGCGGCCGCGGGGCAGGACATGGCGCAGGACGAAGCGGGGCGCGGCCCAGAGCACGGCCTCGGCCTCGATCTCGACGCTCCGACCCGCGCTCAGATCACGGACGCGGACGCGGCCGCGCTCGGGGTCGATCGCGTAGACGAGGTGATCCGCGAGCACGCGCTCGCCCATGTCGAGGTGGGCCCCGAGGTGATCGTGGAGCGCCCCGAGCAGCTCCCCGTTGCCGCCGGGCCAGGTCAGCAGCGCGCCGTCGCGGGTGTCCTCGAGCCCCCGGGCCAAGAAGTGGTGGAGGCCGGCGAAGGCCGAGGTCTGATCGAGGGTGCAGCCGTAGTCGTCGCGGCAGGCGTAGTCGACGTACCAGCGCAGGCGCCAGCTGGTGAGGCCCTGCTCGTCGAGCCACGCGGCCATCGACATGCGATCGAGGCCGCGGAGCCGCCCCGCGCTGCGGCGGACGGGCAGGCGGAACAAGAGCTCGCCGCTGCCGTCACGGGCCCGGTCGAGCGCCCGCAGTCGATCCCAAAAGCGCGCCCACTGGTCGGCCTCGTCGGCGGTCTCGCCGTCGGCGGGGTACAGGCCCGGGTGCCAGGTGCCGTGGAAGAAGTGGCGCTCCTCGGGCGCCGCACAGATCGCGGTGGTCCGGTATTCGGGGGTCCCGTCGTGCTCGTAGCCGACGATCAGGCCGAGGTCCGCGAGCAGCGAACGCAGCTCGCTGCACTCGGGCGGCGGGGTCGGGAGGTAGTGGGCGCCCATCGGGTGGGCCGAGCGGGGCAGGGCGCCGCTGCGGGCGGTGCCGCCGAGCGCGGGCTCGAGCTCGAGGATCACGAAGTCGTGCATGCCGGCCTTGTGGAGGCGCCAGGCCGCAGACAGGCCGGCCGCGCCGCCGCCGACGATGACCACGCCGTGCTTGCGGCGTTCATCGATCGGGTGATCGAGGAGCGCGGCCGAGCGCAGCAGGTGGCCGCGCTCGGGGCTCTGGCCGACGAAGAGGGGCTCGACGCTCGCGGCCTCGCGGGAGTCGCGGCAGCCGAGCGAGGCTCCACCGAGGGTGCCCGCGATGAGCAGCTTGCGTCGGCTGAGATCCATCCGGCTCGTCGCGCGACGATATCAAATCGGCTTCGAGAGACCGATCGAGACGTACTTGACGTCGAGGTACTCGTGCATCGCGTAGCGGCCACCCTCGCGGCCAAAGCCCGACATCTTGACCCCGCCGAAGGGTGCCTGGGCCGTCGAGGGGGCCCCGTCGTTGGCACCGACGATGCCGTACTCGAGCGCCTCGGCCACGCGCCACAGTCGCGCGGCGTCGCGGGTGTAGAAGTACGAGGCGAGGCCGTAGGGCGAGTCGTTGGCGAGCTCGATGGCCTCGGCCTCGTGGGTGAAGCGCCGGATCGGCGCGACCGGACCGAAGGTCTCTTCGTGGCTGAGCTTCATCGACGCGTCGACGCCCTCGACGATCGTCGGGCGACAAAAGCGCTGCGTCAGGCCCGGGCCGGGGCTGAAGATCTCGCCGCCGAGGCGCAACGTCGCGCCGTGGCTGCGGGCGTCGTCGATGTGGTCGCGGACCTTGGCGACGGCGGCGTCGTCGATCAGCGGGCCGATAGCGACGCCCTCGTCGAGCCCGGCGCCGACCCGCATGGGCTCGAGCGCAGCGGCGAGCTTGGCGACGAACTCGTCGTAGACGCCGGCCTGGACGAAGAAGCGATTGGGGCACACGCAGGTCTGACCGGCGTTGCGGAACTTGCTCTTGATCGCCCCGGTCACGGCGGCGTCGAGGTCGGCGTCGTCGAACACGATGAAGGGCGCGTGGCCGCCGAGCTCGAGCGAGAGCCTGACGACGTTTTGGGCGGCCTGGACCATGAGCTTTTGTCCGACCTCCGTGGAGCCGGTGAACGAGACCTTGCGGACCGTGGGATCGGCGAAGATCGTCTGAGCGATCGTCGCGGCGTCACCGCTGATGACGTTGAGGACCCCGGCGGGGATCCCTGCCTCGAGGGCGAGCTCGCCGATCGCGAAGGCCGACAGGGGGGTCTGCTCCGCTGGCTTCACGATCATCGTGCACCCGGCCGCCAGGGCCGGGCCGAGCTTTCGGGTGATCATCGCCGACGGAAAATTCCACGGCGTGATCGCGGCGACGACCCCGACCGGCTGGCGCAGCACGAGGATGCGCTGGTCGGGGCGCGAGGACGGCACGGTCTCGCCGTAGACGCGCTTGGCTTCTTCGGCGGCCCAGGTGATGAACGAGGCCGCGTAGCTGATCTCGCCGCGGGCCTCGGCGAGGGGCTTGCCCTGCTCACGGGTCAAGAGCGTGGCGAGCTCCTCGTGCTTGTCTTGCATGAGCGAGGCGAGCCGGGCGAGGGGCTCTGCTCGCTCGCCAGCGGGCAGCGCTCGCCAGGCGGGCAGCGCCGCCCGAGCCGCCGCGATCGCGGCCCGGGCCTGCTCCGCGCCCGCGTCGGGGACCTCGGCGATGAGCTCGTCCGTGGCCGGGTTCGTCACGTTGAGCGTCGCGCCCGAAGGGGCAGTCTTCCACTCGCCGTCGATGAGGTTGCGTGTCTGTACGGGGGTCATCGGTCTGCCGTCTGCCGTCTGCCGTCTGCGAACACTGTAGCTCGATTCGGGATCACCGATCACGCAAGGCGGCCCGGTGTCCGCGCGGGCTCGGCGGTCGGGGCGCTGGCGATCAGCTGCCCGCGCGGCGCGTCAGCGGCCCGAAGCTGTGCAGATCCTGGTCGTAGTAGTGAACCAGCATCTGGGTATCGAGGCGGTTGATCTCGACCTCGCGGCGCCGCTGATCGAGCGGGAACGCGAACAGCGTGGGCACCAGCTCGGGCGTCAAGAAGCGCAGCGCCTCGGGCTCGGGCAGCTCGAAGGCCAGGCCCTCGGGCCGCGCGATCGGGCTGCGGGCCGCGAGCGTGAACCCCCAATCCCCGAAGCTCGGTACGTGCGCGTGATAGGGCAGGGCGTGGAGGTCGGCCGCGTCCACGGTCTCGACGACGCACCAAAAGGCCTGCGGCGACAGGTAGGGCGAGGTCGACTGGATCACCGCGACCCCGTCGGGCGCGAGCACGGCTCGAACCAGGCGATAGAAGGCCCGCGAGTAGAGCTTCCCGAGCGAGAGGTTGTTCGGATCCGGGAGGTCGATGACGATGATGTCCCAGGGCTCGTCGCGGGCGGCCTCGCGCTGGTCCTCGAGCCAGCGCATCGCGTCGGCGTTGTGGACCTTCACGCGGGCGTCGGCGAGCGAGCCGCCGTTGAGCTCGGTGAGCGCGGGCGTCTCGCGGAACAGCCGCGTCATCTCTGGGTCGAGATCGACCAGATCGATCTGCGCGATCGCGGGGTAGCGCAGGAGCTCGCGGATCGCGAGGCCATCGCCCCCGCCGAGCACGAGCACCCGCCGCGCGGGCGCGCTCGCAAGCTGCTCGCGGGCCGCGAACGCGGGGTGGACCAGGCTCTCGTGATAGCGATGCTCATCCGCGCTCGAGAACTGCAGGTTCCCGTCGATGTAGAGCCGAATGTCGTCGCTCCAGCGGGTGATCGTCAGCCGCTGGTAGCGGGTCTTCTGCGAGAAGATCACCGGTGACTCGTAGAGCTGCCGCTCGCCGAAGGTCTCGATCTGGCCCCCGACCACCAGGCACGACCCCGTGATCGCGACCACGATCAGGGCCTGGGCGGTGACCAGCCGCGGCCGGACCAGCTGATGCCGAAACGCCCGCGCCGACCACAGCGCGACCAGGCCGTTGAAGGTTCCAAACAGCAAGCTCGTACGCACGAGCCCCAACCACGGCAGCAGCGCGAGCGGAAAGGCGATGCTCGCCAGCAGCGCCCCGATGTAGTCGAAGGCCAGGACCCGCGCGACCAGATCCTTGAGCTCCTGCTTGCCGGGCATCAGCCGCATCAGCAGCGGGATCTCGAGCCCGACCATCGTCCCGATCATGATCAAGATCGCAAACAGCAGCGGCCGAATCGTGTCGAGGACCGCGAAGCCCAGGAACAGCGCGGGCGCCGAGAACCCGCCGACGATCGCAATCAGCAGCTGAACGTGAACGAAGCGGTTGGCGAGGCGCCGCTCGACGAAGCGGCTCAGCCACGAGCCGAGGCCCATCGCGCTGAGGTACACGCCGATCACGAGCGAGAATTGCGTGACCGAGTCGCCCAGCAAGTAGCTGGCCATGGTCGCGGTGATCAGCTCGTAGACGAGGCCGCAGGTCGCGACCACGAGGACCGAGAACAGCAGCAGCGGGACCGGGGGGGCTCGAGCGGCCGGGGGCTCCGGCTCCGGGGCGTCGGTCATTCAGCCTGCGACGGCGGCGCTGATGATCAGCGAGATCCCGATGATCACCGCGCCGAGGATGATGCCGAGGGAGGTGTTCTGGTCGTCCTCGATCTCCTTGCGGATCGAGAAGGGCGTCAGCCACACGATCAGCAGCCAAAACAGCCCGAAGATCAGCAGCCCGAGGACCGAGTAGATGGCCGCAGACGCGATCGCGGCCAGGTCGACGATTTCTTTGGCGAGCAGAAACATGATCACTTACCTCCGTGGTAGCCGCCGAGGAACACGAAATAGGGCCGCCGGATGGTGACGTTGCCCGTGGGCGTGGCTTTGTCCTGGCGCTCGACCTTGCCTCGATCGGGCGATCGGGTGAGCAGGGCGCCGCGCGGAGCCTCGAACAAGAGCAGCCCGAGGCTCGCGGTCGACAGCAGGATGTAGCTGGCTTTCAGTAGCATGAGATCGGACTCCTACTCTTCCCAGGACGATGACGCGTGGTCGCTGTTGGCCCAGCGCTTGGTCTCGAAGCCCAGCTTGCGGCCGAGGTTGAGCAAGGGGAACAGCGTGATGAAAAACAGGGGCAGGAACATGTAGCGCGTCAAGGGCACGTCGCGCTTGATCGTGAGCTTGAGGGTGTCGGCGACGTCGCCCGCGGTGTCGGTCTGGACCTCGACCTGGAGCAGGTACTTCCCGCCCTCGACGCCGCCGACGATCTGCGAGCGCGGGTTGGTGCCCTCGGACCACGACTCCCCGCCCTCGACGCCGCTCCACGCGTCGACCTCGAGGCCGACGCCGGTCGCCTGCTCGGACTCGAGGTCGACGAGCATGACGTTGGCGAAGGCCCAGGAGTTGCTCATGCCGTAGGCCATGAGCTCGAACTCGAGCGGGGACTGCTCGCCGCGCTCGCCGAACTCGATCTCCTCGGTGATGACCTCGCCGGGCTCGAGCGAGCCGCTGTAGATCAGCTCGTCGTCGCGCGCGCTCGCGTAGGCGATCAGCGCGACGATCCAGGTGACGAAGAGCAAGATCGCGGCGATCCAGTAAAAATGGGTCGTGTAGGGGTTGACCGCCGCCGGGTGGATGCCGTGCTGGGGCGGCGGCGAGCCGGGCATCTGGAACGCGGCCCAGACCTCGGCGGGCTCGATCGGCCGCATCTGCGTGAAGTTGACGTCGCTGCCGTGCTCGCCGTGCTGGACCTCGACCGAGATCATGTTGGGCGGGCACACGTAGTCGTTGGCCTGGGCGACGTCACCGACGAGCACCTGCCACGGGAACTCGCCCTCGACGTAGGTCACGCGGGCGTTGCCCGTGGTGAAGTGCTTGTAGTCCTCGCCGCGCCACTTGGCCACGGGCTGCATCCCGGGCTGGACCTCGGGCGCGCCCGGCAGCGGCCCGCCGAGGCTCCAGACGCCGTCGTTGAGCTGATAGATCAGCCAGCGGTAGCCCTCGTAGGGGTTGAACAGGAGCAGCTCCTGCCACGGGTAGGCGACGCCCTCGGACACGACCTCGCGCCACATGATGCCGATGATCTCCCAGGTGTGACCATCGAGCTGACCGCGCTTGTGCAGGGGCAGGACCGACTCTCGCCGCTGGCGCTGGGCCTGCTGGACGATGTCGAGGTTGCCGCCCTCCTCGGGCTTGCAGATCGTCCCGCAGTAGGAGCACGCGATCTGCTCGACGCCCCCGAACCCGTGCAAGGTGATCGGCGCGCCGCAGGCCGGGCACTGGATCGCGCCGGTCTTGGCCTCCTCGCGGAACAGCTTGGTCGGTGGCGCCTGCTGGTTCACGGATACTCCGGGGTGGCGGGCTCAGGCCCGCGGCGGCTGGGCTGGCGGCCAGCCCTCGAAGCGGCGGAGGGGGAACAGGCCGATCTCCGCGAGGCTCACCGCGCGGCCGACGAAGGGGACCGGCTGATCATGGTTGGGATCGTTGCCCCAGTCGAGGGTCACGAATTCCTCGGCGTAGCCGCGCAGATCGACGCCGAAGAACTGCATGCCCGGGACGGCCTGAAAAGGCAGCAGGCCCTCGGCGCCCTTGTAGCCCGCGCCGCGGCGATCGACGACGACGACCGTGCGCCCGGCGATGCGGAAGGGCTGACCGGGGTGAAAGTCGTGGAAGCTGGGCACGCGCCCGGCGACCTGGTTGGGATCGATCGGCTTGAGGATCGAGTACTGGTTTTGGGCGTCGGCGAGCCAGCCGATGGTGCCGTCGGCGAAGTTGAGGAACCACTCGTTCCAGGTCCCGCGCTCGTACTGGACCTGAAGCCGGCCGTCGACGACGAAGGGCAGGTTGTCGAACTTGCCCTTGGAGTGGAGCAGGATCGGGCTGCCGTTGTCGATCAGCGCGCTGACCTTGCCGATCAATTTTAGGTCGACGCCGGACCGGACGACGGTGCTGTCGCAGTACTCGCACACGGCCGAGACCGCGGTCCCGCGCAGGTTGACCGGGGCCCCGCACTCCGGGCAAAAGACCGGCTGCCCGCTGCTGAGCTGGTTGCCGCCTTGCTGGTACTGACCCTGCTGGTGCGGACCCGCGCCATGATGGATCTGCGCGTGGGGATCGTGGTGCTCGTTCGGGGACATGGGCGAGGCGGGCCAGCCGACTATGCCACACCAGGCGTCAACTTGCGCGCCCACTCGGGCGGCACGAACAGGAGGTAAAAGCAGGCCATCTGCAGGCTGAAATAGATCAGCTGATCCATGGTCACGGCGACGACGAAGTGGAGCCCGAGGCCGAGCACGAAGGCCAGCGGCCGCAGCCGCTTGACGAGGAAGAGCACGGGCGCGAGCAGCTCGAACCACAGCGCGAGCTCTTGCTGCACGGTCCAGGCCCAGTCGGGCAGGGTCCGGACCATCCACGCGGCGGCGTCGGTCATGTAGATGCCCTGGATCTGCATCCACAGCACGTCCTCGCCGCCCCACCAGTCGCCGTGGATCGCCTTGCACAGGCCCGACGCGAAGTACTGGGTCACGACGAGGAGCTGGAGCATGCGCGTGGGCCAGGCGCGCTGGGTCGGGGGCTCGCCGTCCTTGCCCGGTGTCGGCTCGGGCGCGATCGCGAGCACGAACAGGCCGATCACGAACAGGCGGTTGATCGTGAAGGCCGAGATCGGATCGACCATCACCGTGTAGCTGGCCGCGGCGACCAGGACCCACACGACGACCCGACGGCCGTAGCCAAAGATGTAGGCCAGGAGGCAGCCGAAGAACAGCGCGCCGACGAAGGGCAGGGCCGCGCTCGGGATCAGGGGCAGCTGCGGCCCGTTGACGGGATCGACGGCCAGCGAGGGGTGGTAGCCCGCGTCGGTCAGCCACTCGTCGGCGTTGCGGGCCCAGGCCAAAAAGTAGATCAGCATCGTCCACGCGAAGGCCTGGCGAAAGGCGGCGAGCGGGGCGGCGTCGATCGGCGCGTGCCAAAAGCCCGTCCAGCTGGCGCGGGCGCGGGTCAGCAGCTCGCGGGCGCGGGTCACTCGGCCTCCTGCGCTCGGTGCTCGAGCAGATCTTCGACGAGGTAGACCGCGATCACCCGGCGGCGCTTGGGCGGGACCTCGAGCCAGGTCGGGTGGCGCCAGCCCTGCTCGGGCGGATCATCGCGGCTCGGGATCATCCACGCGCGGGTCAAGCGGACGGCCTCGGGCAGGGGCAGCTCGGGGTGCAAGGACGCGTGGCGCTCGACGATCCAGCGGGCCATGTCCTCGGTCTTGGGGCTCGGCTTGCCGCGCCAGGCGACCAGCAGCCGATGCATGCGCGTGCGTCGGCCGAAGGGCTGAAGCGGAAACAGCTCGGCCTGGTCGAGGGTCTCCCAGCTCGGTCGCTCGGGGTAGCGAACCTGGACGTAGTAGCTGCCCCAGGCGCTCGGCTTGTGGGTGAACAGGCACGCGATGTTGTGGAGCTTGGTCAGCAGCTCCGGGGCCCCGGGCAGCGGCCGCTGGGCGACCGTCGAGCGGGCGAACATCGGGATCAAAAACAGGATCAGGAAGCCCGCGACCGCGATGCGATCGCGGATCCGGGGGCGGGGGGCTCCGTCATCGGCCGATGCGACCACGGGTCGCTCCTACCGGGCTGGCGAGCGGGTCGCGGCGGCCGGGCGCTGCGAGCTCGGACGCAGCAGCTGGGTGACGGCGAGCGCGAGCTGCCGCTTGGCCTGCTCGTTGCCGCGACCAAACTCCCACTTGCCCGAGACCTTGCCCTCGGCTGAGCGCGACAGGTGGAGCTTGGCGCGCGCGCCCCGGGGACCGGCGAAGACCACGCTCGCGCCTTCGCCACGCCCGACGCTGCTGTCGATCTGCCAGCCGAGGATCGAGCCGTGCTCGGTCCGGTGCGCGGCGATGCGGTGGAGCCCGGCCCGGATCATCGGCGCGATGCCCTGCTCGTCTTCGGGCAGCCCGCGGCGCCGGGCGAAGCGCTCGCGGCTCGGCCTGGCTCGGAGCTCGCCGCCCAAGACCCCGGCCATGCGCTCGACGACGCCGCCGAGCAGCGCGAGGATCTGGCCCTCGTCGGCCTTGGTCCACGAGTCCACGCGGACCACGAAGTCGCGGTGCTCGGCGTCCCCGCCACCTTCGGCGTCGCGGGGCAAGAACAGCAGCTTGGCCCGCCCGCCGTCCTCGTGAGCCCAGGTCTGCCGCGCCCAGCGATCGAACTCGCTGTCGTCGGCGCTGTGCAGGTGCCAGCCGCCGAAGCGCTCGCGGACCATGGCCACGAGCGCGGCGTCGATCTGATGGATGAAGGTGCGCTGCTCGGGGTCGCTGCGGCGCAGCTTCTCGCGGCTCACGGGCGTGAATTGCTCGGTCCCGCGGCGCTTGGCGTAGAGGCCAAAGAAGCCGTCGCAGCGGCGCTCGAACACGCACGAGCCGCACGAGTCGAGCTTGAGCTTGTCGCTGCGCTTGTCCTCGTACTTGTCCCAGGCCACGACCGAGAGCTTGCCGGGGCCCTCGGCCGAGACCGTGTAGGTCTTGTTGCCGCCGTGGTGGATGCGGTGGGCCCAGTCGGGCAGCTGGCAAAAGGGCAGGTTGCCGATGTTGATGTCGAAGCCCGGCGCCTTCGCGGCCAGGCCCTCGAACATCTGGCGCATGACCCGGCCGAGGTCGGCGTAGTCGGGCATGATCCCGTCGAGGTAGTCCTCGGTTCGCACGCCCGAGTCCCGCGGCCGGACCATGTCGAGGTGGACCTGGCGGATCGGGTACTTGGTGACCATGTCCGGCAGCTTGGCGAGCGAGCGGTAATTTTGCTCGACCACGCACATGTTGCAGGAGATGAACTGGCCGAGCTCGGTCAGGGTCTCGAGCCCGGCGATGATCCGGTCGAAGGCGCCGGGCTTTTTGGTTGTGAAGTCGTGGGTCTCGCGATCCCAGCCCTGGATGCTGATCCGCCACTGGAGCTTGTCCTTACCCAGGGCCATGATCCGATCGATGAACGCCTGCTTGTCGAGGCGCACGCCGTTGGTGAAGATCACGATCGTCGAGAACCCGAGCTCGAGCGCGTACTCGACGGTCGGGAAGAAGGTCGGGTGGATCGTCGGCTCGCCGCCCATGATCGTGACCTTGGTGATCCCGCGAGCGGCGGCCTCGTCGAACTTGGCCTTGACCTCCGGCAGCGGCGTCGGCTTGGCCATGCGGAGCTCGGTCATCTGCCCGCTCACGCAAAAGACGCAGCGGTTGTTGCAGACGTGGCTGAGCTGGATCTCGAAGCGCTCGGTGGGTTCCATGGTGAAGGACGCGGCGGTCGGGCGATGCTAGCAAGAAGATCATTCGACCCCCACGACCGTCTGCGACTTTGCCACGCAGGGCCGGTCGCTGCGCTCCCTCGCTCGGTGGGCTGCGTGGACCCCTCGAGGGGGTCCAACGCAGTTTTCTGTGTCCATGGGGCGGGCGACGCGCGGAGGAGGTTCGTCGATGAGGCTGAGTCTTGGCCGTTGGGGATCCGCGCATGGTTGGAGGAGGTCCGAGTTCGGGGCGTCGCGTCTCCATCGTTCGTTGATGAGGCTGAGACTTGGCCGTTGGGGTCCGCGCATGGCTGGAGGAGGTCCGAGTTCGGGGCGTCGCGTCTCCATCGTTCGTTGATGAGGCTGAGTCTTGGCCGTTGGGGATCCGCGCATGGCTGGAGGAGGTCCGAGTTCGGGGCGTCGCGTCTCCATCGTTCGTTGATGAGGCTGAGTCTTGGCCGTTGGGGTCCGCGCAAGGCTGGAGGAGGTCCGAGTTCGGGGCGTCGCCTCTCCATCTGGGGTGCGGAAGGCTCTTGGTGCGACATCGCCATGTCGGTCGGGTGGGCGTCGAAGGTGCTTTTCGTACGGCGATACCCCGAACTCGGACCACCTCCAGCCTTTCTTGCGCTCTGCTCATTGCGGGGGGTGACCCCGCTCCGAAGCGCTGGGGGGCATCTCGGCGGCCATGCATGGCAAAGTTGCAGACGCTTGGGGGCGCTAAAGGAGCCCCCTTTAGGGGGCCACGGAGACCACGGCGAAGCTCATACCAGCCCACCGAGGGAGGGAGCGCAGCGACCGAGCGACCGGCCGCTTGCGGCCGTGCGTGGCAGAGTCGCAGATGGTCGGGGGGGTCTAAAGGAACCCGCCGTGCGTGGCAGAGTCGCAGATGGTCGGGGGGGTCTAAAGGAGCCGGGGTCTAAAGGAATCCGTCGGCGCTGTTGAGCGCTCGGAGCTCGTTGGTGCCGAACAGCTCCTGGTAGGCGGCCCAGGTCGTTGGGCAGACTTGGGCGAGGGCACACTCGGCGCACTGCGGGGCGTGTGGGCGGACCTGGCGGTGGTGATCGGCGAAGCTCGCGTGGCGGCGGTGGAGATCGACGACCTGCACGTCGACGAAGTCACGGGCGGTCTCGGCGGCGGCGCGGTCTTCGGGATCGAGCTGACACAGCGGGACGGCCTCGGTCGAGGCGGCGAGGCCGAGGGCGCGGGCGCGGCGCAGTGCGGCGCGAATCGCGGGGCCGGCGTCGTCGAGGCGCGCGAGGACCTCGGTCCGCCAGCGCCCGTCCACGCGCACGGGGCGGGTGAAATTGAGCTGAACCCGCGCGAGCCCGAGCTCGGCGACGAGCTCGACCATCGCAACGAGCTCGTCGAGGTTGGCGGCGAGGACCGCGATCGTGACGAGGTGGCCGAGCTGCGGCCGCGCGGCCAGGAGCCGGAGGCCGGCGACGGTCTGATCGAAGGCGCCCTCGTCGGCCGAGATCGCGTCGTGGGTCGAGGCGCGCGCGCCGAACAGGGAGACCTCGAAGAAGTCGACGCCGGCGCGCACGAGGCGGTCGAGGTAGTCGGGGTAGCACAGCAGTCGACCGTTGGTCTGGATCTGCACGAGCCGGTAGCCGATCCGACGGGCGGCCTGGGCGAGCTTGGCCAGCTCCGGGCGCAGGGTCGGCTCACCGCGCATGATCACGAGCTCATCACAGCCGCGCTTGCGGGCTTCGACGATCTCGCCGAGCGCTTGCCTGGCGTCGCGTGCTTCGTGGGCCTCGACGTCGGCGACGGTGCAGTGCGTGCAGGCGCTGTTGCACTGGGTCGTCAAGCGCAGCATCACGCGGGCCACCGTGACATCCTGATGTTGTCGGGGACCTTGGTCAAACCCCGGTGTTATGGTCCCAACCCAGATGCGGTGGGCACCCAGGTCGAGGCAGGAACTTCTCTCATGAGCTGGGTGGAGAGGTTCTCGACGTCGGCGAAGATCTCGGCGCTGCCCGGTCGCGCGCAGCTCGAGGCTCACGCGCTCGCGCTCGCAGACCCGGCGTCCGCGGGGGCTGCGCCCACACCCGCGCTCGACGGCGCCAACGAGCTCGCGCAGTGGCGCGTGGCCCTCGCTCGGACAGAGCTGCTGGCCTCGTTCGGGCTGCAGGAGCGCGAGGCTGAGGTCACCGTGCTGAGCTTCGGCGCCGGGCCGAGCGTGGCGCTGTGCGGACCCGGGGGCGAGCCGCTGGCGCTGGACTGTGAGCTCGAGACGCTCGAGGACACGCGGCTGCTGATCGAGCTGAGCACCCGCGAGCTCGTGGTCACGGGCGACGCCGGTCAGCTGTGGGCGCTCGCGCGGCTGGTCGAGCGCCACGGCGTCAAGCTCGACGCGCGCGCGCTGGTCGTCGATCAGCTTCCGGTGTTGCCGGCCGCAGCTTCGCGGCTCCACGAGCGCTTCGGGGCTCTCGTCGGTGAGGGCCTGCGCGCAAAGGATGGTGGGTGGCTGGCGATCGCCCCCAAGCGCGGTGAGCTCCTGATTCGGATCCGCCCCGCCGAGTCGCTCGGCGTCCTCGGTCGCAATGGTGAACGGATCGCGCCTGGGCAGTGGGGTCTGGTCGAGGCTTGGCGCGCGGGCCCCGACGGTGCCATGGCCGCGGCGCCAGTGTGGGGCCGAGAGCAGGCCAGCCGCGCAGGTCAACCGGGCCTCGAGCTCGGCGTGTCCGCGACGCCGCTCGGGTCGAGTGAGCGCCCCGATCTGCAGACGGGTGACCTCCACGACTTGCTCACCACGCTCCCGGTGTTCGCGTATCAGGTCCGCTTCAGCCCCGACGGCACCTTCTCCATGAAGATCTCGCTCGTGCCTGGTTGCGATCGAGCCGAGGCCGAGGCCACGATCCTCGCGGCGATCGAGCTCGGCGTCGCGGCGGAGGCCGTCACCTTCGTGGAGCCGGGCGTCGAGTTGCCCGGCCGGCGCGTGATCGATGAGCGTGGGGGCCACGCCGGGCGCGTGGTCGTGGTCTGGGCCGGCGAGCCGGGGTCCGAGGCCCGGCGCGCGGCCTGGCGCGAGGCCATGACCGGCGGGGCGGCGGGCGTCGAGCGGATCCGCCTGGTCGACGCCCGCACCGGCGAGGAGGTCGAGGGGGTCGCGGGCGAGGTCGCGGTCGAGCTTCGAAGCGAGCGCGCGCGCGCCTCGGAGATGTTTTGGACCGGCGAGGTCGAGGGGGTCGTGGCCGTCGGCGATCCGAGCGCCGAGAGCTCGGTCGAGGCCGAGGGCTGGATCTCGCTCTTGGATGGCGACGACGAGCACGAGCCCGTGTTGATCGCGGGGGTCGAGCGGGCGCGGGTCGGCCACGTGCAGGCCCTGTTCGCGACCGGTGAGGTCGCGCCCGAGCTAGCGAGCGCGTTCCTGGACGGCGTCGACCTCCAGCCCTACTCGCGGCCGACGCTCGCGCGGGGGCGGACCGGGCTCGAGGATCTTCGCACGCTGTGGGTCGATGACGCGCGCTGCGTCGGGGCTGGCGACTGCGCGCGGATCTGTCCGACCAACGCGATCGAGCTGCGCGGCGAGCCCCTGCGCCCGGTCATCGACGATGCCGCGTGCATTCGCTGCCAGCTGTGCTGTGAGCGCTGCGAGACCGGTGCGCTGCGCCCCCTCACGAACGACGACGCCGGGATCCCCGGGCCCTTGCTGATGCGTGAGGCCGAGCTCGTGCGCTCGGTCCGACGGCGCGCGCGGCCGCGAGCGCTGACCGGCAAGCTGGTCGAGCCGCCCGCCGACCTCGACCCCCGCGCGGACGCGGCCGGCTCGGGGCCCGGGACGGCGGCGGCGGCCGGGGCCCCGGCGGTCGTCCGACGCAAGCCCAGCGTCGTGCTCGGACTCGCGACGGTCACGCTGATGGAGCACGCCGCCGCGCTGCTCGTCGACGGCGAGCTCGTCAGCGCCGTCGAGGAGGAGCGCCTCGCCCGAGATCGCCACTACACCTGGAGGCACCCCGAGCGGCCCGGGACCTCGCTGTCCTCGGACGCCTGCCTCCGGCTCGAGGAGTCGTGGCCGCCGCGGGCGATCGACGCGGTCCTGCGCACCGCGGGGCTGACCATGGACGAGGTCGACCTCGTCGCGGTCAACGGGATCCCGGCTCGCTATCGCGAGAGCTTCGTCGGCGGTGGCGGCTGGCGCCCGCCGCCGGTCCTGCGCGCGAACGGCATCGTGCACGTGCCCCACCACATGTCGCACGCGGCCTGCGTCTACGGGCTCTCGGACTTCGACGACGCCTGGATCCTCTCGATCGACGGCCGCGGTGACTACGAGACCGCGACGATCTGGCGGGCCGAGGGGCACGAGCTCGAGGTCGTCGACGCGGTCCCGTGGCTGCCGGACTGCTCCTTCGGCGGGGTCTACGAGACGGTCACGCGCGTGCTCGGCTTCGGCGGCCACGGGCAGGGCTCGACGATGGCGCTCGCGGCCCTCGGCGAGCCGACGATCGATCTGTCGGCGTGCATGTCACTCAATCACGACCACGAGCCGGTGCTCTCGGAGTGGGCGACGGAGAAGCTCTTCGAGCGCTACGCCCGGGCCTACGACGAGCCGATCCGCGACGAGCACCGTGATCTCGCCGCCTCGATCCAGCTCGCGCTCGAGACCACGGTCGGCGGCTACCTCGCCCGCCACGCGGGCGCCGACCTGCGCGACCAGAGGCTCGCGCTGTGCGGTGGGGTCGCGCTCAACTGCCGCATGAACGGGACCCTCCGCGATCGCTTTTCGCCGGCCGACATGTACGTCCCGCCCGGGGCCAACGACGCCGGGACCGCGATCGGTGCGGCGGTCATCGGCCACCGCGAGCTGACCGGTGAGCTCCCCCGCCTCGGCCTCGGCCACACCCACCTCGGGCCCTCGTGGTCCGACGACGCGATCGTCCGCGCGCTCGAGCGCATGCGCGTGCCCTTTACGCGGATGCGAGACGTCGGCGGGCAGACGGCCGAGCTGCTCGCGGCTGGCAAGATCATCTGTTGGTTCCAGGGCCCGATGGAGTTCGGGCCGCGGGCGCTCGGCGGGCGCAGCATCATCGCCGATCCGCGCGACGAGGCGCTCAAGGCCCGGCTCAACCTCATGAAGTCGCGGGAGGCGTGGCGGCCCTTCGGGTCCTCGGTCCTCGCCGGGCGCCAGGGCCAGTGGTTCGTCCAGGACTGGGACAGCCGGTTCATGTTGTTCGCCGTCGACGTGCGGCCCGACAAGCGCGATCAGATCCCCGTTGTCGTCCACGCCGACGGCAGCACCCGCCCGCAGGTCGTCCACGCCGAGCACCACCCGCGCTACCACGCGATGATCGCGGCCTTCGAGCAGCGCACGGGCGTGCCGATGGTCGTCAACACGAGCTTCAACCGCGGCGGCGAGGCGATCGTCTGCAACCCGGTCGAGGCGATGCGCAGCTTCGTCGGTCTCGGCGCCGACGCGATCGTGCTCGGCGACTGCCTCGTTCGGCGTGAGCAGCTCCGGCGCGTCGGCAGGCGATGACCGGCCCGAGCAGCGTCCGCCGTCTCGCCCTCGATCGGCCCCTCGATCTCGGCCACACGCTGCTGCTCGGTGACCTCGGCCGCGCCAACCCAACGCTGCGGCGGCCGAGCCCCGGTGAATTGTTGCGCGCGCAGTGGACCCCGGACGGCGCGGTGAGCTTTCGGCTCGCGCTCGTCTCGGGCGCCGTCGAGGCCGAGGCCTGGGGGCCCGGACGGAGGTGGCTGCTCGACGAGCTCCCGCGCCACCTCGGCCTCGACGATCGAGCGCCAGCCTTCGAGGGCAAGCTTGGTCGGGTCCAGCGTCGGCTGCCCGGCGTGCGTCGTGGTCGGACCCTCGACGTGTTCGATCTCCTCGTCGGGTGCGTGATCCGCCAGCGCGTGGCCTGGCGCGACGCGGTCACCAGTCAGGTCGAGATGCTGCGCGCCCACGGCTCGCCCGCGCCCGGGCCCCTCGACCTGCGCCTGCCCCTGTCGGCCGCGCAGTGGGGCACGCTGACGAGCGCGGATCTGGCCGGCTTCGGGCTCGACCGCAAGCGAGCCAAGACCGCGCTCGGTCTGGCCGCGCGCGCCGATCGGATCCGCGGCTGGGCCTCGCTCCCACACGAGACCTTCGCCGCCCGGCTCGAGGCCTTCCCCGGCGTCGGCCCGTGGACCCGGGCGATGGTCCAGGGCCACGGCCTCCAACACCACGACGCGGTCCCGCTCGGTGACTACGTCCTGCCGTCGATGATCTCGTGGTTTTTCGCCCGCGAGCCCCGTGGCGACGACGCGCGCATGGTCGAGCTGCTCGAGCCCTACCGCGGCCAACGCTTCCGCGTGATCCACCTGTTGTGGGCCGCGGGCGTCCACGCGCCCCGCTTCGGCCCCCGCATCCGCGGCGTACGCCCCTGAGGCCTCACCGGTGCCTCACCGGTGCCTCACCAGTCCCTCACCAGTCCCTCACCAGTCGAGGATCGCCGAGCCCCAGGTGAAGCCCGAGCCGAAGGCCGCGAGGGCGATCTTCATGCCGGGCTTCAGGGTTCCGTCGCGGACCGACTCGGCCAGCAAGATCGGGATCGTCGCGGCGGTGGTGTTGCCGTAGCGCTCGATGTTGTGCACGACCTTGTGCTCGGGCACCTTCAGCAGCTTGTTGGCGACGTACTCGTTGATGCGCTTGTTGGCCTGGTGGAGCACGAAGAGATCGATGTCCTCGATCTCGGTCTTGGTCTCGCCGAGGGCCTGCATCAGCGCGCCCGCGAGCTTGGTGACGGCGTGCTTGAACACGGTCTTGCCGTCCATCTGGGCGAACAGAGTCAGGGGGGGGACGTGGCCGTAGCCCTCGTCGTCGAGCTCGACGAAGGGGGACTTGCGGATGTCCCAGATGTGCTGGGCGAGCACGTCGGCGTTGGAGCCGTCGGCGCCGAGCCAGACCCCGCGCACGCCCTTGTCCTCATCGGTGGCCTCGAACACGGCCGCCCCGGCGCCGTCACCAAAGAGCGAGGCTACGGTCCGACCGCGGGTCGAGAGGTCGAGGGCGTGGGAGTGGGTCTCGGCCCCGACCAGCAGCACGCGCCGACACTGACCCGACTGGATCAGCGCGCTCGCGACCTTGGTCCCGTAGAGGAAGCCCGAGCACTGGTTGCGGATGTCGAGGCAGGGCACGTAGGCGAGCTTGGGCCCGGCGCACAGGCCGAGCTTCTCCTGCATGTAGACGCCCGAGCCGGGGAAGCAGTGCTCCGGCGAGAGCGTCGCAAACACGATCATGTCGAGGTCCCATGGGTCGACGCCAGCGGCCTCGAGTGCCATCTTGCTGGCCTCGACGCCGAGGTCGGCGGACCCGACCCCGTCGGCGGCGAAGCGACGCTCGCGGATGCCCGTGCGCTGCTGGATCCACTCGTCGCTCGTCTCCATGTTGTACTCGCGCACGAGGTCGTCGTTGGTCACGACGCGCGGCGGCACGTAAAACCCGGTTCCCGAGATGTAGGCGTTAGTCACGAAAGCGTCCGTTGGGGGGACCGAAGTTATATGCCCCCTGCAGCCTTTGTGCACTCTGCCACGCACGGTCGCTGCGCGGCCCTTCGCTCGTTCTTCGCTCGGGGGCCGGCAGTGGTTGCGCGCGGATGTGCACGAGGCTTCGCACCATCGGCTCGCGGTCCTCGTTACGCGAGCGGGCTCAATCGAAAGCGGGCGGCTGGCACAGCGAACCGGAGAAGCTCGGCGCGGTGTTGGTCCGGAAGCTGTTGCTCTGTGCTTGCTGCCAGTGAGGCGACTGCTCGGCCGGGACCGTGGCGTCTTCGCGGATGTTGGTCGCGTGGTAGGCGTGCTGGTTCCAGATCCGTCGGGTCGGGGCGAAGCGATCGTCGGCGTTCTCGACGTAGATGATGCTCACGCGGGCGCCGAGATCGTCGTCGCCGTCCTCGGGTTCGCTGGCGGCGATGATCAGCTCGGCGGCGCCGTCGTTGTCGGCGTCGGCGACGATCGGGTTGGCCATCGAGGGTCGTGCGTCACGCTCGAACTCGGCGAGGGCGAAGCCTTGACTGTCAAAGATCCGCACCCACTCGCGGTCGGCGTAGATCGCCTCGGCGCCGCCGTCGGCGAGGAAGTCGAAGGCCGTGCCCGCGGACGCGGGCGCGTCGGCGATCTTGACCGACCACAGGGTCTGACAGGAGTTGCCGTCGAGGGTCTTGGCTCGGTACCAGGGGCCTTGCTTGGTGAGGACCTCGGCTCGACCGTCGCCGTTGGTGTCGGCGATCGCGACGGGCAAGCCCTTGTTGCCGCCGCCGACACCACAGTTGGCCTTGGGCTCACCGTCGTGCTCGAACACCCGATGGGTGAAGCTCTGGATGTAGATCTCGGGGTACTCGTCGTCGTCGAAATTGGCGACCGCGACGACGCCCGTGTTCTTGTTGCCCGGGACCGCGAGCTCGAACAGCTCGGTGCCGTCGGCCGCGTAGACGCTGCGGCCAAACAAGACCTCGAGCGTGCCGTCGAGGTCGAGGTCGGCGGCGGCGGGCAGCGAGTCCGACATCGGCGGGTCTTGGGGCGCCCACCACAAGGTGCCGTCGGCGTGGAGCACGTGCTCCGGGGCGAGGAGCTCGGGGCTGCCGTCGGCGTCGAGGTCGGCGATCGCGAGGCCGCCGCCGCCCTCGGACCAGACCCAGGTCTCGCTGGTCCACAGCAGCGAGCCGTCGGCCTCGAACGCGACCACGCGGCGCTCGCCGGGCTGTCCGAGCACCTCTTCGCTGCGCTCGAACGCGAGCAGCTCGACGACGCCGTCGCCGTCGAGGTCGGCGAGCGCGGGCGTGGCGGTGGCGTCGAGGGGGTGATCGATCACGAATTCGGTCTCGCCGGTCGCGGTGTCGAGCACGTAGAGGTGGCCGGCGGGGAGCGGGTCAATTTTGTTGGCGGGCAGGTCGACGGCGAGGACCACGAGCTCGGGCTTGTCACACAGGTCGGTGACGCCGTTGCCGTCGTCGTCGTCGAGGTTGGCGACCAGGGGCGTGGCGATGACGCTGTCTTCGCCGTTGGGCCCGGTCCAGGTCCAGGTGATGACGGGATCCAAGCTGAGGCTGACCGGGGGCAGGTCACAGGGGAGCGGGGCGTCGATGCCGGCGTCGACGAGCCCGCACGCTTCGTGGGACTCGGTGCCACCTTCGGGGAGATCGGGAGCTGCGCCGTCGCCAGCCGAGTCGCCGCTGTCTGCGGTGTCGTCGTTGCTGATGCCCGTGCCCTCGCCGCCGCTGCCCTCGGTCTCGCTCTCGGCGCCCTCTGCCTGGCCCGGCAAGATCGCGACGCCGTCGACGGTGCAGCCCGCGATGCCGCTCACCCACGCGCAGCCGATGATGGCGATCAGCGACGACGCGGTTCGAGGGCCAGACATCAGCAGCTTTGAATGATAGCGCTCAACGGGCCCGCACGCGACGGCTCGAGCTCGACCTCGGTCGCGATTAATTCACGGACAGTGATAGTGGGACAGTGGGATAGTGGGACAGTGGGATAGTGGGGTACAATTGGCCACTTCCCGACGGGGTCGTCATGGATCTTGCCAGGATCACGGTCCGCTCGACTCGAGCGGCGTGGGGATGCATTGATCGCTCGGGTAGGCGCGGCGGTTGGCGCGGAAGCCATTGTCGGACTTCCAGTGTGGCGTCTCGAACGCGGGTATGCGTCCGTCCTCGGTAACGTTGCTCTGGTGATAGGTGTGCTGATTCCAGATCCGACGGGTCGGTACGAAGCGGTCGTCGGCGTTCTCCAGCAGGACCAAAGTTGGGTTCGCGTCGATTGGATCGTCGCCGGCGACGGGCTCGCTCGACACGACCAGGATCTCGGCGGCGCCGTCGCCGTCGACGTCGGCGATGATGGGGTTGGCGATGCTCTCGCGCGCGCTGTGGTCGGCCTGGAACAACAGCTCACCGGTCGACGAATACAGCCTGATGTGGGAGCGGTCGGCGTAGATGGCCTCCGCGTGGCCGTCGCCGAGCAGGTCGAACAAGGTGCCGCTCGACAGGCCGTTGAGCGCGTCGGTCTTCTTTGACCACTTGACGAAGCAGCTGTCGGCCTCGACCGTGAGCACGTAGAACCTGTCTTCGTAGCCGAACAGCAGCTCGGCCTGGTCGTCGCCGTCGAGGTCGTGGATGGCGACGGGGTAGCCGCCCGCGCCGGCGATCTCGGCGGTCCCGGTCGGGCACAGGGTCTTGAAGGCGCCGTCGTGCTCGAAGATCGCATGGTCGCCGCCGTACTGGACATAAAATTCGGGGAACTCGTCGTCGTCGAAATTGGCGACCGCGACGCTGCCGCGATCTTGGGGGACCGTCGGCGTGTCGAACAATTTGACCCCGTCGTGCTCGTAGGCCGTGCCGCCGAACATGACCTCGAGGTCGCCGTCGAGATCGAGGTCGACGGCGATCGGCATCGAGTAGGCCCGCGCGGGGTTGCTGGGGGCCCACAACAGCTCGCCGCTGGCGGACGCGACGTACTCGGGCGCGAGGATCTCGGGGCTGCCGTCGTTGTCGAGATCGGCGATTGCGAGGGCCCCGCCGCCGCGCGACGCGGACCAGTGCTGGCCGGCCCACAGCAGCTCGCCGTTGGCCCGAAAAGCCATCAGGCGGCGCTCGGAGATGTTGTGGGGGCTGTTGGGTCCCTGAGCCTGGAGCGCGACGATCTCGGGGACACCGTCACCGTCGAGGTCACCGAGTGCAGGGTTCACGGCGGCGTCGATCGGCGTGGGGATGACCCTCGAGGTCGCGCCGGACGCCCCGTCGATCACGTGGAGGTGACCCGCGGGCCAGACGTCGGTCTTGCCCGGGGGAAGATCGACCGCGGCGACGACGATGTCGGGGTGGTCGCAGAGGTCGACGAAGCCGTCGTCGTTGTCGTCGTCGAGGTTGGCGACGAGGGGGGTCACGAGCACGCTGTCTTCACCACCGGGCCCGGTCCAGGTCCACGCGGTGACCGGCGCGATCACTTCGCTCGGGGGCTCGAGCTCACACGGCAGCGCGCCGTCGACCTGATCGGGCGCGACGATGCAGACCCCCGCTTGCATCGGGAGCTCGTCCTCGGGCAGGTCGAGCAGCCCGCCCGGGTTCGAGCCCTCGTCGCTCTCGTCTTCGCCCGGGTCCGTGTCTGCGCCCGTGGTCGAGCTCTCACCCGTGTCCTCACTCACGTCGCCTTCGAGGATCGCGTAGCCGTCGACGGTGCAGCCCGCCCCGAGGCCCAAGAGCGAGGTCAGCAGCAGCGAGCCACGTGCGAGGGGGGCGTTCATCGAGCAGGTTAATTGCGACCTGGTGCCGCAATTCACTTTACGAGTATAAGATCGATAGACCACCGCGTGACAGGTCGCAAAACTACTTTGATCCGCTGTTTTTGCGGCGGTATAAAGCACAGACGGAGCAGGTTAGCCCGATAGCACGTTTTGGTTGTATGCCTGACTACGCCCTCGACAGTTAACCGCGCTCAGATCCAAATCTCGACGCCGAGAGATCCAGACGCGAAGGGCATGCCCAGCCGCGCGACCACCTCATCGATGAAGATCACGCGAGGTTGCGGCTGCAAGATGCCGACGTAGCCATCGGCCCGGACCCAAAGCCGCGGAACGATCTCGAAGCCGAGCCCGACGTGGGTGTGCGCCGCGAAGCTGCCGAGCGCGGTGGTGTTGCTGCGCAGGCCCTCGCTCGCCTCGCCGACGATGCCGGTCACGGCCGCGCCGAGGCCGAGGCCGAGCTCCGGGTGAAACCAGGGCGCGCCGCCGGGCAGGCGCAGCTGCGGCTCGACGAAGGCCATGCCAACGAACACGCGCGCACCGCCTTGCTCGTTGGCCACGCGGTTGCCGAGGGTCGGAACCCACAGCGCGATCCGCAGGGCGAAGCGCTCGCGCGGTGCCCAGCGACCCGCGATCTCGGTGTGAGTCGAGAGCCCGAGCCCGCCGGGGCTGCCGCCGATCATGGGCGCGAGGCTCAGCGAGCCGCGCATCGCTCGATCGGGCGGGTTCGGGCCCTCGTCGCCGGGCGGTCGCTCGCGCTCGGTCGCCTGCTCGCTGGAGTCGTCCGTCGAGTGTTGGGCGGCTGGCGGGGGCGCGAACTCCAGGCGCGAGGCCCGAAGCAGCTCGACCGCCGCGATCGCGAGGGTGCGCGGCTCGGCCTGGTCGAGATCGAAGCGGCGCGTGAGGGTCTTGCCCGTGCTGCCGTCGGCGACCCAGACGTCGACATGACCGGACCCGAAGGCGATCTCGATCGCCGCGCTGGCACCGGCTGGCGCGAGGCGATCGAGCAGCTCGGGGCCGAGGGTCGGCGCCTCGGCTGAGATGTCGAGGTCCTCGGTCTCGAGCCCAATGACCCCGAGCTCGGCGCGCAAGCGAGCGGCGACGCTGTCGTCGGCCGGGACGATCCGGGTCAGCACGAGCTCGTCGCGCGCGGGGACGGAGTCGGGGTGTTCGGGCGGTCCAGCCCAGGCCACGGGGGCCACGCCGACCAGCGCGATCGCCAACGCCCCCGCGACGACGATCGCAGGGGCGCGCGGCTTCGACGGGCGCGTTGGTCTCACCGCGCGACGATCTTCTGGGCCTTGCCGGCGTGGGGGCCGCTGGGGAAGCGGTCGAGGTAGCGCGTGGCCGTCGCGCTGGCGTCGGCCGAGCGCCCGAGCGCGTCGTAGCTGTCCATCAGCCGCGCGAGCGCGTCGCCGGCGAGCGAACCTTGGGGGCGCTCGTCGAGGTAGAGCTCGAACCAGGTCGCGGCCTTGGCCTGCGACCCACCGTTGGCGGCGAGGCGCCCGAGCGCGAACGCGGCCTCGCCGGCTTCGTCGCTGCCGGGGAAGCGCTCGCGGAGCTGCTCGAGCAGCTTGCGCGCGTCGTGGCTGTGCCGGGTGTAGTGGGCGACGTCGGCGAGGTCGAGCAGCGTGTCGGCGCTCGCCTGCTCGGCCTCGCCCTCGATGCCGCCGGGGAGCTCGGCGAGCGCGTCCCAGGCTTTGGCGTACTCGCTGTTGGCGAAGTACTCGTCCCAGCGCGGGGGCTTTGGCGCCGCTTGCTTGGGCTTGGTCTCGGTCTCGCTCGCGGCCGCGCCGTCGCCGGTCCCGGTCTGCGGCTCGGTTCGGACGGCGACCGGCTCGCTGTCGATCGGGCGCGGGCCGAGGTTGGTGTCGTCGGCCCCGAGGTCCTCGGGCTCGCTCGTGGCCTCGCCGCGCTCGCGGATCAGGGTGTCGCCAGCGCGGAGATCCGCGGTCTCGCCTTCGGGACCCTCGACGCGGACCGAGCCCTCGACAACCGCGACGCGGAAGCTCTGGGCGCTCGGCTCCCACGCGACGCTGAAGCGGGTGCCGGTCACGTGGACCGTCCACGGACCCGCGGCGACCTGCCAGCTGGTGTCGTCTTCGTGGTGAACCGCGAGGGCGATCTCGCCGGTCTCGAGCACCACGCTCGCGCCGTGGCTGCGCAGCTCGTCGATGTACATGCGCCCGCCCGGCGAAAGCTCGATCGTCGTGCTGTCGGAGAAGGCCAGCGCGCGGCTGCGCGCGCCCGCGTGGATCACCTGGGTTTGTTGATTGGCGGCGAGCTCGACCCCGTCGACCTGGAACTCGAGCGGACGCTCGCTCGGCCACGCGAACACGACAGCGAGCGCGCACGCGGCCGCAGCCACGGCGCCGAGGCCCCAGCGCCAGCCGGCGCGTGAGGGCTTGGCGGGCTGGGCCGCTCGCCCCTCGGCGCCGACCCGGTCGGCCCGGCCGCCCCGATCGATCTGATCGATGGCCTGGAGGAGCCGGGCGCGAGCGCGGGCGTGCTCGTTGGCGTCGTCGAGGCGCAGGGCCTGGACTTGCTCTTCACGGACAGCGTCCAGCAATCGCAAACTCGAATTATGATTCGCGTTGGCCATTAGTTTTGGTCCCCCAGCCAATCGCTCAGGATTGGATCTTTCTTCGCGAGCCGATCGAAGGCCTTGCGGGCGCGCGCGAGCCGACGCTTGACCGTCGACACCGAGCACTCGCAGGCCTGGGCGATCTCGGCCAGCTCCATCGACTCGAGCTCCCGCAGGGCGAACGGGATGCGGAGGTCTGCGTCCATCTGGTCGAGCGCAAGGTGAGTGCGGCGCAGGACCTCCGAGGTGTGTGGGCTCGGCTCTTTGGAGTTCTGCTCCGGCATCTGGCCGGGGTCGGCGGACCGCAGCCACCAACGACGCTTGCGCTTGCGCAGGTAGCCGCGGGCTGTGAACACCGCGATGCGGCTGATCCAGGCCTTGAGCTGGGCGTCGTTGCCTTGGTAGTTGTGGCCGCTTCGGTACGCGCCGAGGAACACGTCCTGGACCATGTCTTCCATCTCGCCGTCGCGCCCGACCGTGCGGATCAGGACACGCTCGACGTGACGCCCATACAGATCGAACAGCCGCGCGACCGCCATGCCGTCGCCGGCCCGCAGGGCATCGGCGAGTACGTTGTCACTCGGTGTCTCGATCACTTCTGATGAGGCCGGCGGGTCATCCGGTCCCGTCGTTGTTTCGACCGGAAATGGGCGTGAGCTCATGTCGACGCCTGGGCGGCTAGTGTCCCACACCCCCCGCGACGTGTCATGGCCATCCGCGGAAACCGCGCCCGCGGCGCCGCTGGAGCCCAGGCCCAGTACCATCGTGACCTGCCGTGTCCAACCACCCACGGTGGCCTCGGTGCAGGTCGTGGCACCGTCGGGATCGATCGGCTGAGTCGTCAGTGACTCGTGGAAGGTTTGGCACTGCATGGCAGCGGGAGGCAGGAGTGGCAGCGGGAGGCAGGAGGAGAGGGCTGGAAGGCGCCTAGCAGGGCGTCTGGGGCACAGTGTCCCGCGCGCCGCGCTGGAGCTCATGGTTTTTTTATCCTATTTCATTACGTAATTTACATGACCCAATAGAGTGCGGCTTCGACACTCCATCTACGGTGGAGATGCTCAGCCCGGTTCCAGCTCCAATCGCCTGTCAGGCCCGCTGTGCGCCGGTTTCGGTCGCGGGGGTCTCGCCCGGAGCGCAGGCGCTCAGGACGGATCAGCATGCGCAGGTCTCGACCGTCGGTGACGGCTCGTGGCTGCTTCGCCAGATCCGCTGTGATCCGGTTCACGCGGACACCTCCGTTTTGGCGCTCGGTGCCCACCATTTTGAGGCTGATCGAGATCGCGCGTCCGCGCTCGGAGCCAACAGCTACCTGACCAACGCGCTCCAGCTTCGTCCGCTGAGCGCGATGGTCGACTTCATGATGATGCAGTGAGGGAGATGAAGCATGAGCAGGTCACGCCACCCTGACACCGAGCCCGAAGCGATCCCCGAACCCGACAGCTTCGTCGCTGCGTTCCGACGGCGTGTCCGGCGGCGTTCAGCCCGGGTCTACGAGATCGAGTTCCTCGATCTCGGGACCACGGGCGAGCTGCTCGAAGACTCGGTCCAGTTCGGTTCGGAAGATCCGTGGCCCGAGGCTCGGGCTGCCGCCGGGCGGCTCATGGATCCCCGTCTCCAGCGCATCGTGTCCGCCGCTGCCCGGGGCTGGGTCGTCGTCCGCCGTGACGGGCGACCGGCCGCGAAGCGGTCGCGGGGCTGACGCCTGCGGGGTCTAATTCTGATGCAGGATGCCGAGGCTCTCGAAGCCGCAGGTCTTGGCCAGGTCCATCGCGAACACGAGGTCTTCGTGCTTGCTGTCCTTGTCGGCGCGGATGTGGAGCGTGCCCTTGCCGTTTTTGGTCTGGGCGCACAGGTAGCTCTCGAGCGCGCCGGGATCGACGAGGATCTGATCGACCTCGAAGGTCCCGTTGGCGCTGATCGACACGACGACGGCCTCGGCCTTCTGGGCTTTTTCTTGGTTCTTGGCCCGGGCGAGCTCGACGTCGAGCGACGAGCTCTCCTGGAAGGTCGCGGTCAGCAAGAAGAAGATCAGCAGCTGAAACACGATGTCGATCAGCGGGGTGAGATCGACGACGGTGCCCTGGTTGCGGCGTCGTCGGTGGCGCAGGTGGCCGGCCTCGCGGCTGGCGATGCTCACCGCTTGGCCCTGTCGCCGTTGTCGGGCTTGTCGTCGTTGTTCTTGGCCTGGCGCTCGGCCTCGCGCTGGCGGCCGAGGTTCTCGTCGAGGAGCCCGACGATGCCGAGCGCGTCTTCCTCCATCTCGACGATCAGCCGATCGTTGCGGCCCTGGAGGAACTTGTAGAGCACCAGCATTGGGATCGCGACCATGAGGCCGTAGGCCGTGGTGATCAGCGCGGTCCAGATGCCCTCGGCGAACACGTCGGGTGTGGCCTGGCCCTGGGCGTAGGCGTCGACGAAGCGCTGGAACACCTGGATCATCCCGACGACGGTGCCGAGCAGGCCGAGCAGGGGCGAGACCGAGGCCACGGTCCCGATGATCTCGACGTTCTTGTCGAGGTGGGCGACCTCGCGCCCGCCGACCTCTTCGACCGCTTCTTTGATCTCGGCCCGGGACTTGCCGTCGGCGAAGGCCTGAAGGCTCGCGACCATCATCCGGGCGATGCTCGAGTCGTTCTCCTCGCACAGCAGCTGGGCCTCGCTGGTCCGGCCCTTGGCGACCATCGCTCGGATCCGATCGACGAAGGCGCGCGGGACCACGCGCGAGCGCTGGAGCGAGTAGAGCCGCTCGAAGAACACGAACAGGCCGATGACCGCCGCGGCGAGGATGGCCCACATGAGTGGGCCGCCTTTTTGAAAGAAGTACGCGAGATCCATGGTGGGTCGGTCGCGGAAGCCGAGACGGCTCGGGCGGCAAGGATGCGTCCGCGACCCCCTGAGAGCAAATTTGGTTCCGCGGATATGGCGCGAGCTCGCCAACGTGGACGTGGGGCCGCGCTTGCGGTTCGATGGGGCCCATGCAGTACGCGCGCTCGCTCTCGCTCGTCGGTCTGATGGCTTTGCTGGGTTGCACCGCAGCGACCGAGGGACTCGGGATCGGCGATGGCGACGATGGCAGCGAGACCTGGGCGACCGAGGACACGGCGACCGAGGGCGGCGAGGGCGGGGAGGCCGGCAGCGAGGACGCCGGTGACACGGGCGACGGAGACGGAGACATGGGCGACGGAGATGGAGACACGGGCGACGGAGACGGTGACCCGGGCGACGGGGACGGAGACCCGGGCGACGGGGACGGAGACACGGGCGACGGAGACGGAGACACGGGCGACGGTGTCTGCGGCAACGGCGTGATCGAGGACGGTGAGGATTGTGACGGCGCCGAGCTCGGGGGCGCCGACTGCCTGAGCGAGGGCTTCGTTGGCGGCGAACTCGCGTGCTCCGGGAGCTGCGGCTTTGACACCTCCGCGTGCATGGTCGACCAGTGCGGCAACGGCGTGATCGACGAGGGCGAGAGCTGCGACGGTCTGGACCTCGGCGACGCCGACTGCCTCTCACTCGGTGAGGGCCCAGGCACCGTGTCCTGCACGCCGGGCTGCATGTTGGATCTCTCGGCCTGCGGGCTCGAGGGCGAGGGCGACGGCTGCGGTGTCTTCGACGCGTGCCCCGACGACGGGCTCTACTGCCACTGGTTCAAGTGCTACGACGGCAGCCTCGGGGATCCCTGCTCGTCCGACAACCAGTGCCTCAGCGGCGACTGCTCCGGGGTGATCGACGGCAGCTGCATCTAGCAGCCCGGGCTGCTAGCACCCCGGGCTGCTAGCAGGCTGCTGTACCGCCAGGAACTTCGGTCACGCAGCACAAGATTTTCCCACGCGTCCCCCTGGACACAGGAGACTGCGTTTTGCGTTAGAGCCCCCTTTAGGGGGCCACGCAAAGTCTAAGACGCCCCGGGGGGGGTCATCGCACGCACGCTCAGCACTCGGAGCCGCCGCACATGCCCTCGCGGATCTCGGCGTTGCCAGCCCCGACCGCGCACCACTCGGGCCACGCGGGCGGGAGGGCGCCGGTCGCCCCGACGTACTCGATGTAGGGCGAGTCGCCGTCCTCGAGCCAGAAGGGATGATCGAGGAAGAACTCCCAGGTCGGGGCGAAGGTCGGGAGCTTGGGGTCGTTGGGTTCGAAGGGCGGGGTCCCGTGGGTGCAGTTGTGCACGCACTCGACCAAGAAATGGTTGTCGGCCTCGAGCTCGGCCTCGAGCTCCATCGAGTTTGCGTCGAAGTCCACGCCGAGGCAGAGGTCCTCGGGCCCACCCCACAAGATCAGCGCGGGCATGCGGTTGGTGGCCGGGACCCACGGCTTGACGAGGCTGCCGCCGGTCCCGCCCGACAGCGACATGAAGCTCGCGAGGTGCTCGCCGTGGCGGCTGGCGAGCATGGCCGAGAACATCGCCCCGGCGCTGACGCCCATGGCCGAGACGCACTCCTTGTCGACGCTGAATTGCTCGGCCACGCACGCGAGCATGTCGTCGTGGAACGCGAATTCCTCGTCCATCCGCGCGTCGTCGTCGGCGATCGAGAAGGGCCAGCGGAACGGGACCCCGTCGTCGCCGTCGCGGCCGTCGGGGATGATCGCGATGAAGCGGTAGTAGTCGGCCGCGTACTGGGCCTCGGCGCGGTCGTAGAAGTCGACCGCGTCACCGCCGAGCCAGTGATACATGAACACGATCGGGAACACCTCGCCGTCCTGCGCGTCGCTCGGCGTGACCAGGAAGAACTCGCGCTCGCCGTGCTCGGTCTGCATGACGTTGAGGGTGTCGCCCCCGGTCTCGAGGGTCGGGCAGCTCCCGGGCCCGCCGTAGCTCGGGAGCTCGGGCGCGAGCGTGGCCCCGGGCGGCGGCTCGGTCCCGCATAGCGGCAGGGCCGGAGGCTCGACCGGATCACCGTCGCCGTCGCCATCGCCCGGGTCGCCGTCGCCGTCGCCGTCGCCCGCGTCGCCCGTGGCCCCGGTGTCGCCCGAATCGTCGCTGTCACCGCTTCCCGAGCTCTCGGAGTCCGGCTCGGCGGTACCATCATCCGCGCACGCGGTCAGGAGTAGGCAGGCACAGGCGAGGGCGGTCAGGCTCGAAAATCGATGCATCGCAAGCTCGGGATAGGAGCGGACTCTACCAGCTCACCGCGCCCCGAACGAGCGCCGCCACGGGCCCTGTCCAGCCGTCGACCGAGCAGGGCGATGTGGAGATCGAGCCGTCGGGGCCGAGCTCATCCTTCCTACGCGACTCGGGAACGGAGAGTCGCGCATGTGGCGCGGCTCCCGATCCGTGGACGAGATCAGCCAACGCTTTTCATCCTGACGGGAGTCGACTATGCAAAACGGCATGAGCGGAGCGCCCGTGCCGGACTACGACGTCGCCGTGATCGGCGGAGGCCTCGTCGGCAGCATGGCGGCGATCATGCTGCGCAAGCGCGGGCTCCGGGTCGCGGTGCTCGAGTCGCGCGCGCGCGGGCAGGGGCTCAAGGCCGTCGTCGGTGAGGCCCTGACCGAGGGCACCAGCGTGTTTCTCCACCACGAGATCGGGCTGACCGACTGGCTGGCCGAGCACGGCTTTCGCAAGTTCGGCTTCGACTTCGTCACCCAGCCTCGCGGGCGCCCGGCTCCGCAGGTCCTCGACGGGTGCCACGAGCTGCTGCTCTCGCTGACCCCGCTCGAGCGGATCTCGGGCGCGTTCCCGCGTCTGATCCCGACCTACCACGTCAACCGTCCGCCGCTCGACGCCGAGCTCGCGCGTCGGGCCGAGGCCGCGGGGGCCGAGCTCATGTACGGCGCGCCAGTCCGCCGCGTCGAGCTCGGTGACGGCCTGCACCGGGTCGTTCACGGCGAACCAGACCCTGAGGACGGGGCCGAGGCCTCGCTGACTTGCAAGTGGGTGCTCGACGCCAGCGGCCGCCGACGCATGCTCGCCAGGCAGCTCGGCATCACCCGCCCGGTCGAAGGGCTCGAGACCGCCGCGATCTGGACGCGCTTCACCAAGGTCCGCCGCGACGACGCGTTTTGGTCGACCTTCCGCGGGATCGATCGCCGCCGCCACACGATCCACTTCAGCGGCCCCGGGTACTGGTTTTGGTGGATCCACATCGACGACGACACGACCTCGGTCGGCGTCTCGTTTGACAAGAGCCAGCACCAGCCCGACGTCAAGGCTGACGACCGCGGCTTTTGGGCGATGGCGGAGAAGTTCCCGGCCCTCGTCGCGGCGCTCGCGGGGGCCGAGCCGGTCGAGCCCTTCTCCTACCTGGCCAACTTGCCCCACGCGACCGAGCACTGGGTCTCGACCCGGGGCTACGCGCTGATCGGCGACGCCTCGGCGTTCGTCGACGCGCTCTACTCGGTCGGGATCGAGATGGCCTGTCGTCAGCTGGTCGCCGTGACCCCGCTGATCGAGGCCGCGTGCGCCGACGCGCAGCCCTGCGCCAAGACCATCGCGCAGCTCAACCGCGAGCACGAGCTGATGCAGGACTCGGTCCGGCTGCTCAACAAGTTCAAGTACGAGCACGCGTGGCACCAACCCCACGTCCTGATGCAGACCGCGCTCTACGATCTCGCCGAGATCGCCGAGCTGTACCACCTGCAAGCGGCCAAGCACTGGACCCGCGCCAACCTCGAGCGCCACTATCGGCTCCAGTGGAGCAGCGAGGCCCGGCGGCGCAAGCTCGTGCGCTTCATGACCACCGCGGCGCCGGACGGCGCCCGCGAGGACGGCCGCCTCCTGGCCAAGGCGCTGCTGCCCGGGCGGCTGGTCTACACCTTCACCTGGCCGCTGTGGCACCTGCCCAAGGCGCGACCCTACTTCTTCATCATCACGCGGGCCTGGGGCTACATGGAGCGCCTCACGCAGCGCCTGCGCCTGTGGCCGGACTTCTTGAAGCTGATGGCGGGTCCGCGCCGGTCGGCCGCGGCCCAGGCAGAGCCTGAGGTCGAGGGCGCCGTCGAGCGAGGGTCCTGAGCCGCGGGGGAGGGCGGGGTCATGGTCGACGAGGATCAGGTCTTCGAGGCGGTGCCGGATCTCGACGCGCGGCTGCTCGTCGAGCTCCGCGCGATGCCCTATTTTCGGGTCGCGACTGCCGAAGAGATCGACGCCTCGTTCACGGCCTACGCGGCGGGCGACATCGAGGGCCTGATCCGCGAGTGGGCGCGGGTCGCCGAGCCGAGCCGCGCCACGCTGCCGCCGATGATGGCCTGGGCCTACGCGCGGGCCGGGATGGGTCCGCGCGTCGTCAACGCGTCGCTCTTCCTCGAGTCCCTGCGCGCGGTGCTCCGGGCCGGGGAGCGCTTTCGTGAGGGACTGTCGGCCGAGGTTCAGGCGGCCCTGCGCGTCGAGTTCCCCTACCTCGAGCGTCGCCACGAGCACGTGCCCGAGGGCGAGACCCCGAGCTTCGAGTTCCCTGGGGTGTTCGCCGAGTTCATCGAGTGGGGGACCCTCGATGACTCGCGCGCGCGCTGGCAGCTGGCGGTGGGCCTCAACGAGGTTCAGCAATGCTGCTACTCGGACTACGCCGCCGGGCTGTTTGGCCTGCCCGAGCTCCGGCGCCACGCCGAGCGTGAGCGCGCGCTCGCGCGCAATTACTTCGGGCACTGGGCGCCGCGCTGCACGAAGGAGCTGTGGCGCGAGACCATCTACGTGCTCGATGCGCTCAACGCCGCGACCTTCGAGCTGGTCTGCACCCAGCTGATTCCACGCGCGATGGCGCCGACCCGGCTGCTCGGGAGTCGCTCCCGGCGCGAGCAATGGCGGGCGTTCGTGGCTGGCCTCGAGACCCCGCAGTGGCTGCTGCCGGTTCCGGGGCCGTCGTCCCGCGGTCCCCGCGGACACTGAGCGGATTCAGCTCGGTTGACCGGGAAATGCACACATTTTTGCGGGTTCGCTACCGAGATTGACACCCATACTGATAGAGTGCTGATTCCGTGTGGTCGAGCGCGCGAGAGCCGGCCCTGGGCCGCACGCCCAAGAGCCTGGCTGAGTTGCTGGAGCGACGGGCCACCACGCACCCGAGCGGGGGCTACTCTTTTTTGCTCAGCGGCGACGTTGACGGCCCGCGAGCGGAGCTGAGCTTCGCCCAGCTGTTTGCGCGCGCGCGCGAGGTCGCTGCGATGCTCGACGCCGCGGGGGCTCGCGGTGAGCGGGTCGTGCTCGTGTTCGCGCCTGGCCTCGAGTTCATCGTCGGGTTGTTTGGCTGCTTGCTCGTCGGCGCGGTCGCGGTCCCGGTCTACCCGCCCAATCCTTCGCGGCTGTACAAGACGCTGCCCCTGCTCGAGGCGATCGCGACCGACGCGGGCGCTCGGTTTGCGCTGACGAGCCCCGACTTGCTCGCGATGACCGGCGCCGTCGCCGAGCTGTCCGAGGGCCTCGCCAAGCTCGAGTGGCTGTCGACCGCGGACGGTGGCGACGCGTCGGGCTGGCAGCCGCCCGCCCTCGGCCCCGAGCAGCTCGCGTTCTTGCAGTACACCTCGGGCAGCACGGGCGAGCCCAAGGGCGTGATGCTCAGCCACGCCAACTTGCTTCACAACGAGGCCATGCTCGAGGCCGGCTTCGGCCAGGGCCCAGACGCGCGGGTGGTCGGGTGGCTGCCGCTGTATCACGACATGGGCCTGATCGGGAACGTGCTCAACCCGCTGTGGGTCGGGGGCAGCGTGTTGTTGCTGTCTCCGGTCGCGTTCATCAAGCGACCGATGATCTGGCTCGAGGCCATCTCGAGCTTCAGCGCGAGCACCAGCGGCGGGCCCAATTTCGCCTACGACCTGTGCGTCGATCGGCTCGAGCCCGAGGCGCTCGAGCGCCTCGACCTCTCGTCGTGGACCGTGGCCTTCAACGGCGCCGAGCCGATCCGCGCGGCCACGCTGCGCCGCTTCGCCGAGACCTTCGCGCCCGCGGGCTTCAACGAGCGCGCGCTGTACCCCTGCTACGGGCTGGCCGAGGCGACGCTCGGCGTGACCGGGGCCGGGGTCAGCTCGCTGCCCACCATCGTGGTCGCCGACGCGGCCGCGCTCGAGGCCGGCCGCTTCGAGCCCGCGCGCTCGCCGTCCAAGCCGCGGCCCGAGCCCGGGGCCGAGGCCGAGGTCGAGCAGGCTCCGACCCACGCCGACAGCGCGGGCGTCGTGCTCGTCAGCTCCGGGCAGCCGCTGGTCGGGTGCCAGCTGGCGATCGTCGATCCCGCGCGGCTGAGGGTGGTCGCCGACGGCGAGGTCGGCGAGATCTGTGTTCGCGGAGCTCACGTCGCGGGGGGCTACTGGGGCCGCCCGGAGCTGTCGCGGGAGACCTTCAACCTCGAGCTCGAGCTCGACGGCGACGACGAGGGTCGGTGGCTGCGGACCGGCGACCTCGGGTTCATGTGCGGCGGCGAGCTGTTCGTGTGCGGGCGTCGCAAGGACCTGCTCATCGTTCGCGGCCGCAACCTTCACCCCCACGATCTCGAGCGGGCGATCAGCGAGGCGTCTGTGCTCGTGCGCTCCGGCTGCGTGGTCGCGTTCGCCACGGACCACGCGGACGTCGAGGAGATCGTGGTCATCGCCGAGGTCCGGGACTCGACGCCGCAAGAGCGCCTCGACGGCCTCGTCGCCACGGTCCGCGAGGTCCTCGCCGACGGCTTCGGCGTCAAGCCCCTCGAGGTCGCGCTGGTCAGCGCGCGCTCCCTGCCCAAGACCTCGTCGGGCAAGCTTCGGCGCAGCGCGACCCGGGACGCCTGGCGAGCCGGTCGGCTCGAGCGCCTCGCCCACAGCGATCGCGGCGCCGTCCGGGTCGAGGTCGAGCCGCCGCGCGACGTCGTCGAGGCCCGAGTCCTCGAGATCTGCGCCGAGATCCTCGAGCAGCCCGAGCTCAGCCGTGATGACGACTTCTTCCGGCTCGGCGCCGACTCGGTCGCGATCGCGTCGATGACGGCCAAGCTCGAGGCGGTCCTCGGCCGCGAGCTCTCGCTCGGCGCGGTGTTCGACGCGCCCTCGGTCGCCGGGCTCGTGGCGTGGCTGCGCGAAGACGGCTACGACACGACCCGGCTGCGCGCGCGCGAGCTCCCGCTCACGCCCGACATGCAGCGCCTGCTGCGGGTTGCGAGCGGCGCCGAGCTCCCGGTCGACGCGCTCCACCTCGCGGCCGCGTTCTCGCTGCGCGCGGGCGGGGCCCGCGGGCCCGAGCGCCTCGCGGCCGCGGTTCAGAACTTCGTCGCCCGCCACGCCGCGCTGCGGACCTCGTTCGAGCTCGACGCGGGCGGGGTCATGACCCAGCGCATCCACCCGCGCGTCGAGGTCGAGCTCGGGCGGCGGTGGCTGGTCGACGCCGACGAGATCGAGGCCGCCCACGCCCAGCTCGTGCGTCGACCCTTCGCCCTCGAGACCGCGCCGCTGTGGCGCTTCGAGCTGCTCGAGCCCCCGGGCGTCGATCCGGTGCTGTGCGTGGTCGCCCATCACCTGGTCTCGGACCACGCGTCGTTTCGGACCCTGATCGTCGAACTCGAGGCCGAACTCGGCGGCGCCGCGATGCCCCCGGGCTCGCCGGATGACTCGGCGCTCGTGCGCCTCGCAACCCAGGGGGACCGGGGCGAGACCAGGCCCGAGACCCACGCCGCGGAGTCGTTCACGGGCATCGAGCCGCTGTCGTTCACGGCCCTCACCGGGCGCTCGCCGGACCCGGGTCACGAGGCCGCGTCGCTGTTCGTCGAACTCGACGCGGCGACCCACGCGGGCATCGACGCGCTCGCGCGCTCGCTCGGGCTGCTCCCGGCGGCGCTCGGCTTCGCGGTCTTGCAGCTGCTCTTGCACCGCATCTGCGGGGTCCAGCGCTTCGTCGTCGGGGTCCCGGTCGATCAGCGGATCGCGCTCGGCACCCCCGACGCCGTCGGCTACTTTGGGGTCCCCGCGCCGGTCGCTTGCGAGGTCCAGGCCAGCGACACCCCGCGGGTCCTCGCCCGTCGAGTCCAGGGCCAGCTCCGGCGGGTCATGGACGCGCCGGGGCTGCCCGCCTCGCTGTCGGCCTCGCTCGAGCGGGCGCTCGGCCGGTGCCCGGGCGTGCCGCTGCTGCAGGTCCTGTTCAACGTGCTCCCGGCGGGCGAGGCCGGCCGCGGTCGCGGGCCGACCCTCCAGCGCCTGCCGCTGGGCCCGGTCTCGATGGGCGTGGATCTGTCGCTGGCCCTGATCCGCGGGCCGCAAGGCGGCGCGCTCGAGCTTCACCATCGCGTCGAGGTCCTCGATCGCGCAGCCGCGCGCCAGCTCGTCGACGCCTACATCGAGCTGCTCTCGACCCTCGCCCGCGACATCGACACGCCGCTGTCGCACCACGAGTGGCCGAGCAGCTGCCCGCCGGCGCCGGCCCGCCGCCGGATCGCGCTCGCGGCAACCTTCACGGCCGAGTCGATGATCCCGATCATCATCGGCTGGGGCCGGCTGTTCGAGTGCCCGTTCGTGGTCGAGCCCGAGCCCTACGCCCAGGTCATCGGGCCGCTGCTCGACCCGGCCAGCGCGCTGCGGTCCGAGGACGTGGCCGCGCGCGTGCTGCTCGTGCGTCTTGTCGACGTGTTCCGAGCGCGGCTGGCGTCGCCCTCGCTCGACGACTATCGCGACTGGTGCGCCGACCTGCTCGACGCCGTGCGCGAGGCCGCGAGCGCCGGGCTGACGATCATCGGGTTGCTGCCTTCAGACGGCTCCGACGAGCTGCTCGCGCTCGAGCGCGAGCTCGGTGAGGGGCTGGCGGCGATCCCGAACGTGCGCCTGCTCGGGCCCGAGGCGATGTTCGCCAACCTGGAGGTCGACAGCGTGTTCGATCCGCAGGCCGACGCCCTCGCGCACGTGCCCTTCACCGCCCCGGCGTCGGCGGCCTTCGCGACCGCGATCGTCCGTGAGCTGTGGCGCTACGATCGCCAGCCGCTCAAGCTCGTGGCCGTCGACGCCGACAACACCCTGTGGGCGGGCGTCGTCGGCGAGGACGGACCGGCGGGCGTCGACCCGGCCCCCTTCGCGCCCTTGCACGCGCGCCTGCGTCGCTGTCGGGCGGCGGGCGTGCTGCTCGCGATCGTCAGCAACAATGATCCCGATCTCGTCCGCGCGGCGCTCGAGCGCGCGGACCTGCCCGACGCCGAGGAATTCGTGGCGATCGAGGGCGGCTGGGACAGCAAGGCCGTGCGGGTGATCAACCTGGGCGAGCGCCTGTCGCTCGGCGTCGACAGCTTCTGCTTCCTCGACGACAACGAGGTCGAGGTCGCGGCGATGCGCGACGCGTGCCCGGAGGTCCTCGCCTTCGTCGTGCCCAAGCCCAGCGGGGGCAGGGCGGACGCGGGCTTCATCCAGCGCCTGTGGGCCCTCGACGTCGACGCGCGGACCGAGGCCGATCGCGAGCGGCCCCGCCGGGTCGCCGAGGAGCTCGCGCGTCGCTCGTCGCGTCGCCCGGGCCAGGCCCACCTCGACTTCGTCCGCAGCCTCGAGCTCGTCGTGGTCCCGCGCTCGCCCGAGCGCCACCTCGAGCGCGCCGCCCAGCTCAGCGCCCGGACCAACCAGTTCAACCTGCGCAAGCGGCCGCGCTCGGCCGACGAGCTCGCCGACGAGCTCGCCGAGCAGGACGTCCGCGCGAGCGTGTTCGAGGTCCACGATCGCTTCGGCGACTACGGCATCGTCGGCCTCGTCGTCGCCCGGCTCCGAGGCCTCGAGCTGGTCGTCGAGACCCTGCTGCTGAGCTGTCGGGTGCTCGGTCGCGGGGTCGAGCTCGAGCTCCTGCGCTGGCTGGCCGAGGAGGCCGAGGAGCTCGGCGCCGAGGCCGTGCGCTTGTTGGCCGAGCCGTCGCCGCGCAACACTCCTGCGCGTCGCTTCGTCCGGCGGATCGGGGACGCGAGCTCGGGCGAGCTCGTCGAGGGCTCGGGCGGCGCGCTCGAGCTCCGCGTGGCGATCGCGGGCCTCCGCGCGCTCGGCCTGCCCGAGCTGCTCGAGCGCGTCGACACGCCGCGGGTCGACTCGAACACGCGGCGCCTCGACATCGATCGTCGGCTCGAGGCCCAGCGGCTGGCCTGGATCGCGCGCGAGCTCGACAGCGGCGAGGCGGTCCTGCGCGCCTTCGGTGTCCGGTGGCTGCGGCCGGGCGCCGAGGCCCCGGTCGAGGGCGGCGCGGGCAAGGCCGCGCTGGCCGACAAGATCGCCGCGCGGATGGCCGCGCTGCTGCACCTGCCCGAGTTCGATCCCGACGCCGAGTTCCTGATGGCCGGGGCGAGCTCGTTGACGGCGGTCGAGCTGCTCGCGGATCTTCGCCGCGAGCTCGGGCTCGGGCTGACCCTCGACGACCTCGTCGTCGCGCCGACGGCCCGCGCGCTCGCTGGCGTCGCCGCGGGCACGCGCGCGAGCTCGAGCCCGGCGCGGGAGCTGCCCCTCGCCGAGCGGATCGCGAGCGACGCGCAGCTCGATCCAGCGATCTTCCCCGCGAGCTCGCCGCTGGCCTCGCCCGCGGCGTCGAGCTCGTCGGCCTTGCTCGAGCCCCGCCGGGTCCTGCTCACGGGCGTGACCGGCTTCGTCGGCGCGCACCTGTTGTTCGAGCTGCTGCGCCGGACCGACGCCACGGTCGTGTGCCTGATCCGGGCCCGCGACGTCGAGCACGGCTGGGAGCGGCTGCGGGCCGCGATCGAGCGCGTCGAGCTGACCTGGTCGAGGGCCCTGCGCCGACGGGTCGAGATCCTCCCGGGGGATCTGTGCGCGCCCCAGCTCGGGCTCAGCGCGGACAGCTGGCGGCGCGAGGCCGAGGAGCTCGACGCGATCTACCACTGCGGCGCGGCCGTCAATTTCGCCCAGCCCTACGAGCTCCAGCGCGGGCCCAACGTCGAGGGCACGCGCACGCTGATCAAGCTCGCCTGCGCCCAGCGGCCGACCCCGCTGCACCACGTCTCGACCATCGGCGTGCTCATCGGGCCCGGCTGCGTCGAGCTCGACGCCCTCGACGAGGACGCGCTGCCCGGGCCGGGGGCCGCGCTGCCGATCGGTTACCAGCAGAGCAAGTGGGTCGCCGAGCGCCTGGTGCTCGAGGCTGGCGCGCGTGGCCTCCCGGTCAGCGTCTACCGACCCGGGACGATCGGCCCGCACTCGACGACCGGCAGCCACAACCCCGATGACCTGTTCGTGCTCCTGCTGCGCGCGAGCGACCGCCTGCGCTGCCTCCCGGAGGTTCGCGACCTCGACGTCGCGCCCGTCGACTGGATCGTCGCGATGATCACGGCGCTGTCGCGCACGGGCGAGGCTCGCGGCCGCGTCGTCCACCTCGTCAACCCCGATCCGGTCCCGGTCAGCCGCATGCGCCAGTGGTACGAGCTCAGCGGCGCGGCGATGCGCGTGCTCGGCTTCGACGCCTGGCTCGAGGCCGTGCGCGCCGATCTCGGTGAGGATCGCGAGCACCCGCTCGCGGCCCTGCGCCCGATCCTCGACAGCGAGCGCGGGCGCGAGTTTTGTCGGCTCGTCAACACCTCGCCGCGGACCGAGTGCCGCCGCGCCACGCAGCTGGCCGCCAAGCTCGAGCTGCGCTGCCCGACGCTCGGCCCCAAGCAGCTGCTGCGCTGGGACCGACGCCTGCGCGCCGACGGGCTCATCGACGAGCCCCGCGACGACTTCGGGCGGCCGCTGCGTTACATGTGGTTTCGCGAGCACCTCGTCGGCGGCGCCACGCTCGCGGACGGCGGCCGGACCCCGCTCGAGCTCGATCTCGTCGCCTCGGTCAGTAGCTTGCGCCAGCTGATCGACGACAAGCGCATCGACCTGGCCGGGACCGTGCGCTGCCCCGCCTTGCACCCCGCGCCCTTGCACGTCCGCGAGGGGCACTGGTGGGCTCGGCCCCACGCCGGGCTCGGCCGCCGCGAGTCGAGCGAAGCCCTGCTCATGCGGATCCGCGTCGCGCTCCTCGATGAGGACGGCCGCGAGCTGTGGCTCGAGGGCCAGAAGGTCGCCCGCCCGCGCCTCGATCTGTGGCGCCAGAGTCGGACCTTCGAGCTCGAGCTCGGTGACGCCTCGGGCACCTTGATGTCGGGCAGCGCGACGGTCGAGGGCAAGACCTGGGTCGAGGATCAAGTCTACGGCGTCGAATTCCGCGAGGACGTGCCCGAGGGCGAGCGTCGCCGCGCGCGGCTCGTCTACCTCGCGTGGCTCGGTGGGACCTTGGGACGAACCTTCTACGATCTCGCGCTGCGCCTGGGGATCTCGCTCGCGTCGGGCAAGTAGCGGGCGAGCTCGGCCGAGCTCCTTCGCCCGTCGAGCTCAGAGGGTCTTGACCTCGCCGATGAGGTCGGCCAGCTCATCGGGGTCGACCCCGCAATTCGCCGCACCGCACAGCCAGTGGGCTGCGGTGGCCCCGTGTTTGAAGCTGCGAAAGCGGACCCCAAGGACTTCGACCAGCTGCTCTCCGAGGTGGGTCGCGGCCGCGGCCATCAGCCCGACCACGCCGGTCATCAGCAGCGCGACCGCTTCGTAGCCCGGCTCCTTGCCGGCGGCCTCCCGCCAGAAGCGGCGAACCTCGACCGCGGGCATTGGCGTCACCCGCTCGACGATCATCATCACGGGGACCTGGCCGCCGGCCTCTCGACAAAAGTCGAGGTAGTCGGCCTCGGCCTGTTGGGCGAGCTCGAGGGTGACCGGATTGATGTAGCGGGTCACGTGCACGCGACTCGCCGAGGCTGTTACGAGTTGACCGGGCTCATGCACGCGAACGGCCACGGCCCAGGATCCCAGATCTGTGCGCGCGGACAAAGAGGGGGCGTCTGTTCACGGAGCGGTCCCGCCGCGGCCCGAGCTCGAGGGGAGGATCGCGCGCAGGTGGCGCCGCGCGGGGCCCGAGCTTGCAAACACCGGTTCGGGCCAGGAGGGCTGCGGATGGTGACCGGCGCTCCACCACGAGCGCCGTCACCTTAAACTCTCGACGGTGGAGCTCGCGGTTCGTCTGGCTCGCGCCATGTGGCGCTCGATGCTCGACTCTGACGAGACCGCCGAGCTCATGATCGTCGAAGAGATCTCGTCGATCCGCAGCGTCGAGCGAGCGCTCGCGCTGCTGCGGCGCAGCGAGGAAGGCCGGGCGATGCTGGCAGAGCGCCCGCGGATCAGCACATCCACGGTCGACTTCGCCGCGCTCCGCGAGCTGCCCGAAGCGTCCCTCGGTCGGATGTTCGCCGAGTACATCGAGCGCGAGGGCATCGACCCGGATCTGTTGACCAAGGCGATGACCCACGGCCGGAGCCCCGAGGCCAACTACGTGCTCGAGCGGACGATGCAGACCCATGACCTCTGGCACGTGGTCCTCGGCGTCGGCACGCAGGCCCACGAAGAGGTCCTGCTCCACGCGTTTCAGTGGCCGCAGCTGCGCCGGCCCTTCTCGGCCTTGATCTTGGTCGTTGGTGCGGTCAAGCACCTCGTCGGCGAGGGCCGCTTCAGCGCGCTCACGCGCAACGTGCCCGCGGCCCTTCGTCGGGGTCGGGCCGCGCGTCCGCTGCTGTGTGTCTATTGGGAGCGCCACTGGGACGAGCCCCTCGATGAGCTGCGCGAGCGCCTCGGTGTGCGGCCGCTCCTGTCCCTCGATTGACCCTCGGAGGCGAGGTGGCCAGCACCGTGAGCGTGAGCGTGAGCGTGAGCGTGAGCCGCGAGGCGTGAGGCACGAGGCGCGATGTGCGCGCGGTCGTCGCGGGTGGGCCTCGGTCCCGCACGGGTCTTGGGCTATCGTCGCAGACCCGTGGGGTGCAAATGACCTTGCTGCGACCCCTGATCGCCGACGTCGACGCCGAGCTGCGCGAGGTCCCGCTCGTCGCCGACGACGGCGTCGCGCTCGGGCTGACCCGCTTTCGTCGGGGCCCCAGCGATCGCAGCGTTTTGCTCGTCCACGGCCTCACGACCTCGACCGACATGTTCGTGATGCCCGAGCACGACAACCTGGTCGAGTCGCTGCTCGACGCGGGCTGGGGCGACGTGTGGTCCGTCGACTGGCGCGGCAGCTTTCGCCTGCCCTACAACACCGACGCGCGCGGCTTCAACGTCGACGACGTCGCGCTCTACGATCTGCCCGCCGCGCTCGCGGCCGTGCGCCGTCACAACGGCGGGCGGCCGGTCGCCGTGATCGCCCACTGCGTCGGCGCGCTGGCCTTGAGCATGACGATCGCGGCCAAGCTCGCCGGCCCGCTCGCGGGCGTCGTCGCCAACTCGACCTTCTTGACCCCCAACTTGTCGGAGCAGTCGCGGCTGAAGCTGTCCTTGCTGCCCGCGGTCCTCGATCGGATCTTGCCCGAGGGCTACATCCCCATGGACCTGGCCCAGGTCGGGCTCTTGTCTCGGCGCGGCGCCCTGTTTGCGTTGGCGGCGGCCGGCTCGAGCTGCAAGGACCCGACCTGCCAGATGATCTCGTTCGCGTGGGGGTCGACGCTGGGGGTCGGGGCCGACGCGGGGGGCTCGGCCCTGTACGAGCATCGCAACTTGCACCCCGCCACCCACGCCCGGCTGCGGGAGCTGTTTGGCCCGGCGCCGCTGAGCTTCTATCCGCACCTGCGCAAGATGGCGAGCGAGCGCGCGGTTGTTCGCTGCGACGTCGCCGACGCCCGCTACGATCGCCTGCCCCGGAGCGCCCTCGATACCCTCGACGACTGGGACACCCCGCTGCTCTTCGTCAACGGCGTGCTCAACCGGGTGTGGACGGGGTCGCTGGCGCTGTGCCACGGCTACCTCGCGGATCGACACCCGGACATCGACGTGACCCTGATCGAGATCCCCGGCTACGGTCACCAAGACATCTTCATCGGTCGGGCCGCGGCCCTCGACGTGTTCCCGCGGATGATCAGCTGGCTCGACGAGCGCGCGCCCGGTCGTCCTTGAGTCTCAGCGCTGGCGCTGGCCGCGGCCCCGGGCTCTGCGTGGGCGGGCTACGACCCACCCTCGGTTGGCCCGAGTCAGCCCATGGTTGGAGTTCCTCGACAGGTGCTAGAGTCGCGTCGGGCGTGCAACGGCGAATCGCACTCGTCGCGGTGGATGCGCAGTGGCGCGATCCGAACGGGACTTTCTTCTCCTTCTCCTATGGGATCGAGAAGTTGCGCGCGTCGCTCGACAGCGCCCCGGACCTCGCCGGCACCGAGATCCTGCTGCTCGACCTGCCCAGCGGCGACCCCGAGGACTTCTTCGAGAGGGTCCGCGAGTTTCAACCGACGATGGTCGGGCTCTCGACCTACGTGTGGTCGCTGAGCATCTTCGCCGGGCTGACCGAGCGCCTGCGCAAGCACCGGCCCGAGCTCGTGATCGTCGCGGGCGGGCCCTCGGCCCGGCGCTCGGTCCTGGATCTGCCCCAGTATCATCCGCTGCGCGATCGCCTCGACGCCGTGATCCCGGGCGAGGGCGAAGAGGTGCTGCGCCAGCTCGTGCGCCATCACCTCGAGCCCGACTGGCGGACCCGGATCCCCGGGCTCATGCTCCCGACCCGCGGTCTGTGGCGCAGCACCGAGGCCGCCGAGCGGCCGGCGATCAACGAGTACCCCTCGCCCTATCAGCTCGGCGTCGCGCCCCTGCACAAGACCGGCTACGTCGAGACCTTTCGCGGCTGCCCGATCCACTGCGCCTTTTGCCAGTGGGGCGAGCAGAAGTCCGATCGTGTCCACGACGCCGCGTACCTCGAGGCCCACCTCGAGGGCCTGCGCCAGGCCGACGTGCCCAACGTGTTCTTCCTCGACGCCGCCTTCAACCTTAGCCCGCGCGCGTTTCGGGCCCTGGTCGCGGCCGAGGCCAAGGTCGGCGTCTTGAAAGACTCGGTCGTCCACGGCCACCTCTACCCAACCTTCTTGGAGGAGTACCACCTCGAGTTCTTCGATCAGATCAAGCAGGTCCAGGCCAGCATCGGGATCCAGAGCTTCGACGCGGACGTGCTCGATCGCCTCGGGCGGCCCTTCGACGTCGCCCGCTTCGAGCGCGTGCTCAAAAAGATCCGCGGGCGCCTCGGCTTCGACATCGAGCTGATGTTCGGGCTCCCGGGCGACAACCCGAGCTCGTTTCGGCGCACCGTCGAGCGCTCGCTCGAGCTCGGCGACACGGTCAAGGCCTTCAAGTGCCTGATCCTGCCCGACGCGCTGCTCGAGCGCGCCGCCGAGCTCTCGATCGAGTACGACCCGGTCACCTTTGAGATCCTCTCGTGCGAGGGCTGGACCGCCGAGGATCTCGAGCGCGAGTGGGACTGGCTCTACGGCCTCGCCGAGCAGTCCGAGCGCCCGATCCTCAACGACGACTGGGTCGGCTTCGCGATCACGAGCGCGGACGAGAGCGCGGACGAGAGCGCGGACGAGAGCCCGGACGACGCGCACGAGTCGGGCGAGGGGGGCCGGGTTCAGGAGCTGGTCGCGCGCCCGCTCCTCGAAGCTCACGCCCTCGGCCGCCTCCGCGACGCGGTCGCCGAGCTCGCCGCGGGCTGGGGCCTCGAGGCCGTGCGCGGCGAGCCCGACGGGCTGTTCTTCGATCTCCACGGGCCCGACGGCGCGGTCGTGCTCGAGGTCGTGCGCCTCGAGCAGGGCGCCCGCTACTTCGCCGCGCGCGAGGGCCTCGCCTACTCGCACCGCGGCCCGGTCGATCGGGCCAGCTCGGGCGGCCTCCAGCAGGTCATCGACGTGGTCCATGCGGACGCGAAGAAGCTCGTGCCGGCCCTGTGAGTTCGCATGAAAAGGGGAGCCAAGCGATGAGCGAGGAGGTCCAGCCGAGCCTGCAGCCGAGCCAGCTCGAGGCGCTCTCGCGTCAGCTCGTCGAGCGCAGCTTCGCCGTGCTCCCGGGTCACTACGGGCCGGCCAAGGTCGGCCGCATCCGCGCGGCGCTCGAGCGCATCTACCATCGCCTCGACGACCCGCCGCTGTGGTCGAACGAGCCGCGCTGGCTCAACGACGACCTCGAGGTCTCGGGCACGGGCGTGGTCATCCACAAGCTCCTGAGCTTCGACCCCGAGCTCCACCGCGACATCCTCGAGCCCGACGTCATCGAGATCATCCGCGGCGCCCTCGGCCCCGACATGCACCTCGAGTTCGCGGGCGCGGTCGTCACCAACTACACCCGGCCCTTCTTCAAGTGGCACAACCACGTCGGCGGGATCGACGATGAGCGCTACCGTCGGCTCGGCCTCCGCCCGGCGATCGAGAAGCCCGAGCGCGTCGCAATGATCGTGTACCTCGACGAGATGGGGCCCGAGACCGGGCAGCTGCTGATCCACCCCGAGCGCGTGAGCGGGGCCGCGGGTCCGCCCGAGCCCGTCGACAAGCTGCGCTGGGACGGGCAGTTCGAGGTCGTCGGGCCGCCGGGGACCGTGGTCATGATCGACCAGACCACCTGGCACGCCGCGCTCCCGCGGACGATCGATCACGAGCTGCGCTTCTTCTTTGGCCTGTGGTTCGCGGCCTCGTGCGTGGCCAAGACCGAGCGCGTCGACGAGTCGCTGTTCGAGATCGACTCGCCCGATCCACTCTTGCAGTCGCTGCTGCCTCGCCCGGGGGACGCGTGAGCGAGCACGCCGCCGAGCTGCGCGAGCGCGGCTTCACGCTGCTCGAGGGCCTGATCCCCGCGGACGAGGCCGCGGGCTACGGGGCCGCGCTCGAGCAGCAGTGGCGGCGCCTCGGCGAGCCCGACCTGGTCTCGCAAGAGGACGTGATCCTCGGGCCCGGGGTCCACGTGAGCCCCGTCGGCATGACGGTCGCGGGCATCCTCGAGCGCGTGCCCGAGCTCGCCAAGGTCCTGCTGCGTCCGGAGCTGCTGGCCCTGTTCACGGACCTGCTCGGGCCCGGCTTCGAGCTCGAGTTCTCGGCTGGGGTCGTGTCCGACGAGACCCGCGGGTTCTTCTTCTGGCATCACCACGTCGGGGGCATCGACGCCGAGGACGTCCGCGGTCGCGCCTACCCGCGCTTCGAGCGGGCCGAGCGTCTCGGCTGCACCCTCTACGTGACCCCGCTCGACGCCGAGCAGGGCGTGATGCTCGTGTGGCCGCGGCGGGTCGACGATTCGACCGCGCCGCCTTTTCCCCCGGGCCGCGAGCCGTGGCCCGGCGCGACCGAGGTCCGGGCCGGCGCCGGGTCGGTCATCGTGTTTGACCAGGGCACCTGGCACGCGGTCACGCCCATGGCCCGCAGCGGCCAGCGCTTCTTCTTTGGCTTCTTCGTGCGTCGAGCAGGGCTGCCGCCGATGCGACGCAGCGACCCCGGCACGGTCGCCGCGCTCGCGGCCAACCCGGCGCTGCGTGGCGCCTACGGGGGCCCAGCGTGAAGATCCTGTTCTTGTTCTTCACGGATCCGCAGCGGGCGTTCAGCTCGTCGGTCGCGGCGCTCTCGGCCATCGTGCGCGAGGCTGGCCACGAGCCGCTCGCGCTCGAGGTGTTTCGCAAGTATCGGATCGACCACGTCGCCCGGCACATCGACGACCTGCAGCCGGACGTCGTCGGGGTCTCGTCGATGACTCGGGACTGGCCTGGCGCCAGCGCGCTCTTGGCTCGGCTGGGCTGCGATCCCTACATCGTCGTGGGGGGCTACCACGCGAGCCTCGCGCCCCAAGACGTCGCGACCTGCGCGACCGTGGACGCGATCTGCATCGGCGAGGGCGAGCGACCGCTGCGATCGCTGCTCGCCGAGCTCGACGGAGGCGCGCGGGACCTGGCGACGCGGCCAGGCCTGTGGGTGCGTCAGTCCGAAGGTTGGACCGACCCCGTGCCGCCCGCCGATCCCGTGCCCGACATCGCGAGCTTGCCGTGGTGGGACTACGAGGTCTTCGGCGAGGTCACGCAGATCATCGACGCGGGCATCAACACCTTCGGCCCGCTCGCCGACGGCTACCTGCCGACCCGGGCCGGGCGGGGCTGCCCCTTCACCTGCGCCTACTGCTCGGCGCCGCGCTGGGGCAAGCTGCAAAACTTCGCCGATCGCGGCAAACGCAACACCCGCCCGGTCGCGGATCTGTGCGCGGAGCTCGCGAGCTTGCGCGATCGCTACACGCCCGAGGGCTTTGAATTCTGGGACGAGCACTTTCCGCTCCAGATCGAGTGGCTGCGCGAGCTCGCCGAGCACTACCCGGCCCGCGTCGGCCTGCCCTTCAAGGTCGAGATGCACCCGAGCGCGGCCAGCCGCGAGCGGCTCGCGCTCCTCGCCGAGGCCGGCTGCGTGCTGTTCCACTGCGGGATCGAGGCCGGCAACGAGGACTTTCGCCGCGACGTGCTCAACCGCCGCACGCCCGACGCCAAGCTCCAGCAGGTGTTTGACGACTGCCGCGAGCTCGGGCTCGAGACCAGCGCGTCGCTGATGACGATGCTGCCCGGCGAGACCCGCACGCACACCCGCTCGACCACCGATCTGCTCCACCGCCTCCGGCCGGACTCGTTCATGTGGTCGACCTACCACCCGCTGCCCGGGACCGTGCTCGGCGACGCCGCCGTCGCGCGCTGGCCGACGCCCGCGCGCGAGACCTTTGACGACTACGACGAGGTCCACACCCGCACGCCGCCGCTCGTCGACGCGACCGAGCGCTCGGAGACCTTCCTCGAGCTCGGCGCGCTGCAGGGGCAGCTCGTGCAACTCGCGGCTGAGCGCCGGGGCGACGATCACCGGTTGCGGGCGCGGCCTGTCGAGATCCCGATGCCCAAGCGCCCGGTCCCGGCCAAGCTCGCCACGCTGTTGGGGCTGGCGCCACCCGACGCGGAGCTCGAGCGCGCGCGGGCCAACATGGCCTCGTTCGAGCAGGGGGTGTTGCGGGTCGAGATCGAGCATCCCGCGTTCGCGCCCCAGGAGATCCGCGTCGCGCCGCTCGATGGGTCGCGGCACTTCATCGAGGCGGGGAGGGTTGGGTTGTCGTATCGCGGCCGTGAGGCCCCGCCTGCGCTGCTCGAGACCCTGCGGGGGATCGCTACGGTGCTCGGTGAGACCGAGCTCGACGAGCTCCGCGACGCGCTGAGTTAGTCTGTCTGTCTGGGAGCTGCGGGGGCGGGGAGCTCCTCGGGCCGTCTTTGACCTGCGGGCTCCCCGGGGACCGTGCGGCTCGACCCGCGGGCTGTTTGTTCACGGGCTGCTAAACTGTCTGCCGTGACGGAGCACGACGACGAACTCGAGGCCCACGCGCGAGCCCTGCGCGAGCGCGGGTTCACGGTCGTCGAGCGCAGCCATTCGCGCGAGACCGTGGCAAAGTTCCGGGCTGGGCTCGAGGGCCTGTATCAACGCTACGGGGCGCCGCCGCCGTTCTCGGCCAAGGGGGAGCAGCTCGGGCCCGACGTGCAGCTTGCGCCGACCGGCTTCGTGGTCACGCGGCTGCTCGCGCTGTTTCCCGAGTTCGCTGACGAGCTGCTCTCGCCTCGGGTGGTGGAGGTCGTGCGCCGCGTGCTCGGTCGGGACATGCACCTGGAGCTGACGGGGGCGGTCATCTGTGACGCGCAGCGGCCGTTTTTTTCTTGGCATAACCATATTGGTGGGATCGACGTCGAGGACTATCGGGCGCGTAGCAGCTGGCCGCGCTTTTGCGAGTCGCAGCGGGTGATCGTGGTGCTGTATCTGCACGATATTGACGCGCGAGGGGGGGAGCTGCGGGCGTATCCGCGGGCGATTGGGGATCCGAGTGAGCCGCCCTATGATCAGATGAATCCTGACTGGGAGGGGCACGCGAAGTTGCACTTTCCGGCGGGGTCTACGGTGATCTTCGAGCAGTGCACGTGGCATGCGGCAATGGCGAGGGAGTCGCCGGGGCTGCGGATGTTTGTGGGGGCGTATATGACCTCGGCGCGGGCGGCTGCGACTGATGCGGTTGACGATTCGCTCGTGGGCTTCGAGGGCGGGGGGGGGCTGTTGCAGTCGTTGTTGCTGCGGAACCGCTGATCGTGTCGCGGGGAAAAAAAACCGGACGGGGAGTCTTCTGTAGGCATCGGTCTGGTCGGCGTCAGAGTTGGTCATCCAACCCCACTCGAGTCACGAGTTCGCATCGATGGCGTCAGTGTAAAAAACCGGACGGGGAGTCTTCTGTAGGCATCGGTCTGGTCGGCGTCAGAGTTGGTCCTCCAACCCCACTCGAGTCACGAGTTCGCATCGATTGTCACCAAAAAACCGGACGGGGAGTCTTCTGTAGGCATCGGTCTGGTCGGCGTCAGAGTTGGTCCTCCAACCCCACTCGAGTCACGAGTTCGCATCGATTGTCACCCAACGAAGCCGAAAAACCGGCTGATCCCCCCTCCAATCCCCGTCTCAACGCCGCCGAACCAATACACGCTGGCAGGATGGCTCGCGCGACCCCGCCATCTCTCTATTTCCCACCCGCTACGGCGCCTGCGCGATCACATCAACACCCGCGAAGCGCCGCATCCAATAAGTCCCCGCTGGAAACACCGCCGGCTCACCCGCGAGTAGAGCCGCCCGCGCCGCCGCGTAGTCACGCTCCCACTCCCGATCCCGCGCCACCTCGTTCAAGGCCCGCTAAAAAAACCGGACGGGGAGTCTTCTGTAGGCATCGGTCTGGTCGGCGTCAGAGTTGGTCATCCAACCCCACTCGAGTCACGAGTTCGCATCGATTGTCACCCAACGAAGCCCAAAAACCGGCTGATCCCCCCTCCAATCCCCGTCTCAACGCCGCCGAACCAATACACGCTGGCAGGATGGCTCGCGCGACCCCGCCATCTCTCTATTTCCCACCCGCTACGGCGCCTGCGCGATCACA
>NZ_PVNK01000155.1 GCF_002994615.1 Enhygromyxa salina | reverse complement strand
CCCGTCAGCGCACCGAACACCGCCTGCCGCTGCGTCTCCGTCATCGCCATCGCGTCGGTGTCGTAGACCAGCGCCTTGCTCTGGACCACGCCGTGAGCCAGCGGCGCCGACAGGTCATCGGCGAGGTAGCGCGTGCGGCTGCGACTCAACAAGCGCTTGTCCACGCCGCCCGACAGCTCGCCGTCGTAGGCGACCGCGGCCGCGCTGTCAGCCGCCTCCCGGACCGCCTGCCAGCTGAACGCGGCGCCCATTGCAGTGATGAGCCCATGCACTTGGTAGCTCCGCGCCTCGACCGGCACCCCCAGGCGGAGCACGTCGTCCCCGTCAACGAGGTGCACCACATCCGCCTCGCTCAGCGTCACGTAGGTCGCACCTTGCTCCTCATGCACGAACTCTCGCCGCGGGTACGCGACCGCAGCCGAGCGCAGCACCGCGCCGTAGTCGTCGACCTCCAGCGTGAAGCTGTGGGCAATGCGAGGGTCCAACGGGTCGCGCTCGTAGTGGTAGCTCAGCGCCTCGCGGTCATGCGCGAGGTAGACCCCAAAGCAGTTGGGCCCCCGCGCTTGAACCTGCCGGACCTCGAAGCTCCCCTCGCTCACCGTGAACGGCTCGCCCTCGAGCTCGGACCCATCGAGCGCGTACACCTCCGTGCGCAACGTCCGCCCCGCGAGCGCACGCACGGCCTCGCGCGCCTCCGCGCCCGTCAGCCCGCTCGGCACCACGCTCGCGGGCAGCTCGAACGCCTTGTCATCACCACCCCAATACTCCCGAGCAAAGCGCTCCGCGAGCTCCTC
>NZ_PVNK01000154.1 GCF_002994615.1 Enhygromyxa salina | reverse complement strand
AAAAACCGGCTGATCCCCCCTCCAATCCCCGTCTCAACGCCGCCGAACCAATACACGCTGGCAGGATGGCTCGCGCGACCCCGCCATCTCTCTATTTCCCACCCGCTACGGCGCCTGCGCGATCACATCAACACCCGCGAAGCGCCGCATCCAATAAGTCCCCGCGGGAAACACCGCCGGCTCACCCGCGAGTAGAGCCGCCCGCGCCGCCGCGTAGTCACGCTCCCACTCCCGATCCCGTGCCACCTCGTTCAAGACCAGCCTCAGGCACGAGGCCGCGTGCTTCGGTGTGATCGTGAACCGCTCCTCGAAGCTCTGCGGCGCACGATTCCAGCGCTGCCGGGCGAGCTTGCGCTGCCCCATGAACCGACGCCCGACCTTGCGCATGTATCGATGAACCTCGAGCTCGCGCTCACGCACCGCGTCCATCAACTTGTCGTAGAACGCGTCGTCATCGAGCTTCGAGAAGATCGCCGGCCGGACCAGAGTCAGTGAGACCTCCTCGGGCATGTCGCCGTCCTCGTCGAAGATCCCATCCGGCCGCTTGAAGGTCCGGGTCTCGCCGAAGCGCCAGCCGATCGTGGTGAAGCTCGGCCAGTCGCGCGACCACTTCACGAGCCCGGCCTCGACCGGGTTGGTCAGCGTGTAGACGAGGTCCATCAGCGACTCGTCGTCGGTCGGCCGCTGCGTGTCGCATGGGGCGTCGCCGCTCCAAACGCTGTCAGTGCGTCCGAGCTGGGCGTTGCGACCCCGGGCGACGAGACTGTGCAGGAGCTGCTTGAAGGGCACGAGGTTGGCGTCGGGATCCGTGAGGTCGGTGTGGTGGTGGTTGGACATCCACAGGCTCGAGTGGACCTGGATGCCGTAGCGCGTCGCCGCGTAGGCGAGGCAGTAGCCGAGGAAGTTGGTGAGCTCGGCGGCCTTGTATCCTGGAGAGAAGAGGAACAGCCGGCCGACGCAGCGCCTGGTGATCTTGTAGCGGCCACCGCGATAGATCGGCCGAGCGCGAACACGCAGGTAGTCGCGGGCGAGGCCGCGGGCTCGGTTTTTCGCCCGACGGGCGGCGCTGGCTTGCTTCTGGGCGGAGGTGGCCACGCAGGGTTCTCGGCCCGCGGCGCCTGGTGTTGCAGGAATTTTGAGAGCGCGGGTATTGCGCTGGATGGTGCGCTGCGATGAGCTTCAGGGTTGCTGCTGATCTGAGGATCAAAACAGAGGCTCTCAGTCCAGTTGCCTCGTTGATCTAAGGATCAAAATGGAGGCTCTGAGTCCAAGCTCTACGCCCGAAGCACCGAGCGCAGCAGCTCGCTGGCCTCAGGCGCGCCAGCCAGCTCCGCCAGCTTGTCATCCGCCCACCCCCCAACCGGCGCCTCGCGAGCCGCATAAGTCAACCCAACAAACATCCGCAACCCCTCGTCAGCCTTCGGCCTCACCGCATGCCAGGTGCACTCATCGATCGCAACCAAACTCCCAGCCGGCACCCGCAGCTCGACCTGCCCCGCCCAAGCGTGCGCATCCGGATCCTGCGGCGGCGCCAAGGGATCGCCAACCTTGCGCGGATAGATCAGCATCGGCCCGTTGTCATCGGTGAGCTCCTGCAGATAAGTCAACGTCATCACCCGCTGGGTCGCATTGACCGAAGGCCAGTTACCAGTCTTGTGGTACTCGCCGTCGTCGACCCCACCGACGTGGGTGTGCCAGCTAAAGAAAGGTCGCGTCTTGTCCGAGGCCACGCAGCCGGCGATCTCGAGGGTCATGTCGTGGCCGAGGGCGCCGCGCAGGGCCGCGATGACTTCGGGCCGCAGGATGCTGGCGGCCCAGCGCGGGCGCAGGTGCAGGAGCCGGCGAACGGCCATGCCGGCCGCGCACAGGTTGATCTCGGGGGCCAGCTCCACGCTGTCGGGCGCGTAGCAATTAGGCTTGCCGAGCTCGGTGTGGATGCCCTCGATGTCGGCGCGCATCTGTGCGACCCACTCGGGCGGGTATACGCTCTCGAACACGGTGTAACCGCGTTCAACGAGCTCCTGGGTGTGCGCTGCAACGTCCATCGACAAGTCGGCGCGACGATAGCAGCGTGGCCCGAGCGCGCAAAGGCGTGGGTTGCGAGATCTCCCGAACGCGAGCTGCGCGGGTCGATCAATTTCGCACAAGCTCGAGTCGTGGCAGCGCATGTCCCCTCGGCGAGGGCTTCGACAACTTCGTGCACGTGGTCGACCTCGGTGCCTCCCCGCCGAGCACCTGGCGCTTGGCCGGGACCGCGCCGCTCGCGGTCGTGCCCTCGCTGATCGGCAGGTCCACGCGCCGGGCGTAGCGAGCTACGCGCGTGGTGACGACCCGCAGATGTTTCGCGCTGCGAGCGTTGGCCGCTCGGCGTCTCGCGGTGACTATCGTGGCTGATGCATTCGAGCAGTCGATGGATGGTCTTCGCAGTGGTGGTCGCGGCCTCGGGCTGCCGGGGTGAGTCACGCCAGGCCCCGCGCGCGACCAGCGAGGCCAGCGAGGCCAGCGAGGCCAGCAAGGCGCGCGCGACCAGCGAGGCCAACGAGGCCAGCGAGGTGGAGGACGTCGAGGCTCTGACGCGTGATGCCCACGCGCGCACCGATCGCTTCCAGGCCGAGCTCAAAGCCGAGCTCCTCGGCGCGATGGAGGGAGACGGCGGACCGGTCGAGGCGATCGCGGTCTGTCGCGAGCGGGCGCCCGCGATCGCGGCGGCGATGAGCGAGGACGGCTGGGTCGTCGGACGGACGGCGGCGCGGCTGCGCAACCCGACCAACGCGCCCAACGAGTGGCAGCGCCGGGGACTCGCGGATCTGCAGCAGCGCGCGGCGGGCGACAACCCGGACATCGCCGCGCTCGAGTGGCACGAGATCGAGCGCGGCCCCGAGGGCAAACGGCTCCTCTACATGCGGGCGATCCCGATGGGCGGCCTGTGCCTCGGCTGCCACGGCCCCGCCGAGGGCCTCGATCCGGCCGTACGCGATCAGCTCGCGAGCCTCTACCCCGAAGACGAGGCCACGGGCTTCGCGGTGGGGGAGCTGCGCGGGGCCTTTGTCGTCAGCAAGACGCTGTGACCTCCCTGCTCGTCCCCGCCACCGGTCAGAGCGTCTTGAGGTACTCGAGCACGGCGGCGCGCTGGCCGTCGTCGAGGTGATCCCCGAAGGTGTGCCCGCCGTTGCCGTGGGCGAGGATCGTGGTGTCGTAGATGTGCTTGCGCTCGGTGTCGGACGCCTCGGCTTGACCGTAGTCGAGCTCGACGAAGCGCCAGCCGAGCTGGTCTCGATCAAAGTCGGTGCTGTCGTAGGTCGCGCGTCGCCAGTAGCGTGGGCGGGCGCTCGAGTCGAGCACCGCTGCGAGGCTGGGCGCGGAGCCGTTGTGGAAGAAGGGCGCCGTGGCCCAGATCCCGTCGAGCGGCGGCGCGACGTAGCCGATGAAGGGCGCGGCGGGCCGGAGCTCGGTGAACTGGCCATACCACGAGCTGTTGAACCACTCGACCTGCTGGCCGGAGCCCTCACCGCTGGCGGCGAGCTGGGCCGTGACGGGATCGGTGGCGATGATGTCGAGCGGGATCAGCAAGTTCGGGTAGGTCTCGGCCTCGGGGTCTTGCGAGTAGCTCCCGTGGCAGCCCGCGCAGTCGCAGGTGAAGATCTCCTCGCCCTCGGCCGCGAGCTGCTCGTCGATCGCCCACGGGTAGCGGGGTGCCTCGATGCTAGCGATGTACGCGCGGATGTCCGAGAAGTAGTCGAGCATCTGCTCGGCTTGCTCGACGCTGTCGACGCACAGCGACGAGGCGAACATCATCGAGCCGCGGTGATCGCCGCGGGACATGCCGTTGGCGAAGTGGCCTGCCTTCTTCTTGACCCGCCACCACGGCGGCGTGTCGGCCACGATCATCGGCGGGTCGAGGGGGTTGAGCGCCTCGCTCGACCACGCGAGGGTCTCGGGATCGCGGTGGGCGGACAGCACGATTGCGATCACGTCGGCGGGGTTGCTGCCGACGGTGTAGGTCTGGACGTGGGGGGCGAGGGTCTCGGTGCGTTCGCGAAATTTCTCGAGCTCGAGGGCCGCGTCGGTGCCCTCCTCGAGCATCGGGAGCAGCCCGGCGAAGGCGCCGAAGTCTTCGGTATAGTCGGCGGTGTGGCGGCCGAGGCCGAGGATCAGCTCGTCGTTGAAGTAGTCCGCGTGGCAGGTCAGGCAGTTGCTCGCGACCAGCTCGGTCCCGCCCTCGGACACGACGAGGTTCCAGTCATAGGGCAGCTCGGCCGCCTTGCCGTCGCGCCACGGGAGCGGCTCGTTTTGGAGCTGGGCGACGAACTCGGCCGCGGTCACGAACAGGTCGTAGGGGATCCCGCAGTTGACGTAGTCCTGGTGAACCAGCGCCCACAGGCCCTGCTCAGGATCGCCTGCGGGGATGTCGGGGCCCTCGATCGCGTAGCCCGCGTCCCACGGTCCGTCGGCGTCGACGCAGCTCGCCGGGCCGGTGTCCGAGGTCTCGCTCTCGCCCGCGGTGCCCTCGCCGTCTTCGCTGCTCGCGTTCGAGTCGGCCGATCCGTCGGGGGGCGTCGAGCAGGCGAGCGTAAAGAGCGCTTGCGTGAATAGCAGCGACGTCACCGAGTACTGGAGCGGCCCACGCATGAGGCATTCTAGCCGCTGTCGGGGATACTGAGCCAGATGATCGAGGCGACCCTCAGCCCCCGGCACTTGCTCGAGCTGCTCCGGCCTGCGCTGGACCTCGACGCGCACGTGTTCGGGGACTACGTGCTCGCCGACTGCTATCGCCTCGACGAGCGCGAGCCGGTCTGCATCGAGCTGCGGCGGGGCTTGGACGCGGTCGAGATCGAGGTCGTGCCGGTCGCGGCGAAGGGCGAGGGCCACGAGCCGCCCGCGCGCGTCGCGGGGCTGGGCCTGAGCTACCGCGTGCCCGCGCCCGCGGAGGTCGGCGTGGCCGCTTGCCGGACCCTCGCAGACGCGCTGCGCACGAGCCTGGGCGACGGCGCCCGCCGCTGGACGGTCACGCCGCCCTCGCTGCGCGAGCTCGCCGAGCCGATCGCGGCCGAGGTCCGCCGCGAGCCCGCGACCCTCGACGACGACCCCGACCGCGCGCTGCTGCTGCGTGACTTCGGCTACTACGAGCGGCTCTACGGCGTCCGCCCCGAGCCGTTTTATGTCGTCGCGCAGGGCGAGCGGGCGCCGGGCGTGTCGGTTTACTATCCGGCCCCGCGCAACGGCCGGGTGCCCAATTCAGCGGCCGTGTACGCGGCCTCGATGCGCATCGCTCACCGTCGCCGCATGCGTCGCTACTTCGCGGGCCTCGGCTGCGTGTTCGACGATGAGGCGTGCCCGCGGACCGTGCCGACGCCAACCACCTACGCGCGCGCGCTGGCCGGGCGCGCTGGCCTGGCCCGGGTCCGGCCCCGCCTGATCGCTGGCGTCGGGGCCTCGCTGCGCCCGATCCACTGGGGCGTGCTCGTGCGTCGCAACCTGCTGCCCGTGACGGTCGCGCCGAGCTGGGCCGTCGAGCTCCATCGCCGCGCGCGCGACGTCGAGCTCCTCGCCAACATCCCCTGCGACGTGGGCATGACCGTGCACGACATGGGCCTGCACGCGCTGGGTCTGCACGCGGTCCCGCGCGAGGCCTGGGACCGGCTCGTGAACCTCGCCTTCGAGCACGTGCGCGCGCGACCGTGGTCGGTGCTCGGCGGGCCGTGGGGGGTGCTCGGCCGCATCGCGAGCTTCTTCGAGGGCCCCGTGACCACGCACTGCTGGGACGCCTGGCGCGAGGCGGATGAGCCCGAGGACTTCGAGGCCAGCTTCGCGCCGCACTTCGCCGCGCTCGAACTCGAGCTGCGCGAGCTCTAGCACCCCGGGCTGCTAGCAGCCCGGGCTGCTAGAGGTCCTGCGGACGAGGCGGTGGTAGCATGCTGCCGATCATGAAGATGCTTTTCACGGCTGTGACCCTCGCGACCTCGTTTGTGCTCGCCGCCTGCGGCCCGGAGCCCGCCGCGCCGACGCCGGCCGCCGAGGTCGAGGCGCCCGCGGGCACCGAGACCGGGGCAGCCCAGGAGGTCGAGGTGGGCGCGCCCAAGATCGCGTCGGACGAGGCCGTCTACGAGTTCGGCGCGATCAAGGCGACCGACTCGATCGAGCACATCTTCAAGATCAAGAACGAGGGCACCGCTGACCTCCACATCGAGCGCGTCCAGCGAACCTGAGGCTGTACCGCGACCGTCTTGTCGACGGACGCAATTCCCCCGGGTGGGGAAGGTGAAGTCAAGGTCACGCTCCGGCCCAAGGGCAACCACACAAAGATCCTCAAGAAGATCGTCGTGCACTCCGACGATCCCGAGCAGCCCAAGTTCACGCTGACGATGAAGGGGGAGCTGCTCGTCGACCTCGTCGCGACGCCGGCCCGCATCGCGCTGCGCGACCTGAAGGTCGGCGCCTCGGGCACCGCGACCTTCGAGCTCCAGCTGAGCGAGAGCTCGACCGCGAAGACAGTCGCCGGGCCGGAGGCCCGAGTCTTGGAGACGATAAAGATCGAGTCGGTCGAGGTCCTCGACACCAAGAACTTCAAGCTGCGCAGGATCGAGGGCGAGGCCGACGGCAATTCGACCTACGAGCTGACCTTTCGCGGGGCCCGGGAGGTCGGGACGACCCGGACCCAGGTCCGGGTCGTCACCAACGGCGAGAGCACGCCCTTGCTCGTGATCCCGGTCAGCGCGATCGCGGCCCTGAACCTGCGCTACATGAAGTCGATTCGCTTCGTGCGCCGGGACGGTGAGCTGCGCGAGCGGGTCATCCGGATCTCGTCGCGCTTCGGCGACGCGCCCACGATCAAGAAGGTCGTCGACCCCGACGGGCTGGTCGAGACCGAGGTCCTGGAGGCCCAGGGCCAGATGGCCAGCATCTCGGCCAAGATCATCCCGAGCAAGTGGGAGGCGCTCGATGACAAGGGCCGGGTCGGGCCCCACCGCCTGATCGTGCACACGGACGATCGCGACGAGCCGAAGATCGAGATCGTCTATCGCGTCGCGCCCGAGCGGCCGGTCGCTGGGGCTGCGCCAAAGACGGAGCCCGCGCTCGGGACGCTCACGCCCCAGTGAGCGCTACTTCGCGTTGAGGACCCGCAGGCTCTTGACCCCGGCCTTGGGCCCCTTCGACTTCGGCCGCGGCCGAAAGGCCTCGGGCCCGACCATGCCCTTGCGCTGATCCAGGCGCATCCCGCCCGGGTCACGCTCGATCACCGTGTTGACCACGTCCTTGACCAGGGCGGTCAAGCCCTCGCGGATCGCCTCGTCGCCGAGGTCCCCGCGGAGGTTGCGATAGTGGAGGTTGAACGAGGCGCTGCGGGCCAGCGCGTGCTCCTGCGTCCGTGCGCTCAGCAAGATGTCGACGCGGCCGCCCGCGCCGATCTCGAAGCGATACACGCACGCCCGACGCTGCAAGATCACCTCGGACAGCTGCGCGCCGTGGCGCTCGGCGACGCCGTCGATCAGCGCGGTCCAGCGCGGCTGATCGGTCGCAACCGCGTCGGCCTGGCCGGGCCGGTCGGACCCGACCCAGAGCCCGTACTCGGGCTCGTCCCACTCGGTCGTGCGGGGGTAGGGCGTGAGCAGCTGCTCCTCCCACCCGTACTTGGTGATGTAGGGGTGGTGGAGCCCGAGGCAGGACTCGGCGTACTCGCACTTGGCCTCGTAGGCGCACGCGAACTTGGGGTAGATGTCGTAGAATTCCTCGACGATGACGACGTCGGGCTGGGTGTTGTCCTGGCTCGCCGCGTCGTCGCCGAGCAGGCAGCGGGGCACGTACTTGACCGCGGTCTCGATCCCGTAGCCCCGGGCCCGGGCGAGGGCCTCGCGCAGTGAGGGCGCGAGCTTGTCCATCGGCGAGAGCAGCTCGCGCTCGTCGGTGTAGTCCTCCATTGGCAGGTAGTTCCACCACTCCATGCGCGTGGGCGCGAACCGGCGCACGGTCTCGACGATGTCGGCGAGGTGCGGCTGGTTGAGGGTCGTGAGCACGGTGTTGGTCATCACGCAGACGCCGAGCGACACGAGGTTCTCGAGCCCCGCGATCGCCTCGTCGAAGCTGCCCTCGCGCTGCGAGATGTAGTCTTGGGTCTTGGCGTCGTGGCCGTGGAGCGAGACGAAGTACTCGTCGATGCCGCTGTCGACGAGCTTCTTGGCGAACTCCATGTTGGCCAGGAGGCGGCCGTTGGTCTGGAGCCGAATGTGCTCGAAGCTGCCCGACTCGCGCGCGTAGTTGACGTAGTCGAACAGCCGGCTCTCGAGCGTGACCTCGCCGCCCGTGAAGGTCACCCGGCGGTAGCGCTGGCTCGCGCGGTTGTCGTCGACGGCCGCGGTGTAGAGCTCCCAGGGCACGCCCTTGAAGTAGTTCATGCCCTCTTGCACGATGCAAAAGCGACACGCGCTGTGGCAGTGAAAGTCGACGGTGACCGTGAGGTCCTCGAAGCGCGTCGGCTCGAAGCGTCCCTTGTAGCTCTCCATCAGTAGCTCTCCATCAGCGGCTCACCATCACAGGCTGCCCCAGAACCCGGTCGTTGGGTACACGATCCGACCCTCGCGCTCGCGGTACTCGACGCTGACGTCGTAGAGCAGGTGCTCGAGCTCGGCCTGGTGCTCGGTCAAGAACGCGAGCATCGGCTTGGGGTACTCGAAGCGCTTGTAGGTGAACGCGAGCTGCTCGACGTTGACGCCCGAGAAGCACAGGGCGTCGCGGCCGCGACGCTTGCTGATGTGGAGGCGCTGGCAGGCGAAGAGCTCGGGGATCAGCACGCGGCCGAGCAGGCGCTTGTCGGCCGCGAAGTTCACGACCTCGCTGCGCTTGATCGCGGGCAGGACCTCGTCGATGTGGCGCTTGGGCTCGAGCACGAGGTCGCGGCTGACGAGCTCGCGGGCCTCGGCGCTGACGCGAAAGACCGCGGTCTCGCGCGACTCGGTCGCGCGCTCGTGCAGCTCGACCGCGTCGACGCGGCCGCGGCTCATGGTCTGGGCGTCGAAGCGGAGCCCGACGACGGCGGACTCGGGAGTTGCGGCGACGCCCGGCGCGAGCTCGAGCCACGGGGCCAGGGTCTCGCGCAGGGTGTCGACGATGTCCGGCGCCGAGCCCCGGGCGAGCACCCGCAGCTCCCACGCGAGCGCGCCGCTGTCGAGATCGAGGAACACACCCCAGATCGTCCGGTCGCGCCCGAGCCGACGCTGGATCGCATGCAGCGCGTCGTCCCATGCGTCGAGCAGCCCCGCGTGGAGGAGCGAGTGCCACAGCAGGTTCTCGCCCCGGACCTTGCCCGGGATCGGACGCACGGGGTGGTAGGCCTCGAAGCCGAGGTTGATCGGGCGGTCGCGATCGCTGGCCGGGACCAGGCCCGTGGCGGGCGAGTCGTAGACCGGCGTCGAGGCCGGGGGTTGGTCTGGGGGCGACAACGTCGTCAAGGGTACGTCAGCCCGCGGTCCGAGAGTAGCGGAGCTCCGCGGTCATGGCGCGGGCTCCGTCTAGCAGCCCGGGGGGCTAGGCCTTGGCGTCGAGGCAGAGCGAGCCGTCATCGTTGGCGGCGATCGTCCGCAGGACCGGCTCGACGAAGGTGGCGATCGCTCGCTCCTGGGCCGGGCCCTCGACGTCGGTGTACGCGAGGTTGAACGACGCGCTCTGGATGAAGGTCCGCGCGTCGTCGTCGCGCGCGCTCAGGACCAGGACGAAGCGGGTCCCGTCGGGCATCTGCATCGGGTAGCGGGCCTCCGTCCGCGTCAGCGAGACGCCCGCGACCCGCTCGGCGTGGGGACCGAGCAGCGCCAGCCAGCTCGCGTGCCCGCGCGGGCCCGCGGCGCCGCCGGTCGTGCGCTCGACGCTGCGGTCGCGCTCGCGCCACGGGCGTACCCGCGGCGTCGGCTGGAGCCGCTCGAGCTCCCAGCCGTGGGCGTTGACGTAGGCGTGGTGGAGCCCGAGGCAGGCCTCGGCGTGCTCGCACTTGGCCTCGTGGAGGCAGTTGAACTGCGCCAGCGGTCGGCCCGGGCGGACGCCGTCGAGCGCGTCGGGCCGGGTGTTGTCGAGGATGTCGCGCGCGTCGCCGAGCAGGCACGCGGGCACGTGGCGCACGACGACCTCGACCTCGGCCTCGCGGCAGCGCGCGATCGCTGGGCGCAGCGCGGGGATCAGCGCGTCGAGGCTCACGATCAGCGCGCGGGTCTCGGGCGTGTCTTCGGCCGGCAGGTAGCTCCACAGCGCGACCCGGCTGGCCCCCTTGGCGATCGCGAGCTCGACGATCTGCGCGAGCGCGGCGAGGTTGGCGGTGGTCACGATCGTGTCGACGACCACCCGGACCTCGTGCTTCGAGAGCCGCTCGAGGCAGGTCTGAACCTTGGCGAAGTCGCCCGGCCGCCCGCTGAGTTGATCGTGGAGCTCGGCGCAGTCACCGTGGAGGCCCACGCTGAACTCGTTGACGCCAGCCATGACCACGGCCCGAACTTGCTGGGCCTGGGTCAAGCGCCGGGCGCTGGTGTCGAGGCGGACGTGGGTGAAGCCACCTTCGCGGGCGGCCGTGGCGAAGGCAAACCCATGCTGCTCGAGGGCCTCGCCGTCACCGACGAGGATGACCCGCTCGTAGTCACGGCTCGTCGCGTTGCGCTCGGCCAGCTCGGCGAAGCGCGCGAGCTCGACCCGCGCAGGCCGCCCGCCTGTGCGCAGCTGCCCGGGCAGGGGCCCCTCGGAGTCGATCGTGACCAGAAGATCCTTGGACATGCTCGGCTCGGCTCAGCTCACAAGGTCGAATAATAGCCAGTCTTGGGGTAGACGAGCTGGCCGTCGGGGCCGCTGAGGTAGTCGATCCCGACGTCGAACATCAGGTGCTCGAAGTCCTCGCGGTGGCGCGCGACGAAGGTGCGCAGCGCGGCGGGGTAGGCGAAGCGATCGAAGAACCACAGGAGCTGATCCACGGTGATGCCCGAGTAGTAGATCGCGTCGGCGAAGCGCTTCTTGGCCACGCAGATCTTCTCGCACTCGAACAGCTCGGGCATGACGATGTCGGCGAGGCGCGTGCGCGAGAAGTCGACGTACATGCTGCGCCGAACCTGGTGGAGGATCGCGTCGATCTCGAGCTTGGGTCGGTGGAAGCGGTAGGTGTTGCGCAGCTCGCAGGCGCCCTCGCGGACGGCGTAGGAGTGGCCGCCCTGGCCCTCGTAGAACTGCAGGTAGATGTTGAGCTCGGGGACCTGCGCGCGGGCGAGCGAGTCGGCGTCGAGGTCGAAGCTGTACATGAAGTAGCGGATCGAGTCGGGGACCTCGACGGCCAGATCGAGCTCGCCCGCGAGGGCCTCGCGCAGCGCCGCGGCGGTGATCTGCTTGTCCTCGCGCTGGGGGTCGTAGAAGTACATCTCCCACGACAGGCGATCGTCGAACCACTTCACGCCGAACACGGTCATGTCGCGCCCGGCGGCCCGCTGGATCGCGTGGAAGATCGCGTCGGCCTCGATCGGGAGCCCGGCGAGCTCGAGGCTGTGCCACAGCAAGCTCTCGCCGCGCAGCTTGCCGTGCGGGTCGCCGCGGGGCTCGTAGGTCTCGAGGCAGTAGTCGAAGAAACGATCGCCGGGCGTGCTCGGGATCAGCAGCGTGCGTTCGCTGGCGGTGTCGGGTGACGCAGGCACGGGAGCTGGCGCGGACCATAGCACCGTCGCGCGGGCCCCGGGGCGGGGCTGAGGTAGTCTCGCCGCCGTGCCTGCGCGCAGCCCCTTGCTCCAAGCGTTGATGGCGGCGCGCGCGGACGTGCCCGAGGAGCTGCAGCGCTTCGACGCCCTCGCGCGATCGGGATCTGGGTCTGGGTCTGGGTCTGGACCGTGGCCGAGCTTCGAGGAGTACTCGGCCCGAATCGGGGGGCAGCTGTGCCCGTGGCGCGAGACCTGCTACTTCGACGTCGCGACCGACCCGGCCCTCGTCTCGGTCGCCAACGAGCGCTTCGAGGCCCTCGCGTCGGCGCTCGGATTTCCGATCCCCGCGCCCTTCCTCGACGCCCTGCGCCGCGGCGCCGCGGCCGGGCCCGAGGTCCTGCAGATCGTGCTCGGGATCGACGCCGCGCCCGAGCGCGCGCGCCTCAAGTACTACTTGATCTTCCGTGATCGCTCCGACGTCGCGGTCGAGCGGCTGCGCGCGGCCCTCGACGTGCCGCCGTTGCCGAGCTCGCTCCAGCCGGGGTCCGTCTACATCCTCGGTATCGACTTCACCCGGGCGCAGCTGTCGGACTTCAAGGTCTACGTCCGCCTCGATCCGACCCGCGCGCCCCGTGTGATCCGCGATCTGCGGCGCTTCGAGGCCCTGTGGCGTGGCAGTCGCTACCTCGTGTTCCAGCACTGCCAGCTCAGCGGCGGCCGCCAGGTCTACTTTCACGCCTCGTCGGCGACGGTGCTCGAGACCTGGCTGGCGGCCGCGGCCGCGCGCGACGAGCTCGCGGCCGAGTTCGTCGGCGGGCAGATCGCGGCGATGAACGCGTGCCTGGCGAAGCAGGGCCACCAGCTGCTGCGGCCGTGGATCGCCTCGCTCCCGTACCGCGACGGCGCGCTGCAGGGCGGCCCCTCGAACCTGTACTTCCACTTCTCCGACGCGGGCAGCTGACCGCGGGCTCCCGCTCGCGCATACTCCCGCGGTGCGCTTCGCCGTCGAGACCCACGGCTGTCGGCTCAACCAGGCCGAGAGCGACGCGATCGCCGAGCAGCTGCGCGCGCGTGGCCATCGTCAGGTCGCGCTCGAAGACGCCGAGCTCTACGTCCTCAACAGCTGCGCGATCACCCACGCCGCCGACGCGGACGCCCGCGCGGCGATCCGCCGGGCCCGGCGGCGTAACCCGGACGCGCGCGTGGTCATCACCGGTTGTCACGCCAACGCCGAGCCCGAGCAGCTCGCGGCGATGCCCGAGCTCGACGCGGTCATCGGCAACGTCGAGAAGCGCGGGCCCGAGCTGCTCGACTTGCTCGAGGGCGTGGTCGAGCGCCCGGCGCCACTGGTCGCCGTCGAGCGCCTGACTCGGCGCCTGCGTCCGCGGCCGTGGGTCGCTCCACCCGCCGAAGCGCCCGCGCGCACGCGCCCTCTATTGAAGGTTCAAGACGGGTGCGACTACCAGTGCAGCTTTTGCATCGTGCCCCAGGTCCGAGGCCGCAGTCGCAGCGCGCCACCCGAGCTTGCGAGCGAGCAGCTCGGCGCCCTCGTCGACGCTGGCGCGCCCGAGGTCGTGCTGACGGGCGCTCACCTCGGCGCGTGGGGGCGAGACTCGAGGTCTGCGCGCGAGACGCAAGGTGTCGGAGCCCGCAAGCAGTCTCTGGCCACCTTGCTCGCGGGCCTGTTGCGCGACCACCCGAGCGCGCGCCTGCGCCTCGGCTCCGTCGACCCGCACGAGGTCGACGACGAGCTCGCCGCGCTGCTCGGGCAGGGCACCGACGAGTCCGGCGCGGGCTTGTGCCAGCACATCCATCTCCCGGTTCAAAGCGGCGACGACGGGATCCTCCGGGCGATGCGCCGCGCTCACCGAGTCGCCGATCTCGACCAGCTGATCCCGCGCTTGCGGGCGCTCGCGCCCAACATCGGCCTGGGTACGGACGTGATCCTCGGCTTCCCGGGCGAGACCGAAGCGGCGTTCGAGCGGAGCTTGGCCCTATTCGAGACCTGCGCGATCCCCTTCGCGCACGTGTTCGTGTGGTCGCCGCGCCGCGGGACGCCGGCCGCCTTGCTCGGAGATCGTGTCTCGCCCGAGGTCGCCGCGCGTCGCAGCCGGATCCTGCGCGACCAGGTCGCAGCCAGCGAGCGGGCCTTCGTCGAGTCGCAGCTCGGCCACGAGCGCTCCGCCGTCGTTTTGCGCCACCGTCGGCGCTCCGACGGCGCGCTGGTGGCTCTGACGGACAACTACCTCAAGCTGGCCGTCGACGGTCCCGACGAGCTGCTCGGGCGCCGGGTCCTCCTGCGTGTCGAGCTCGTCACCGAGCAGGAACGCCGCGGGCAGGTGCTGGCGTCAATGACGCCGGGGTCGTGACCTGACATCAGCTCGTTCGTTACCAGGCTGTGACGCTCGCGTGCTACTACCCGCTCGTCTATGTCGACCACCATCCTGATCGTGGAGGACGAGCAGGACCTGCTCGATACGCTGGAGTTCAACCTCCAGCGCGAGGGCTACGGGACACGCAGGGCTGCCAGCGGACGCGCGGGTCTCGAGGCCGCCGCCTTGGATCCTGCCCCCGACCTGGTCTTGCTCGACTTGATGCTGCCCGACATCCCGGGCACCGAGGTCTGTCGACAGATTCGCGCGACCGAGCGGACGCGGAAGGTCCCGATCGTCATGCTCACCGCGCGCGGCGACGAGCTCGACCGCGTCGTCGGCTTCGAGGTCGGGGCCGACGACTACGTGACCAAGCCCTTCTCCGTCCGCGAGCTCATGCTCCGCGTGCGGGCCGTGCTGCGTCGCGTCGGTGGTCCCAGCGACGAAGACCCCGCGCGCCTCGAGATCGGCGCGCTCCAGGTTGATACGTCCAGCCACCGGGTCTGGGTCGGGGGCGAAGAGGTCCGCCTGACCGCGCTCGAGTTTCGCCTGCTCTCGACCTTCCTGGCCCGCGCCGGTCGGGTCCAGACACGCGACACGCTGCTCGCCGACGTCTGGGGCATGCACGCGGGCCTGACCACGCGGACCGTCGATACCCACGTCACCCGCCTGCGCAAGAAGCTCGGCGAGGTCGGCAGCTACATCGAGACCCTGCGCGGCGTCGGCTATCGATTCCGCGATCAAGAAGAGATCGATGGGCTCGGGGGCGCGGGCGAAGTGGGCGCTGCGCCTGCACCTGCCCTCGCAGACGGATCCTGAGCCGCACTCTTTTGGGCCCCCAGGCCGTGGCTGAAGGCGACAAAGACCGACGCCCGCCGATGCCAGGCTCGTGCGACCCCGTGTCCGAGCAGTCCGAGCAGCTCGAGCGCACGATCGAGCAGCTGGCCCGCGAGCGCGATCTGTTCGAGGCCGAGATCCGTCGGCTCGAGACCGTGCGCCGCGACTTCGTCGCCAACGTCTCGCACGAGCTGCGCACGCCGGTCAGCATCATCCAGGCCAACGCCGAGACGCTGCTGCTCGGCGGGCTCGACGAGCCCGCGACGGCCCGGCGCTTCCTCGACGCCGTGCGCCGCAACGCCGAGCGCCTTGGCCAGCTGATCTCCGATCTGCTCGACATCTCGCGGATCGAGGCTGGAAGGTACGAGATTGAGCTCGAGCCGCTGTCGCTGAGCTCGGTCGCGCGCTCGGTCAGCTGCTCGGTCAGCGAGACTTGCCGCAGTCGGAGCGTGGTCTTCGAGGTCGACATCGATCCCCAGCTCCGGGTTTGTGCCGACCCGCGCGCGCTCGAGCAGGTCTTGGTCAACCTGGTCGAGAACGCGGTCGAGTATGGGCCCAAGGGCGGGACCGTCGAGCTCGTCGCGGTCGAGCAAGACGCCGCGGTCCGGATCGAGGTCCGCGACGAGGGGCCCGGGATCGCGCCGGACCACCGCAGCCGCGTGTTCGAGCGCTTCTATCGCGTCGACCCGGGGCGCTCGCGCCACATGGGCGGCACGGGGCTCGGGCTGGCGATCGTCAAGAACTTGAGCGAGGCGATGGGGGGCGAGGTCGGCGTGGAGCCGCGCGCGCCCGAGGGCTCGTGCTTTTGGATCCGGCTGGGTAAGGTCGCCGCCTGATCGGCGCTTCCCATTGGGGGGAGCTCGGCCTTGTCGCGGCAGCCCTGCAGGCACAGACGCGCGCTCGAACTCGACGCGCTGCCCGTCGATCACGATGGACTTGGTCGTGGTCGTGTAACGAGCCTATGTGGTCGATCAATGGCGGGCCCAGGACTCGAACCTGGATGTTCTGTCGAAGGACTCGAATCACATGGACGCCACGCACTTGGGGCGACGTCCCACCCGAACCCGTTGTGCTACGAACGAGCAATCTACTGGTCGCTTGCGTTTACCATTACGCCAGCCCGCCGCCGCGAACCCTAGCAGCCCGGGGTGCAATGCCTCGCGCCGCCTCGCTTGGCCTTTTCGCCGATGGCTTTGTCGCCAAAACTTGCAGTACGCCCGGTACAGCGGCGTTTTGGCTTCGCGCCCTCGGCAAAAATTCCGGCGCGAGGCGACCCGATGCATTGCACCCCGGGCTGCTAGCAGCCCGGGGTGCAATGCCTCGCGCCGCCTCGCTTGGCCTCTTCGCCGATGGCTTTGTCGCCAAAACTTGCAGTACGCCCGGTACAGCGGCGTTTTGGCTTCGCGCCCTCGGCAAAAATTCCGGCGCGAGGCGACACGATGCATTGCACCCCGGGCTGCTAGCCGAGTTCCCCGACCACGCAACAAAAAAGTACACCCCGGCTCACGCAGCCTCGGCGAGCATCCACGTGAGCGCCCCTCGAAGCTGCTCATGGGTATCGGCGCCCTCGAGGATCTCCCCGTGCGACATGATCACTCGTGCGCACGGATGCTCCAGCACGCGCGCGCAGCTACGACTCGCCGCAGCCCGATCTTTGATCACCCGCCGCCACATCTTGCTCTGAGCCACGCGCTGCCAGGCCCCGACCATGCGCAAGATGAGCTTGGTCATCACGCCCTGGGCCTCGTGCATGTTGAACACGAGGTCGCAGACGATCACGGTCGCGCTCGGGCGATGGACGAACACGAACTCGGACAGCGCGGGCCCGCCAGCGATCTCGATGACTTCGATCGCCGGCGACCAGGTCGCGTAGCGATCGGTGAGATCGGCGTCGATGCGTAGATCCTCGCGCTTGCTGCGAAGCCCAAGCGGAGCGTGGACCCGGGCCTCGGGCCAGCGCTCGCTCGCGGGGCCCAGGTGCAGGTGGTGAAAGCAGTTCGGCGCGACGAGGTGACGAACCGGGCCGAGCTCGTCGATCGCGGCCGCGAGCGCGTCGTCGATCGCGATCGGCGAGTGGAGCCAGAGGCCGTCGGCGAGGCGCACGATCGTCATCCGTGCTGGCAAGTGGAAGCCGGCGCTGATGCGCTGGATCGAGTCGGCACACCACAGGTCGTCGTCGATCTTTCGCAGCATGATGGAGCCAGAATAGCTCTTCCATACAGCCGGGGAGCTCGCTGACTGAAGGGCGAGCGCACGGCCGCGCTCCACGACGGCCTCGGGGCGCTCCTCGCCGTGCCCGAGCGCGACGCAGACGCGTAGGTCGGGGTCGGGGTCTGCTATCCTGCCGCGATGCATCGATGTTCTTTGGTCCTCTCCGGCGCGCTGCTCGTCGCGCTCTCGGGTTGCCTGGACTCGGCGCCCCTCGACGCGGGCGACGGCTCGGAGACTGGCGCCGAAGCGGCGGGCGATGGCGACGGGGACGGGGATGGGGACGGAGATGGGGACGG
>NZ_PVNK01000153.1 GCF_002994615.1 Enhygromyxa salina | reverse complement strand
CGCACAGGCCCCCTGCGGATCGACGAGCAGCGCGCGGGTCAGACGCGCGAAGGGATCCCGAGCCGCGAGCTCGTCGAGGATCGCCGCCGCCCGGCGACTGTCAGGTCCTTCGGAGCTGCGCAGCCACAGCACCCGCGCGACCGCCAACAGCCGCGCATCACCCGTGAGCCCCGGCAGCGCCGCGAGCGCCGCGAAGGACCGCTCATCGCCGAGCGCCAGCCGCAGCTCGTGCTCACCGCTGCGGACCAGCGAGCGGCCGACGGTGCTCGAGACGATCTCCAGCGGCGCATCCGCCAGCCCAACCGACCACAGATCCCCAACCGGCGAGATCGCGACCAGCCCCTGACGCCGCTCAGTAATGACCAAGACCCGCGCGCGCTCGACCTTGGCCATGACCGGCGACTCAAAGCGATGGCGCTCATCGCTCCGTTTCCAGACCAGCAGGCGCTCGTCGGCGTCGAGCCAGCGCAGCAGCCACGCGCGCTCGAGCGGATCGAGCTCGTCGACGAAGGGACCCGACCACGCCCAGGGCCCGTCGGGATCATCGATCGACCGACGCGCGCGCGCAGCTTCGGCCACGCCACGCCGACCGAAGGCCCGGCGGACGCGCGCGACCCCGATAATCCGCCGAGCCTGCTCCCCTCGACCCCAGGGCACGCCCAGCACCCAGCGGTCGAGCTCGAGGCGATCACCGACCACCCCCGCGCGGTAGCGCAGCCGCCGATCCACGCTGAGCAGGTCGAGCACGTCGTCCGCGGCCGCGCGCAGCAACACCAAATAGAGACCCGTGGTCGTCAGGCACAGGCTCGTCGAAGTCGTGCGACCGTCGCCGAGCTCGATCTCGCCGTTGAGTCGCAGCTCTTCGAGCAGCTCCCCCTTGCCCGCGTCATGAAGGCGGCGGGCGGCCGAGCGGCAGCGGCTCCGGGCTTCGCTCACTCCGCTTTTTCCTCCCGCTCGGCCTCCGAGGTCGAGGCAGCGACCTCGCACGGGCCCCGGTAGCCGAACTGTCGGTCGGGACACGAACCCGAGGCTTGAAACTCGGTGTTGTTGCAGCCGCAGTAGGTCGCGAGGTCAGCCGTGCACTCGGACACCCCGCAGACCCCCTGGGCCCCGTTCGTGCACCCCTCGAGCCCATCGCCCAGGCACTGGCCCGAGCGGCACTGGCGACCATCGGTGCACGGCTCGCCGTCCTCGAGGGCAGGGTCGCAGGGCCCTCGGTAGGCGTAGCGCGCGCCTGGGCACGAGCCCGAGCCGCGAAACACCTGACCGTCACAGCCACAGTACTCGGCGAGATCCCGGGTGCACATGCGCTCGCTGTCGACGCAGCGCCCCTGGCCCGGCTCGCAGCCGGCGCCCTCGCACAGCTGCCCCTCGGCGCAGTCGCTGTCGGTGTCACACAGGGCACCGTTCGGGAGCACGGGACCGGTCGGCTGGGCGCCGTCGCCGTCGCCGTCGCCGTCCTCGCCGCCGCCATCGCTCGCCCCGTCCTCGGCATCTCCCGCTTCGCCTGCGGGCGAGGCCTCGTGTCCGTCATCGGGCGGCTGGGGCGTCGAAGCGGTGTTCGGGCAGGCGCTGACAGTCAGCGCCAGACAGAGCAGGACGAGAGCACGCTGCACGGGCGGGACCTTAGCAGCTCAGGCCAAACCCGAGAGCATCGGCACGAACGCGACGTCGGCCACCTCACGGCGCTCTTCGCCGGCCTCGGTTCGCTCGATCACCACCAGCGACTGGACCCATCGCCCGCCGACCGGCGCGACCAGGCGACCGCCGAGCGCGAGCTGCTCGACCAGCGTCGGGGGGATCTCGTCGGGCGCAGCGGTCAGCACGATCGCCGCGAAGGGGGCGTGCTCGGGCCAGCCCTCGAAGCCGTCGCCGTGGCGCATGTGAACGCGCTCGGCGATCCCCAGCTCCTCGAACAAGCGGCGGGTCTGCTCGTAGATCGCGGCGATGCGCTCGACCGAGTAGACCTCGGCGCCAAGCTCGACGAGCACCGCCGCCTGGTAGCCCGACCCGGTCCCGATCTCGAGCACGCGATCGCCCGCCTCGATCTGCGCGAGCTCGCTCATGAGTGCGACAATGTAGGGCTGGCTGATCGTCACACCGTGGCCGATCGGAAGCGCGCGGTCGTCGAAGGCCGAGCCCCGCAGCGCAGGTGGTACGAAGCGCTCGCGCGGAACCGCCGCGAGCGCCTCGAGCACTCGTCGATTGTGGATGCCACGTGACGAAATTTGCCGTTCGACCATCTGCCTGCGACGGCTGTCTGGATCGGTCACGTTCTCACCGTAGCGCGGATGGGTCATTGTGCCCCCGAGCAGGATCGCGCCTCAGATAACTCTTCTCATATCAGTCTCAGCTGGCTATCATGTGCAGGTAGGTCCAACGCATGTATCGTCGCCCGCACCGCCCTCGCCTCTCCCGAAGCAAGCCACTCGTCGGGTGCAGGCGGTTGCTCGGCGCGGCGGCGATGATGGCGGCTTCGCTGGTCAGCCCCGAGGCCGTGGCGGCCGAGCCCCTCGGCACGACACTGCTCGGCGCGCCACGCATGAGCTGGCGTATGCCACCGCCTCTCAACCTGCAGCCCGAGCGCGCCCGCCTCGTCTTGAACCTACCGCCCGAGTGGATGCCCGCCCCCGACTTCGGCATCCTCGGCGTGCCCCTCGATCCGAGCATCGACTGGGAATTTCGCCGGGCCCAGCGCATGACCCGAGCGACGATCGGCACCAGCGTGCGCCTGCAGATCAGCGACCCCGCCCACTCGATCCACTTCGGGCTGCGCCTGATGCCGCGCGCGGCGATCGCGGTGTTGCGCTTCGATCCGACCGCGCGCCTTCACTAGCACCACGGGCTGCTAGCAGCACGGGCTGCTAGGCCCAGGAGTGAGAGCCCGTCGCGGCGTTTGCAATCGCGGATGTCAGCGATTGTGTCAGCGCGGATCGCAGACGGCCCAATGCCGCACCCGGGCGGTCTCAGAGGCGATCTGGCGACCTGGCACGATCGGTGAACTACCCCGGCGACATGCTCTCGCAGATCTCGCTCGTGATGCTCACCTTGCTGTCGCACTTCAACCCCGGCGCGGTGGACTTGATCGAGCTCGCCGAGCGTGTCGGCATCACCCGCGCCGTCGAGCACGAAGCTCTCGACCTTGTCGCTACCGTGCAGCTCGACTTGCTGCCCGACCGCGAGGGCGCCGAAGCCCTGGCCGCGACGATCGAGCAGCGCGTCGGCGGCGAGTTCGAGGTCTTCGTCGAGACGATCGCCACCGAGGCCGAGCTGCCTCCGAGCTACCGCGTCGGCGTCGGCCCGTTCACGACCTTCGAGGACGCCGAGCGCGCCCGGACCAAGCTCGATGGGCTCGGCGTCGACGGCTTCGTCCGCGAGCTCGACGACATCCTCGGCTGCTGAGGCATCACGAGGCTCCGGGCGGCTCGGACGCGGGGTTGTCGAGCTCGTCGCCCATCCACCGATCCAGCACCACCGCCGCGGTCAGATCCCCGGTGACGTTTACGGCCGTTCGGCTCATGTCGAGGAGGCGATCGACGCCGAGGATCATCGCGATCCCCGCGGTCGGGATCCCGGCCCCTTCGAGGACCGAGGCGAGCACGACGATGCCAACACCGGGCGTCGCCGGGGCCCCGATCGAGCCCGCGACCGCGGTCACCACCACCAGCGCGAGCGCCCCCGTGTTCAGCTCGATACCGAAGGCCTGGGCCAAAAACAGCGTTGCGACCCCCTGGTAGAGCGCGGTCCCGTCCATGTTGATCGTCGACCCCAGCGGGATCAAGAAGCGAGCGCTGGCAGGCCGAACCCCGAGCTTTTGTTCGGCGGTGCTCATCGACAGGGGCATGACGGCGGCGGAGCTCGAGGTCGAAAACGCGAGCAGCTGGACCTCGCGCGCCGCCGCGAGGAAGGTCCACGGCTTCATCCGCCCGAACACCGTCACCAACACCAGGTAGACGCAGACCAGGGCCAGCAACCCGCCGAGCACCGCCAGCACGTAGACCCCCACGCCGACCAGCGTGTCGAGGCCGGTCGTCGCCGAGACCCGCGTCATCAGCCCGAACACGGCCAGCGGGGCGAGCCGCATCCCGAATTTCACGACCGTCATGCAGACCTCCTGGATCGCGCCGAGGAGGTCGAACAGCGGGCGCGACTTCTCGTTTGGCATCGAGACCAGCGCGACGCCGATGACGATCGCAAACAAGACGATCTGCAGCAGCTGGCCATCGGCCATCGCCGCGATCGGGTTGTCTGGCAGCAGGCCCACGACCCGCTCCGGGAGGCTCGCGGTCGCGGCGGAGGAGGTCGGAGTCGTCGCCGCGAGGTCGAGCTCGACTTCGACGTCCATCTCGATGTAGTCGCCCGGGCGGATCAACAGCGCGACTCCGATGCCGAGCCCGATCGCCATCGCGCTCGTGAACACGAAGTAGGCCGCGGCCCGAAGCCCGAGCGCCCGAAGCTGCGCGACGCTGTCACTGGCGCCTAGACCCCGGATGATCGAAGCGAACACCAGCGCGATGACGATCATCTGAATCAGGGCCAAAAACAGCATCCCCGGCAGGGCGAGCCAGCTGACCACCGCCTCGGCCGTGGCCGGCTCGACGAGGCCGACCTCGGGCCCGAGCACGAAACCGACGCCGACCCCCAAGACCATCCCGATCAGGACCTTCAGCCACAGGCGGCCGGCGACGAGCTCATCGAGATAGCTGACCAAACGTTGCAGCGGTTCGACCGTGAGTAGCTGGAGTTCCTCGAACATCGCGGCTGCGTGGTCTACCCGACCTCGCGCTCGCGCCCGAGCCCCGGCCCCCGCAAAACTTGCACTGTCGAGCTCTGCGGCGACGTGCACAGCCTGGCTCGGTCGCCATCCGGCCGCGCTGTTCGGTCCGTTGGGCGCCCTGCGTGATCGCGCGGGAGCAGGCTGCTCGTCGGACTCGGGCGCTCGGCCCAGGTGTTCATGCCGACCCTCGAGCTGCTCGCGCGCCCGCAGGTCCGCCACGTCCCCGCGTGGATCGTGCCCGCGCTGCCGAGCTTCGGCCCACGGGTGCCCCCTCGACCTCGCGGGTCGGCGGGTCACGGGCGACGTCGCCAGGTGCGGGAACCCCTGCTCAGAGACCGTCGCGTCAGCCTAGCAGCCCGTGGTGCAATGCATCGTGTCGCCTCGCGCCGGAATTTCCGAGGGCGCGAAGCCAAAACGCCGCTGTACCGGGCGTACTGCAAGTTTTGGCGACAAAGCCCTCGGCGAAAACGCCAAGCGAGGCGGCGCGAGGCATTGCACCACGGGCTGCTAGGCATCCGAACGACGCCGATTCGAATCCGACCGGCCCCTCGTCGATGCGCCCTGCGTCTTGTACCGTTGCGGGAGTACATGGGTCCGCCAACAAAACTCGAACCGAACTCGCTCGTCGGCGAAGACTTCAAGATTGAGCGGCGGCTCGGCGAAGGTGGGATGGGCGTGGTCTATGCCGCGCGGCAACTCACGACCGGCCACGAGCGCGCGGTCAAGGTCATGCACTCGCCCTTTGCGCTCGACCTCAGGTCGCGCGAGCGCTTCGAGCAAGAGGCCCGGATCGGCGCGCGGATCCTCAGTGATCACGTGGTCCAGGTCATCGCCGCGGGCGTCGACGAGCAGACCCACACCCCGTGGATCGCGATGGAGCTGCTCGCAGGCCAGGATCTCGAGCGTCACATTCAGACGCGCGGGCCCTTGCCGCTGGCCGACGCGGCCCTGGTCAGCGGCCAGGTCATCCACGCGGTCGCGGCCGCGCACGACGTCGACGTCGTCCACCGCGACATCAAGCCCGAGAACATCTTCTTGTCGGTCTCGCGGGTCGTCGGGGTCCCCTTCATGGTCAAGATCCTCGACTTCGGCATCGCCAAGCTCCGCTCGAGCGCGCGCGCGGCCACGGTCGCCGTGGGCACCCCCGGCTACATGGCTCCGGAGCAGAGCCAGTCGAGCGAGGATCTCGGCCCGCCCGCAGACGTCTGGTCCCTGGGCCTCGTCGTGTTTCGAATGCTGACGGGCAGCCCGTTTTGGCGGGCCGCGGCCGAGGGCATGGACATGCCGCGGCTGTGGCGAGAGATGCTGATCGATCCGATCCCCCGCGCGACCGAGCGCGCGGCCGAGTACGGCGCCGAGCAGCGCTTGCCCCCCGGCTTCGACGAGTGGTTCGCGGCTTGCGTCGAGCGTGAACCCTCGCTGCGCTTCCAACACGCGCGCGCGGCCGGGCTGGCCCTCGACGAGGTGTTTCGCGCAGCGGGGGTCACCAACCTCCCGAGTCTCAGCCCCAACACCGCAGGCCCTGGGCTGTCGGCGGCGATCCACGAGGTCCACAATGCCCACGCGGCGGCGCCCGGCGGCACCTTGTTCATGTCGCGCACGTTCGGGCCCGACGCCACCTCGGCCCAGCTCACGCCAGCCCAGCTCACGTCAACCCAGACCACCGCACGGGAGCCCAACTTCAGCCTGACAACCCACCGCGTCAGCTTCCGCGAGCCCGGCGAGCGCCTGGTCGCGCTGGCCAACGAAGGCGACAACCTGCTCGAGGTCTCGCTCGCCGCTGGCGTCCCTCACTACCACGCGTGCGGCGGCAAGGCCCAATGCTCGACCTGCCGGGTCGTCGTGCTCCAGGGCTCGGCCGCGCTCGGCCCCCGGACCGAGGCCGAGGCCAAGGTCGCGCAACGACGCAAGTGGCCCAAGACGACCCGCCTCGCCTGCCAGGCGAGGATCTACGGGCCTTGCACGGTCAAGCGCCTCGTCGTCGATCCCAACGACGCCACGATGGCCGACATCCGCCGGACCACCGAGGGCGGCGCGGCCCGCTCGCAGCCCGCGACCGCGCTGGTCCTGCGCCTCGAGGGCATCGACGAGGTCCTCGCCCACGGCTTCCCCGACGACGCGATCCACGTGCTCGAGCGCTGCCTCGCGCCCCTCGAGGAGCTGCTCGAAGACAACGGCGGGCGCATGGCCGGCTTCGACGGGGCGACCGCGATCGCGGCCTTCGCCCCGGGCGCCGACGGCGTGCGCCGAGCCCTGCGCGTGGCCCTGCGGGCGTCGGCGCGGATCCGTCGGCTCAACCCCTACCTGCTCAAGCACTTCGGCGCCCAGGTCAGCACCGCGGCCGGGCTCGGCGGTGGGATCTTGCTCGAGGGCAAGGCCACGACCAACTCCCATACCGGCCAGGTGCTGATGGGGGCCGCGATCCGCGAGGCGCGGCGGGCCTGCGGCTTCGCCACCCCTGGCCAGGTGATGGCTCCGAGCGCGCTGCTCGAAGGCCTCGAGCTCATCTGCACCGAGGGCCCCGAGCAGCTCTCAATCATCCACGACTTCGCCAAGAGCGACGTCGTCTACCTGGTCCAGACCAGCTTCGATCGTATCGAAGGTCGGGCGCTGGCGTTCGCGGAGGCCTTCTACGCCGACTTGTTCGAGCGCCACCCCGATTCGATCGCCCTGTTCGAGCACAGCGACATGCAGCGCCAGCACAAGATGCTCACCGACACGCTGGCGCTCGCGGTCCGGGGGCTCGACAATTTCGCCAAGATCGAGGACGCCGTGCGCGAACTCGGCGAGCGCCACGTCGACTATGGCGCCACGCTGCGCGACTACAAATTCGTCGGCCAGGCGCTGCTTGCGACGCTGGAGCGCTTTTTGGGTGATGCCTTCACCCCCGAGGCAGAGCTGGCCTGGCGCGAGGTCTACTCCACCCTCGTCCGCACCATGACAATGACACCGACAATGACGCCGCCACCCACGACGCCGCCAACGACGACGACGACGCCGACGCCGACGACCACGACGACTGGGTGAACGCCGCGTTCGAGCACCTCGACCGTCCGAGCTGCGCCTCATCGAGCGTCAGATGAGCCAATACCGCGGGCGCCTGCGAGCTCGGCGCCCGCTCGCTCGGGGCCATGGACCTTTACGCCAAACCATCGCAGGCTCGGTCCCAATGGCCCGCCTCGACCTCACCGCCCGACCCCGCCGCAACCGCAAGAGCGCGGCGATCCGCGACGCCGTACGCGAGACCTGGCTCGGACCCGAGCACTTCGTCTATCCGCTGTTCATCCACGAAGGTGGCAGCGACATCGAGATCTCGGCGATGCCCGGCCGCTCGCGCCTGAGCCCCGAAGGCCTCCTGCGCGAGGTCGGGCGCGCGGTCGAGCTCGACATCCGATCGGTGGTCCTGTTCCCGGCCATCGACGAGGCGCTCAAGTCCGCCGACGGCCGCGAGTCCTTCAACGACGAGGGCCTGATCCCGCGCACGATCCGGGCGCTCAAGCAGCGCTGGCCCGAGCTCGTGGTCGTGACCGACGTCGCCCTCGACCCCTACTCGAGCGAGGGCCACGACGGCCTCGTCGCGCCTGACGGCCGGGTCCTCAACGACGAGACCGTCGAAGTCCTGGTCAAGCAGGCCCTGAGTCAGGCGCGGGCCGGGGCCGACATCATCTCGCCCTCCGACATGATGGACGGCCGCGTGCTCGCGATCCGCGAGGGCCTCGACGACGCCGGCTTCACCGAGGTCTCGATCCTCGCGTACACGGCCAAGTACGCGTCGGCCTTCTACGGCCCGTTCCGCGAGGCCCTCGACTCGGCGCCCAAGCACGGCGACAAGAAGACCTATCAGATGGACCCCGCCAACGTCCGCGAGGCCCTGCGCGAGGTCGAGCTCGACGAGGGCGAGGGCGCCGACATGATCATGGTCAAGCCCGCGGGGCCCTACCTCGACGTGATCCGGGCCGTCCGCGAGGCGACCCCGCTGCCGGTCGCCGCCTACCAGGTCAGCGGCGAGTACGCGATGCTCAAGGCCGCGTGCGAGCGGGGCTGGCTCGACGAGCGCAAGGCCGTGCTCGAGAGCCTCATCGCCATTCGTCGCGCGGGCGCCGACCTGATCCTCAGCTACTTCGCGCCCGAGGCCGCGAGCTGGCTGCGCGCAGGCTCGGATTGAGCATCCTTATCGCGCTCGGGCTCGTCGCCCTCGCCATCGCTACGGTCGGCGTGTCCGTGGCCTTCCGCGCCGTCGCCGGCCCGCGCGGGTCGACGCTGCCCGCGGGCGAGTCACCGAGCCTCGCGCCCAGGCAAGCGCCTGCGCAGGGCTCGAGCGGCGCCCACGTCGTGGTTCACCTTCACGCGGGCGCGGCCCTGGCTGCACAGCTGCGCGAACACGCCAACGCAGCTGAAGCTCGCGGGCTGCGGCCCTTCTTCGAGTTTAGCGCGCGCTGGTGTCCGCCCTCGCGGATGTTTGGCGAGCTCCTCGACGATCCACGGATGCAGGCGGGGCTGGCCGGGGTCTATCTGATCCGGGCCGAGCTCGACGCGTTCAAGGACGACCCCCGGACCCGCGAGCTCGGGACCGTGGCGGTCCCGGTGTTCTACGAGCTCGACGCCAACGGACAGTCGACTGGCCGCAGCATCACGGGCGCGGCCTGGGGCGCCGATACGGCCGAGAACATGAGCGCGACCATGGCCGGCTTCTTCGCGGGCTGAGTCGGTTTTTCTCGGCCCCTGGCCCCGGCACGGCTGACGCAGCGCCGCGATCGCGCGCCGCTCGGCTCCCCCCGGGGCCACGAGCCTGCCCCTGCGGCTCCAATCGCGCCCAGAATCGTGGTAGGGCTCCACTGATGAGTGACGCCCAATTCCGTGATCGACCCCCCCAGACGGTCATGCAGGCCCTCGACGCCGCGGCCAAGAACTACGCCGACGCCCCGGCCCTGCGCGCCAAGGTCGGCGGCGGGATCTGGAAGGACACCTCGTGGGCCGAGTACCACGCCAGCGTCCGGCGGGCGGCCAAGGGCCTGATCGCGCTCGGGCTCGAGCCTGGCCGCGGGGTCACGCTGATCGGCTTCAACTGCAAGGAGTGGCTGATCGGCGACATCGCGGCGATCTACGCGGGCGGCATCCCGGTCGGGATCTACGCGACCAACTCACCCGAGCAGTGCCAGTACGTCGCCGGCCACTGCGACGCCAACATTGCGATCGTCGAAAACGAAGAGCAGCTGGCCAAGTTCCTCGCGATCCGCGACCAGCTCCCCCTGCTCAAGGCGATCGTGCTCATCTCCGGCGAGCACGACGACGAGGCCGTGCACTCCTGGGCGTCGATGCTGGCCAAGGGCGACGCGCTCGAAGACGGCGAGGCCGCGCTCGAAGCCCGGATCGCGGCCCAAAAGCCCGAAGACATCTGCACGCTGATCTACACCTCGGGCACGACCGGCGATCCCAAGGGCGTGATGCTCAGCCACGACAACCTGACCTGGACCGCCGCCTCGGCCAGCTCGGTCATCGAGCTCACGGACGGCGCGACGATGTTCAGCTACCTCCCGCTGTCGCACATCGCCGAGCAGATCATCTCGATCTACATCCCGATCCAGCTCGGCCTGTGCACGGCCTTCGCCGAGAGCTTCGACAAGATGCCCCAGAACCTCAGCGAGGTCCGGCCCCAGGTCTTCCTCGGGGTCCCGCGGGTCTGGGAGAAGATCCAGGCCAAGATGATGGCCGCCGGAGCCCAAAACAGCGGGCTCAAGAAGGCGATCGCCAAGTGGGCGCGCAAGGTCGGGCAAAAGGCCATGGACGCGCGTCAGCGCGGCGAGGCCCCGCCGCTGACCTACGGCCTCGCCGACAAGCTGGTCTTCTCCAAGGTCAAGCAGCGCCTCGGCCTCGACAACAGCATCCTCAACGTGACCTCGGCCGCGCCGATCGCCAAGGAGACCCTCGACTTCTTCGCCAGCCTCGGCGTGCTGATCAACGAGGTCTACGGCATGAGCGAGTGCTCGGGCCCCGCGACGATGTCGACGCCCAACAAATTCCGGATCGGCTGGATCGGCTGGCAGCTGCCCGGCGCCGAGGTCAAGGTCGCCGAAGACGGTGAGCTGTGCATGCGCGGGCGCAACGTGTTCAAGGGCTACTACAAGAACCCCGAGGCCACGGCCGAGACCCTCGACGACGAGGGCTGGCTCCACTCGGGCGACATCGGCGAGAAGTCCGGCGAGTTCTTCCGCATCACCGACCGCAAGAAGGACCTGCTGATCACCGCGGGCGGCGAGAACATCGCCCCGCAGCTGATCGAGGGCAAGCTCAAGAACATCGTCTGGATCAGCCAGGCCGTGGTCGTCGGCGATCGCAAGCCCTTCCTGTCCGCGCTGGTCACGATCGACGAAGACAAGTTCGCCGAGCTCGTGGCCGAGACGGGCAGCAGCGCCAAGACGACCGCCGATCTCGTCGACGACGACAAGGTCCGCGCGTTCCTCATGGAGTCGGTCCAAGAGGTCAACGCCGGCCTCGCGCGCGTGCAGACAATCAAGAAGATCAGGGTCTTGCCCGCGGATCTGAGCATCGACGGCGGCGAGCTGACCCCGACCATGAAGGTCAAGCGCAAGATCGTGCGTCAGAAGTACGAGGTCGAGATCGAGTCCTTCTATCAGAACTAACCGGCAGAACTAACCGGCAGAACGAGCCGGCAGAACGAGCCAGGAGCCGGGGCCCGGACCCCGCAGTGACCCGAGCCCGAGGAGACCAGCATGCCGAGCGAGCGCGTCGCGATGTTCATCGACTTCGAGAACCTGGTCTACGGGGTCGAGAACACCGACGCTGGCGTCGACCCGCGCGACCACGAGTTCGCCGTCGACATCCAGCGAATCGTCCGCTTCGTCCGCGACGAGGGTCGGCTGGTCCTCGCCCGGGCCTACGCCGACTGGCGCAGCGCCAGCGTCCGCCAGCACCAGCGCGACCTCTACGTCCAGGGCATCGAGACGATCCACGTGCTCGGCCGCCGCCACGGCAACGAGATCAAGAACTCCGTCGACGTGGCCCTGGCCGTCGACGCGGTCCGCTCGCTCTACGAGCGCGAGTACGACACCTTCGTGCTGGTCAGCGGGGATCGTGACTTCCTCCCGCTGCTTCGGGTCGTGCGCGAGCACGGTCACCGGATCATCGGCGTCTCGGTCCGCGAGTCGGCCTCGCGCGACCTGCCCAACCTCTGCGATCGCTTCGTCTACTACCGCGACCTGTGGCGGACCTGGGGGCCCGAGGACCAGCGCGACTGGGGTCGGCGCAGCGAGCTCGAGATCCGCGATCTCGCCGTGTTCAAGGAGCACCTGCGCCAGCTCCTCGCCGACGAGGTCGGGGCCGGCGGAATCCTCGGCGCCACGCTCAAGCCGATGATCCGCAACCGCATCGATCCCGGCTTCGACGAGACCCAGTTCGGGTTCTTGAAGTTCTCCAAGATGCTCGAGGCCATGCCCGACATCGTCCGCTTCGAGTACACCAACGACGCCCACGGCGGCGACATTCGCGTGTTCGCGGTCGAGACCAACAGCTCCAACTCGAGCGCCGACCCGGACGCCCCCCTCGTCCACCCGACCCTGAGGCGGCCGAGCGGCACGATCATCTCGCGCCCGCCGATCCAGACCTGGGAGCCGACGCCCGAGGCCTTCTTGACCCGGGCCCGCGCCCGGCTGGCCCGGACCGGGCTCCACCTCGACCTCGACCGTCGCAGCGGGATCCTCGAGCTCATCCACGCCGAGCTCCCGACCGGTGACGAGTTCCGCAGCCAGGCCGTGATCCTCGAGGGGCTCGAGGGCCGCCCGCTGGCCTCGGGCGCCGAGGTCGAGAACTCGACCCTGCGCCGCTACCTGTGGGCGCTCTACCAGTCGTGGGTGTTTGACATCGACCCGCCCGATCGCGGCCTCGACCACCTCGAGCGCGGCCTCCGGCTCCGGCCCGAATACCGCGAGCTCGATCGGCTCCGCCTCCGGGTCGAGCAGAGCCTGGTCTACAAGGTCTACGAGCTGCTGCCCGACGAGGCCGACCAAGCCCGGGCCCGGGTGTGTGATCTGCTCGAGGTCGACGACGACCGCGCCCGCGAGCTGCTCGAGCGGGTTGAAGAGTACCGCCGCAGCCAACAGCAGCGGGGGCGCTAAAGATAGTTCGCCGTGGCGTCGACGAGGGCCGAGACGATGCCCGGCTCGAACGCCGAGTGCCCCGCGTCGGGCACGATCGTCAGCCGCGACTCGGGCAGCAGCTGGTGCAGCTGCCAGGCGTTTCGGACCGGACAGATCACGTCGTAGCGACCGTGGACGATCGTCGTGGGGATGTGGGCGATGCGCTCGCAGGCGTCGAGCAGCTGGCGGTCGTTGTCGAGGAAGCCGCGGTTGACGAAGTAGTGGCACTCGATCCGCGCGAAGGGCAGCGTGAAGTTGGGATCTTCGCAGTGGGCCTCGACGTCGGGATCGGGCATCAAGGTTGCGACGCGGCACTCGTAGAGGCTCCACGCCGTGGCGCAGCGCGAGCGCTCGCGCGGGTCGTCGCCGGTCAGGCGCTTGTGGTAGGCGCGCAGCAAGTCCCCGCGCTCGTGCTCGGGGATCGGCGCGATGAAGTCGGCCCAGGCTTCGGGAAACAGCGTCGCGGTGCCGCCGCCGTAGAACCAATCCATCTCCGCGTCGGTGAACGAGAAGATGCCGCGCAGGACCAGCTCGGTCGTGCGCTCGGGGTGCGTCTGGGCGTAGGCCAGGGCCAAGGTGCTGCCCCACGAGCCGCCAAACACCTGCCAGCGCTCGACGCCCAGGTGCTCGCGCAGGCGCTCGATGTCCTCGACCAGCGCCCAGGTCGTGTTGTCATCGAGGCTCGCGTGGGGCCGCGAGCGACCGCAGCCGCGCTGGTCCAGAAGCACGATGCGATAGCGCCGCGGATCGAAGAAGCGGCGGTGCTTGGGATCGGTGCCGCCGCCCGGCCCCCCGTGAAGGAACACCACCGGCTTGCCCTTGGGGTTGCCGGACTGTTCCCAGTACAGCTCGTGGATCGGCGAGACCCGGAGAAAGCCGCTCTCGTAGGGTGTAATTGCAGGATACAAGGAGCGCTGCTGCTGCACGCCAAAGCTTGGCAGAGCCCGGACGCGACGTCCAGCGCGCGGCCGCTCGGTGCGAGCGCTGCGCAGGGTTGTCTTGCGTAATCCGTGACCCGAGCGCATTTGTCGAGGCTCGCGCGCAGCACCTGCGGGCTTGGGTCACGGTGCTACACAGCGGGTGTGGCAGTCGCGTGGCGTGGCCATGGCTCGCGCCGCAGCCAGCGTCACACGGACGACCGTCGGCGCGCGCAGGCGACCGTCACGAGCGCCGCGAGCAATCGTTGCGCGCGAATGGTTCGGGCCACGGTCGAGGGTGTGGCGTCTTGGGTCGGTCACGCGTGACCGCCCCGCTCGCGGCCTCGGTCTCGAACAGCGCTCGATCCTCCGGCACGAGTGCTATGCAGATCTGCGAGATGATCGATGTACTGATCGACGGTATCCGGGCCCTCGACCACGATCGAGAGTTCCGCGCGCTGACCGAGCACGTCGCGGTCACGAGTCCGATCGCGATCGAGCTCCTCGCCTACGAACACCTGACCTCACCCGGTCAGCAGGCCCGTCGCGTCGCGGGCGTGCAGCTGCGCGTGGTCCACGAATTCGCCAGCAAGCTGCGCTGGCTCGAGGGCCTGTCGACGGACCCGAGTGTCGATCCAGGCGTCCGCGTCGGGCTGGCCGCTGTGCTTCGCAACCTCTGCGCGGACGCGGAGCTGCTCCCGATCATCGACTCCGAGGCCGCCGCCCTGCTCGAGCCCGCCAGCTTGTTCCACGCCTTGCTCTCGCAGCTGCGTCCGTGGATTCCGCCGAGGGTCCTGCCCCTCGAGCCCGACTCGGTCCTCGAGCTGCTCGCGCTGGGCATCCCCGACTACCTCCACCCCCTCGTGCGCCAGCGCTTCGAGGGCCTGTGGGAGCTGTTTCATCGCCTCCGTCAGCTGCCCGCGGCGAAGCTCTCGCTGACCCCCGGTCAGGCCAAGCTCGACGACGACCGGCTGGTCCGGCTGATCGAGAGCGCGCAGCGCAGCGAGGCCGCGTGCCCCCCGGCGCCGCGGTGGTCGACGCCCTCGTGGGTCACGCCGTGGCTCGGCGAGAGTCCGACGGACTCCGGCCGCTACACGAGGCGCCGCGACCTGAGGGGCTAGCAGGCCGGGCTGCTAGGTGCGGTTGTCAAACACCAGCCGTCGTGAAATCCCGGACTGGTTCAGATGTCAGCGATACGGCATCCCCGGACCGAAACTGGGCACCTGGCGCGAGCCGTCCCGCCGAGGGTCGAGCAGTCCCGAGGGGGGTCGAGCAAGACCGGGCCAACGACTGTCATTTCCGTTTTCATCTACTCCATAATGTCTGGCAAGTTGAACTCGTTGCAGATCGAGAGCGGTCATTCGCGGCCCCTCACTCCCCAGTGAGCTGTTCGAGGCGCCGCTCGAGCAGGCCGTGACGGCGGCGGCCCCCCTCATCGACCCACAGCTCGGTCCGTAACAGAGACAGGGTCTCGCGCGCCTCGTCGAGGGCGGCGCGGTCTTCCGGATCCCGGCCGAGGCGCTCGAACGCCCGCTCGAAGTGACCTTCGAGGACCTGCACTCGCTCGTCGGTGTCGAGCACCAGCGCCAGCCCGATTGCGACCCCGAGCCACAGGCGAAATCTATGAGTCTCGTCGCTCATGTCACGATCCCTCGCAGCTTGGGCGTATGGGCACATCGGCCGGCAGGCCCTCGACCCCGATCGAGCTCGTGTCTCCGAGGCCGAGCTGCCCCTTCGAGTTGTGACCCCAGCAGCGGATGCCGCCGGCTTCGAGCACGGCGCAGCCATGGTTGCGCCCGAGGGCCAGGTCGCGGACGGGCCCGCCGAGCTCGATGTCGTCCGGCGGAGGCGAGTAGAGGCGGGTCACCTCCGGCCCGTATCCGAGCACGCCCGGGAGGCCGTCGCCCCAGCAGCGCACGCGCCCGCCCTCGAGTAGCACGCAGGTCCTGTTATCGCCCATGTAGACGGCCTCGACAGCCTCGCCGATCTCGATCGGCCCCATCTGCTCCGGGGTCTCGTCATCTCCAACCATGTCGGTGTCGGCGAAGATGTCACCGTAGCCCAGCACGCCGTAGGGCGCGGCGCGGCCCCAACACCGGAGGCTGCCGTCGTCGAGCCCGGCACACAGGGCCCCGCGGCCTGCGACCAGGCTGGTCGCGGGGCCACCGAGGGGGACGTCGCCGACCTGCTCGGGGGTCTCGTCATCGCCGACGACCTGGGCGTCGCCGTAGCCCAGGGTCGGTTCGGTCCCCCAACACCTGACAGCGCCGGCCTCGAGCAGGGCACAGGTGAAGCTGCCCGCACCCGACGATCCCGCGACGAGGGTCCGCGCCGGACCGCCGAGGGGGACATCTGGGAGCTCGGAGAGGTCGCCCTCGCCCGACGGACCCAGCTCGAGCGCGCGATCGAGCCCATCGCCCTGCCCGAGCAGGTCGCTCTGGCCCCAACAGCGGACCGAGCCCCCGGCCAGCAGCGCGCAAGCGTGCTCGCTGCCACCGACGAGCTGCAAGAGTTCGACCTCGGCCGCCAGCCTCGGCCCCGCCTCGGCGGGCTCGTTGGGATCGGTGAGGACCTCGCCGGCGAAGCTCGATCCCCAACACCGCGCGCGTCCGGTGTCCGTGATCGCGCAGCGGCTCGCGCCGCCGATCCTGAACAGCCCACGGACCGACTCGCCGCCGAGCGGGACCGGACCTAGCCCGCAAGGGTCCTCGTCGTCGCCGACCGAGTTGGTGTGGCCATAGCCGAGCAGCCCCTTGTCATTGAAGCCCCAGCAGCGCAGCTCGCCGGCCGTGATCTCGCAGGTGGCGCTGCTGTTGGGGAAGGTCACCAGTGTCGTCTCGGCCGGCGCCGGGACCTCGTCGCCCCCGCAGGAGCTGAGGAGTCCGAGCAGGATCGTCGAGGCCACCCGAGGCCGCCCGCGCGCGGCAGGAGCTGGCGAGCCCGGCCGGATTCCCCACTTCACGGGCTTGCCTCACGGCTAATTCGCACAGCGTGGACCCGCGCGAGCTGCTCGAGGTCGCCCCAGCGCGCGGTCGACATGGGGGTGCCGATCTGCTCCTCGCACTCGAGCACGTCGCTGGTCAGATCCAGACCTCCGCTGTGTCCCTGGAACACGTGCCATCCAACCGTCGGGCTGCTCGCGCCGGAGCTGCATTGCTCATGGGCGACCAGCACCCGCAGCTCGTCGCCCAGCGCCCCGCTGACGACCTCGAAGCGCGTACCAAACTCGTCGCCCACGGCACCCGAGTCTGCCACACCGCCCTGTCCCTGGGCGAGGGTCAGATCGGCAGACTGTGGCAGCCCGGCAAAGCTTCCGTAGAGCACGTGAACCTGCCCGACATCGGCGAGGGTTGTGTCTTCCCCCGCGCTGCTAGATCCTCGCAGGCCGCCCCATCGAAGTTCCCGGCGGCGACGCTGGCGCCAAAGTCGTTCGCGGCTGTGCCGATATGTTGCGCGGCCCCCGATCTCGCAAAAGCGACTCGATGTCATTGGCGACGGACGTGTGAAGTATGGGTTTCGCCATGCGTGGCGTGACGGGACCTGCGCCGTATTGCTGGACCCGCTCGACTTCCTCGCTCGCCTCGCCGCACTCATCCCACCGCCAAAGTTTCACATGCTGCGCTATCACGGCGTGCTCGCAGCCCACGCCAAGGACCGCGCTCGTGTGGTGCCCAGGACCCGCGCCCGAGTCCCGTTCGCCGGTGCAGCTGGGGCTGGCCTTCGACGGCGAGGCGAAAAAGCTCGAGCTCGAGCCCGGCACCTCGGGCCGCTCCCGACACCCGTGGGCCTGGCTGATGCAACGGGTCTTCGCGCATGAGGTCCTGGTCTGCCACCGCTGCAAGGGCGACATGCGCCTGGTGGAGGTCATGAAAGCGGTTGTTCGCGGCTGACTTCGCTAGCAGCCCGGGGTGCAATGCCTCGCGCCGCCTCGCTTGGCTTTTTCGCCGAGGGCTTTGTCGCCAAAACTTGCAGTACGCCCGGTACAGCGGCGTTTTGGCTTCGCGCCCTCGGCGCAAATTCCGGCGCGAGGCGACACGATGCATTGCACCCCGGGCTGCTAGGTGAGCTTGCCCGCGCGCCCGGGTTTGGCTATCGCTGGGCGCCCGTGGCCTTCGGCATCGACTTTGGCACCTCCAACAGCGTCGTCGCCCTCGCCGACGGCGACGGTCCCCCGCGCTTCGCCAGCTTCGAGCTGCTCGGGCGCTCGACGGCCAGCTTTCGCAGCCTGTTGTTCTTCGACCTCGACGAGCAGCGGCCGGCCGAGCCCGTGGTCTTCTCGGCTGGCCCGGCCGGGATCGAGGCCTACCTCGACGCCCTCGGCGAGGGCCGGCTGATCCAGTCGTTCAAGACCCACCTGACGACCGCGAGCTTGGGCCGGACGGCGCTCGGGCCCCACGCCCTCGACCTCGACGAGCTGCTGGCGCTGTTCCTGGGCCGCCTGCGCGAGGGCGCGAGCGCGGCGCTCGGGGCTCCGATCGAGCGGGCTGTGCTCGGCCGACCCGTGCGCTTCGCGGGCAGCCGCGACGACCAGGCCTGCGCGCGGGCCGAGGCCCGGTTGCGACGGGCGGCGCTCGCGGCCGGCCTGGGCGAGGTCGAGCTCGAGCTCGAGCCGATCGCCGCCGCCTACCACTACGAGGCCGGGCTCGAGCGCGACGAGCTCGCGATGATCGCCGACTTCGGCGCGGGCACGACCGACTTTTGCGTGATGCGGATCGGCCCCACCCACCGGGGCCGGCGCGAGCGCAGCGACGACGTGCTCGTGACCGGTGGCGTCGGCGTGGCCGGTGACAACCTCGACGCCGCGCTGATCGAGCACGTCGTCGCGCCGGCCCTGGGCAAGGGCAGCTACTACCGCGAATTTGGCAAGCGCCTGCCGATCCCGCCGGGCTACTACTACAAGCTGTCGCGCTGGCATCAGCTCTCGTTCTTGCGCGGCAGCCGAACCCGCCACGAGCTCGAGCGCCTGGCCCAGCACGCCGAGTCGCCCGCGGCGCTCGAGGCCCTGATGATGATCATCGAGGACAACCAGGGCTTTCACCTGCACGAGGCCGTCGAGGCCACCAAGATCGCGCTGTCGCGCGAGCCTCGGGCTGCGTTCGACTATGTCCACGAGGACTTCGAGGTCCACGCTCAGGTCGAGCGCGCCGACTTCGAGGCCTGGATCGCCGATGAGGTCGCCGAGATCGCCGCCTGCCTCGACCAGACCCTGGCCCGCGCGGGGCTCGAGCCCGCGGCGATCGACCGCGTGTTCATGACCGGCGGTACGGCCTTCGTACCGGCGGTACGGCGAGAATTCGAGGCTCGGTTTGGCTCGGGCAAGCTCAGCAGCGGAGACGAGCTGTCGTCGATCGCCGCGGGTCTAGCCGGGAGGGCGAGGTCATGGGACGCCGCCGCCGGCTGAGGGCCCGGCGCTGGCGGGCGCGCTCGTCTTCGACGCAGGAGATGACCTCAACGACAGCGACCTGCTCGACGTCGACCGCGACTTCGACCTTCAACGACAGCGACTTCTCGTCGTCCGGGGGGCGGCACTACGGCCGACGACACGATCACCACAGGCGGGAGCAGCAGCGACGGCGACACCGACTCGGACAGCGGTGGCCAAGACAGCTCCTCGGGCGGCCGCCGCAGTGGCGGGCCGGCGGATCCGGGGTGGCTGTGGATGCTCGCGACGCTGGGGCTGGTGCGGCGGCGAGCAATCGTGGGTTAGCATCACGCCGGTGGACCTTCCCAGCCCCGAGGCGATGGAGCGCGTGCTGCTCGATTCTGTGGCGCGAGAGCCCGACAGCGAGGTGATCGAAGGTCCCGACTGGATGCAGGTTCGTACGCCTTCGAGCCTGCGCCCCAACCACAACAAGGTGATCGTCGCGCGACTCCCCAGCCGCGAAGCGGACGACGCAGTCGCTGCGGTGGCGGCCGAGCACGCCTCGCGCGGCGCCAGCCACAGCTGGTTCGTCGGCCCGTCCTCCGCTCCCGCCGACCTCGGCAAGCGGCTCGTCGACCACGGCTACAGCCTCATGGGGCCCTCCCTCGGCATGGCCCGGGAGATCGGCGACGAAGACCTCTCGATGCACATCCCCGGCATGACCCTCCGCCAGGTGAGGACGGAAGTGGACATTCAAGACTTCGCCAGCGCCTCGGCGACCGCCTGGGAACGCGGCCCGCAGTTTCGCGACACGATCGCGGACATCACCCGCAAGGCCCTGGCGAAGCGGGCCCCCACCCGCTCGTGGATCGCATCGCTCGGCGGCGAGATCGTCGCGACCACCCATCTACGATTCCTGCCCGATTGCGGCTACCTACAGGGCTGCGCCGTCGTCCCCGCCCGGCGTCGCGAGGGCATCTACCGCGCCCTGGTCAACCACCGCCTCGCGGTGCTCCGCGACGCCGGCCTGCGCGTCGCCGTGATCTTCGCAGCCGCCAACACCTCGGGCCAAGGCTGCAAGGCCCTGGGGTTCTCGACGATCTGCGAGGGCGAGTTCTACGAGAAGACAGTGTGAAGCCGCCATCGTGACCCGCATGTGTGGTGTTCCTGACAGACAGTCAGTCACCGCGCCCGGACTTCGTATTGTCGAGGTGTCCGTACGCGATGCCAAACGACGTGCGGCTTGCCCGGCGTGCCCGCCCACATGCACGACGTGCTGTTGCCTTCCTCGCGCTCAAACGACAGGCTCACGCCAACGTAGAGGCGGCTCATGTAGCGCTCGCGCGGAGGTGTGTCGAAGTCACAGGCCGCGGGTCCAAGACCCAGCGCGGCGACGAGCGCCCACGAGAACGCGTGATTGACCTGGGACCTGTGCACCATCGCAGCGATCCAGTCCGCCCCGCGACCCATTCGTTTTTCTCGGCGAGCGCTCGATTTTTTCTATTGTGGGCCACCGCACGACGCCCCACATCGAGCGCGTGACTATCGCCAGGTCTCGCATTCGTGTATGAGGCTCCAATGACCAACCGCGTCTCCCTGTCCCTCGCCCTGCTCCTGACCACGCTCACCCTCACCGCGTGCGGCCCTTCGGCCGACGACGAGGCCAAGATGAAAGACAAGATGGAGCTCGAGACCACCCGCGCCGAGCTCATACTCAACGCCCCCGACTGCGAGTCACTCGAGGTCAGCCTCACCGAGTTCAAGGCGACCAACGCCGACAAGCTCGCCTCGCTCGAGACCTGGTGGGTGGCCCTTGGCGACGGCGCGAAGGACAAGCTGATCGAAGCCAACAAGGCCGAGTGGGACAAGCAGAGCGTGGCGCTGATCAAAGCCTCGTCTTGCCCCGAAGCGCTCAAAGCCGGGCTCTAGCCCTAAATCAAGCGCTGAATCTAAAGATCTGAATAATTTAGGGCTAGCAGCCCGGGGTGCAATGCATCGTGTCGCCTCGCGCCGGAATTTTCGCCGAGGGCGCGAAGCCAAAACGCCGCTGTACCGGGCGTACTGCAAGTTTTGGCGACAACGCCCTCGGCGAAAAGGCCAAGCGAGGCGGCGCGAGGCATTGCACCCCGGGCTGCTAGTACTAGCCGTAGGGCGAACGTTTGGGGTGAGCGGAGGGGGCTTCGCCGGCGAGTGCACGGACTGAGCGCGGGTTCGTCCTCGAGTATTAGCGCGCACCTCAGATGATGGCGTCTCGATCACGCCTGCTGACCCCATCGGCGCTACTCACGATCACGCCGATGCTCGATCCGAACACCGGCGCGGCGTCGACGCGCAGGTATCCGTCCGGGTGACGGCCCCCGGGATTTGTCTGGCCCGGCCTGTGAAGGCCCGCTCAGCGATCAGCCCGTCGAGTGTCGAGCCAGCCAGTCTTCCGCCACCCGGATCTGCTGCGCCGCTGCCGTCGGCACACCGCGCAGCGGATCGCAACCGACGCGAAGTTGAAGCCGAGCGTCTCGTACCACTGCTTCTGCTCGCGCCCCTTGAACGCGAAGCTCGCGCGACACTGTACGCAGCGGCGCTCCTGATCGTCGCGGGCCCATGAAGCTCATGAAAATCGCCAGAATCTCGAGGGCTGTTCTCAACTGGAAACCTCTGTCCCTTCGAGGACGAAGCACACGCCGAAGTCCGTGCCCGTGTGCCACGCTCACTGCGAAGTGGGAGCCCGCCCCGCGGGTGACGTATCTTGCCCCGGTGCCCACCAAGCACCGCGCACAACCAGGTGAGTCCATCGACTCGATCGCCTATCGATACGGCCACTTCCCCGATCGCATCTGGGACCACGCACAGAACCTCGAGTTGCGCCAAACTCGCGAGAGCCGCACGGTCTTGAGCGAGGGCGACGTCGTGTTCGTGCCGGATCTCGAGCCCAAGCAGGTCGAGGTCGCCGTAGACCGGCGCCACGTGTTCCGCCGGCGCGGGGTCCCGGCGCGCATTCGCCTCGAACTCCTCGCCGAGGGTAAAGCCCTCGGCGGCGTCGCCTGGCGCATCGAGGTCGGCAACGCCCCCATGCGCGAGGGCGAGACCGGAGCTGACGGCCTGATCGAGACCTTCCTGCCGCCCAACGTGAGCCGCGCCCGCTTGATCTGGGGTGACGCCGAGTCCGAAGTGGAGCTACAAGTCGGGCTGCTCGAGCCCATCTCCAGCGCTCGCGGCCAGCTACAGCGCCTCGCCAACCTCGGCTTCCCGCAAGCACCGAGCCATGTCCAGCTCGGACCCGAAGGCGATCGCCTCCGGGCCGCGCTCTTCGAGTTCCAGGCCGCCACCGGACTACCGAGCACCGGCGAGATGGACGACGCGACCCTCGACTACCTCGCGCGGGTCCACGACGCTGGCGAGGACTTCCCCGAGTGACGCCGTGGACCTCAACTCGATGAAGATCCATCGCCTCCGCCTCGCCGGTCGCGAATACCTGCTGTTCAACACTCAACGGCGAGCGCCCCCGAATGGCCGCAAGCTCGGGGCCCGCGAGCTCGAGGGCCTGCTCGAGGCTCACCGCAACGAGCCTCGCCTGACCTCGCTCCTGGCCTGCTTCCGCGAGCGTCGGCTCGAGCGCTACCGCCACCTCGAGGCTCGCGGCTCGCGGCGGGGCGGGGCGGCGCGCTGGTACCCAGACGTGATCTGCTACGAGCTACCCCGCCAGCCC
>NZ_PVNK01000152.1 GCF_002994615.1 Enhygromyxa salina | reverse complement strand
CGCCGAGCAAGGCATCCGGGTGATCCCGGTCGGCGCGAGCGGGATCGACAAGAGCACCGAGTTTCTGATGCGCAACATCGACATAGCGACCGGCTCGACCTACACATTCTTGACCAGTCACAGCGGGATCGGTGGGCCGCACCTCGAGCCGTCGATCGGCGAGTATGACGTCGAGCTGTTCAACGATCTCATGGTCCGGCTGATCGTCGAGGCGATGGAGTAGAGAGCAGGCGGCAAAAAGTGTGGGGGCGTGAGCAGCGATTGACAGGTCGCTCAATCGAGCCAGGCTCGTGAGATGCGCAAGCTGTCAACCACAGTCGCAATCACAATCGCCGCATTCCTGAGCGTCGCCGGGTGCGAGCAGACCGCGAAGAAGGACGACAAGGCGAAGCCCGAAGACGCGGTCAAGACCGGCGAGGCCAAGGGCGAGGCCACCAAGAAAATGGGCGAGGTGGTCAAGGAGCCCGAGGCCGACCCCGACGCCATGCCCGCCGACATGCAAGCGCGCCTCGACGAGGCCGAGGAGCGGATGACCAAGCTCGAGCAACGCGCGACCGAGGCCAGGCAGGCCCTCGAGGCCAAGGGCGCCGAGGCCAAGGAGGAGCTCGAGGCCGACGTGGACAACGCCCGGGCGACGGTCAAGGCCAAGATGGAGGCGGCGAAGGCAGCCTCGGCCTCGACCGCTCGCAGCGCGCTCGACGAGCTCGATGAGGCCATGAAGAAGCTCGACGAGAAGCTCGGCGAGTACGAAAAGAGCTGATCCTGGTCGTGTCCGGCGCGGAGCTCTGCGCTACCGTGCCGGTCATGCCCGGACCGCCGCGCGCCCTGCCCGAGCGCACGCTGCGTGTGCTGCCCTCGCGCGAGCGGGTGGCCGAGGTCCTGCGCGAGCGGGTCCGGGCTCAGGGCGTCGCGCTCGCGCTGGGCCTGATCGATCTGCGCTCGTTCGAAGATCGGCTGATCCGGGCCGCGCAGCTGGAGCCGATCAGCACGACGGAGGCGCGCCTGATCGTGACCTCGGTCGCGCCCGCCGCCGCGCGCGGGACGACGCTCGCCGAGCTCGCGACCGAGCCGGGCTTCGCGGAGTCCTTCCTCGAGCTGTGGGACACGCTGCGCCGGGCGGGGATCGATCGCGTCGGGTTCGAGCGCCTCGCCTCGCGTTTGTCGGGCCGGCGGGACAGCCTGTCTGGGCGGCGCTTCGCGGCGCTGGCGAAGATCGCGGGGGCCTACGAGGCGCGCCTGCGCGCGCGCAAGGTCGTCGACGGCGTGGGGGCTCGGGTCGCGCTGCCGCGGGCGATCGGCGAGCTCGGGCGCCATCGCCTCGCCGCGCTGGTCGACGGCGCGCGTGTGATCGAGGTCGAGCGCGGCGCCGAGCTCCCAGTGATCCGCGCGCGGCTGTGGGAGGCGCTCGCGCGCGCGGGGCTCGAGGTCGCGGTCGAGGTCCCGGTCTTGCCCAGCGGGTCGCTCGAGCCCGGGGCCGACAGCGCCGAAGACAGGCAGCCTGGCGAGGGGGCTGCGAGCAGCGCCGAAGAAAATTTCGCCCCCGATCTGCTCGCCTCGCTCGAGCTGCGCCGCCGCAACCTGGTCGAGGACGCGCCGAGCGTCGAGCTGGTCCCGCGCCCGCTCGGCGGTGAGAAGGAGGCCAAGCTCGCCGTCGCCGGGTTGATCCCCTTCGTCACGCCGAGCCGCGCGCGGGCGCTGGTCAACCCGACCTTGCGCGCGAAGCTCGAGCTGCTCGACGCCGAGGACGAGCGCGCGGCCCTGCGCGGGGTCTGTGCCTCGATCCGCGCGCTCTTGCAGCGCGGGGTCGCGCCGCACCGGGTCGCGATCGTGGTCCCGCGCCTGGGCCTCGCGCGCCACCGCGTGCTCGCGGCCCTCGACGCCGCCGAGCTGCCCTGCGAGGAGACCCGCGGCCAGCCCGTGATCCACGCGGCGCCGCTGCGGCTGGCGATCGCGCTGATCGACGCCGCCGAGCGCGACCTCCCGCGCGAGGCCCTCGCCGCCGTGCTCGAGTCGGCCTACGTCGGGCGCGGCGACACCAGCTCGCTGCTCATGGCTCTGCGCGAGGCGGGCTCGCGCGACGATCGGGGCATCGGTCACCTCGGTCGCCTCCGCGTCCACGCGGCCAAGCTCGCCCGCGAGCCGCACCCGGAGCACGAGCGTCGGGCCAAGCAGGCGGCGAAGTACTTCAGCCTCGCGGACCGCTGGACGCCGCTGTTCGACAAGCTCAGGCTCCCGCGCACGGCCAGCTTGCGCGCCCACCTCGACGCCGTGTTCGCGGCCCTGCGCGGCCTCGGGATCGCGCGGCGCAGCCTCGAGCTCCCAACCCTCGGCGAGGGCGCGCGCGAGCGTCGGCTCGAGCGTGACGCCGTCGCCGCGCTGGCCCGGGACCGCGCGGCCCTCGAGGCCCTCGAGGTCGCCGGGCACGGGCTCGACGAGGCCGCCGTCGCCGTCGGCGTCGCCGAAGATCGGGTCTCGCTCACGGACTTTCGCGCCCACCTCGAGGCCGCGCTCGCGGGCGTCCGCGAGCGCCCAGCTGGCGTGCGCGGGGCCGGGATCGCCGTGCGCGACCTCGCCGAGCTCGCCCGCTCACCGAGCGACTACGTGTTCGTGATCCACGCCGTCGAGGGCGAGCTCCCCGGGCCTGGGCGGCCGCTGCCCTTCCTCGACGACGACGATCGCCAGGCCCTCGATCGCGCCGCCGGGCGCCCGGTCCTCGGCGCGCCCGGGGCCGCGGACGCCGGGACCTTCGCCCTGGCCTGCGCCAACGTGCGCGAGCAGCTGACCCTCGCCGCCCACCGCCAGGACGCCGACGGCCGCGAGGTCATGCGCTCGCGGTGGTTCGCCGCGCTGGCTCGGGCCCTGGCCCCGGACCGCGAGCCGCGAGCGCTCGAGGCCGGGGTGATCCCGAGCTTCTCGCAGTGCAGCACCCGCGGTCAGCTGCTCACGCGCATGAGCATGCTGGCCCGGGCCGGAGCCGGCCTCGCTTCGTTTGGCGGCGCCCACCCTCAGCTCGAGCGCGCGCTGACCTGGGCGCGGAGCCACGCCGCGGATCTGAGCCGCGCGGGCGTCAGCCTCGACGGCGGCAGTCGTGAATTGGCCCTGGCGCGCCTCGACTTCGTGTGGACCGGCCAGCGCCCCGACGCGCCCGGGCTGGTGTGGCAGGGCTCGGCGACCTCGCTCGAGGACTACGCCGCCTGTCCCTTTCGCTTCTTCGCCAACCGGGTCCTGCGCCTGCGCCCGCGCCCCTCGATCCGCGACGACCTCGACGCCGCCGAGCAGGGCAGCGTCCGCCACCTCGTGCTCGCCGAGGTCATGCAGGCCCTGCGCGCCGAGGGCCTCACGCCGCTCGAGGGTGGCGATCGAACCGGGGCCGAAAACAGCGTCGCGCGCGAGGTCTGCGAGGAGGTGCTCGATCGCTGGCAGGCCTCCGAGCGCACGGGGCCGCTGCCGCTTTGGTACCTGCACCGCGACCTGGTCGTCCGCGACCTCGCGCGCACGCTCGAGGGCGAGCGGCGCGTGGGCATCGAGGCGTGGGAGCCCGGCGAGTTCGAGCTTGGCTTTGGCGTGGTGTCGCAAGACGGCAGCGGCGAGCTCGAGGGCGTGCCCCTGGCGATCCCCGATCGCAGCGGTGAGCGCCGCTTCGAGCTCGTCGGACGGGTCGATCGGATCGACTACCGCGGTGACGGGCGCGAGCGCGAGGGCCTGATCATCGACTACAAGTCGGGCCGCGTCGGCGATCGCCTCCGCTACATCGAGCTCGGGCGGACCCAGCTGCAGCTGCCGCTCTACGCCGCGTGGCTGGCCGCGCGCCGCCCCGATCTCAGCGACGCGGACGCCGCCTACGTCTCGCTGCGCGACGGCGAGCGCTCGCAGGCGAGCTTGCTCGACATGTGCCTGTCGAGCGTCGAGCTCGACGGGCTCCTGGCTCTCGACCCCGGCGAACGTCGCGAGCTGCGGGCCCGCGCGGCCGCCGAGCTCCCCCCGGACGCCACGACCGAGCCCGGGCCGCCGCCCGTCGCGGTCGGGGCCCTGGATCTGCCGGAGGTCGGCCAGCGCAACCTGTCCGACAACCTCTGGGCCCTGCTCGGCGGCGTGGCCGAGGGCCGCTTCGACGTCCGGCCCCACGACCCCGGCCGCGCGTGTCGCTACTGCGCGTTCGGGCCCGTGTGTCGGGTCGAGCGGGGCGACGAGCTCGAAGGGGGCGAGGCGTGAGCGAGCTCGAGCTCGACGCCAACCTGGTCCTGGCCGCGGGCGCGGGCGCGGGCAAGACCCACGCGCTGGTCAGCGTCGCGCTCGGGCTCTACGTCGGGGCCGGTCGCCCTGACGCGGAGCCCCTCGACCCCGCCCGCGTGTGGGCCGTGACCTTCACCGAGAAGGCCGCCCGCGAGCTCCGCCAGCGCATCGTGCAGCGGGCCTCGGCGCTCGCCGCCGACCCCGTGGGCGCGCTCGCCGACGAGGAGGAGCTCGCCGCGATGCTCGGTGATCGCGAGGTCCCGGCCGCGCGCTGGCGGGCGATCGTCGACCAGCTCCCGGGCGCGCCGATCGGCACCTTCCACTCGCTGTGCGGTCAGCTGCTGCGCGGCTTCGCGGTCGAGGCCGGGGTCGACCCCAGCTTCGGCGTGCTCGATGAGAACGCCGCCGCCGAGCTCTTCGCCCGGACCCTCGACGAGGTCCTGCTCCGCGAGCTCGAGGCCGAGGACGACTCGGACACCCGCGCCGCCGCCCGGGCCCTCGGCGGCCCCGACACCCTCCGCGCCGCGCTGCGTCGGCTCCACGGCAAGCTCGGCGAGGAGGGCCGCGATCCCCGATCCCTGCTCGTCGACGCCGACGGGCAGCCGCAGCCCGGCTTTGATCGCGGCCAGGCCCGGGCCGAGCTCGGCGAGGCCTGTCGAGCGCTCGCCGCGAGCCTCGAGCTGCTCGAGGAGTCCCGCGAGGATCGCCTCCGACCGACCTTGCGCGCCCTCGCGATCGAGCGGAGGCGGATCGGCGATTGCGAGCCGGACCAGGTCCGACGCTGGTACCCGGCGCTGCACCGCGTGGCCAGCCAGCGCCGCGGCAAGGGCACGCTGCCCAAGCGCGCCCGCCGGGTCTGGGAGCCCTTCGCCGAGGCCTGGGCGCTGGTCCAGGACTGCGTCGCGAGCGTGCAGGAGCAGGAGCTCGCCGAGCGGATCGTCGCCCTGCTCGGGGCCGTGTCGCGGGCCTACGCCGCCGAAAAGCAGCGCCTGCAGGTCCTGGACTTCGTCGATCTGGTCCGCGGCGCCCACGATCTGCTCCGCGACGACCGCCTCGTTCGCCGCCAGCTCAAGCAGCGCGTCGGGGCCCTGCTCGTCGACGAGTTTCAGGACACCAACGGCCTCCAGCTCGACCTCGTCCACCTCCTCGCCGAGGCCCGCGATCACGAGCGGGCGGTCCCGCGGGGCCAGCGGGCCAGCGCGGTCTTGCCGCTCGGGGCTCGCTGCTTCGCGGCCGTCGGCGATCGCAAGCAGTCGATCTACGAATTTCGCGGCGCCGACGTCTCGCTGTTTCAGAGCCTGGCCGCTCGGGCCCGGGCCGGCGGTGAGGGCCTGCGCCTCCACGCGTTGCGGCGGTCGTGGCGCTCGCGCCCGAGCCTCGTCGAGTTTTGCAACCAGCTCTTCGCCCAAGTCCTGATCAGCGACGACCCCGAGGGCTTCGCCGTCGACTGGGTCGACGAGGTCGATCGGCTCGAGCCGGTCCGCGAAGACCACGAAGATCAGGCCGGGCTCCCCGCGGTCCAGCTGCTGTGCAGCGATCCAAGCGAAGACGCCCGGACCCGTCGAGGCCAGGAGGCCCGGCGCATGGCCGAGCACGTCCGCCTCTTGCTCGACGCTCGCCCGCCGCTGGGGCGGGCCGGCTCCGACGGGCGGCCCAAGCCCTTGCGCGGGGCCGACGTCGCGATCTTGATGCGGACCCACAGCCACGTCGCGCGCTACCGCAAGGCCCTCAGCGAGCTCGACATCGCCTCGGTCGTCGTCGGGGGCCGGGGCTTTTACGCCGCCCGGGAGATCCGCGAGCTCGCGGTCTTGATGCTCGCGATCGCCGATCCCCGCGACATGCTGGCCTCGGCCGGGGTCTGGCGCTCACCGGTCTGGGGCATCACCGACGCGAGCATCGTCGAGCTGGCCGCCGCCGAGCGCCTGCGCCTCGCCGACCACGTCAGCGGCTGCGCCGTCGAGCTCGGCGTCGCGCAGGACGCCGCGACCGTGACCGTCGTCGCGCGCCTCGTCGATCGCCTCCACCACGAGCTCGATCGCCTCGGCCCCGCGAGGGTCCTGCGCTTCGCCGTCGACCGCCTCGGCCTGCGCGAGGTCCTGGCCTGGGACGACGCGGGCGAGCAGCGGATCGCCAACGTCGACAAGCTGCTCGCGCTGCTCGGCTCGCGCGAGTTCGCCGGGCTCGGGGCCATGACCACCGCGCGGCGCCTGCTCGAGCGCGGTGAGGACCTGCTCGACCGCGAGGCCCCGGCCGAGGTCGCCGCCGCCGCCGACCCCGACGCCGTCCGCATCATGACGGTCCACGCCGCCAAGGGCCTCGAGTTCCCGGTCGTGATCGTGCCCGAGCTCGGGGCCGACCCGCGCGGGCAGGAGGGCCCGGTCGTGTTCGAGCGCGAGCTCGGCCTCGCGGTCGTGTCGCCGGACCTCGTCGGCCGCCGCCGGCCCAGCCCCCACGCCCAGGCCGTCAACGAGCGCCTCGCCGCCCGCCGCGACGCCGAGAGCCGCCGGGTGCTCTACGTCGCGACCACGCGCGCGCGCGACCTCTTGGTCTTGCTCGGTGAGGCGCCCGAGGGCCGGACCGGGGAGGGGAACTGGCGCAAGCTGATCGACGCCGCGCTGCCCGAGCTCGACGAGCTCGTCGAGGTCGTCGATGACGGCCTGGTGATCCAGGAGCAGGACGACGGCGAGGCCAGCGCGATGCGGTGGTTGCTCGATCGGGTCGGGGCCGTCCGGGCCGAGGCCGTCGGTCAAGCGGCCCTTGCAGCCAGCGGGTCGGAGCCCGAGCCCGAGCCCGAGCCCTCCTTCGTAGCGGACGCCTCGGGCAGCGAGCCCCCCGTCGCCGCGCGGCCCGTGGCCCCGAGCGAAGCCCGCGACGAGCTGCCGACCGCCTACGATCGCAGCGAGGCCCTGCACCTGCGCGACTGCGAGCTCGAGGTCTCGCTGTCTGGCCTCGCCGAGTTCGACAAGTGTCCGCGGCGCTACCTCCTGACCCATGTCGTCGGCCTCGACACCCCGGCCAGCGAGGAGCGCGAGGCCATGAAGGGGCTGCAGCTCCTGCCCTTCGTCCCGCGCAAGCGCGTCGACGAGGACGACGCGGGCGATCGGCCGCCGCCGAGCCTGGCCGAGGCTCGGTCCCGCGGTCGGCTCGTCCACTACCTGCTCGGGCGCGTCGACCTCGATCGTCTCGGCCGTGATCCGGCCCGGGCCTTCGACGCGTTCGCCGATCAAGATCGGATCCCCAAGGAGCTGTGGCCCGAGCTGCGCGAGGATCTGCTCCGCTTCGCCGAGCGTCCGTGGGTCCGCGAGCTGATCGAGATCGCCCGCCAGGATCCGCGCCGAGTGTTGCGCTCGCTGCCCTTCGCGCTGGAGATCTTTGGTGAGCACGCGCGGCCCGAGCCGAGCCAGACGGGTCGCGGCGAGCTCGGGGCCCCAGCTCGCCCGCAGCTCGATCTCTTCGCGCCCGTCACGACCGAGTCGGCGCCGCCGCCCGAGGGCCGCGTGATCGTGCGCGGTCGCATCGACCTGGTCTGGATCGACGACGACGGGCGCCTCAACCTCGTCGACTGGCAGTACGCGCGGGCGCCGAGCGAGCCCGAGTCGGTCCTCGACCCCGAGCAGGTCGCGGGCCTTCGTCGGCTGACCCAGGCCTGGGCGCTGCGCCGCCTGTGGGGCCCGGCCATCCCCTTGCGCGCCGGGGCCGTGTTCTTGCGCGAGGCCGAGGCCGACCCCGGCCTGCGCGCGCTCGAACCGGCCACGCTCGCGCGCTTTGATCAGCGCCTGCGCCAGACGGCGGGCCGGCTGCTCCGCGTCGAGCTCGGCGACGAGGGCTCGACGGAGCTGTGGCCGAAGCTCGATCAGCCCGCCGCCTGCGGACCTTGCGTTCACGTGGCTCGGTGCTGGCGGTCCGAGGCCGAGCCCGGGAGCTGAAGCTCGTGCGACACTCTCGGCCGTGAAGCTCCGTTGGACCCGCAAGCCGAGGCTCAAAAAGATCGTGCTCGCGGTCCTCGCGATCAACGCCGTGATCGTGATCGGGGTCGCGAGCTGGCTGGTCGGATGGATCTTCCCGATCGCCACCGGGGCCGTCGCCAAGGCCGTGTGCTCCGACGTGTTCGTCGCCGGCCGCGAGTCCGAGGGCCTGGTCGACGAGGAGTTCCCCAAGGCCTTCTTCGTCAGCTACGAGGTCGATCCCTCGGCCCAGGTCGTGCGCGCCGACGCCCTCGGCTTCGCGGCCAAGACCGCCGCCTACCGACCCGGGCTCGGCTGCGCCCTCGCGCTCGAGGTCGGGCCCGCGAGCCTGCGCGCCGAAGGCTTCGAGCCGACCCCGCGCCCGGCCGGGTCCGAGACGGCGCCATGGCCCCGCGGCGACGGACCCCTCGTCGAGCCCCCGAGCGGCGATCCCCCGGGCCTCGACCGCGCCGCCCTCGAGCTCGCTATCGACGAGATCTTCCCGGGCGCGGGCGCGAGCTCCAGCTTCGACGGCCCGCCGCTCAACACCCGCGCCGTCGTCGTTGTCTGGGCCGGCCAGCTGATCGCCGAGCGCTACGCCGAGGGCTTCGACGCCGATACGCCCCAGCTCGGCTGGTCGATGACCAAGTCGGTGACCAGCGCCCTGGTCGGGATCCTCGTCGCCCGCGGCGAGCTCTCGATCGACGAGCCGATCGGCTTCGGGGACTGGCTCGAGTCCAAGCGCGGGCGCCTGACCTGGGACCAGCTCTTGCGCATGAGCAGCGGCCTCGAGTTCGACGAGAGCTACGGCCTGCGCACGGACGTCACGGTGATGCTCTACGATCGCCACGACGCCAGCGCGCTGCCGCTCGGGCGCCAGCTCGCCGACCCCATCGACACGCGCTTTGCCTACTCGAGCGGCACGACCAACCTGATCTCCCGCCGAATCCGCGAGCTGTTCGCCGACGACGGCGCCTACCATCGCTTCCCCCATGACGCGCTGTTCGTGCCTCTGGGCATGCACAGCGCCGTCATGGAGACCGACCCGAGCGGGACCTTCGTCGGCTCCTCGTTCATGTACGCGACCCCGCGCGACTGGGCCCGCTTCGGCTTGCTCTACCTCCACGACGGCGTGTGGGACGGCGAGCGGATCCTGCCCGAGGGCTGGGTCGCGCGGAGCGTCGCGCCGACGCCGACCGACCCGAGCGCGGGCTACGGCCTCCAGTGGTGGCTCAACGCGGCGCCGGATCCCGAGCAGCGCGCGCTCCCGGGCGTGCCGCCTGACGCCTACTTCGCCTCGGGTCACCAGGGGCAGATCGTGCTCGTGGTGCCCTCACGCGATGCGGTGATTGTCCGGCTTGGGATGACCAACGGGCGCAAGTGGCCCCGGGCCGAGTTCGCGGCCGCGGTCCTCGCGGCGCTGCCCGAGTAGGGAAATCTCTGCGCGGGCCCGCGCCTTGCACCTCGAGACTCGTATCGCACGATCGACGGTGTACGAGGAGAAATTACCATGGCCCGGCTTTTTGCCCAGGTGTTCGAGCACGCGAATTTTGGCGGTCAGAGCCGCTTTTTGCGTAGTGACACCGTCAGCTTTCCAAATCAACTCGGCTTCAATGACAAGATCTCGTCGATCATCATCTACAAGGGCAACGACTACCGCAAGGGTGACGTCATTCGCTTCTACGCGAACACGCACTTTGTCGGTGGGTACCTCGAGCTCGGGCCCGGGCGTTATGCCAATATCCACGTCGCGCCATTTTCCTTTGGCGGCAAGATCTCTTCGGCGGACTTTCATCCCTATCAGCCGCTCGCGCCGGGCCTCGGGGTCAGGCTCATGGTCCGTGTTTACGAGCATGTGAACTTCAACGGGCAGTTTCGTGATCTGCTGCTCAGCGAGCCCAACTTCAACCGTATTGGCTTCAGCGACAAGGTGTCCTCGGTCCGGATCTGGCAGGGCGAGGACTACCGCCAGGGCGACGTCGCCAACTTCTATCAGCACGTGAACTATTCGGGCGCGCTGCTGCAGCCGGCCAACTTTGGGCCGGGGACTTCGATCCCCAACATCGCGGTCGCGCCCTACTCGTTCAACGACTCGGTCCGCTCAATGCGTGTGTCACGCGTCACCTGAACCCGCCATGTGGGTCCATGTGTGGACCGAGTATTTGAGCCGATGCGCTTGACCGCGGACCGTCGAGCGCGCGGCCGCGGTGATCGACGGGGCAACCCGCGAGGTCGAGGCCTGCTGCTCCTGGGCGGCTCGCTTCGGCGTCGAGGGCGTCGGCGAGGGGGTGGTCTGGCAGCCCCGCGCCGAGCACTTTGGCGACAGCGAGCTGCTGTTCAAGTCCAAGGGCGAGCGCCACCAGGTCGTCGTGCGCGCGAGGGTGGCCAAGCGCACGCCGCTCGACCCCGAGCTGATCGCCAGCGTCGAGGCCTTCGTCGCCTACGCGGTCACCGATCCGCGCCTGGCTCAGGGCCTCGACTACCTGGCCGAGCACGGCATGGAGGTCGAGATGCGCAGCCTCGGCGTCTTCCTCGAGTGGCTCGCGGGTGACATCCGGCGCGAGCACGCCAGCGAGCTCGAGCACAGCGGCCTCGAGTGGAAGCAGGTCGCGCGGCCGGTCACCGAGCGGGCCAAGTCCTGGTTCCGCGACGCGATGTCGCATTGACTCGCGCCCCGTCGGATGCCCGGCGGGGCGCATTTCATGTTCTCGCTCGAGAATCGGCCCCGGAGGAGCCCGGGGCGCAACCCCTCGCGCTCTTTGTCCCCGAAAATTGCAGCGCGCGGGATACAGCTGCGTTTCGGCTCCGCGATCTCGCCGAAAATTCCGGCGCGAGGCGCCACGATGGATTGCGCCCCGGGCTCCTCGCCTCGTACCCTCGCCCCCGCGATGGAACTACGCAGCGAGTCTTTCCCCAACCACGGCCCGATCCCCGGAGAATTCGCGTTTTGCGTTCCGGCGCAAGAGGGCCACGTCGCCATGGCCCCCAACCGCAACCCCCACTTGGCGTGGGCCGACGCGCCCGAGGGCACCAAGTCCTTCGCGATCATCTGCCACGATCCCGACGTTCCCTCCCGCGGCGACGACGTCAACCAGGAGGGCCGCAGCGTCCCCTACGGTCTCCCCCGCGTGGAATTCTTCCACTGGGTCCTCGTCGACGTGCCCGCCGACGTCAGCGAGATCGCCGCGGGCGCGCACTGCGACGGCATCACGCCCCACGGCAAGGCGCCGGGTGCAGCGCCCCAAGGACAGGGCGTCCAGGGCATCAACGACTACACCGGGTGGTTCGCCGGCGACGCCGAGATGGCCGGCGACTATGGCGGCTACGATGGTCCGTGCCCGCCGTGGAACGACGAGCGCCTGCACCACTATCACTTCACGGTATACGCGCTCGATGTCGAGAGCCTGAACTTGTCGGGTAACTTTGGTGGCAAAGACGCGCTCGCCGCAATCGAGGGCCACACACTGGCGAAGGCCAGGTGGATCGGCACCTATACCCTCAACCCCAAGGTCAAGCGCCGCTGACGGCGTCTCAGGCGGCCGAAGTCGGTGATGGCGCGGCTCGGGTGATGCGCTTGTTGACCGACTGGGTCGCCAGGCGAGAGTCTGTGCCGGTCATGCCACGTGCCAAGACTTTCGATCCGGATGTCGCCCTCGACCGCGCAGTCGAGCTGTTCTGGCGATGCGGCTATGACGGCGCGTCAATGGTTAAATTGCTCGAATTCATGGGCATCAGCCGTCAGAGCCTCTACGACACCTTTGGCGACAAGCACCGCTTGTACCTGGCCGCGGTCGATCGCTACCGCGCGAAGCTCCGCGTGCAACTCAAAGAGATGCTCGCGACCGAGGAGTCGGGTGTCGCGGGTATCCGGGCGGGCTTCGAGGCTGTCATGCGCGTGGTCGTTGAGGACCCCGAGCACCGCTCGTGTCTGATGGCGAACGCCGCGCTCGAGCTCGGGCAGCGCGATCCCGAGGTCAGAGCGCGGGTGGCCGAGCACCTGCGCGATATCGAGGAGCTGTTTTACGGCGCGCTCGAGCGCGCGATCGCGGCGGGGGAGGTGCCAGAGGGGCGTGGGGCGCGGTCGCTGGCGCGCTTCTTGACCAACTCGATCCATGGGGTCGGGGTGATGGCGCGGGGTGGGCTCGAGGAGGGGGTGTTGCGCGACACGGTCGACACCACGCTGTCGCTGCTGGCGGCCTGACGGGGCTGCTCACAGCTTTCACCCCACGCGGACTTCGTCCGAGCCCGTCTGCACCCACACGAACACCCCCACTTGCGACGCGCCCCCGCAGGAGTCAAGTCGCGTCGGGGTTGTGCGGCTGCTCGGGGTGCTCGATCGCATACAGATAAGTCCGCGAAACACTATGGTTGACCCCGATCGACCCATAGTTGGCGCTGAGCTCAATCCCGACGCCAAAGTGCTGGTACAGGACATCTTCGCCGAGGAGCTTGTCGCGGAGCATCGGCGGCAAATGGGCGACTGGGTCGGCGCTGTTGTTGAGCCGGTAGCTCACGCCCCAGCCGCCGTCCGGATTGGCGAGGGCGTTCGCGGCCGCGGCGAACTCGGGGTTTCCGACCCGCGGTGAGCCAAAGCAGTAGTGCAGCACGCGGCCACCGAGGGCCTCGACGTTGGTCGCGAGGTCACAAAAAGCGAGGGACGAGACCCCGGCCCCCATGCTGTGACCCGCGACGATCAACGACCGCAGCCCAAGGCGCTCGAGCTCGGCGAGCACGGGCTCGCGCAGCGCCGCGTAGAGCCCGGCGAAGCCGTCGTGGACGTGGCCGAAGCCGGAGACAAAGGGGTATTCGATCTGATCGAGGCGAAGGTTGGTCCCAAAGTCCTGCGGGGTCTCGGTCCCACGAAACACCAGATACCCGAGCTCGCCCTCGCGGGCGATGAAGCCGAAGGGTTGGTGGTTGTGAAAGGGTTTCCAGCCGCGCGCGCTGGCCCACAGCGGCGCGCCGAGCTCGAGCCCCTCGATCGCCTGCGTTGGCGCCCACGAGAACGACTCGGGCGCGGGCTTGTTGTCCGCCTCCCACGCGCGGGTGAGGATGTAGGCCCAGCGCAGCAATACGGCGGCGCGCTGGGCCTGAGCGAGGTCGAAGGGCGCGTCGGGCAAGCGCAAGGGCAGGGTCGAGGCGGTCGTGTTCGAGGCCACGAGCCAGAGTATCTCAGCCGGGGGCCAGGCCCGTCACGCCCCGCGCGGCGAAGCGCTGCTCGAGCGCCCGGTAGTAGTCCTTCGCGGGCGGGCTGATGCCGAGCGCGGTCTGCTTGGTGTCGAGGCGGGCCAGCTTGGCCTCCCACAGGTGATTGTAGGGCAGCAGGGTGAGCCGCTCGACACCGAGGCCGCGGAGCGTCGCGCAGAGTTGATCGAGGGACGCGTCGCCGTCGTTGAGGCCGGGGACCACGGGCATCCGAAGCTCGAGCTCGGGCCCGGAGTCGCGCGCGAGCAAGCGCTCGAGGTTGGCGAGGACCTGGTGGTTGTCGTGGCCGACCAGGTCGAGGTGCCGCTCGCGGCCGCCGGCCTTGACGTCGAACAGGATCAAGTCGAGCTCGGGCAGCAGCGGCTCGAGCAGGGCGAAGGGATAGTGGCCGCTGGTCTCGAGCGTGAGGTGAAGCCCCGCCTGCTTGGCGCGAGGCAAGAACGCGCTGAGGAAGTCCGAGGCCAGGACCGGCTCGCCGCCCGACAAGGTCACGCCGCCGCCGCTCGCCTCGTAGAAGTGGCGGTCGGCGAGGACCGCGTCGAGCAGGCGCTCGACCGTCCACTGCTCGCCGACCATGACCAGCGCGTCGCTCGGGCAGGTGTCCACGCACGCGCCGCAGTGGGTACAGGCGTCCCAGCGCACGCGCTCGTTCATACGGTCGAGGATGGCGCCCTCGGGGCACACGCTCACGCACAGCCGACAGCCCGGCAAGCAGCGGTCGGCGTGGTAGGCGAGCTCCGGCTGGGCGCGGCGGCTCTCGGGGTTCTGGCACCACCGACACGCGAGCGCGCAGCCCTTGAAGAATACGACCGTGCGGATCCCCGGCCCGTCGTGGATCGAGAAGCGCTGCACGTCGAACACGACGGCTGCGTCGGCGCCGCTCACAGGGCCCCCTCGGTCGAGACCTGAGCGCCCGGGCGGCCGTGGGAGGCGCGGGCGATGAGCTCGTCTTTCATCGTTGGCGTGAGGTCGTTGAAATACGCGCTGTAGCCCGAGATCCGCACGACGAGGCCGCGGTGGCGATCGGGGTAGCGCTTGGCGTCGATCAGCTCGTTGACGTCGATCACGTTGTACTGGACCTGCATGCCGCCAGCGGCGAAGTAGCCGCGGGTCAGGGCGTCGACGAGCGCCGCGCCGGTCGGCCCGCCCGCGAGCTGGGGATCGAGGCTCTCGTTGAGCGCGAGGCCGTTGCTGACGTGAGCGCCCCCAACCCCGGTGACCGCGAGCAGTGAGGCCGTCGGGCCGCGCGAGTCGGCGCCGTTGGTCGGAGAGACGCCGTTGGCCAGGGGCCGCCCGGCCGCGCGACCGCTGGGCAGCGCGCCGAGCCGCGCGCCGAAGCCGACGTGGGTGGTCATCGACCAAAAGCCCGGCGCGTAGGGTCCACCGCGGGGGTTGCGGTGGCGACGAAGCTCCTCGGCGTAGGCCCGCGCGACCTCGGCGGCCCAGCGCTCGGGCCGGCCGTGGTCTTGACCGTACTTGGGCACCTTCTCGACCAGGCGGCTGCGGAGCTGGTCGTGGCCGCGAAAGTCGAGGTCGACCGCCCGCATCAGCTCGGCCAGGCTCAGCCGACCCTGCTCGACGACCAGCTCCTCGATCGCGGCCAGCGAGTCGGCGACGTCGGCGAGGCCCACACCCTGGATCCCGGTCGAGTCGTAGCGGGCGCCGGCTTGGGTGACGTCGCGGCCGGCCTCGATGCAGCCGTCGACGAGGATCGAGAGCAGCGGCGTCGGGCGGCACTGGGCGTGGGCGCGCTCGATCGCGTCGTTGCCGGCCACGGCCTCGCACACGGTCTCGGCCAGGCGCTCACAAAACGCCGACCAGATCGTGGCCATGAGGCTGCTCAGCGCCACGTGGCTGCGCAGCGTCGGCTCGCGCAGGACCTCGTCGAGGACCGCGGGCAGCGAGATGAAGCCCGCCCCGGCCGCGGGGAAGGACGAGTAGGGTACGCCCCACTCGACGCAGCCGACGATCGAGAAATTGCGGGCGTCTTCGTCGGAGACCCCGAGCTCGCGCAGCGCGGGGATGATCTGGGCCTCGTTGAACAACGCCGGTTGCCCGCCGCCGCGGCCGATGATCTCGAAGGCCAGCTCGCGTAGCGCTCGCGGGCTTCGCTCGTGCAGCCGCAAGTGCAAGTTGGGCTGGCGCAGGCGCATGCGGTCGTAGGCCAGCAGCCACAGCGAAGTCAGCTCGTTGCTCGCGTCGGCCCCTGTCGCCCCGTGATTCGTTGTGCCGCCGAGGGTCAGGCCCGAGGCTGACGACAGACCCGAGAAGAACTCGGTCGCCATCTGGTTGAACAGCGGCAGCTGCTCCGAGGCCTTGGCGAGCACGCAGCCGAGCAGCTCGACGGCGCGGGCCCGATCGATGCGGCCCGCGGCGAGGTCCCGCTCGTAGTAGGGCCACAGGTACTGGTCGACGCGGCCAAAGGACACGCCGTGCTGAAAGCTCTCTTGGTGGACGGCGACCCAGGTCGAGATCACGCTCTGGAGCGCCTCGTGGAAGCTGCGGGCCGGGTGCGCGGGGACCCGGGCGAGGATCTGCGCGAGCTCGCGCAGCTCGGCGGCGCGGGCAGGATCCGAGGGCTCGAGTCGGCGCGCTTCGTCGGCGCAGCGCCTGGACCAGCGCGCGCCAAATTCGATGACCGCGCTGGCGACGATCTCACCCGCCTCGTAGAACGCGGCCTGCTCGTCCGAGCGCGCGTCGCGACGAGCCTCGCGCAGCTGCTCGCGGATCCCGACGAAGCCGAGCTCGAGGACCCGGGGAAAGTCCGGGGTCACGTGCGAGATGCCGGCGAATTGGGTCAACACGAAGCGCCGGCCCTCGGTCAGCTTGTTCGGGAGCTCGAGGTCCGCGGCGAACAACGGCCCCCGAGCCATGACCGAGCGCGAGAACCAAAACGGGAAGACCTCATGCTCGAGGCGCCAGCGCTGGCCGGGGGTCGTGCGCATCGGATTCACGGCTCGGGCGTCGAGCCGGTCGAGCTCGGGCATGAGCAACATGCCGCCGTAGTCGGGGTGCAGCGCCGCGCCGACCCGATGGCGGGTGGGGTTGCCGACCAGCAGCTCGTCGGCGTGGATCTGGAGCTCGGCGCGGGCCAGGGTGTGGGCGAGCGCCTTGGCGAAGCTCACGACGAGCGGTTGAGTCTGCGCACGTTGGTCGAGGCGCAGCCACAGCTCCTGGAGGCGCTTGGACATCTGAAGTTGCCAGCGCTCGACCGGTGCGCCGCTTGCGAGGTTGTCTTCGAGCGCCTTGCGTAGGGCGTCGAAGTGCAGCGGGGCGAGGTGCTTGGCGAGGCGGGACTGGGGCGCCTCGACGCGCATGGCCTCGGTCATCAACTCGGCCTTTTGCGTACACAGACCGTAGGGCGCAGCCAAGATCGCCTCGCGCAAGCGCTCGAGCCGAGGCAAGGCCGGGATCCCCGAGGCCGGGATCCCATGGTTGGCCACGGCCGCGCTCGGGGCTGGCCCCATTTTCACTGTCTGCATGAGCGCAGTATGGGTCGCCGCGAGCACCCGGCACCTGCAAGTCTTGCAGCGAGAGCGGCGATCCGTTTGGAGTCGCGTCGCCCCATGCCCGGATCACTCCGGCGGGTTGCAGGCCACGCTGTCGAGCGCCGACGAAGCCCTCGATCGACTGGAGGCTCGAGTCCTCCAAGTCGACGGGGGACGCCCGGCTCCGCTTGTCGGGGGTCGTCCAGATGTCGCCGTCGACGTCGACGCCGACGCGCTGTGTCGAGTACAGTCGAGCTCCAAACATGTCGCGGCTGCAGATTCTCGTGTTCTCGATTCTGGCGCTCGCGTGGGCCGCACCCGTCCGCGCGGCTCCGGCCGAGCAGCCCCTGAAGATCGCGGTCAAGTCGGCGCCGCCCTTCTCTGTCCGCGGCCCCGACGGCGAGTGGACGGGGACGAGCATCGAGCTGTGGCGCGAGATCGCGGCCGACCTCGAGCTCGACTACGAGCTCGAGGAGGTCAGCCTCGACGAGATGATCGAAGGGGTCGCCGCGGGCCGCTACGACGCGGGCGTGGCCGCGCTGACCGTGACCTCCGAGCGCGAGGAGCTCGTCGACTTCACCCACCCCTTCTACACGACCGGGCTCGCGATCGCGGTCTCGAACAAGCGCGACCCCTACTGGCGCGGCGTGCTCGAGACCGTGTTCTCGCTGGCCTTCCTCGAGCTGATCGGCGCGCTCGCGCTGATCCAGCTCGCGGTCGGCACGGTGGTCTGGGGGCTCGAGCGACGGGCCAACCCCGAGCAATTCCCCGACAGCCCGAGCCGCGGGGTCGCGACCGGGTTTTGGTGGGCAACGGTCACGATGACGACGGTCGGCTACGGCGACAAGGCGCCCAAGAGCGCGCCGGGCCGGGCGGTGGCGCTGATCTGGATGTTGATGTCGATGGTGATCATCGCGAGCGTGACCGCGACGATCGCCTCGTCGCTGACCGTCGAGCGACTCGACGCGCGGATCCGTGGGCCCGAGGACCTCGGCCGCTTCGAGGTCGGCGCGATCGCGTCGACGACCGGGGCGGCGTTCTTGCGCGACGAGAAGATCGTCGCTCAGGAGTACGCCGACGCCGACGCGGCCCTGGCTGCGTTGACCGGCGGTGAGATCGAGGCGCTGGTCTGGGACGCCCCGCTGCTGCGCCGGGCGATGGTCGAGGAGCCGGGGCTGTCGATCGAGCTGATCCCCGGGCTGTTCCAGCGCCAGGACTACGCGATCGCGGTCGGCGAGGGTAGCGCCCTGCGCGAGGCGGTCAACCGGGTGTTGCCCGAGAAGGTTCGGGGGCTGAAATTCGACTGACGCAATTCATGCACGAGGGTGCAAGGGGGTTCGCGTCGGGCTACGGTGAGTCATGTTGCGCGCTCGTCGGATAGCCCTCGCATTGCTCGTGCTCGTGCTCGTGCCCGGCCTTGGCTGGGGCATCTACCTGCTGGCTCTCGCTGGCGAGCTATCCTCGCTCGGGTACCACTCCGATTCGGAGTGCCACCGGGTCGAGGGCGTGATCGGGCCCGAGGACATGGCGTTCACGCGCGCGTCGGGGATGCCCGAGGGCGGGGCCTTCGTGTCGTCCGACGACCGCCGCGCCACCGTCGCGGGCGAGCCCGTCCGCGGGGCGATCCACTACTACTCGCTCACGACCGGGATCAGCACGGTCTACGAGGCCAGCGGTGACGAGCCGGCGTTGTTTCACCCCCACGGTATCGGCCTGACCCCGGCCAGCGCGAAGCAGGAGCGCCTGTTTGTGGTCAACCACCCGCGGGAGTCGCTGTTTGGACCCAACGACGACTCCGACGGGCCGGGGCACACGATCGAGGTCTTCGATGTGATCGGCGAGGGCGGCGTCGTTCGGCTCGCGCACGATCGCACGATCGCGGATCCGCTCTTGGTCAGCCCCAACGACGTCGCGCCGGTCGACGAGGAGCGCTTCTATGTGACCAACGATCACCTCGCGCAGACCAAGCTCGGTCACAAGCTCGAGGAGTACGGCCGCCTCGCGCGGGGCCACGTGCTGTACTGGGACGGCGCGAATTTTTCGGTCGTCGCGCGGGACATCCACTTCGCCAACGGGATCGCGGTCAGTCACGACGGGGCGACGGTCTATGTCGCGTCGGTGACCGACGCGCGAATTCACGTGTTCAGCCGCGACGCCGCGTCGGGGGCGCTGACTCGGCGTGAGACGCTGCCCGTGCGCGGGCCCGACAACATCACGATCTCCGAGGATGGGGCGCTGTGGGTTGGGGCGCACCCGAAGCTGCTGACCTTTCGGGGCTACTCGAAGGACCCCGCCAAGCGCTCGCCCTCGCAGGTGTTTCGGCTCGAGCGCAGCGAGGCGGGGGCGTGGCACACCGAAAATGTGATGCTCTCGGATGGAAGTGACATCTCGGGCTCGAGCGTGGCGCTGGGGCTCGGGGAGGGGCGGTTCTTGGTTGGGTCGGTGTTTGATGCCTGGTTGCTGGATTGTTGGCGGGGGGCGGACAGCGAGTAGGCCTGACGGCTTGTCTCGCAGCTTCGATTCGGTTCTAATGCGCGCGTGAGCACCAGCATCTACGATTTCGAGGTCGAGACGATCACCGGCGAGCGCGAGTCGATGGACAAGTATCGCGGCGAGGTCTTGCTGATCGTCAACACCGCGAGCAAGTGAGGCTTCACGCCGCAGCTAGGTGAGCTGCAAGCGCTGCACGAGCAGTACGAAGCCAGGGGTCTGCGCGTGCTGGCCTTCCCCTGCAATCAGTTCGGTGGTCAGGAGCCGGGCACCAACGCCGAGATCCTCGAGTTCGCCCAGACCAACTACGGGGTCACGTTCCCGATGCACGCCAAGATCGAGGTCAATGGCAAGGGCGCGCATCCGCTCTACCAGTACCTCAAGCGCGCGGCCCGGGGCATCCTGGGCACGGCGGCGATCAAGTGGAACTTCACGAAGTTCATCGTCGATCGCCAAGGGAAGGTCGTCGAGCGGATCGCGTCCAACGTCAAGCCCCGCGATCTCGTGGCCAAGCTCGAGGGGCTGTTGGGCTGATGGCTCGTTAGACCCCCCTGGCGACCTTGGGCTTTGCCACGCGCTGCCGCTGCGCGGCAGGTCGCTCGGTCCTCGCTCGGTGGGCGGGTCCAAAGGGGGCTGATGTGTAGCTGGTGTCCGCTACTGCCAGCTCTTCGAGGGGATCGAGTCGGCCGAGGGCACCCGGGGCTGGTCGAAGTCGATCCGCGCCGTGACGTCCTCGGGCGAGGCCCAGTGTCCGAGCTCGCTGCGGCTGCTGAGCTTTGGCGTGCGCCCGACCCCGCCGACAGAGGTGACCTGAGGCTCGCGCGTGGGTCCGGCGGGCATCGGCGCGGGCGCGGACGCAGCGGGCGCGGACACAGCGGGCGCGGACGCAGCGGGCATTGGCGCGGGCGCGGACGCAGCGGGCGTGGGCGCGACGACGCTGGCCGTCGGCGTCTCGTCGACCGTGTCCGCGCCGCCGCCGAGCTGCAGCGCGAGGCGCAGGAGGCTCTCGCGGTTGCCGGTGTTGGTCTTGGCGAACACGTTGTGCATGTGCCACTTCACGGTCGCTCGGCTGATCTCGAGCTTGCGCCCGATCTCGACGTTGGAGCGCCCGTCGAGCACGAGCTCGAGGATGTCGCGCTCGCGCGCCGTCAGCTTGTGGCGACGGGCGAGGCGCGTCATCGCCCAGCGCAGGCGCTGGGGGCCGTCGCCCTCGTCGAGCTGACGCAGGACGCTGTAGCCGAGGGCCTCGAGCACGGCGCTGATGCGGCTGGCGTCCTGATCGTGGGCGACGCGAATGTGGACTTCAGTGGTGGTGGTGGTGATGTCGGTGTTGGTCACGAGCTGTTCTCCGGTTGCGAAGCCACCATGCGACCGGAGGGGCCGGACCGTCAGGGACCCCAGTGCCACCGACGGGTCTCCGACACGAACCGCGAGTCGGTGACGGCCGGCCGATGGGATGGGCCCCAAACCCTCGAATTCGGCCGCTGAGGCGGGGTGCGCGAAGGCCGAGCCCATCCCGAACCTGGCGTCACCGACTGTAACCATCACCCGCCCGCGATGTCGGGGGGTCACCGCGGCTGAGCTCGGCAGGTCGCGGCGGTTAAAAAAGTGCGGGCGACCCGAAGGCCGCCCGCGTAAGTAAGCTACGCCTCGAGATCAGAACCAGGACTTCGAGGGCACCGCCGCGGCCGGGATGACCTCGCGGGGCTCGTGCGGCTTGACCGTGACCGAGGTGTGCGGCTCGGTCGGAAGCTGCGACTGGCGCGGCTGCGGCGAGTCTTGCTCGGCCGAGTCTTGCTCGCGGCTGCCGCCGAGCTGCAGCGCGAGGCGCAGGAGGCTCTCACGATTGGAGGTGTTGGTCTTGGCGAAGATGTTGTGCATGTGCCACTTCACGGTCGCGCGGCTGATCTCCAGATCCAGACCGATCTCGCCGTTGTTGCGCCCGGCGAGCACGCACTCGAGGATGTCTTGCTCGCGCGCGGTCAGCTTGTGTCGACGCGCGAGGCGGTTGACGGCCCAGCGCAGGCGCGAGGGTCCGTCGCCCTGCTCGAGCTCGCGCAGGACGGTGTACCCGAGGGCCTCGAGCACCGCGCTCACGCGATTGGCGTCTTCATCGAGATCGACCCAAATGCGGACTTCACTGGAGGTGGTCGTGGTGGGAGTGGGAGGAGGAATGAGGGCGACAGTTGTATTATTCGACACGGCGATAACCTCGACTTCTGAGCTCGCGCTCGATTAGCCCGACCGCGGCCGGACTGTAGATATGGGTGACGACGGCGCGGTCGCGGCCGACCGTCTTGTTGAGGACTGCTTTGCTGTGAACCTTGCTTTCGCGCAGGCCGAGCAAACTGATGATTTGACCGACGCGCTGGGGCGTGACCCCGAGGTGACGCCTCGCGACCTGCGTGGGGCTGAGCCAGCCGTGCTCGATCGTCGGCTTGAGCTGCCACAGCTCGCCAGACAGGGCGATCTCGGCGGCGACGATGCGGTAGGCCCAGATGACCTCGGCGTCGATCTCTGCGCGGCCGTCGAGCGCGTCGCACAGGCCCTCGAGCGCGTCGTACTCCCAGCGTCGCCGCTCGAGCTCGATGCGCTCGCGCGTGATGCTGGCGGCCTCGCGCTCGAGCGCCGAGCCGCTCGGTCGTCGGATCGCGCCGACCGCCGGGATCACTCGCTCGCAGACGTGACGCAGCAGCCGACGACCGGCGCTTGGCTGGCTCGGATCCGTGGAGCTGCGCTCGACGGCGAGGGCCAGGCCGGGCTCGAGCAGCAGCAGCGCGCTGCGGGCCTCGGCGAGGCTCGCAGCCAAGATCACGCCGCGCTCGCTCAAGTCCGCGCGGAGCTCGTCGAGCTCGAGCTCGCCGATCCGGACCCAGTGCTTGCCCTCCTGGGCGTCCTCAGACCAGTCGATTGCGAGGCGCCGGGCGAGCTCCGAGGCGCCGCCGAGGCCGAGGATTGCGGCGACCTCATCGGCGAGCCAGCAGGGCTTGCCGTCAAAGTCACAAGTAATGAAAGCCCGCCCCTCGAAGCTACCGACGAAGCTGACCCCCGTTGGTGGTCGGGTCGGCTCTGTCCAAGCCTGTTCGGCCGGGTGGTCGTAATCGTGGTCTTCGAACATCGGGATGCGTTCCTGCTCGGGGGCGGGCTCGAACACGATGAAGCGCGAGAGGCCTGACCGTCAGGGACGCGAGGGCCACGATGGGATCACGGTGACGCACGGTTCGATCGCCCCTCGAACCGTTCGCCGCCGTCCGTTAACCGAACTCGACATCGGCCTCGAACCCGCGTTCGGAGCCGGCTTCGGCCCTTCGATCCCGAGTCGCGGTTCGGGCTCGACCCGACGTCACCGACGATCACTCGCCTGGGGGGCGGTTCGGCGCGGTCGGGGCGAAGCGTGACGCGGCGTCACCGGAAGCTGCCGCGCGGCGCGAGATCGCGGCGGCCCGGAGCCAGACCTGCGACCAGCGGGGGCCCCAGCTCGAAGCTTGGCGTCGACGCCGAGATCGACAGCTCGAGCTGCTAGCCTCCGGTATGGCCCGCCCACGCCGCCGACTGATCCCTCGCTCCATGACCCGCCTGCTCGCTCTTGGCGCAGCGGCGCTCGCTATGATGAGCCCGAGCCGCGCCCGCGCCTGGCACGACGACGGTCACCGGATCATCGGTGAGATCGCGGCGCGACAGCTCTCGGACGAGGCGCGCGAGAAGATCGAGGCGCTGCTCGCCGACATGCCCGAGTACTCGACGATCGCCACGGCCGCGACCTGGGCCGACCAGCAAGCCAAGCAGGATCCCACCTTCGACTTTGTCTACTCGAGTCACTACATCAACATGGATCGGCGCCTGAGCCCGCGAGAGGTCCACGCGCTGTGCCTCGAGAAGTCGGGCTGCGTCGCTACGGGGATCAGCTATTACGTCGAGATCCTGCGGAGTGAGCGAATGTCGGATCAGCAGCGCGCCGAGGCGCTGCGTCTGTTGATTCACTTTGTCGGTGATGTTCATCAGCCGCTGCACACGGGGCACAGCGGTGACAAGGGGGGCAACGACATCGCCGATCTGCGGATGCTCGAGTACACCCCGGGCAAGGAGCGGACCAACCTCCACGCGGTCTGGGACGGGGGCTTGGTCGCGATCACGATGGCCCGCGCGGGCTGGGACTGGCGGCGCTACGCGGTCGAGCTCGACGGGCGGATCAGCGACGAGATGATCACGCGCTGGGGGCGGGGGTCGGCCTATGATTGGATCGAGGAGTCGCGGCTGTTCGCGGCGGCGAATGGCTACCTCCACGCCGACGGCAAGACCCCGGTGCGCTCGGGCGATGCGCTCGGCGAAGACTGGTACATGCGCAACCTCGAGGTCGCGGAGCAGCGGCTCCAACAAGGCGGCGTGCGCCTCGCGCTGGTGCTCGAGGAGCTGTTCTAGCAGCCCGGGCTGCTAGCAGCCCGGGGTGCTAGCAGCCCGGGGTGCAATGCATCGTGGCGCCTCGCGCCGGAATTTGCGCCGAGGGCGCGAAGCCAAAACGCCGCTGTACCGGGCGTACTGCAAGTTTTGGCGACAAAGCCCTCGGCGAAGAGGCCAAGCGAGGCGGCGCGAGGCATTGCAGCCCGGGCTGCTAGATTTAGGTCTAGTCGCCGCGCTCGCGCAGCTCGAGCACGTGGGCGACCCCGGGCAGCCCGCCCGCGACCGCCTGGGTCGTGCGCGCATCCTCCCCGACCCGCCCGCTCACGGGCCCCCGACAGACCACCGTACCGTCAACCCGCGCCACGCACGGCCCCGCGGCCGCGACGACCCCGCTCACCCGGCCAAACACCCGAGTATCGATCCGCTCGTGCGGCTCGTGATCACAAGACATCCGCGTCGCCCCGATCAGCGAGCAGCCACACGCCCGCCGCTCGCAGCCGTCGAGCGTCCAGCGCTGCCCGTCCGCGAGGCAGGTCCACTGTTCGGCTGTGGCCACGCACACGCGCCCGCCCCACAGCGCAAGATCGAGACCGCCAGCCGGCGCGTCGGCGACCCGCTGGGGCTCGCGCTCCCCCGCGAGCGCGAGCGGCAGCTCGCCCTCGCGATCCCAGCACCAAAGCTCCCCGCCCCCCCGCAGCACGCAGCCCGTGTCCTCGTCGCTGCCCGCGAGCACCCGCTCGACCTCACGCAGCGCACGATCGCCCGCGCCAAAGGGCAGCAGCTCCGCGAGCGCGTCGGTCGTCGAGCCGTCGATGTCCTGCCGACGACAGCGCAGCTCGCCTCCCTCGCTGACCACACAGTCCCCGGCGATGTCCCGCGCGCGCCCGGGCACAGCCGCCGCGGCCCCGCCCGCGCGCCAACAGCTGACCTGGCCCTCGTCATCGCGGACGCACGCTCGCGCCCCCTCGCAGCTCAGCTGCGTCGCGCTCGGGATGTCCTCGACCCGGGTCAAGACCTCACCCGTGCTCGGCCCACAGAACACCGCGCCGTCGCGTCGCCGAGCGCAGACCAGGGTCCGTCGCGCGGGCGTGCCCGCGCACAGCTCGACGATCGGCGCGTCACCGCCGACGAGGGGCGGGAGCGCGGGCGCCGTGGCCGGCTTGACGATCGAGTCGAAGGCGGCCTCGATCGCGGCCCACTGGGCCGACTTCGGCGCTCGGCAGTGGACGATCACGGTCGAGCTCTGGGTCGGTCCGGGCAGCTCGAGCAGGCGCCCGCGCAGACCCCCGCGGGCGTAGTCGGTCACGCCCTTGCCCGCGCTCTGGCCGAGCTCGACGCCCTCGGGCAGCGACCCGGGACCCTGACGGCGCAGCTCGATCGTGCACAGCGGCACCTGTGAGGGCACCCGCGAGGGCCCCCAGGCCAGGGCGAACTCGGGCTCGTCTTCATCGACCACGGTCCACGACCCGGGCAAGGTGAGCTCGACTCCGGCCGCGCGCAGGGTCTGGCTCGGGCTCGAGGGCGGCGGTTGTTTGGCATCCCCGCGGGCCTCGAGCTCGGGGCGCTCGGCCTTGCTCGCGCTCGGTTCGACCTCGCGCGCTTTGCAGGCTGCGGTCGTGAGCCCGAGGGTCAGCAGGGCCATGGCGACGCGTCGCATGGCCCGAACCTACTCGCTGTCGCGCGGGCGGTCACGACCGAGGGCGAGCGCGCCGACCCCGAGCCCGAGCGCGGCAATCGCCAGGACCACCGTCGCCGTCCACCCGAGGCTTGCGAGCCACCCGCTCATCAAGCTGGCGAGGACGAGGCCGGAGGCGATCCCGGCCCCGAGCACGAGCCCGAGCGGCGGCCTGGGGCGGGTCGGCTCGGGGGGCGCGAGCCAGGACTTCGGGGTTTCGCCGATGATCGACGAGCCCGGCTGCAGCCCCGGGCCAAAGCCGTCGAGCACCGCCTCGATGTCTTCGGTCAGGGCCCGCACGGTGGGGTAGCGATCGTCGGGATCGTGGGCCAGCGCGCGGTTGACCACGTTGATCAGCGCGTCCGGGACGCTCGGCCCCATCGCCGTCAGCGGCCGAATCTTGGCCTCCGACACCTGCAGCAGGAGGCGGGTGACCTCGGTCGCCGAGTAGGGCGAGCTCAGCGTCATCAGCTCGTAGAGGATCACGCCGAGGGCGTAGATGTCGGACCGTTCGTCGAGCGGCCGGCCCATCACCTGCTCGGGCGACATGTAGCGCGGCGTGCCCGAAGGCCGACCGGGCTGGGAGTCACACACGAGCTCGGGCAGCAGCTCGCGCAGGCCCTCGCCGTTTGGGCCCGGGAGCGGCTGGGCCAGGCCCCAGTCCATGATCAGGACCTCGCCGTACTGGCCGATCATCACGTTGGCGGGCTTGAGGTCGCGGTGCAACACCCCGCGCTGGTGGGCGAAGTCGATCGCCTGGCACAGATCGATGAAGAGCCTGACACGGCGGAGCTGGGTCAGGTGCTCGGCCGAGATGATCTCGTCGACGGGGGTCGGCTCGCGGCCTTCGGCGGCGGCCTTCTCGACCCGGGCGAGAGCCCCGAGCAGCTCGTCGAGCGAGGTCCCGTGGACGAACTTCATCGTGAAGTAGAGCTCGCCCTTCTCGTCGATGCCGAGGTCGTGGACCGGGACGATGTTGGGGTGGTCGAGGTGGGCGGTGACCCGGGCCTCCCACAGGAACTGGCGCAGGGCCAGGCTGCTGCCGGCGCGCTCGGGGTGGAGGCGCTTGACGGCGAGCTTGCGCATCAGGTCGTGATCCCAGACCTGATCGACCTGACCCATGCCGCCGCGGCCGAGCAGGCGCAGGTGCTCGTAGCGGCTCGCCGACTCGCTGAGCGAGACGCCCTCGCCCTCGCCCTCGCGGTTCAACAGTATCGAGCGGGTGCCGAGCTCGCCGAAGGCCTGACCAAGGGTCAGCAGGGTCGACGACACGTCGACCCCGTGGCTCTCGAGCGCCGCCCCCCAAGTCTCACGGACCTCGGCGGCGCGCTCGGTTTCATTGCCCGGCGGCGCCTCCACTCGCGTCAAGCCTAACAGGCCGCTGAACAACCCACCACGACCCCGAGCACGCCCCTGAGCTCCGGTGCCCTCGTCGCCAAGAGCTCGCAGGATGCCGGGCCAAAGGTCCGGAGCGCCGCGCCCCTGCTGGCGGATGGGCGGTCGGGTCAGCTCATGGATGCTCGGAGCTGGGTTGGGCTGGGGGGCGGCGGGCGGCGATCCACTCGTCGACCTCGCGCGCGGCCGAGGTCAACCCGAGGCGGATGTAGATGGTGCTCGCCTTGGTCGCGTGCTCGTCGACCTCGGCGCTCCAGCCGTCGAGGGCCTCGAGGGCCCGCGCGAGCATGAATCGCAGCTCACCCTCGTCGGGGCGCCCGACCATGGAGGGGGGCCAGTCGGCGAGGCAGCGCTCGAGCGGGGCGCGGGCCTCGGCGGGGCGTCCGAGGCTGACCAGGGCGCTGCCGACGCCGAGGCGCGCGCCGACGACCTGGGGGCTGTCCATGGCGTGGACGCGCTCGGCGAGGCGCAGCGCCTCTTTGTAGTCGGCGAGGGCCTGCTGGGCCCGACCGGCGAGCTGGTGATCGACGCCGAGGTTGAACAGGACCAGCGCGCGATTGGAGAAGTCGTGCTCGGGCACCAGCGCGAGCGCCTCGCGGTAGCCGTCGGCCGCGGCCGCGGCCTCGCCGAGCGAGCTGTCGAGGTTGGCGAGGCCGATCAAGACCTCGGCCAGGAGCCGTCGGTTGCCGGCGGTCGACTCGCCCTCGAGCTGCCTGCGGCGCAGCCTGATGCTGCGCTGGAAGGCCGCCCGCGCGGCGTCGTGGTCGCCGAGGCCGGCCTGCGCGAGGCCGATGTTGGTCAGCGGCGCGGCCAGGAGCGGGTTGCTGTCGCCGACGTGACCCTCGTAGATGTCGAGGGCGAGCTCGGCGTAGCGCAGCGCGTTCGCGTGGTCGCCCTCGAACGCGGCCACGCGGCTCAGGCCCATCAGCGTGGTCGCGTGAGCCATGTGCTTGGGGCTCGGCGTGCTCGCTTTGCCCCGGGCGTCGACGCCCGCGTCGGCGAGGATCGCCTCGAACACGGCGCGGGCCCGGGCGGGCTCGCCCGAAGCCAGCAGCGCCTCGCCGAGGGCCTGACGCTGGCGCTCACGCTCGAAGCGGGGGTCGCCAGTCCGCTCGAGCAGCGCCGCGGCGTCCTCGAGCATCGCGACGGCGTCGTCGGCCCGACCGGGGGTGTTGGCCAGCGTCCAGCCAAGATCGACGACCGCGCGGGCCCGGATGCCGTCGGCCTCGATCCGCTCGGCCGTGCGCGCTGACTCGCGCAGGTGGAGCTCGGCCTGGGCCAGATCGCCGTCGGTGATCTCCGTGTGGGCGAGGGCGATCAGGGCGTCGGCGAGCAGCGACTCGGCCTCGTCGCTGGCTTGCAGCGCCCGGGCCTTGATGACGAGCTGCTCGGCGCGCTGGCGGGCCTGGCCGTCGCCGCCCGCGAGGGTCAGCCAGTGGAGCTCGGCGAGCTCGTCGACGAGCTGCTCCGCGCCGTCGAGGCTCGGATGGACGAGCGGGGGCTTGTCACCCACGCAGAGGGTGGGATCGGGCAGCGCGGCGAGGGTCCGCTCGGCGTTGCTCAGGGTCCGGCTGCCGGCCTCGGTCAGCACGTCGCCGAGGGCCCCGACCTGCGCGAGCTGGCTGTCGAGGCAAGCCTCGCGGCGCTGGTCGAGGGTGGTCTCCTCGCGGTGGCTGTGGCGAGCCTGGCAGATCTCAATTCGGGCCTCGAGCCAGCGCCCCGCCCAGCTCTCGAGCTCGGTGTCGACGCGCTCGCCCATCTCGATGGCCCAGGGCTGATCGAGGGCGAGGAAGCGGTTCGTGATCCGCTCGCGGGCCTCGTCGCCGAGCTCCTCATCGAGCGCCTCGCCGACATCGACGCAGGGATCTTGGGGCTCCGCGCGGGGGACCATGAGCCCGAGCGCGACCGCCCCGAGCGCGACGGCCGAGATCGCCAACACGCGATTGCGCCGTCGCCGACGCGAGGGGTGGCGCTCGAGCGCGTCGAGCAGCTCGTCCATCGTCGCGAAGCGATCGTCGCGGGCGGGCGCGAGGCCCCGGAGGATCACGCGCTCGAGCCAGCGCGGGGCCTGGGTGTGGTGGTTGTCGGGGAAGCTGACCTTGCCCTCGGACACCCGCATCGCCAGCTCCTCGCGGGTGCGGGCGGGGAAGGGGTGGCGGCCGTAGATCGCCTCGAACAGGGTCGTGCAGAACGCGAACTGATCCGAGCGCTCGTCGGCGCGCTCGCGCTCGTGCTGCTCGGGGGCCATGTACAAGAGGGTGCCGATCAGCGATCCGGCTTGGGTCAGGGACTTGTCGGGCTGGGTCGGCAGGGCCGCGAAGCTGCCGCTGAGCCGATCAGGCGCTGACCCGGGCTCGGCGTCGCTCGTGGCGTCGCTCGCGGCGTCGCTCGCGTCGTCGCTCGCGTCGTCAATGGAGCCATCGCGGGTGAACTGGAGGTGCTCGGGGTGCTGCGCGGAGATCCGCGCGATCCCGAAGTCGAGCACCCGGGCCTGGCCGTCCCAGCCAACGAGGACGTTCTCGGGCTTGAAGTCGCGGTGGATGACGCTGGCCGCGTGGGCGGCCGCGAGGCCCCGGCCTGCGCCGATCATGACCGGGAGCACCTCGCCCCAGCCCCGCGGGGTCTGCATCCACTCGCGCAGGTTCTGACCCTCGACCAGCTCCATCGCGATGTAGACGGCGCCGCGGTGGACGTCGGCCGCCCAGATCCGGACGACGCCCGGGTGATCGAGGCGCGCCAACGCGCGAGCCTCTCGCAGGAGCCGCTCGGCCGCGCGGCGGCTCGGCGAACGCAGCAGCTTGAGGGCGACGCGGCGCTCGAGCGTGGGATCCCAGGCCTCGTAGACCACGCCCATGGCCCCGTGCCCGAGGATCCCGCGGATCTGAAACCCGGCGAAGCGATCGCCGATGCCGAGCTGCTTGCGCTCACCACGATCGACACCCCGCGTCGGGATGTTGTCGTTGGTGTCGCTGATCGTGACCGTCGGCGACTCGGGGCGCGTCGCCTGCTCGAGGTGGCCGGCCGTCAAGCTATCGTCGAGCACCCAGCCACGCTATCAGACAATGGGCTGTTCGCGCATGGCAGATTCTCCCGGGCGTCTGGCCCGGGCGTCTGGCCCTGGGAGCCCGCGAGAGTGTAGAGTTGAGCCGGATCAGGGCTCGACGATCACGTCGGCCGGACCGGGGTCGTGCCCGTCCTGTTCGGGGACCAGGTGACCGTGGTCTTCCTGACAGGTGCCCTTGCCGTCGTGCACGTCGCAGATGAGCTCGCCCGAGCACTCGTCGTTGGACTCGCAGGGCGTACCGATCTCGTCGTTGTCGTCGCAGCCGACGAGCCCGAGCGGAGCCCCGAGCAGGAGGCCAAGGGCGAGGGACAACCCGAGCATGGACCGGCGCGCACTCATGATGGGCATGTCTACCGCGATCGAGGCCCGCCGGCCTGCGACCGGATGACGCCGAGACAGCGTGTCGCGGAGTCCTGATGTAGCGTGCGTCGAGTGAGTGTAGCGACCCGGAGCCCGAGCCCCTGGCTGGCCTGGCTGTGTCTCCTCGCCGCCGGTTTGCTCGGGTGTCTGCGCGCGTTTGGGCCCGATCTGCACACGCGGGGGATCCACGCTGGCGTCACCCCCGCCGACACCCGCGACACCTGCATGACCTGCCACGAGAGCGAGACCGACGCGCTCGCGCGGATGAAGGGCCCGAAGGCGGGCCCCGCCGACGCGCCGATCGTCGGTGACTGGATGATGGCCGAAGCCCGGGAGTGCACGGTTTGCCACGTCGTCCGAGGTGACCATGCGCGCTGAGGCGATCGTCGTCGCCCTCGCGGTGGTCCTCGCCGCGTGGCTGTGGCCGGCGAGCGCCCGGGCTCACCACGTCCCCGGCCACGGCAGCTCCGAGGGCGTGCGCAGCATCAACAGCCTCGGCAACCGCGGCGGCAAGGTCTCGACGCGGCTGCTGCTGCTCGAAGAGTTCAGCTGGCAGCCGAGCGCGCTGACCCCCGGTCTGCGCAACGAGCTGTCGCTGCTCGGCGAGTACGCGCCGGTCCCCGCGTTCTCGTTTGGAGCCCAGCTGCCCTTCACGGTCATCGACGAGCTCGGCAGCCCACCCTCGGTCGGCTACGGCGACACCCGGGCCTTCCTCCGGGTCACGCCCCACGCCGACAAGCTCATCCACCGGACCTTGACCTTCAACCTCGCCGCGAGCTTTCCAACCCGGACCGTGCGCGCGACCGTTGACCCGGGGCGGGTGTGGAGCGTGACGCCGAGCGCGATCTTCACGCGCACCTACACGGGCTGGTACTGGCAGGCGATCGGTCTCGCGAGCCTCGAGACCCGGCCGGCCGGGCTCGCGGTCGATGTGTCGGTGGGGGGCCAGGCGGGCGGCAAGTTCGCGAACAACAAGATCGCCCTCGGCGGCGGCGTGATCGTCGACGTGCGCGCGGCCAACTTTTGCGCCAATCCCGACGGCACGCGGACCTATTGCAACGACAACCGCGCGGGCGAGGACCAGCGCGAGCCCGGCTCGGTCCGCGCGACCGCGCTGGCGAGCGGCTCGTGGACGATCCAGCCGCGCTGGGCGCTGATCTTTGGCGTCCAGGTGCCATTCACGCCCAAGCGAGATCTCGACCTCGGGCTCACGTTCGGGGTTCAGACCATGTTCTGACCGCGTTATTGGGGCGCTGCGCGGCGTGGCGCCAGCTTCGTCACGTCGGCGTTTCAAAGTCGTGACACTCACGATCCGGCACAATGCGCGTTCGAGGTACATGTAACGACGGCGAAACCTAAAAGGCACCTTTCGGACAAGAGTCGGTCCTAGTGTTCGCCGCGGTGTTCGGTGCATTCGACCCGAGCGGGGACGCTCCCTACTTCTTCGAGCGCAAGCCATGGCACTCGCTGCTGGGCGCTCTGCTGCTCGTCGGAGGCGGGCTCGGCGCTGCGTTTTACGTCGCCAGCCGCGAGGCCGAGGAGCCCGTCGAAGAAGAGATCATCGACGCCGAGATCCAAACCCTGGAGCTCGAAGAAGAGCTCGAGGACGAGCCCGAGCTCGAACAGGAGCCGCCGCCGCCCGAGCCTCCGCCGAGCTCGAAGCCGGTCAAGCGCAACACCAAGCCCACGCCCCAGCCCGACATCCAAAACCCCGACGCGATCGACGAGAACCCCGAAGAGGGCGACATCGACAGCGAGGGCCCGGGCTACGGCGAAGGTGGCGGCGGCAACAGTCAGGGCAAGGGCGAGGGCGAGGCCAAGCCCGAGGCCAAGCCCAAGCCCGAGGCCAAGCCGAAGCCGAAGCCGAAGCCGAAGCCCAAGGCGTTCCCTTACAACCCCGACAAGCCAATCGAGCGTCCGGCCGACGCCACGGTCCCCAAGCAGACCGCCGGCAACCCGCCGGTCTACCCGCCGGATCTCAAGAAGCGCAACATCACCGGCAAGGTCAAGGTCCGCCTGACCATCTACAAAGATGGGTCCGTCAAGGGCGCCAAGGTCCTGGCCAAGTCCAATTCAGTCGACGCGGACGCGGAGCCAGAACTCCACGCCAAGGCCAACAAGCTGCTGCTCAAGGCCGTCGCCGCCGCCGTCCAGACCTGGAAATTCAAGCCATCAACCTACCAGGGCAAGCCGATCTCGGTGTTCTTGACGGTCACCATACCGTTCACGCTCTCGTAGCTTCGTCTGAGGAATTCGTCATGGATCTCAACATCGTTCATATCTGGGAAACCATGAGCCTGCTGTCCAAGATCGTAGCGATCACGCTGATGGTCATGGGATTGGGCACGGCTTACGTGACCATCGAGCGCATGATCGTGCTCAGCAAGGCCTTCGCCCGCTCGGCGGCCTTCGCCAAGACCAGCCGCCCGCTGCTCGACGACCTCGACCTCGAGCCGCTCGCCGATCTCGCCAAGGGGCAGGAGTTCGAGAAGGCGCCGCTGGCCAAGCTCACGGGCATGGGCATCGGCGCCTACCTCCGCCACGCTGGGGCCGACGAGCGCCTCGAGCTCGCCCGCCGCGATCTCGAGCGGCGCCTCGACGAGCTCGGCGCCGAGGCTCGCAAGGGCATGGGCTTCATGGCCTCGGTCGGCTCGACGGCGCCCTTCATCGGGCTGTTCGGCACGGTCATCGGCATCATCGTGGCCTTCCAGGGCATCGCCGCGGCTGGCGGCGGCGGGATCGAGGCGGTCTCGGCCGGCATCGCCGAGGCCCTGATCGTCACCGCGATGGGCCTGGCCGTGGCGATCAGCTCGGTCCTGGTCTTCAACTACCTCTCGGCCCGCTTCGACAAGCTCGACATGGCCATGCAGCACGCCGCGGGCGAGCTCCTCGACCACCTGGAGGCTCACGATGGGCGTCACGCTTGACGCTGGCGGCGGCGACAAGAAGGTCAAGCCGAACATCAACGTCACGCCGCTCGTCGACGTCGTCTTGGTCCTCTTGATCATCTTCATGTTGGTGATCCCCAACATGCAAGAGGGCGTGCCGATCGAGCTGTTCAAGGCCAACAACGCCGAGCAAGACGAGTCCGAGGCCGAGCCGATCACCGTGTCGATCGCCCTCGACCGGGACAGCGGCGAGATCGGCTACTACATCGCCGATCCCGAGGGCGAGCGCGCGCTGACCCGCGACGGCCTCGTCGCCGAGCTCGCGGGCATCCACGAGGCCGATCCCAGCCGCCAGCTCCTCGTTCGCGGCGACGCCCGGATCGAGTACGGCGAGATCCGCGAGGTCTTCCACGACTGCCAGAACCTGGGCTTCGCGTACATCCAGCTCGCCGTAGGCGCCCAAAAAGAAGGCTGGCAGGAGGGCTGAGCTGACCATGGCATCCAAGCTATCCAAGCGCGGCGCGGGCCGGACCTTCGCCCACAAGCCCAAAGCGGCGGTCTCGCCCGACATGAACGTCACCCCCCTGGTCGACGTCGTGCTGGTCCTGCTGATCATCTTCATGGTCCTGGCTCCGGTCGTGAACGCCCACTACGTCGGGCGCCTGCCGCCGCCCGACGACAAGGACGAGCAGCTCGCCGAGGCCAACCCCGACAACAAGCCGCTGGTCTTGCGCGTGACCGAGCGCGAGCTCGGCGGCGCCGAGGTCGAGCCCGTGTTCGAGGTCGGCAACATCGAGCTCGAGCTCGCGGACGCGCCCGACCGCCTCGGTCGGCTCGTCGCCGGGCGGCCCGACAAGGTCATCTACGTCGACGCGGCCGACAGCACCGACTACGGCTACGTGCTCCAGGCGATGAGCTTCGCCAAGGACGCCGAGGACGTCGTCAACCAACTCGTGCGCGAGAAGGCCGTCGACGCGGGCCAAGACGCCGCGTCCCTCGCGACCTTGCGCGTGACCGCCGTGCTCGTGACCAAAGAGATCCCCGTTGACTGACGCTCTCTAGCTCTAGCCTAGCAGTCCGCGACGGGCGCATTCCCTCAGGCGTACATAGATGAAACGACACCGCATTTTTTCGCGGTGGGCTTGGCTGTTGCCGTGCCTCGCCGTTGCGAGCTGGTCTACGACCGGCGCCGCCGCCCCGCCCGAGGACGACGCTGGCTTCAGCTTCGACGACGGCTCCGACGACAGCCCGCCCCCGGACCAAGAGGGCGAGGGCGAGGGCGAGGGCGAGGGCGAGGGCGAGGGCGAGGGCGAGGGCGAAGAAGAGGAGTTCATCATCGCGCCCGTCGACGCGAGCGAGCTCGAGCCGCCCGCCGAGGACGCCGAGGACGCCGGGGGCGCCCCCGACGACGACGAGTGGGAGGACGACGGTGAGCTCTCGGAGGACTCGGGCTTCACCTTCGAGGACATCTCCGACGACCAGGAGGCCCTCGACGAGGAGCTCAAGTCCGGCGAGGTCCAGGCCGCGGGCGTCGTCGGCACGATCTCGGGCGTGGTCCTCAACGCCAAGAAGGAGCCCCTCGCGGGGGTCTACGTCCGCGTCAAGGACACCAAATACGTCGGCCGGACCGGCGTCGACGGACGCTACGAGCTGCGCGTGCCGCCCGGCGACTACACCCTGCTCGTCGAGCTCGACTTGTACAAGAGCGTGGAGATCGCCGGGGTCGAGGTGGTCGAGGGCGCGGTTGCGAGCACCGACGCCGAGCTCGTGCCGATGGCCGGCGTCATGGAGACCTTCGAGGTCTCCGACGAGCTCAACCTCGAGGCCGAGGGCGCGCTGCAGGAGGCGCGCAAGCAAAAGGCCTCGGTCAACGACGGCATCGACGCGAGCGAGATGGGCAAGTCCGGCGGCGGCAAGGCGTCGAGCGTGGCCGTGCGCATCGTCGGCGCGACCGTGGTCGAGGGCCGCTACCTGGTCATCCGCGGCCTCGGCCACCGCTACGGCAACACCTTGCTCGACGGCGCCCGGGTGCCCAGCCCCGAGCCCGAGATCCGCACGGTGCCCCTCGACGTGATCCCCTCGGGCGCGCTCGCGGCGATCAACGTGCAAAAGACCTTCTCACCCGACCTGCCCGGCGACTTCACCGGGGGCTCGGTCCAGCTGGTCAGCCGTGACGCGCCCGAGGAGCCGACGGTCCAGATCGGCCTGACCACGGGGCTCACGACCAACACGACCTTTCAGCCGATGGTCACCAACGCTGGCTACACCGGCTACGACCTGTTCGCGCTCGGCAACCTCCCGCGCGCGCGGCCCGACAGCTTCCCCGCCGATCAGAAGGTCGGCCGCGGCCAGGGCTTCAGCGCCGAGGAGGTCGAGGCCCAGGGCAAGGCCCTCGACACCCGGACTCGGGTGATGCGTGGCGCCCGGGCCCCGGCCAATTTCGGCGTCAGCCTCGTCGCCGGCGACAGCTGGAGCCTCAACGATCACGGCGGCCGGTTCGGGATCCTGTTCGCGGGTGGCTACAAGAACAAGCACCAGTCCAACCGCGAGGTCATCAAGCTGTTCGGGCTCCGCGACGGCGTGCCCGACCTCGACAGCCCGCGCGTCGACCTCGACTCGTTCAAGACCGTCTATCAGACCTCGTACAACGGCCTGCTCAAGCTCGAGCTGCGCACGAACCCCAACAACCGCTTCGCGCTGACGGGCTTCTACTCGCGCGAGGCTCAAGACGAGACCCGCGACATGTACGGCGAGGTCCGCGAGGTCGCGCCCGGCGATCAGCTCAACTACACGCGCCTGCGCTACGTGATGCGGTCGATGGCCCTGACCCAGCTCAGCGGTCGCCACAAGATCCCGCGGGCCGCGAACATGGAGATCGACTACTTCGGCAGCTTCTCCCAGGCCCGGCGCGACGATCCGGCCTTGCGCGAGATGGTGTTTCTCTACAACGAGACCGACGACTACTACGCGATCGACAATCAGATCGGGCCGACGGGCAGCCAGCTGTTCTTGAACCTCGTCGACAACAACGAGAACGCGGCGCTCAATTTGAGCTTCCCCTTTCGTCAGTGGAAGGGCCTCGACTCCAAGATCAAGATCGGCGCCTGGCTCGAGGCCAAGCAGCGCAGCTTCGAGGCCCCGCGCTACGACTTCGGCTACGCGACGGGGGTGCCGATCCCGATCGGCCGTGACGACCCGATCAACGACGACACGATCGGCGGCGGAGTCAGCGCGAGCAACGGCGGGACCCGGCCCTTCACCTTGTGGGATCGGACCCGGGCCCAAGACGGCTATGACGCGTGGTCGCGCAACCTCGCTGGCTACGCGATGCTCGACCTGCCCTTCGTCAACTGGTTCAAGATCTCGGGCGGGGTCCGGGTCGAGTCCAACGTCATCTCGGTCACGCCCGTCGACCCCTTCGCCGCCCCCGAGGACGAGCCCTTCTCGTCCTCGCGCCTCGTCGACCTCGACGTCCTGCCCTCGGCCTCGCTGGTGTTCTCGCCGCCGCTGCCCGAGCACGGCGGTGACTTCAACATTCGCCTGACCGGGACCCGGACCCTCGCGCGACCGGAGTTTCGCGAGCTCGCGCCCTTTCAGTTCCGCGACTACGTCGGCGGCTTCTCCAAGCAGGGCTACCCGGGCTTGAAGTCGAGCAAGATCTGGAACGCCGACCTGCGCTTCGAGTGGTTCCCGCGCAAGTCCGAGGTCGTGGCGCTCAGCGTGTTCTTCAAGCAGTTTCAGGACCCGATCGAGGCGGTCGTGGGCGCGAGCACCAACCCGACCGCGTCCTACGCCAACGTCGAAGGTGCGATCAACGGCGGGGCTGAATTCGAGTTTCGCAAGGCCCTCGACTTCCTCGCGCCGAAGGCGGCCAAGCGGGCCCGGCAGACGCTGCGCGACTTCTCGATCGGCGCCAACTTTGCGTATGTCTATTCGCAGGTCCGCATCGGGGCGCCCTGCCACCTCCCGGGCGAAGCGCCCATGCTCGAGGGCTCGATCCCCGTCGAGGGCTGCCGCGTCGAATACCAGGTCTCGACCAATCGCACGCGGCCGCTGCAGGGCCAGTCGCCTTGGGTCGCCAACGCGTTCATCGACTATGATAACGCCGAGAGTGGCACCAACATTCGGCTGCTGTACAATGCCGTGGGGCCATTCATCACGCAGGTCAGTGGCTTGGGGCTCCCCGATATCTACCAGCAGCCGGTCCACCTGCTCGACTTCACCGCCTCGCAGCGGCTGCTGGCCTACAAGCGCAATGACTGGGGCGACATGCGCAATCAGCTGTCGTTGACCCTCGAGATCACCAACATGCTCGACTCGCGCAGGTACCAGACCCAGGGCGACGACCTCGTCTACAGCACCCGCAACGGCGCGACCTTCACCCTCGGCCTCGAGTGGAAGTATTAGAACGTCACACCAACTTCGCAGTCTGGATCGTGATTCGTCACAAAGGCGCGGTACCCAGGCGGCCGAAAGACCAAACGGTTCACAGGAGACATCCCACAATGAAGCGATTTTCTTGGTTGTTGAACACCGCGGGCCTGTCCTGCGCCTTGCTCCTTCTTCCTGCCTGTGACAGCGGCGACGACGGTGACGACGACGCGGCCGACACCGTCGGTGACACGGGCGAGACCACCAGCGGCGAAGAAGACACGGTCACGGTCTCGGCGGACATCACCGAGGACACGACCTGGACCGCCGACAAGACCTATGTCCTCGCGGGCGACACGCTCGTGTTCGTCCACGGCGCGACGCTGACGATCGAGCCCGGAACGCTCATTCGCGGCGAGGCTGGCTCCGCGCTGGTCATCGAGAAGGACTCGATGCTCGTCGCCGAGGGCACCGCCGACGCGCCGATCGTGTTCACCTCCTTCGACAGCGAGAACGCCGCGCCCGGCGACTGGGGCGGCCTCGTGCTCATCGGTGAGGCGACGATCAACCTCGAGGGCGGCGTCGGCATGGCCGAGGGCTTCCCGATCCCGCCGACCTACGGCGGCAGCGACGACAGCCACAACTGCGGCTCGCTCCGCTACGTCCGCGTCGAGTACGCCGGCTTCGCGATCTCCGAGGGCAACGAGCTCAACGGCATCACCTTCTACGGCTGCGGGACCGAGACCTCGGTCAGCTACGTGCAGTCGCACATGGGCCTCGACGACGGCATCGAGATGTTCGGCGGATCCTTCGACGCCGACCACCTCGTCGTCACCGGCGCCTCGGACGACTCGCTCGACATGGACCAGGGCTTCAGCGGCCGGGTCCAGCACGTGTTCATCCAGCAAAACCCGCTCGTCGGCGACAACTGCTTCGAGATCTCGAACCAGGGCTCGGACTTCGACGCGACCCCCAAGACCTCGCCGGAGCTGTGCAACGTGACCTGCATCGGCTCGGGCTCGAGCGGTGAGAAGAGCAAGGGCGTGACCATCAAGGAGGGCACCCACGGCACCTGGCACGCCACGATCTTCACCAACACCTCCAACGAGGCCACCAACCTGGCCGACGAGGCGACCTTCGTCGAGGCCGACGCTGGCAACATCGAGTTCGCCAACAACATCTTCTTCGCCAACCTCGGCGCCGACGAGCACGTGTCCGGGGCCGAGAGCCTCGACACCGCGGGCTGGACCGCGTGGGTCCAGGACGCGGCGCGCGCGAACCTCGGGACGGATCCGGGCCTCGGCACCACCTGGGGCAGCCCCAACGCCGTGCCCAGCGGCGACGTGACCGGCGACGGCACGGGCTGCGGCGGGACCAGCTACATCGGCGCGGTCGACCCCAGCGGCGAAGACTGGACCGCTGGCGCCTGGATCAACTACGCCGAGTAGTCGGGCGGCGCCGCCTGTTTCGAAGCCTCCCCAGCCTGGGGAGGCTTTTTGCGTGACTCGGGCCCGAGCACCTGTGGGGGTCCAAGGATTCCTTGCTAGCCTCTGGCTTGGTGCCGAGCTCACGAATTTCGCTGGTTCTGACCGGGGTGCTCGCCGTGTGCTCGGCGTGCACGCCGACCCAGCTCGCGGCGACCCCCGCGAGCAGCCCCCCGACGCTGGCCGAGGTCAGCCCGACGCTGCGCCCGGTCGAGCTCGGGCTGCCCTTCCACAGCGGCGCGATCGTCGACCTCGCGCTCTTGCCTCCGCAGCCCGGTGAGCAGTGGCGCCTGGCCAGCGGTGACGCCGAGGGCTGGGTCCGGGTCTGGGCCGACGGCGAGCTGCTCGCGGCCTCGCGCGCCCACCCCGGCGGGCTCTCGGCCCTCGAGCTCGCGTCTGACGGGACCTGGTACACGGCCGGCTTCGACGGTCGCCTGCTCGAGTGGCGACCAGAGTCGACCACGCCGGTCCGCGCCTTCACCCTCGGGCGGCCGATCACCGCGCTGGCCGTGGCCGGCCCCCACCTGGTCGTCAGCGACGGCCGCACGATCCAGATGTGGTCGCGGGCCGAGCAGCCCCAGCTGCTGTGGTCGATGGTCGGCCACGGCTTCGTCACCGGGCTCGCGCTCTCGGCCAGCGGCGGGGTCGTGGCCGCGGCCGAGCTGCGCCAGTGGGCCCTGAGCGAGGGCATCGCCAACCACCCGCTCGCGACCTTCGATGACGCTGGCATGCGGACCGTCGACCCCGACGAGCAAGCGCAGCTGCGGGCCCTCGCCGAGCAAGACTTCCCCGGCGCGGTCGCAGACTACGTCGAGGTCTGGCAGCCCGGCCACGAGCGCGGGCGCCAGCTGATCCCGAGCGCGCCGATCGACGGTGATCTCGCCGTGCTCTCGCGCGGCGGCGTGGTCTACCGCGAGATCTACGACCGCGACAACGCCGGGCTGATCGGCCGTCGGCTCGAGGATCAGGCCCACTTCCCGCTCGAGCTGGTCAAGCCGTGGGTGTTCTGGACGGACGCGGCCGGCCACCCGACCGAGGCCAGCATGGGCCGGCCGAACCTCCCGGCGGGGGATTTTCGTCTCGGCCCGAACGAAGAGATCTTGGTCGTCGATCACTTCCCGGGCTGGGGCGCGCAGCCGCCCGAGCGCGGCTGGCGAGTGGGCGATCGCCGCGAGCTCGCGATCGATCGTCACCACGCCGCGATCGGCGACGGCCAGGGCAACCTCGCGGTCGTCGCGTGGGCCCGTCCGGCCGAGACCGGCTGGCTCGCGGCCGCCGAGGAGCGCCCGGATCTGCTGACCGCCGCCAGCGGCACCGCGCAGCTCGTGACCGCCTCGCTCGAGCCACGGACCCAGTACCGCCTGTGGTCCCTCGACTCGGCCGAGCACCGCTCGATCCGCGTCGAGGCCCCCTGGCAGGTGCTCCCCGAGGAGGACGAGGAGCGCGGGCAGGACCCGGCCGCCGGGCTCCCGATCTTCCCCTTCATGCTCGCGCTCGACGCCAAGGCCCAGATCCTGGTCACGAGCTCGTCGAGCTACAGCGCCGAAACTCAGGCCGCCGTGCGGGTGATCCGAGTCGCCGACGGCGTCCCGCAGATCTTGACCCTCGCGACCGCCCCGAGCGGCCTCGGCCTCGACGTCGGCGTGAGCCCCGACGGCGCGCACATCCTCGCGTGGACGCCCGGGGCCGCCGCGCCGAGCTGGACCGCGTCTTCGTCGGCCGCGGGCTGGGCGGCCGGGCCCAACGCCCTCGGCGGCGCGCCGCGGTTTTCGGCCAACGGCAAGTGGTCGGCCCACGTCTCGGGCTTCGAGCGGCACATCGTCGATCTGCTCGCGCGCAAGCCGGTCGTCACGCTCGCGGCCCAGCCCGTGCAGCAGGACGTCGGTGAGGGCACGCTCGCGGCGATCGCCGATGACGGGACCCTCGCTGTGGTCCAGCCCTTCGGCGGCGGCACGCTCGAGCGGATCGACATCGCCGGTCAGCGCGACTCGGTCGAGCTGCCCGGGGCCGCGACGGCGCTCGCGTGGGTCCCGAGCGCCGACGCGCCCGTGCTCGTGGTCGGCTTCGAGGACGGCTCGATCGCGCGGATCGACGCAGGCGCAGCTGAGGTCCAGCCGATCCACGCCGGGGCCGGGGGGCGCATCTGGGAGATCGCCGCGGTCGGCGGACAGCCGGGCGTGTTCGTCGAGCTCGACGATCGCGGCTTGACCTTGCACCGCCTCGTCGACGCCGCGACCCTCGATCTCCACGTGTCCGACACTACGGCCCTCGCCCGCTATGATGGATCACCGGTCCAGGCCCTGCGCGGCGCGGACCTCGTCGCCGTGTGGCGCCCGGGCAGCGCCATGCCGCCGTGCCGGATCCTCGACGGCACCCGCGCGGGGGTCGTGGCCGACGAGGCCATCGAGCGCTGGCCGGTCGAGCGGGGTCCCGAGCTCTTCGAGCAGTTCTTCACGGGCTCGACCTGCACACCTGAGCCTGGTGCAGATCAGGAACCCAGCGCCGAGCCGCGCGCCGCGGAGCCCGTGCCGGACCACGAACAAGCCCCAAACGCGACGCCCGAGACCGATTCGAGCAGTCCGCAGGGCTAATCCTGCTAGACTGGCGCGGTGCCGACCATCCGGGCGATAGCGCAGATCGGCGAGCCCGTGCTCCGCGAGCGCGCGCGAGAGGTCGGCGTCGACGAGCTGACCAGCGCGGAGTTTCAAGCCTTCATCGACGACCTGATCGCGACCATGCGCGACGCCAAGGGGGCCGGGCTCGCGGCCAACCAGGTGTTCGAGCCCGTGCAGGTCTGCGCGATCGAGGTTCAAGACAACCCGCGCTACCCCTACAAGCCCCGCATCCCGCTGACCGTGCTGGTCAACCCCGTGCTCGAGCCCCTGTCCGACGAGACCTTCGAGAACTACGAGGGCTGCCTCTCGGTCCCCAACCTGCGCGGGGTCGTGCGTCGCCACGCCGAGCTGCGCGTGCGCGCCCTCGACCGCCACGGCGAGCCGCTCGATTTCGAGATCAGGGGGATCAGCGCGGGCACCTTCCAGCACGAGGCCGATCATCTGTGGGGCAAGCTGTTCGTCGATCGCGTCGAAGATCCGAAGACGCTGTGCACCTGGGACGTGTTTCGCCGCGACCGCGAGGAGGGCTTTCGCGCGCGGGTCAAGCAGCTCGTGGACCGCTGGGGAGCCTGACATGCGCGTCGATCTCTTGCACCGCTTCGCCGATCTGGTCGGGCCCACGCAGACCGCGGTCCCGCTCTTCGACGCGTCGATGGCCTACGCCGCGGCCCTCCAAGACGGCGACACCTGGCCCGAGGCCCGGATCGCCAAGCGGGAGATCGAGCTCGCGGTCATCGACCACTGCGTCGGGCGTGAGGGCGCGGTCGACATCACCGAGGGCGTGCTCGAGTTCATGCGCCGCAACCGCTTCCGCGGCAACATTCGCAACTACGAGGATCCGCGCAACAGCCTGATGGACCGCGTGCTCGAGCGCCGCCTCGGCCTGCCGATCAGCCTGTGCGTGCTCGCGATCCACCTCGCCGAGCGCTGCGGGGTCGAGCTCCACGGGATCAGCTTCCCCGGCCACTTCCTCGTCGGGCTCCAGCTCGATGACCCCGAGGCCAGTCAGACTGAGCCGCACATCTGGGATCCCTTCCGCGGCGGCCGACGCCTCCAGCTCGACGAGCTCGCCGCGTTGTTCACCAGCGTCGTCGGCCACCACGTCGAGCCCGACTCGAACGAGCTGCTCGCGCAGCTGCGCCCGTGCCACTCGCGCCTGATCTTGACCCGGATGCTCGAGAACCTGCGGCGGCACTACGGCATCGGCCACGAGCTCGACCGCGTGGCCGATACCCTGGAGCTGCTCGCCGCCCTCCACCCCGACGTGCCCCAGATCCGCGAGATGCTCGACGAGCACCCCCGACAGCATCATCTGTTGAATTGAGCCCAATTGAGCTGGCGCCCACCCCTGCTAAGCTCGACCGTCCGTGCGCGAGCCGACCCGATACAGCCTGTCCGGCGCCCTGTCGCTCCTCGCTCACGCGATCTTCGTGCTCGCGTTCGTGTGGTCGTTCGAGATCCAGACCGAGGATCTGGAGCTGAGCGAGGATCTGCCCGACTACGACATCGAATTCATCGAGTTTGACGTCAAGGAGATCGAGCCCGACGAGGCCCAGGGCGAGCCTGAGGAGCAGCCCGAGGAGCAGCCCGAAGAAAAAGATCCGCCCGCCGAGGAGGAGTCGACGCCGCCGCCGGTCGAGCAGCCCGTCGAGCCCGACGCCGAGGCCGCGACCCCCGAGCCCGAGCCGGACCCCGAGCCCAAACCCAAGTTCGGCCACCGCAAGTCCAAGATCAAGGCGCTCGTCCCGCCCAACGCGACCTGGACCCTGGTCCTGGCCAACTCGCGGATCAAGAAGCTCCCCTTTCGCGACTCGGCCACGGAGATCATGGCCCCGCTGCGGGACTTCCGCCTCCTCGTCGACGACGCCGGCTTCAACATCTGGGAGGACTTCGAGTACGTGGTCATGGGTAGCCCCGACGCCACGGACCAGACCCAGGCCTTCGTCGCCGTCCAGTACAAGTTCGGCCACGCCGAGATGAAGGCGGGCATCGAGCGGGCCTGCGCCAAGCAGGGCATGACCGTCGACTGGCGCGAGGAAGACGAGGTCGAGATCGGCGACCCGCGCTTCGTCGACCCCGACATCGAGGACCGCAACCCCGACGATCGCCAGTTCGTGCTCCTGCCCGGCGACAAGGTCGCGCTCTACCTCCGCGAGGCCTTCGTCGAGCAGGTCGTGGCCGGGCCCGACGCGAGCAAGGGCAAGACCTCGGGCAACTTCGTGGCCAACATCGCCAAGATCCGGCGCTACACCTACGCCGAGCCCAAGGCCGGGATCCAGCTCGTCATCGAGGACATCCGCAGCATGGTCCGGGTCGGGTCCGACTTCCCGATCGAGATCCCGAGCCGCGCCGAGCTGATGTGGGAGGCCGCCAAGGAGCCCGAGCTGGTCATCAAGCTCGACTTCCTCGAGACCGACCACGCCGAGCTGGCCGAGAGCTACTGGACCGAGCAGCTCGAGTCGGATCTGCGCAAGGTCGGGGCCTGGGACGTCGCGGGCGGGATCATCTCGGGCATGACCCTCGAGCGGACCAAGCGGCAGCTGGTGTTTCGCTACGAGTTCAACGAGACCTCGGCGCGGGTGGTCCTGCAGATGGTCGCCAAGGAGTTTGGCAAGGCCATGCGCTACTCGAAGAAGGAGGCCCTCGCGGCCCAGGCCGAGCGCGAGAAGAACTGGGAGCTGCGCCAGGACGGCAAGCTCACGCCCTCGGAGGCGCTGAAGCTGCTCGAAGAGGCGGACGCGGGCGCGGCCGAGACCGAAGGGGAGGGCGCGGCCGAGACCGAAGGGGAGGGCGCGGGCGCGGCCGAGACCGAAGGCGAGGCCGAGGCCGAGGGCGAGCTGCCCGACGTCGGTCCCGAGCCCGAGGACGTCGAGCCCGAGGAGGTCGAGCCCGAGGGCGTCGAGCCCGACAAGCCGGACCCGGAAGCCGGCGAGCTCGAGCCGCCGTCCGAATGACAACTCGCGTCGAATCTGCAAAGGTCCCCGCCGTGTCCCGAGCCCTCGTCAGCGTCCGCGACCGTTTCGAGGCGACGCCTCGCTCGCTCGACGACGACGAGCTGACGCGCATGGCCCGGGGGGATCGGGGCTGCCTCGGCGACCTGTTGTCCGGCGTCGGGGCGGTCGGGCTGGTCGCGGCGGTGATCCTCGGCGCGATGGACAAGATCTCCTTCAGCTGGACCTACGCGGGCATCGGGCTGTGGATCGGGGGCTTCGTGTGGGGCACGATCTCGCAGTCGCGCTCGGGCAAGCTGCGCGCCCAGGCGCTCGAGTCGGGGCCGCTGGTCCTGGGCGTGGTCCTGCGCAGCGACGAGTGGCTGCGGCGGCCGGGCAAGCGCGTCGGGCGGGCCGTCGTGTTGTTCTGCCTCGACGACGAGCGGCGCTTCGATCGCGCGTGGCTCGAGCGCGCGGCGGCGGCGGTCGACGCGGGCTTCGATCGCTCGGGCGGGCCCGACTTGGTTCCGCTGCGGGCGTTGATCGTCGACCGCGACGCGTTCGGGATCCACCTCGTCCCCGAGGCGCTGCTGGCCGAGCTCGGGGCCGGAGACGACCGCCCCTCACGCGTGTACCTCGCGAGTGTGCACGTGCATCCCGAGCGGCTCGAGGGCGGCTACCTCGGGGGCGACGATGATCGAGAGGCCGGGGAGCTCGACGTCGACATCGACGCGCCGAGTCGGGCGCCGAGCGTGGTTGCGATCGTGGATCCGGATCACGGCTTCATCGAGCAGGTCCCGCGTCGGCCCGCGGCAGCACCGTCACAAGCAGACGAGTGAAGCTCGAGCCTGGGGACCCCGCGGAGCGGGCGCCCGCGCGAGATCTTCGCTCCCGGGTCGGCCGCGGCCACTGTATGGTTGGTGCTCGTGGGTCCCCTCGCACGGCTCGAGCCCGAGGCGCGCCAGCCACCACTTCGCTTCGCGCTGCCGCTCGCGCCCGAGCGCGTGGTCGCCGAGCTGCTCGCTGACAAGCGCGTGACCGAGGCCCGTCTCGCCTCCCTCGGGACCGTGCGCGGCCCGGACACCCGCTTCGTGCTCGAGCGCGGGGAGCGTGGGTTCATCCTCGCTGGCCGCGCGTCCGAGCCCGGCGTGTGGGAGCCCGGCGCCTACGCGGTCCTCGAGGGCCGAGTCGAGCGCCGGGCGGAGGGCGGGAGCGAGCTCGTGCTGCGTTTTCGCCTCCACCCGCTGACGCGCGCGGGGTACCTGGGCGTGGCCGGGGTCGCGCTGCTGATCATCCCGCTCCAGTTTTGGACCACGGGCTTGCTGCTGGGCACCGCGATGATGTTCCCGGTCGTGCTCGCGGCCATGGTCGTCGGGCTCGACAGCCGTCGGCTCGGGGACCAGCGGGCCAGCCTCCAGCGCCTCGTTGAAGAGGTCTTCGCCCCGCTCGCGCTCGCGCGTGAACCCGGCGGGGTGTGCCCGTTTCGCTGCGACGCCCAGCGGGCGCGAGCGCTGCGGCGCTGACGCTCAGGGTCGCTCGAGACTCACGCAAAAGCACCCTGAAGAGCGACCTGCTTCGAGACCGAGATCGGGGCCGCTCACGCGGACCCAAATTCGCGTAATTTTAGAGAATTCGGCCTATTTTTAGGTGTTTGGACCCGTGCAAGCGTGTCCGTCGAGAGCTATGCTGCCGGGGTCAGAAGTGGGCAGTGCGTGCAGTGCGCAATCCGGCCGGAGCCGGGCCCCCGAGACCACCCAAGCAACCTGATGGCCGAGTCGAAATCGACCCTCCACATCGAAGACGAGATGCGTAGCTCCTTTTTGGACTACGCCATGTCCGTCATCATCTCTCGCGCCCTCCCGGACGTCCGTGACGGGCTCAAGCCGGTTCATCGCCGAATCCTCTACGCGATGCACCAGCTCAAGAACTCGCACACGCAGCCCTACAAGAAGTCGGCGCGCGTGGTCGGCGACGTGATCGGTAAGTACCACCCGCACGGTGACTCGGCCGTCTACGACGCGCTGGTCCGGCTCGCCCAGGACTTTGCGATGGGCTACCCGCTCGTCGACGGTCAGGGCAACTTCGGCTCGATCGACGGCGACTCCCCGGCGGCCATGCGCTACACCGAGGTCCGGATGCAGAAGCTGGCGAGCGAGCTGCTCGCCGACCTCGACAAGCAGACCGTCGACTGGGTCCCGAACTACGACGAGAAGGAGCTCGAGCCCGCGGTCTTGCCGACCAAGGTGCCCAACTTGCTGCTCAACGGCGCGGTCGGGATCGCCGTGGGCATGGCGACCAACATCCCGCCGCACAACCTGACCGAGCTGATCGACGCGACCGTGGCGTTGATCGACAACCCCCACTACCGCGTGCCCGAGCTGCTCGAGTACGTGAAGGGCCCGGACTTCCCGACCGGCGGGGTCATCCTCGGGACCGCCGGCATCCGCCAGGCCTACCTCGACGGCCGCGGCTCGGTCACCGTGCGCGCGCGGGCCGAGATCGAGGAAGACGCCAAGGGCCGCGAGTCGATCGTCGTCACCGAGATCCCCTACCAGGTCAACAAGACCCGGCTGATCGAGCGGATCGCCCAGCTCGTCCGCGACAAGAAGATCGAGGGCATCGCCGACATCCAGGACTACTCGGACCGCGCGGGCATGCGGATCTGGATCTCGGTCAAGAAGGACGCCGCCGCCCAGATCGTCCTCAACAAGCTGTACAAGATGAGCGATCTCCAGACCTCGTTCGGGGTCAACATGATCGCAATCGTCAACGGGCGGCCCGAGGTCCTGAACCTCTACCGCTGCCTGAGCGAGTTCGTCGATCACCGCCGCACGGTCGTGACCCGGCGCTGTCGCTTTGACCTCGACAAGGCCATGGCCCGGCGCGAGATCGTCGAGGGCCTCGGCGTCGCCGTCGACGCGATCGATCGGATCATCGCGCTGATCCGCGGCAGCCGCGACCCCGAAGAGGCCAAGGCCAAGCTGCTCGCCGAGAACCTCGACGGCTTCGCCGGCTTCCTCGAGCGCTGCGGGCGTCCGGCCGAGGAGGTCGAGGCCGCCCGCCAGGGCCCCTACCGCCTCAACGAGCGCCAGGCCAAGGCCATCTTGGACATGCGGCTCCAGCGGCTGACCGGGCTCGAGCGCGAGAAGGTCGAGGCCGAGTACCGGGAGCTGTCGGCGACGATCAGCGAGCTCGAGGCGATCTTGACGGACCCGGCCAAGCTGATGGCCGTGATCCGCGACGAGCTGATGCAGATCCGCTACGACTACGGCGACCCCGAGGGCCGAGACAGCGGCGACGGTTCCGTCGGCAGCAAGGGCTCGCGGCGGACCGAGATCATCGCCAACGAGCTCGAGATTCAGCCGATCGACCTCGTCGCCGACGAGTCGATGGTCCTGATGATCACCCGCCAGGGCTACGTCAAGCGCATCCCCACGACCGAGTACCGGGTCCAGCATCGCGGCGGCGTCGGCCTCAAGTCGGGCTCGCGCCGCGACGACGACGATCTGATCATCGAGCTGTTCGAGGCCTCGGCCCACGCCTACATCTTGCTGTTCACCAACACCGGTCGGGTGTTCCGCAAGCGCGTGTTCGAGTTCCCGCTCGGCACCCGCGGGCAGCGGCCCAAGGCCCTGGTCAACTTCTTGGACCTCAAAGAAGACGAGAAGATCCTCGAGATGGTCGCCTACCGCGAAGAGGAGGTCGGCGAGGACCACTTCGTGGTCCTGGCCTCGAAGCTCGGCTACATCAAGCGGACCTCGCTGGCCGACTTCGCCAACATCCGCAGCTCGGGCCTGATCGCCGCCAACGTCGCCGAGGGCGACACCCTGATCGACGCCAAGCTGACCAACGGCCGCTGCCACATCCTCATGGCCAGCCGCGACGGTCAGGCGATCCGCTTCGACGAGGCCGAGGTGCGGCCGATGGGTCGGACCGCGCGCGGTGTCCGGGGCATGGGCCTGCGCGAGGGCGACGAGGTCGTCAACATCCTCGTGTTCGACCGCGAGAACGAGGACGAGGTCCAGTTCCTCACGGTCTGCGAGAAGGGCTACGGCAAGCGCACGCCCGCGTCCGAGTATCGGGCCCAGAGTCGCTCGGGCCTCGGCTTGAAGACGATCAAGGTCAGCGAGCGCAACGGCAAGGTCGTCAGCTTGGTCAAGGTCCGCGAGACTGATCAGCTGATGGTCGTGACCTCGCAGGGCAAGATCATCCGCACGCCCGTCTCGGGCATCAGCGAGCTCGGGCGCGCGACCCAGGGGGTTCGCTTGATCCGGCTCGGGGACGACGAGTTCGTGGTCGGGACCGCGCGGGTCGACGACCCCGACGACATCGAGGCCGACGACCAGGCCCCGCCAGCCGAGGGCGAGGCTGAGGGCGAGGGCGAGGGCGAGGCGTCCAGTGAGGGCGACAGCGGTGAAGGCAGCGAGGGCGACGCGGAGCCGGAGCCGGAGCCGGAGGACGGAGGCGAGGCATGACCGAGCACAACGACGGACGCGCGCAGGCCCGCAGCAAGGAGCTGTTCGCCGCCGCTTGCGAGGTCATCCCCGGCGGCGTCAACAGCCCCGTGCGCGCCTTCGCCTCGGTCGGCGGTCAGCCGCCCTTCATCCGCAAGGCGACCGGCTGTCACGTCGTGACCGAAGACGGCGCCGCGCTGATCGACTACGTCGGCAGCTGGGGCCCCGCGCTGCTTGGCCACGCGCACCCCGAGGTCGTCGAGGCCGTGATCAAGGCGGCCCGCGACGGCCTGAGCTTTGGCGCCGCGACGGCCGCGGAGGTCGACTTCGCCGAGCTGATCTGCGAGTTCGTGCCGAGCTTGCGCGGGGGCATGGTCCGGCTGGTGTCTTCGGGCACCGAGGCGACCATGAGCGCCCTGCGCCTCGCCCGGGGGTACACGGGCCGCAACAAGATCATCAAGTGCGCGGGCGGCTACCACGGCCACGCCGACATGCTCTTGGTCGCGGCGGGCTCGGGCGCGGCGACCCTCAACATCCCGGGCAGCGCTGGCGTGCCGCCCGACGCTGTCCACGACACCCTGCTGGTCCCCTACAACAACGCCGAGGCCGTGGCCGAGCTGTTTGCGGCCCACCCGGGGGAGATCGCGGCGATCATCGTCGAGCCTGTCGCGGGGAACATGGGCTGCATTCCGCCGCTCCCGGGCTACCTCGAGAGGCTGCGCGAGATCACCAGGCGCGAGGGCGCGGTGCTGATCTTCGACGAGGTCATGACCGGCTTTCGCGTGGCGCCGGGCGGCGCCCAGGAGCGCTTCGGCGTCACGCCGGATCTGACCTGCCTCGGGAAGATCGTGGGTGGTGGCATGCCCGTCGGCGCCTACGGGGGGCCGCGCGAGATCATGTCGAAGATCGCTCCGCTCGGGCCCGTGTACCAGGCGGGTACGCTCAGCGGGAACCCGCTCTCGGTCGCGGCGGGGCTCGAGACCTTGCGCTTGATCAAGCGCGACAAACCCCATGAGGCGCTCGAGGCTGCGACGCTCCGGCTGACGAAGGGGCTGGCCGAGCGGGCCGCGAAGCATGGGATCGCGTGGACGGATGTGGCCGTGGGGGCGATGTTTGGGTTCTTCTTCGTGGCCGGCGAGGTCCACGACTACGAGGAGGCCAAGCGCAGTGATCTGGACCGCTTTGCGGCGTTTCACAGCGAGATGCTGCGGCGTGGGGTGTACCTCGCGCCCTCGCAGTTCGAGGCGGGGTTTGTGTCGACGGCGCATGATGACGCGGCGATCGAGCAGACGCTGGCTGCGGCTGATGGGGCGTTCGAGGCGCTCGCGGGCGCGGCCGCGAGCTGAGGCTTGGGGCGAGCGATTCCCTCGGGCAACGTTGCAGAATACCGGAAGCACAGAAGAATACCGGACGGGGAGTCTTTGCAGGAACGTGGTCCAGAATACCGGACGGGGAGTCTTTGCAGGAACGTGGTCCGGGCCGGGGTTCGAGCACGCCCCGCGAGCACAGACGATTCGCAAATTTACGCCCATCTTCGGCCCAAGAATACCGGACGGGGAGTCTTTGCAGGAACGTGGTCCGGGCCGGGGTTCGAGCACGCCCCGCGAGCACAGACGATTCGCAAATTTACGCTCATCTTCGGCCCAAGAAGGCCAATTCTTCGGTCACGCGCACACCCCACCACCAGCCCGCGGCCACAACACAATTACCATCCCGCGGGATCGCCTCGAGCCACCCCGCCTTTCCCCATGTCGCAGGTTCACGAGGGCGGATGTTGGGCCACACTGACCCCAGCGAAGCGACGCAGCCAGTAGGTCCCCGCCGGAAACACAGCAGGCTTCCCCATCCGCCACGCCGCTCGCGCCTCCGCGTATTTGCGCTCCCAGTCGCGGTCCCGCTGCAGCTGCGCCAAGCGTCGCCAAACGGACGACGCCGCAACCTTGGGCGCGACAGTGAAGCGCTCCTCAAAGCTCATCGCCACCCGGTTCCAGTGTTGCCGCGCGAGCTTGCGCGGCCCCATGAACCGTCGGCTTTGGGCACGAAAGTCGGCCTGAATCTCGAGCTCAACGTCGCGCACCGCTGCAGCGAGCTTGTCGTACAGCGCGTCGTCGTCGAGCTCGCTGAAGATCGGCGGTCGGACCAGGGGCAGCGCCGCCTCTTCGGGCATGTTGCCGTCAGGGTCGAACAACCCCTCGGGCCGCTTGAAGGTCCGCGTCTCGCCAAAACGCCAGTCCGCGGTGGTGAATCCCGGCCAGAGCCGCGCCCACTTCACGAGGCCAGCGTCGACCGGATTAGCGATGGTGTACACGAGATCCTTGAACGTCTCGTCATCGTTCGGGCGGCAGGTGTCGCAGGGTCCGTCGCCACTCCAGACGGAGTCGAAGCGCCCGCGTTGGGCGTTGATGCCACGGGCGATCAAGCTGTTGAACAGCTGCTTCCAGGGGACGAGATCGCCGCGCGGGTCGGTGAGGTCGATGTGGTAGTGGTCCGACATCATCACGGCCGCGTGGATCTGAACGCCGAACTTGGCGGCGGTGTACGCGAGGCAGTAGCCGATGAAGTTGACGATCTCGTCGGGAGCGCGGCCGGGGGCGAGGAACATGCGACGCTCGAGGCACCGCCTCGTGACCTTGTAGCTGGTCGAGGGGAGAATCGGCCGCGCGCGGACCCGCGGGTGGGGCCGTGCCTGGCCTCGGGCCCGGTTCGCGGCCCGGCGGTCGGAGCTGGCTTGTTTGCGGGCGGAGGAGATGGCCACGCGAGGGTGTCGGCCCGCGGACGAGGGTGTTGCAGGATTCTGCGTGGCCCGTGGGCGGGCCACCCTCTGGCAAGTGATCGAAGGATCAAAATTGAGACTCTAAGTCCGGTTGCCTTCGGTTGCCTGCCGCGTGGCCCGTGGGCGGGCCACCCCACCGCAAGTGATCGAAGGATCAAAATTGAGACTCTCAGTCCGGTTGCCCGCCCCTCGGCCCGGTTGCCCGCCCCTCGCAAGTGATCGAAGGATCAAAATTGAGACTCTAAGTCCGGTTGCCCCATGTAAAGTCCGGTTGCCCCATGTAAAGTCCGGTTGCCCCATGTACGATTCCGAGATGGATTCCACGACCACAGAAGGGCCCCGGCGTCGGCGCCTCGTGCTGGGCGCCGTCGGGCTTGGCATCGTGGCAGCTTGTGCTGCGTTGACGTGGGTGTTCATGCACGACGATCCGGAGGAGGAGGAAATCACCGATGAGGAGTACAACGTCGTGCCGCCGTGCACGGGGCCTCCCAACTACAATCGTACCCGTAGGGTCAGGTCAGCGACACAACACGCGCTGAGAATCGCGGACACCGAGCCCCGCACGGCCGTACTCATCGCCGCCTCGGCGGCGCACGTCCTCCCCTCCCTCCGCACTCCCGAAGGTGCCAGGGCCGAGCGTACGTTGCGTGAGCTGCTAGCCACATTGCCCGCCGACGAGCTCATGAACGCTCGGGTCCCGACAGGAGATGATAACGACAGTCTTCCAGGCTCCGAGGGCTCGAACGAAGCGAGCGGGTCGGGCCGCAGGCCCGAGTCAGGAGACGACAAAGACAAGATCAAGCTCGCCAGCGCGGGCTCGCTGGTCGTGGGCTCCGGGGGCAAGGGCGGCGCGATCGTGTGGGAGTTGCGTGACGACCGGCTGGTCGAGCGCAACATCCTCGCCGATAGCGAAGGCGCGGTCGAGATCCTCGCCATCGCCCCAACGGGGCGCTGGGTCGCAACGGCTGGCCATGACCAGTCGATCCTCGTCTGGGACATCTCCGAGGAGGGCCAACCTGGCGATCCAAAGCGACTCGAGGGCCACCGAGGCGAGATCCGGGATCTAGTGTTTTCGTCCGATGGCGAGCGCCTGTTCTCGTACGCGACCAACGATTCGGTGCGCGAGTGGAGCGTCGGGCGGGACTGGTTGGGGACCGAGCGGGGTCGCGCACGGGTCGAAATCGTGCGGCTGGGTCTGACGCCTGACGACAGGTACCTGTTCGCAGGCGACGGCGACGGCGTAATCTATCGGTGGGATCTCGACGACGACGGCGGACCTGGCTCGATATCGAAGGCCCATGACCAAGCGATCACGACCCTGGCGTTCAGCCCGGACAGCAAGCACCTGCTGTCGGCCGACCGCAATGGGAGGCTGTGGACTGTCGGCTCCGGTCCCTTACAAACAAAAGTATTGCGTGGGCATTCAGAGACCATCATCTCGGCGAGCTTTTCGGCCGATGGAAACTGGTTGGCGACAGCCAGTCGAGATGGCGAGCTGCTGTGGTGGTCGCTGAATGGGGGCGATGTCGGCACTACCTCGCACCGAAGGGAAGAAGTCGGTGGTGTAGAGTGGGTCTCGTTTTCCCCCCTCGGCGACCGGCTCTACTCAGGGCACACTGACGGCACGGTCCAAGTGCGCGATCCGTGGAACGAGGAGTACCTTCACATCGTAGGCAGCGGCCCCGCGGCGGTGTCCGGCATGGTCATGTTGAGTCCCGGAGACTATTTGGTGACAGCGAGTCTCGATGGATCGGTGAGGGTATCGCCCGCGTCTGCGCGGGCGTTGATTCGAGCTGCGTGCGAGGCTGTAGGGCGCGGCCCGACGGAGCAGGAGTGGGCGTCCTGGCTGCCTGGACAGCCCTACGAGCAGATCTGTAGCTGAGGGCCGCGACGCTCGGGCAGCTTCAGCAAGTGGTCGAATCCGGCGGCGGGACCTCGACGAGGACCCGCCCAAACAGCGCCCCCCGGATCGGATAGGGCCCCGAGCCAAAGTAGGGCGGTCCGGACGGGGGCAGCGGCATGAACGGCGTCTGTCCGGGCACGGCTTCGAGCGGTCCGCGATAGTCTCGCCATGTGGCCAGGACTCGATAGTGTCCGGGGCCCGGTGGTGTCCACGGGATCTCGATCTCGAGTCGCTTTCGGTGGGCGAGGGTGACAACCTGCCCGGCATCGCCCGGCAAGCTCGGTGTGGCGATCGGCGTGGTCTCGACGAGCGGCCACAGCGGGTCAGCAGGCTCGTTGCCAAAGCGCAGCTCGAGCCGCGGGGGGCCGCCGTCGGTGCTCGGGACCCGCGGATCCGTGAGCACGATCGGATCGTGGCCGAGGTTGCGCAGGGTCAGCGTCAGTCGCCAGGTCCGCGGACTCTCGGGGTCGGGGTCGGCGCGCAGGCTCATCTCCAGGGTCGCGCAGGCGTTCGCGGCCACGCGCTCGCTGTGGCGGCACAGCAGCTGCCACAGCGGGCCGATCGCCTCGATGAAGTTCCCGGACGCGGCGTTGAACTCTCGCTGGACCACGAAGCCTGGCCTGGCGTAGTGCAGGCGGATCTGTGGGGCGGTGAACTCGCCGCCGATCGGCCGGGGCAGGTCGATCCACGGCGTCTGCTCGACGGCGGCGCGGATGCCCTCGAGCGCCTGCTTGTCGAGGCGCATGTAGAACAGGCCGATCGCGGAGCCCGTGAGGTCCTCGAACGAGCGCGCGACGACCAAGACCGCGAGCCCGTCTCGCTCGAACACCGGGGGTACGAAGGCGGTCGCCTCGTCGTCGCTCGGGGCCACGCTCGGGGGGATGTAGCCCGAGACCTCGCTGCGGATCCGGAGCCATGAGGTCCACTCGCGGACGTCGAAGCAGTCGTCGATCTGCGCGGCGCTCGCGACCTTGCGCCCGTGGGCGCTGCACAGGTCGAGCTGAAAGGGGGGCGGGGCGTCGGTCACAGCTTTCGCTCCGGCTTGAAGGTCCACTGCTTGCCGAGCTTCTGCATGACCGCCCTTGATAGCGCGTCGCAGATCGTCTGATAGTGGCGGAGGCGAACCACATCCTGGTCCTTGCCCATGATTGAGTCGGTGTCGATGCCGTTGACGGCGCCATCCCCGTTGACGGATGAGTCGACCGAGGTCGCGCCGATATACTCGTCCGGGTTACCTAGCAGATGGCCGAATTCGTGCGCGGCGACGTTGTCGACAGAGCTGAGGGGCCACGCGCGGACGTTGGCTCGCGCGGTGTTGTCGGCGACGACGATGGTTCGCCCCATGCGGACATCAGTCTCGACGAAGTCAACGTTAAACTCGACGTTTAGTCGGCAACACTCGGGTATGAAGGGGCTGCCGCACTCGACACGCCCGAGTTGATGTTTGCCAGACCAGGTCGAGCCAATCGCGTTTTTCCATCGGTCGAGCGCGGCGCTCACGTCCGCCGCGGGGCGCTGTTCACTGGGCAGGGGGTCCGGCCATGGGCTCTGCCCGTGTTGCGTGGCGACCACCCCATAGGGCTCGCGCCACACGGCCGTTCCATAGAGGTTGACCCCGTGGGGGTCCGTCCAGCTGTTGGGGACTGGCAGCCACTGCGCGCCGTTCCAAAACACGAATTTCTCGGGCGCAACCTTCTTGCAGTACCACCAGTTGGTCGTGCCGTAACAGCGGCCCCCGATCCGACCTGGGGTCACATCTGGCATGCAGCCGGAGACGTTGATGATGTAGTACATCCAGGCGCGCACGTAGCGGATTGTGCCCCGTATTTTGACCGTGTAGTTGGACACCGACAGCGTGAAGGATTGCTCTCCGATTGTTTGGGTCGACGCGGGGAGGTCGCTGAGGAAACGAACGCGCAACGGGCTGGGTGTTCGTTGCGTGAGGGCGAAGCCGTGCACGAGCCGATCTTTTTCGCGCTGACCGCCCGCGAGTCGCGGCAGAATGTCGTAGATCTCGGTCTTGTGCGTGCCATCGCGAAGATCGAAGCCGATGCCCCCCTGGAGGGTGGAGCCATCCATCGCGTCGACCAGCCACAGGCCCGCGCGTGCTCCCGGTGAGTTGTCCGCGGCCTCGATTGCCAATTCGGCGGTCTCGCCACACCAGGCCTCTTCGTCGATCCATGCGAGGCTCGTCACTGCGCCCTTGCCATCAACCAGCTGATAGTCGTCATCGGACGGGCTCGGGTGAGGGGGGTCTGGTAGCGGCTTTGGGGGCGCGCGCTGGGGCTCGATGACTTCGTGCTCATGCGTGCGGCGCCCGCCGCCGCCGCCCCCGTGCTTGCGACCCGGTTTGCCGTCATCTGCCGCCAACGCGTCCCACGGCTTGTAGGAGTCGAGGCGAACGGGCGAGACCCAAAGACCATTATTGTGGATATCCAGGCTGTCCACGCCGCCGCCGCTGTTGATCCGGACCAGCGGTCCGCCAATGCTGAGACCTCCGCGGGAGAGCATGATGAAGCTATCTCCAACCTTGAGCTCTAGCGACCGGTAGCTCTCGAGCACGAGCTTTTCGCCACTCCAGATGCTCACGCTGTTCGTCCCTCCGAGTCGGACATCGTTGGCGTTGATCCCGAACGAACCCGACGCCTCCATGACGACCTTCCCCGCGGTCAGCTGGCTCAACTCGACAGCGTTCACGAAGTGGTTGGTTTCGTAGCGCTCCGACACGTCCGCGTTCGCCCAGTTGTACTGGGGCCCGTCGACCTTCACGTATGAGGCGCCCTCCACATGATGGTTGACGTCGCCGCGAACCAGCGTGCTGTGATCGCCCCCGACGACTTCCTCGCGATTCGCCCCTGTGGTCTCGAGCAGCGACCCGCGCACGCGCACGTCCATGCGCCGCTGTCCGTGCACGAAGATCTGCTCCGAGCCCTTGGCGTCCTCGACGCGGAGCTCGTTGAAACCCTCACCACCCGGTGACGAGCGCGACTTGAAGGTCGTCTTGGTCAGCTCGGCGGGCAGCGGGTAGGGCGGCTCTTGGGCGCCGTTGTAGACGCAGCCCGTGACGATCGGGCAGTCGGGGTTGCCGTCGATGAAGGACACGACGACCTCCATGCCCACGCGGGGGATGACCATGGCGCCGTAACCCTGGCCCGCCCAGATCTGCGCGACGCGGACCCAGCACGAGCTCGGCTCGAGCCCTTCGGCGTGGCGGTCGGCGTGAAATTGAACCCGGACCCGGCCGAGTGCGTCGGTGTGGACCTCTTCGCCCTCGGGGCCAACGATCACGCCCGTGAGCACGCCTTGGACCGACGGCCGCGGGCGCGCACGCTCGGGTCGATAGGGTTGGGTGCTCGGAGTGCAGGAGAAGCGATTCTCGTAGCGAAACCCGTCAGCGCCGGGGCTCTCGTCGCGAATCGCCTCGTGGTCGACGCGGGTCAGGAGGAAGCTCGAGTCGCGCCGCGAGTCCTGAGCGCCCTCGCCGACCTCGAACACGGCGCCGGGCACGAACCCGATCGCGTTGCCGCGCCCGCGGCCCTCGCCTGCGTCGACGCCGTAGCGCTCGAAGGCCAGCGAGGCGGTGCGCTGGGACTGCTCGAGCCCCGCGCCGTCGAAGTTCGTCCCCGCGGGATCGTCGATCGGGTCGTCGATGATGTGGCGGCGCTGGCCCTCGACTACGACTTGCTGCTCGACGCTCGCTTCACGCTGGGCCGCGGCTTGCTCGATGTGGGCCGGGTCCTTGAGGTTGTAGGCCCGGGCGATCACGCGGTTGGGCACCCTGCGGGCCAGCCAGTCGAGCTGCTGCAGCGACTCGCGGTCGAGCTCGTCCGGTCGGGTGCGGACGATCGGGATCGGCTCGGGGACCAGGAGCTCGACCTGGGCGCAGTCCTCGTTGTTGTCGAACAGGACCATGCGCTCGCGCTCGCCGTCGAGGTCGGCCTGGAAGAAGTAGCCGATCCCCTCCTCTTGCATGACGCGCTCGCAGAACGCGAGGGTCGACTCGCGGAAGCGGACGCAGTAGTCGCGCCGCGGATAGTCGCGGATGATGTGCGAGCCGACGTCGACCTCGCGGCGATAGCCTTGCAAGCTGGCGCCCAGGACCTCGTCGAGGATCTCGATCACGCTCATGCCCGAGAAGAAGCGCGTGTCGATGTCCTGGTTGAGCAGCGAGAACGCGGGGGTCACGATCACCCGCGCACCTTCATCGCCGACGAGGGCGTCGGCGTCGGCGTCGAGGGCAAATTCGACGCGGGCGACGATGCCGTAGATGTGACGCCCGAGGCCGCTGCGGTCGAGGATGAGCTCGCACTCGGTCCCGAGCAGCTGCTCGAGATCGATCGCGCCAGCCTCGAGCGAGAACTCGACCTCGAACTCGTAGGGGCCCGCGAGCCGCTCGTGGCCGCTGACGCGTCTGACCTTCACATTCAGCGCGGGACCGCGGGGAAACCACAGCTCGGCTGTCACCGGGTGGAGTCGTTCAGTGTCACGGATCTCGGGTTTGTCGGCCATCGGGGACTCGACCCCAGTTTCAGGCCTGGCCGCTCAGCAGCGCAAGTAGAAGTCCTCGCCCATCCCAAACAGCCCATCGAGCTCGACCCGCTCCCCCTCAACCCCCCGCACATACCCGCGCACGCGCCCAAAGGGCCCGCGGTAGCGACTCTCGACGACCACCGCGTTGACGCGCACGTGCCCGTCGAGCTCGATCACGAAGTCGACCTCGACCTCGCCGGCCTCGTCGCGGATCTCCCAGACCTCGGGCTCGAGCTCGGGCCGCCGCGTGAAGGTGACCGGCGGCAGCAGGTGGAGGCGGCCGTCGATCCACACGCAGTTCTCGTTATAGTGGTTCGGATCGCTCGAGGCGTTGCGGGTCAGGTTGAAGCCGATCCGGCGCCCGCGCGGGTCGAAGCCGCCGCCCGTGACCCAGTCCCAGCGCATCACGTGGGCGTAGTAGCCCTTGTGATCGTCCATCAACAAGAAGCTGTCCGCGGGTGAGAAGCGCAGGGTCTCGTCGCCGAGGCGCAGCTCGCCTTCGAGGGCGAGGCAGCCCTTGTGCGAGTACATCCCGCGCTTGGCGCTGAAGGGAATGCACACGACCTCGGGCTCGCAGCCCGCGGCCAGGGCCGTGACCGCGCCCGAGAGCCTGGGCATGTCCTCGGTCTGCGGCAGGTCGAGCTCGATCGTGATCCGATCTTCAGCCAGGCGATTGAGGAAGCGCAGCGACGCGCCGCCGCCTTCGTAGCGCATCTCGGAGCACAGCAGGTTGCGCGGCGCGGTCAGGGCCCAGCCCGGGAGCTTGCGCTCGAACACGTGCTTGGACCGACGCTCGCGGTCGTAGACCTTCAGCTGCGCGAGCGCGAGGACCTTGGCGTTGAACAGGGCGACGACGAAGAAGTAGCGCCCGTTGCCAAACTGAAACGCCTGCCACTCCTTGAGCCGCAGGGCCCGGAGCGCGCGCGGCAGCGGCAGCGCGAAGGGCTGGGCGTCGATCAGGTTGACGTCGGCGATCGGCCCCGCGTAGGTGCCGAACAACGCGCGGCCGTCTTGGACCAGCGAGGTCGGCGGCTCGAGGATCTCTCGCATGCGGCCGCCACTGTACCCAAGGCGGTGCTACATTCCGGCGGCGACATGGCTGAAGATCTCGAGCCCGTCGACGAGGCCCGCCACGCCAAGCTCGTCGAGAAGCACGTCTACGGCGACGCCAAGCGGCGCGGGGGCGGTAAGGCGCCGTGGTTTCGCCACACATCTTCGGCCTCGATCGGGATCGAGATCGCCGTGGCCGTGATCGGCTGCACCTTGATAGCGAGCTGGCTCGAGCGCACCTACACCCACTGGGCGCCGTGGACGACCGTGATCGGGTTCGTCATCGGGATCGGCGCGGCCGTCAAGGCGCTGGTCCGCACGGCGAGGCAGTACCAGCGCGAGATCGCCGAGCGCGACCGCGAGCAGGCCCTCGCGGGCGGCCAAGGCCAAGATCCCGACCAGGGCCAGGATCGGGGCTCGAGCGGTGAGTGAGGCCCCGGACTTGGCGCCGGTCGATCGTCGGGTGCTCGTGCGGGACGCCGTGCGCTACGCCTGCCTCGGCGGCGGCGGGCTCGCGGGGCTCGTCGCCCTGAGCGATCCCGCGCTCGCGGTCTCGATCGTGCTCGGGACCGTGGTTGGCGCCGTCAACTTCGTGTTGTTGGCGCGGGGGGTCGGCGGTGCGATCGATCGCACGGTCGCCGGGGTCGAGCGCGCCCAGGCTCAGCAGGGCTTGGCTCACGCGAAAGCGGGCGGGGAGGGGAGCGACCCGGCGGACATCGTGGACCGTCCCCGCGGCGTTGGCGGGGGTCTGCGCCTGGTCCTCGTCGTGCTCTTGATCGCCGGTGTGCTGTGGTACCCGGCGACGGAGCCGATGGGCCTGGCGATCGGGGTCGTCCTCGTTCTGGTCGCTGGCAGTGCCGCGGCCTACCGCCACGAGCGAGCCCGGGCGTAGGCGATCCGAAGCCAGCTCACGAAACCCCAGACAGCCCGCTTGTGGCCGCGCTGACCGGCGATTCTCGTGCTTGCCAGGCCCCAAAACCTTTGGTACATGCCGCGCGACGAGGCCTACCCCTGGTGGGCTTTCTCATCCCTACCCCACCCGGCTTATGGGCGACCACGACACTCTCTACACCGTCTTGATGCCCGAATTTTGGGCACGCCTGACCAACCAGGCCGAGCAGAGCGTGTTCGGCATCCGGCGCTGGGAGTGGATGATGTTCGGGGACACGCACTACTCCCTGATCCACGTCGCTGCGGCGGTGATCACGGTCGTGTTCCTGATCATCGCCGCGCTCCGCTGGCGCCAGGACGTGCTCGGCAACAAGACCGAGGGGGTCGTGCCCCCGCGCGAGTGGCGGCTGCCGGCGATGCTCAACGGCTTCGTCAACGCGACCTTCAACATGAGCGCCGACGTCCTCGGTGAGGAGGACACCAAGCGGTGGCTGCCCTTCATCGGGACCCTCGCGCTGTTCATCTTCATCTGCAACATCCAGGGCCTGGTCCCGGGCCTGTTGCCGGCCACCGACACGCTCAAGACCAACCTGGCCCTCGCGGTCATGGTCTTCGTCATCTACAACGTCGTCGGGGTCTACACCAACGGCTTGCACTACCTCGCCCACTTTCTCGGGCCGAGCTTCTCGTTCAAGCCGGGTGGTCTCAAGTTCCCGTGGCTGTTCTGGCTGATGCTGCCGATCGAGATCGTCAGCCACATCGCCCGCCCGGTCTCGCTCTCGCTGCGGCTCATGGGCAACATGCTCGCCGACCACAAGGTCGTCGGCGCGGTGTTGGTGCTCGTGCCGCTGCTGGTCCCCGTCCCCTTCATGCTGCTGGGCGTGATGGTCGCGATCATTCAGACCGTGGTCTTCACCCTGCTGACCGTCATCTACCTGTCCCTGGCTCTCGAGCACGCCGAGGAGCACTGAGGACCAAACGACTTCCCCATTCGAGTCTGAGGAAACACGACAATGAGCAAGCGAATCGTTGCCCCCATCGCCGCCCTGGTGGCCTTCCTGGTTCCCGCCCTCGCCCTCGCTGCCCCGGCGGCCGAAGCTGAAGCGGCTGCCGCGCCCGCCAACATGGGCGTTGCGATCGCCATGGCGCTCGCTATCGGCCTCGCCGCGCTCGGCGGCGGTCTCGGTCAGGGTCGCGCCGTTGCATCCGCCCTCGAGGGCATCTGCCGCAACCCCAACTCGAGCTCGGCCGTGTTCACGCCGATGCTGATCGGTCTCGCCTTCATCGAGTCCCTGGTCATCTTCGCGTTCCTGATCTCCTTCATCCTCAACGGCCGGCTCTAGGTTGTCTTAGACCCCCTGGGCCGTTTGCGACTTTGCCAAGCAGGGCCGCAAGCGGCCGGTCGCTCGTGCCCGCTCGGTGGGCTGGTGTGAGCGACGCACCGGTCTATGCGCCCCTCTAAAGGGGCTGAGTTTCATGAGCCCGCAGCCCCGGTACCGCATCTCGCGGTGCTGGGGCATTTGGTGTTTTGAGCCCTGCGGTCCTCGCCCACACGAGATTTGAGCCGCGCCTGCTACTGAGACTCGAGCCCCCTTCCAGGGAGGCTCGCAGGTTACTGCAGGTCCGAGCGAGGAACGAGCGACCGGCCCTGCGTGGCAGAGTCGCTGACCGCCGGGGGCCTATGCCCACAGTCAAACGAGCCCCCTTTTAGGGGGCCACGCAGGCGATTGCGAAGCTCATGCGAGCCCACCGAGGGAGGGAGCGCAGCGACCGAGCGACCGGCCGCTTGCGGCCGTGCGTGGCAGAGTCGCTGACGGTCGGGGGGGTCTAAAACACCCCGCGGGGGCTCCCAAAACACCCCCCATGCCCACAGTCAAACGAGCCCCCTTCTAGGGGGCCACGCAGGCGATTGCGAAGCTCATGCTAGCCCACCGAGGGAGGGAGCGCAGCGACCGAGCGACCGGCCGCTTGCGGCCGTGCGTGGCAGAGTCGCTGACAGTCGGGGGGGTCTAAAACAACCGACGGTCGGGGGGGTCTAAAACACCCCGCGGGGGCTCCCAAAACACCCCATGCCCACAGTCAAACGAGCCCCCTTCTAGGGGGCCACGCAGGCGATTGCGAAGCTCATGCTAGCCCACCGAGGGAGGGAGCGCAGCGACCGACCGACCGGCCGCTTGCGGCCGTGCGTGGCAGAGTCGCTGACGCCCAGGGGGGTCTAAAACAACCCCCCCCCTCAACCTCTTTACGGCTTCTCGATCCAGATTTTGCCCTGGCCGTACGCGTAGGTGACCTTGAGCTGCTCGAGCAGGGCGACGTTCACGAAGCCGCCGAGCTCGAAGCCGGAGAAGCCGCGGACCATGGCCAGCTGGGGCTCGCCGGGCTGCTCGAGGTAGACGAGGCCGCCCATGCCGGGGGCCGTCACGGACCCGAACGAGACCTGGTCGACGTAGACCATCTTGCGGCCGTTGTCGGGGTCCTCGGGGTTCTCGATCTCGCGCGGGAGGTGACCGCTCTTGAGGTAGGACTTGGCGGTCAGGGTGACCGCGCTGGCGTTGGCGTAGCCGAGCCAGGCCCAGATCGTGTGGTCCGAGCTGTCGATCGTGATCGGCGTGGCCGGGACGTGGAGGCTCCACTGGTCGAGCATGACCAGCGGGCGCTCGGCGGCGCCAGCGGGAGCGGCGCTCGGGGCGGCCTTGGTGATCGTCAGCGACTTGTTCGGGTAGTCGGCGACGATCGAGCCGATCTTGTGCAGAGCCTGGTGGCCGAGGATGACGCCGGCCTTGTCGGGCAGGCCCGAGGAGAAGATCGCCAGGTCGTCGATCAGCGCCGGGACGTTCTTGATCTTGATGCCCTTGAACTCGACCTCGGGGATCAGCGTGACCTCGTACTCGCCGAGGTTGAGCAGCGCGGTCTTGCCCAGGGGCTCGAGGCCGAGCGAGTCGGCGAGCTCCTTGTCGATCCGCGACTCGATCTGGAGAGGCGAGAACAGCGCGCGGCTGGGCTCGCCGCCGACGACGGCGAAGCTGTGAGTCAGCCCGGTGTAGATGTCGAGGCCGAGGTCCCCGGTGCCGGTCTCGCCCTCGATGACGACGAGCTCGCCCTTGCCCGCGAACGCGCGCAGGAAGTCGGCGTAGCCGCGGATCGCGTCGTTGGTCACGTCGGCCGCGGCGGCGCCACCGAGGAAGACCTCGTCGGCGACGGCGGGGCCCTTCTCGGTGTCGAGGGTCATGTAGTAGGCCCACAGCTGGGCGGCGCGGGTGTCGACGAGGACCGGCGGCTTGCAGACCTTGGCCTCGGTGTCACACCAGCCGCCGACCTCCTCGCAGTCCTCGAGCTGCTCGCAGGACTTGCCCTGGAAGCCCTCGGACTCGGCGGCGATGACCGGCTCGAGGATCGCGAGCGACTCGTCGTAGAGGCTCGCCGCCCGGAGGTTGCGCGAGAGCGCGACGCCGCCACCGAAGTTGGTCGGGTCGAGCTCCATGGCCTTGCGCAGGGCCTCGGTCGAGGCGTCGAAGTCGCCTGCGCGCCAGTTGGCGGCGCCGAGGACCACGTAGGCGTCGGCGTTGTCGGGGTTCTCGGCCAGCGCGTCTTCGGCGATCTTGCGCGCGGTCACGTAGCGACCGGCGCCGAGGGCCTCGTTGGCCTGGACGATCAGCTGGTTGACCTTGGCTTGAGTCTTGGCCTTCTCTTTTTCGGCCTCGACGTCCTCCTTGGACATGCCGCGCGGGGTCTTGGTACCGCTGCCCTTCTTGTCGCAGCCGGAGGCGGACACACAAAGGAGCAGACCCAAGGTGATGGGAGCGAGGACGCTACGGAAGCTGGGCATTCGCGTTCTCCTGGTCGCGCGACGGCCTGTGCCGGGGGCGACGGGTGGCGGGGAGGATACCCGCCGCGAGTCGGGCTCGGCAATGCTCGGGGCCGGGCTGGCCGGGCCGGTCCAAGTGGGGTGCCGTGAGCGAGCGCGCACGGGCCAACGGGTGGCACAGGAGGGGCTTACGTGGCGTCGGGCTCGGCCCGTCGAGCGCGCGCGAGCAGCCAGGCGCCGGGCAGCGCCAGCGCACACGCGCCCGCGAGCTGAAGCAGGTACATGAGCGCCGCGAAGCTCGACGCCGCGGCCTGCTGGGCCGGGGCGGTCAGCAGGCCGAGCGCCGCGGCCATGCCGAATTGAAAGCTCCCGGCCTGCGCGGGCCCGCCCGGGAGCTGGATCGCCAGGCCCACGATCGCTACGACCGCGGCCGCGTCTGCGAAGCCGAGCGCGAGCCCGCAGGCGAGCAGCACCAGCCACAGCTGGCAGATCGTCAGCGCCCAGTAGATCAGGGACCAGAGCAAGAAGGGGAGCCCGCGGCGCCAGTCGAGCAAGACCGCGATCGTCCCGGCGATCCGGCCCGCGGCCGCCGCAGCGCGCTGACCGAGGCGACCCGGGATCGTGCGCTCGACGATCCGCTCGAGCAGCTCCGGGCGCAGGGCCGCGGCCAGGAGCGCGCCGAGCCCGAGCACGAAGGTCAGGGCCATCAGGCGCCCGAACCCGCGCACGTAGGCGACGGTCTCGGGGTCCGCGTTACCCGCGATCGTGGCGAAGCCGAGGCCGAAAAAGAGCATGCCGACGATCACGAGCCCGTCGACCACGCGCTCGACGGCGATCGCCGAGACCGACTCCGCGAATTTGACCCCGGGCTGCTCGGCGCGCGTGAGCAGCAGCGGCCGCGAGAGCTCGCCGAGGCGAAAGGGCAGCATGATGACGATCGGGTAGCTGACCATCCCGCTGCCCTGCAAAACCCGCCAGTCGAAGCGCCGCTGGGCGTCGTCCGACGCCGCCGTGACCAGCGGATCGAGCACGAAGCGCAGACGCATCGCGCGGGTCAGCGTGTAGGGGATCTGCAGGGCGCACGCGGCGACGAACAGCCACGGCGCCGGGAGCACGAGCGGGTCGGGCCACAGATCGATGGGACCGAAGCGGACGACGATCAGCAGCAAGAGCGCGGCCGCGACGAGCGAGGCCAGCCACAGCAGCACGCGCCGCGTCGCGCTGGGTCGGCGATCATCGAGATCGCTCGCGGCGCTCGGCTCGGTCCCGCTCATCGCGGGGACGCTAGCAGGCCGACATCCAGTCTCCCAGGGCCCTCCGCGTTCCTGCAGCGGGACAAGCGCTTCGCGCTCAGGCGTGGGCGTGAGCGAGGCCCCGACCCGCCGCACAGAACACGTCGAGGACCTCGCGCCACGGGTGGTCCTCGTCGAGCCACGCACGCAGCTCCTTGCCCGGGATGTAGTCCATTGCGATGAAGACCTGGCCCGCGAAGGTCGCCTTGCCCGAGCAGGTCGAGGACGAGGTAGCGCCCGAGCCGTTCGGGCATGCCCTTCGACGGGAGCTGGACCGGTCGGTGGGCGCGCGCGGCGAGGGCTGCGTCGGCGGCGACGAGGGTCGCGTCGGCGGCAGCGAGGGTCTCGTCGGCGGCAGCGAGGGTCTCGTCGGCGGCAGCGAGGGTCGCGTCGGGACCCGTGGGAGTCGCGTCCTCGGGAGCGAGGGGCGCATCGATTGTCAGGTCGTTTGCAACGCGCAGATGGTCGACGACAGCGCTTCGAGCCTGCCAGCCCGCTCGCAGCGCTCGCCCACGCCGAGGCGAAGGACTCGTCGCTCAACGCTCCATCGTGAGGGCGGCGCACCGTGATGGTGTGGACGCTGGCATCTGCTGACGACGCGACTCCAAACAGATCGGGCTGCTAGCCCTAAATCTAGCGCTGAATTCAAAAAGCTGAATGATTTAGGGCTAGTACGAGCCGCAAGGCGAGCGTTTGGGGTGAGCGGAGGGGGCTTTGCCGCCGCAGCGAGGGGCCTTTTTGAAAGGCCCCTCGAGGACTAGAAGGCCTGAGTCGAGCGCGCAGCGCTTGATTCAGGGCTAGCACCCCGGGCTGCTAGACAATTGGAGTGACGAGGCGGCCGAGGTCGAGGCCCGCGAGCTCGATGCGCACGACCTGGCCTGGCGACAGCGCCGAGACGCCGGCCGGCGTGCCCGTGAAGATCAGATCCCCCGGCTCGAGGGTGATGCCCTCGGACAGATGCTCGATCAGCGTTGGGATCGAAAAGATCATGTCCGACAGCCGACCCTGCTGGACGCGCAGATCATCGAGGTAGCCGTGGATCTCGAGCTCGGCGACGGGCAGCTCCCAGCCCGGCGCCGTCAGGCGCATGAACGCCGACACCGGCCCAAAGCCGTCGAAGCCCTTGGCCCGCGTCCACTGCTTGTCGCGCTTTTGGAGGTCGCGGCAGGACACGTCGTTGCCGAGCAGATAACCGGCGACGTGCTGCCAGGCGTCGGCCGCCGCGACCGCGCGCGCCCGTCGACCGATGACCACGACCAGCTCCGACTCCATGTCGATGCGCTCGTAGCCGCGCGGCAGCGCGAGCGCGTCGCCGGACACGAGCAGACAGGAGGGGACCTTGACGAAGCTCAGCGGCGTCTCGGGCACCGCGTTGCCGAGCTCTTCGGCGTGGGCTTGGTAGTTGCGACCGATGCCGAAGATCTTCTGCGGCGCGCACGGTGGCAGGAGGACGGCGATGGGGCGGGGCTCACCGAGGGCGGGGGCCTCGGCCGCGAGCGTGGCCGGGTCGCTGAGCTCAGGGTTGTCACGGGCCTCGGCGAAGACGTCGGCGATCGGCTGCCAGCGGGTCTCGGGGGTCGGCGCGCTGCCGTCGGTGCGACAGCGCAAGGTCGTCGGCCTGCCGTCGAGGCAGGTGCGTGCGAGCCACGAGGTCGAGGTCATGGCTCCCTACTGGGTGTAGCTCAGGAACATGCTCGGCTTGTCCTTGGCGACGCCGCACACGATCGTGTACTCGAAGGTGTCGGTCTTGCCCCGGAGCTCGAGGTAGCCCTGGGGCATCGTCGCGCTGGCGGGGAGGTCGGAGATGGTCTCGCCGAGCTTGGCTCGGGCGTTCTCGATGCACTGCTCGGCCGTGGTCCCGGCTGGGAGCTCGAGGACGATCATCGATGAGGACTGGCCGGTCGGGAGCTTGGACGCCCGCTGATCCTGACGCACGATCGCTACGTGCTCGAACGCGTTGGGGTCAAACCACGGCGGCGCGGGGCTGGGCGCGGCTTCGGGCGTGGGCTGGGCGCTGAACTCATCGTTGGCTGCGGGCGCGGGCTGCTTGGCTTCGGGCGCGGGCTGCTTGGCTTCGGGCGCGGGCTGCTTGTCGTCGGCGCCGGCCTTGGCGGGCGCGGCCTCGCCCGCGCCCGAGTCCGGGGGCTGACAGGCGAGGCACACGAGCGCGCTCGCGGCGAGCGGGAGCAACCATCCCCGCGGGCGAGAGCTGGTGCGGATACGGGCGAGAGGACGGATCGGCATCGCGCGGATGTTAGCGACTGCGGATGCAGCGGGCCATCAGGGCCTCGTCGTCCGTGGCCTCGACCATGTCCCACTCGGCGGTCTGGGTGTCGACGAAGGTCTGCTCGGCGGCGCCCTCGACGGCCCAAAACGGCCCCGGGCCGCCAAACCACACGCTCACGGCGCGGATCTCCTCGAGCGTCGGCAGGCGCCAGCCGTTGCCGCCCTCGGGCAGCTCCTTCGGATCTCCGGGGGCGATCAGCACGCTGCAAAAGCGCGCGGCCTCTTCGCGGTCGACGGCCTCGGCGACCCCAAGAAAGAGGTCGTAGCCGTCGACCTGGCGGTAGAGCGGCAGCGGGGCCACGGGCTTGGGCACGGTCAGGACCGTCGCGTCGGGCTCGAGGTCGGCCGCGCAGCGGAACCCGAGGCGCTCGTGCTGGGCGATCGCGCGATCGTCTTCGAAGTTGTTGGCCGGGGGCTCGGCGATGGTCTGGCCCTTGGCCAGCTGCCACGCGGCCGCGCGCGCGCCCGAGCGCCCGCCCTTGATGACGTAGCGCGTGCCGAGATCGCAGTCCGAGCCGCCGCACAGGCCCCGCTTCCACGCCGCCCACGAGCGCGCGAGCGGGCCGTCTTTTTTGCGGAATTCGCCGCCGAGGTAGCGCGAGAGGTTGGCGTCGCCCTCGTAGGCGTCGGCGACCCACTCGATCGCGTTGCCGCCGAAGCCCTTGAGCCCGAAGTAGCTGACGTCGAGGGGGTCGTAGCCGACCGGGCCGAGGGCGAGCCCGAGCTCGTCGCGGAACTCGTGACCCCAGGGGAACATCCAGCCCTCGGGGCCGCGCGCGGCGTACTCCCACTCGGCCTCGCTCGGGAGCCGATGACCGCGGGAGCTGCAGTAGGCCTCGGCTTGCTCGTGGGTCACGCAGGTCTGCGGGAAGGCGTCGAGCTCGGCGTCGCCGAGCTGGCGGTCGGTCGGCCGCCCGTCGGTGCCGTCGAGGCAGACCGCCGGGCTGCAGCTGCCCGCCTCGACGCACTTGGAGTAGGCCTTGCGCGAGACCTCGTAGCCGTCGATCCAGTAGCTCGGGAGCTGGTCCTGGAACAGCGGCTGACCGGCGTGCTCGTGGTGGGGCCGCTCGCGACCCGAAGTGGCGTTGTAGCGGGCCGGGATGTCGCCGCGCATGAACGCGCCCGCGGGGATCTGGACCATGCCCCCGAACTCGTGCTCGCGCGTGACGAGGGGGACGCAGTTGCCGTCGGGGTCGATGCCGCGCCCGCGCCCGCACTCGTCGGCGCTGGCGACGGTCTCGGGCTCGTCGGCGACGGGGTCCTTGCCCTCGTAGGGCACGCCGAGCGGGACCTGGTGGGGCTCGTCGAAGTAGGCCTTGCCCTGGCCGGGCTCGGCGTCCTGGGGCGCGCAGCCGAGCAGCGACGCGGCGACGGCGAGCACCGTGAGGGCTGGGAGACAGTAAGAGGTGTCGGGGGAGGTCATAGCTCGAAGCGGCGAAGCAGGGCAGCGTGGGGTCGCGGGCCTGCGAGCGAGAAGATGACCATGGCGAGCGTGTTGACGACAAGCCCTATCAGGCCGATCTCCAGCTCGAGCGGGTTGAGCGTCGCTGCGAGGCCCGGCGCGGTCTTCTGGATCACGAACAGCCCGACGACCGTCGTCAAGCCCGCGATCAACCCGGCCCGTGCGCCAACGCCGTTGGCACGGCTCCAGTACAGCCCGAACATCACGACCGGCAGAAACTGGATCGGGATCGAGTAGGCCAGGAGGAGCAGATCGACGATCGAGATCCCGCCGCTGTTGCCGAGCAGGACCCAGCTGACGAGCGCGAGCACGATCACGACCACGCGGATCGCCCGCGTCTGACCGAGGTCGTCCTCGCGCAGCGGCTGCTGCGATCGACCGAGCGCCCGACGGAGCGCCCGCCCCAGCGGCCGCGACTCGAGCGGCAGCAGCACGTCGCGGACCATGATCGAGCCGCCCGCGTGGAGCAGCGCGTCACCGGTCGACATCGAGGCCGCGAGGATGGCGAAGGCGACGAACGCGAACAGCAGCGGGTGCGCGGCCTCGCCCTGGACGAGATCGACGAGCCACAGCAGGACCGAGTCGTCGGCCGGGCCGCCGCTGAGCACGGCGACGTAGCCGAGGAACATCAGCGGGAGGATGAAGAACAAGAAGCTCGGGTAGAACACGACCGAGAGCTGCACGAGGCGCGCGCTGCGGGCAGTGAAGCACTTCATGAACATGTGCGGCCACATCGCAAAGCCGAGGATCGACATCAGGATCTCGGAGCTGTAGCGCGTGACCGGCGTCTTGGCCTCGGGCCCCGGCAGCGTGAGGTACTCGGGGTGCTCGACGACCACGCGGTCGAACATCGCGCCGACCGAGCCGTAGAGCGTGGTCGGCAGCCAGATCCCGATGACCCACACGGCCGCGAGCATGACGATGCCCTGGATCACGTTGGTCCACCCGACCCCGCGGGCGCCCCCTGCGAGCACGTAGATCAGGACCACGCCGTAGACGAGCGCCGCGCCGAGCTGCTCGGGCCAGCCGGTGACCGCGTGCATGACGAGACCTGCGCCCTTGAGCTGGATGACCAGGTAGGGCACGAAGGCGACCAGCGTCGCGGCGCCCATGAGCACGCTGACCGCCGGGCTCTCGAAGCGCGCCGCGAACATTTCGGCCTGGGTCACGAAGCCCTCGCGGGCGCCGATCCGTCGGACCCGGGCGCCGTAGAAGAACAGCGGGACCAGGCCGACGGCGCCGTAGGCGAGGACGTAGAACGCGTCCGAGCCCTTGGCCACGATCCGCTGGGGCGTCCCGAGCAGCGCGTAGGCCGAGAAGATCGTCGCGCCGACGACGAAGTACATGACCAGCGGGCCGAACGCGCGCTCGCCCGCGACGAAGTCGTCGGTCCCGCCTCGGCCCCTGCGCCCGGCGACCACGCCGACGATCAGCGCGATCAGCAGGTAGGCGAACACCACGCCCGCGGCCAGGGGCTTCATGGGTCGCCCCCCTCGCCGGGGTCCAGATCTGGGCTGTCCTCGTGGTCGTCGATCAGTCGAAGTCGATACAGCACGACCAGGACCGCGAAATTACTGCCGATCACCGCCAGGACCCAGACCAGCGAGAAGGGCAGGCCGAGCAGGCGCGGCTCGACGCGGTTGCCCAGCCATGGATAGATCGGCCAGACCAACGCGGCGGTGGCGAGCGTGAAGTAGAGCACCGCCAGGCGGCTCCCCCACTTCGAGCGGGTCGAGGTCATCGAGGTACGCTAACCCACATTGGGTCACGGAAAAATTTGCCTTGCGTCGACGCCCAGGGGCCCCATGGTTGCCGGGTGGCCGCCCCGCGCCTGTACAGCGCCAGCCAGTCCGTGCGCCGGGTGGTCGGTCTCGACACCGAGGTCCGCCTGCGCGAATGGACCGTATGGATCCCCCAGCTCGCGCCCGGTCACGACGGGCTCCGCATCGGGCACATCAGCGACGTCCACGTTGGCGTGGTCACCCCGGACCAGCGGATCCGCAACGCCGTCGAGCTCATCGCCCGAGCGGCCCCTGATCTGTGCCTGCTGACGGGTGACTTTGCCAGCCGCCGCGCAGCTCCGCTCTCGCGCCTGGGCACGCTGCTCACGGGCCTGCCGACTGAGCGCACATACTTCGTGCTCGGGAACCACGATCACCTGGTCGACGCGGGCCAGGTGACGCGCGAGCTCGAAACCGTGGGCTACACCCACCTCGAGAACCGCCACCACACCATCGAGCTTCGCGGCGCGCCGCTACACCTGATCGGCCTCGACGACCCCGTGACGCGTCGTCATCGGCCGGCGGAGGCCCTGAATGGGGTTCCGGAGCTCGGCACGCGGGTCTTGTTGGCACACCAGGCCGAGAGCGTCGGTGAGGTGCTCGAGCTCGGGCACAACATCGATCTGTGTGTCAGCGGCCATACGCACGGCGGTCAGATCTATGTGCCTCGCCTGACCGAGAAGCTCATGGCTCGACTCGGGCTCCGACATCTCCGTGGCCTGCGTCGCTACGAAAACGACGGCCCATGGCTCCACGTCACCCACGGGGTCGGCTCGGCCGTCACGCCCTTGCGCGTCGCGTCGCGACCCGAGGTCGGGCTCTTGACTTTACGCCGCGATCGCTCGGGCGTAAGGTTTTCGGGGTGACCTGTCGCGCGAACGTGTGATGATTCGGTGACCATGAGGATCCAAGCTCGCTGGCGACGGCCATTCGCTTGTAACCCTCTAGATCTGCGTCACGTACAACAGCAAAGCATGGTCGGCAGCGTACGCGGTCGTACAGTGGTGACCATCAGATCGCGTTCACCTATCACTGGTCCAACGAAAGCTCTCGACTCCGGCTCCACTGGCGCCGGTCAAAAACTGGGCCATGCTGAGGTGGGCTTGCGATAAGCCCGCACTTCCAGGAAAGGTAGACCATGAGTCTTCTAGCCAATATCGATCATCTCGCCATCGCAGCCGGCATCGAGGCCGTCGTCGCTGAGGGCGACTCGCGCGAATACCGCGGCGACCACGCCTGGTACCCGGTCCTCGATGGAGCGCTCGATCTGTTTCACCGAACCGGCGAAAAGAGCATTCGTCTCGTCGTCGGCAAACACACCATCGTCGTCCAAAAAGAGAACGAAGAGACCGTCGCGGTCGTCTTGCCCACTGGCCACGCGATCGCCAAATCCCTCCGACGGATGATCCGTCGGATGGCTCGCAAGAACCGTGGTCCCTTACCCAAGCCCAGGCAGGAGATGGGCACGAGCACCGCTCCTTCGACCACGCCCTCGGCTCCGCCTGCGGTCAGCAGCTCACCGGCGATGCCCCACGCACCGGGCAAGATGCCACCGAGCAGCCCATCCGTGTCCAAGCCGAGCGAGGAGCCCGCAACCCCGAGCGGAACACCGTCCAGCGATCGTGGAGGGTCCACCGACCGTGGCGGCTTTCCGAACTACTGAACCCACGGACCGCCCCCGCGGCGGTCCATGTCGATAACAACAGAAGACTCCTCGCGATCTTTGGGGGTGGGGCCAGGTTCAGCCCCACCCTCTCTATTGTCGGCGAAATCGTGGCAACGCGAGCTCGCTGCGGCCGTCGAGGGTCAACTCGGCGAGCGCGAGGCCGATCACCGGGGCGAACTTGAACCCGTGGCCCGAGAACCCGGCCGCGATCACGATGCGCTCGTCCCCCGGGTGACGCTCAATCCAGAAATCACCGCTGGCGGTGTTGGTGTACAGGCAGGTGCTCGTGGTCGAGATCTCCCCCGCGTCCGGCAGGTAGCGGGCCAAGAAGGCCCGCAGCGGCTCGAGGTCGAGCTCGTGCACCGCTCGGTCGACGGTCTCCGGGTCGACGGGCTCGTTCATGAACGCGAGCCGCGGATCGGTCGAGCAGTGGCACGCGAGCTTGAACCCGCTCACGCCCTCGTCGTTGGCTGGGAAGCCGTAAAAGAAGCCCTCGGGCACAAACGCGGCCCAGACCGGGAGCTCGCGCAGGCGTGCGCGACCGGGCTCGTCCGCGCGGGCCCAGGCGAGCACGCGCCTGAGCACCTGGAGGGGTTCGGGCTCGAGCGCGTGCCCGAGCAGATCTTTGGACCAGGCCCCAGCCGCGACGACGATGTGATCGGCCGCGACCACGGTGCCCTCGTCGAGCAGGAGCCGAGGCCGGTCGCCGCCCGACACAAGCTCACGTACACGGGCGCCGTAGTGGAGCTTTGCGCCGTGGGCCCGAGCTTCATCGCGGAGGGCGTCGAGGCACGGTGTCACGCGCAGGTAGCCGCTGTCCGGTGACAGACACGCGGGCCACTCGTCTGGGACCCGCAGACCGAAGCGGGCTCGAGCGGCCGCTCCGGTCATGAGCTCGTGACGGATCTCGTGCTCGCGCAGGGCCGCGAGGGCGGCCTCGAACTCGGGATCGCCCGCGGCCCCGAACTCGAGCAGGCCGCAGCGGACGAGCAGCTCCGCTCCGACGCGCTCGCCGAGCGCCGACCACTCTCGGTCGGCCGCGCTGACCAGCGTCACGTAGTCGGAGCCCTCGTGGTAGGCGTGGCGGATGACCCGGGTGTGGCCGCCGTGGCTGCCGTGGCCATGGATGTGCCCGTGACGCTCGAACAGCTCGACCTGCGCGCCGCGGCGCGCGAGGGCCCAGGCGGCGGCCAGGCCCATCGTCCCGCCGCCGACGATCGCAACTCGTGGTCCTGCTCGGGGCGGCCTCGTCACTCACGGCCCTCGGCGAAGCCGTAGTACTCGGGGTTGCCGAGCTTGGGCAAGGCCTGCTTGCGCAGCAACAGCGTGCGTACGGCCCACACGTCACGAAACACGCGATATTTCAGCGCGGTCTGATCGAGGTAGTCGACGCCGGCCGAGCCCCCGGTGCCGGTCCGACGTCCGATCACCCGTTCGACCATCCGAGCGTGTCGCTGGCGGAAGATCAAGAAGGTTTGCTCGAGCGCGACGATCGAGTCGAGGATCTCGCGGGGCCAGGCCAGCAGCGGCAGCTCGCGGTAGCTCTCGATGAACAGCAGCGAGGCGCGGATCCGTGAGCGCCTCCTGCGTTGGGCGTCGTCGACGTCTTCGAGGTCTTCGGCGAGCAGGAAGGTTCGCGCGCTGTCGACCTCTCGGCTGTAGCGGGCGTCGAGGCGCGCGCGATCTTTCTCGGTCAGCGCGTCGGCGATGGCGCGCGCGCGGACCTTGTTGATCTCGTCGACGTGGGCCTGCAAGAAGGCCTCGATCGTGGCGCGGATGTGCTCGTCATCGTTGGGATCGTCGGGTAGCGAGCCGTGGATCGGCGTGCGGTGGAGCCAGTCGTCGAGCGCCTGAAGCAGGCTCGGACGGTCCTCGAGGCGCGCGCGGACCCGGCGTGAGGCCGGCGACTCGCTCCCGTCGGCGTACTTCAGCGCGCGCAGGTAGGTCTCGTGCCCGAGGGGGATGCGCTCGGATGACTCGAGGCCCATGATGATCTCGATCTCGCGCAGCTGGGCCGACTGAAACCCGCTCGCCGGGCTCAGCTTGTCGCGAAACGACAGGTAGTCCCGGGTCGTGAGCGTCTCCATCAGCTCGAAGTGGGTCGCGACCTGCTTGAACAGCAAGACCGTCCGCCGCAGGCCTCGAACCGCGCTCGACAGCGACTGCTCGGCGACGTGCTCGGCCGCGAACAGGTCGCGGATCGAGACGAGCTCGCGCAGCGCGAGCTTGAACCACAGCTCGTCGATCTGGTGGATCGTGATGAACATGACCTCGTCGTTGGTCAGATCATCCTCGCTGTCGGACAGGCCCTTTTGCTGCGACAAGATCTCCTCGACCTTGACGTAGTCCCAGTAGGTCGGAGATTTGCGCGACATGACAGGCAGACGCTGCCACGGACCATCGACGGACGCGAGCCCTCGCGCGCGCGCCAACCCCGGCCCGTGCGTATGCGGCGGCTCACAAACACGCGGCCGACCTCGGGGGGCAGCGCAGGCGGACCACGACACGTGGACCCGGACACGCAGATCAAAGCACGCGGACGGTCACTTCGCCGCCCTTTTTGGGGATCGTGAGCACCCCGCGGGCGAGGACCCGCTCACCGTCGCGGACCTCGAGGTCGTGCTTGCCTGGCTTGATCGGTACGTAGAGCGCGGGCGCAGTGGCAATCCAGACGCCGTCGACGAACACGCTGCCCCGGCCGCTGTCGAGCTGCACGCTCAGCTGCGCGTCGGGGCGCTTGCGGTTGCGTTTGGCCTCGCGCCTGCGGGTCGCGTCGTCGAGCTGCTCGTTTGCGGACCAGCTCGCCCCCGAGATGCAGGCTCGTGGACCGCACTCTTCGGCTGCGTGGGCGCTGGGGGGCGCGAGCACGCAGGGGAGCGCGAGGGCAACGATCGTGATCAGACGGGTCACGCTCATGGCTAGAAGCTCCCCACGACGCCGAGGCCCGCGCTGCCGGGCCCGAGCACAGGTACGAAGGTCGCCGAGGGGCCCAGGTCGGCCTGTTTGCGCTTCTTGACCCCGAGCGCGAGCAGGGCCGCGCCGACGCCGATACCGACGCCGGCCAGGCCGATGCCGACCCCGGCCATCGCGTTCGCGCTGCGACCTCGGGCCGCGGCGGCGCTGTGCTCGGGCTCGTAGACCGTTGGATCCTCGACTTCGGACTGTGCCGAGGCCCCGCGCGCGAGCCCGGCGACGCCGATCCCGGCGCCGGCCAAACCAACGACCATGGCCGCGGCGCCCCCAGCGATGAGGCCGGTGCCCGGTTTTGCTGGACCGCGCTCGTTGCCCTCTTCGGCTGCGCTGGCGGCCGCTGCGGCCGCGGCCTGCTCTTGCTCGAGCTCGGTGATCAGCGCCTTGGCGTCGGTGACCACCGCCTCGGCCCGCCCGATCATCGTGGTGACGTGCTGGGGCGCGATCGGCTGCCAGCGCTCCGAGGTCGCGCCGTCGCGCAGGAAGTAGAGCATGTCGAGGGCGAGGGCGACCCGATCGATCGCCGTCTGGGCCAGCTCGCTCGAGCGCTCGGCCCGGGCCTGGTCGCGCCAGGCCTCGGCGGCCTCGACGATCAGGACGGGATCCTCGAGCTCGATGCCCTTGGCCCACAACAGCTCCGCGGCAGCGCCATAGTTGCCGGCCTCGGACAGCTGGCGGCCGCCCTCCTCGATGCCGAAGCGCGCCTCGCTGGCGGACTCGGGGGTGATGTCTTCGTCGCCGAAGCTGGCGAGTTGCTCGCCCAAGCTGTCGCCCAAGCTGTCAATGAGCCCGTCGGTCCACGCTGGCGGCGCGCTCGCGAGCACCGGGCTCGAGACCAACAAGGTAACGATCGCGGGGAGGCAGACGAGCTTCGCGCGCGTGCCGGGCAGCACGACCCAGGTTTAGCACCCGAGCGCGCCCTTTGTCATGGCGGCGCTCTGTCGACGTCTGTTAAGCTCCCGCGTGTCGTGACCCGCACGCGCTCCCTACTGCTCACGGCGCTCGTCGGCTTCGTGCCGGGCCTGGTGCTCGGGGGCTGCTACAGCGGCTTCGACGTCGAGGACAAGCAGCCGCCGGCCGGCTTCCCCGGGGGCAAGTGTTTGGGCAGCGTCTGCAACCAGGGCGTCGAGTGCATCGTCGACGAGCAGGTCTGCGTCGACCTCGTCGATCCCTGCAAGGGCATCTATTGCGGCGGCAACGGGGCCTGCGGCGTCGACCTCGACACGAGCTTGCCCTTTTGTACCTGCAACCCGGGCTACACCAACGAGATGTATGCGTATTTTTGTACTGCCACCTCCGGTCTCTGAGCCGGTCTTCGAGGTGATGCCATGAGCGTACGTGAACCCAAGGACGCACCCGCGATCGTGCTGCTCAGCGGCGGGCTCGACTCGACCACGGTCCTGGCCATCGCCGCGCGCGAGGCCGGCCAGCGCGTGCACGCGCTGAGCTTCGCCTACGGTCAGCGCCACGCGATTGAGCTGCGCCAAGCTGCACGCCAGGCCGCGCGCTTCGGCGTCGTCGCCCACGAGGTCGTCGATCTCGGCCACCTCGGCAAGCTCGTCGCGAGCGCGAGCTCGCTGGTCGCGGCCAGCGAGCTCGACGTCCCGAGCGCGAGCGCCCGCGCCGGTCACGACGACATCCCCAGCACCTACGTGCCGGCCCGCAACACCGTGTTTCTCAGCTACGCGCTGGCCTGGGCCGAGGTCGTCGGTGCCCGCGACATCTGGCTCGGGGTCAACGCCGTCGACTACTCGGGCTACCCCGACTGCCGACCCGAGTTCATCGCCGCGTTCGAGACCACGGCGAACCTCGCGACCAAGCTCGGCGTCTCGGCGGGCGGGGCCGAGGGCATCCAGATCCACGCGCCGCTGATCGAGCTGCACAAGCACGAGATCATCGCGCGCGGGCTCGCGCTCGGGGTCGACTACGCCGAGACCGTCAGCTGTTACGACCCGGTCGAGCGCGAGGGCGTCGCCCTGGCTTGTGGTCGGTGTGAGAGCTGCACGCTGCGGCGGGCCGGCTTCGAGCAGGCCGGGGTCGCCGACCCTACTCGCTACGTGTAGGGGCCGCTGTCCCCGGCACGAAGATGTGCTCGCGGTAGTAGCGAAGCTCGGCCAGCGACTCGCGGATGTCGTCGAGGGCCCGGTGAGCCTCGGTCTTCGGCGACCCCGGCAGCTGGGGATACCAGCGATCGCACAGCTCCTTGATCGTGGTCACGTCGACGCTGCGGTAGTGGAGGAAGGCGTTGAGCGTGGGCATGTGCCGGACCAGGAAGCGGCGATCTTGGCCGATCGTGTTGCCACACAGCGGTGACAGACCGGGCGCGCAGTGGGCCTCGACGAACGCGAGGGTCTGGCGCTCGGCCTCGGCCACGGTGACCGTGGACTTACGGCAGGCCTCGGTCAGGCCGCTGGCGCCGTGGTGCTCGCGGCACCACTCGCCCATCGCGTCGAGGACCTCGTCGGGCTGATGGACGACGATGTCGGGCCCTTCTGCGATGATCTCGAGCTCGGCGTTGGTGATCAAGGTGGCGACCTCGAGCACGAGATCGGTGTCCGGGTCGAGCCCGGTCATCTCCATGTCGAGCCAGATCAGTGGGGGGTGTGCGTCGGCCATGGGCGAGGGATGGTACTACCCCCCACCCACGGATCACGTGGGGTCTTCGAACTTCGGCGCGCGCTTCATGAACCGGGCCTGGACGGCCTCGAGCTGGTTGCGAGAGCCGAGCAAGGGCATCTGGAGCTCGGTCTCGAGCCGCAGCGCGGCCTCCGTGCCTAGCTGGGGGGCGCGGTTCCACAGCTGCTTGGCGGCGCGGACGGCGTGGGGGGAGCGAGCGGCGATCTGCTCGGCGATCGCTCGCGCCGCGGCGAGCGGGTCTTCGCTCAGCCGGGTTGCGAGCCCGAGCTGCGCGGCTTCGCGCCCGTCGACGTCTCGGCCCGTGAAGGTCAGCTCCTTGGCGACGTCGAGTCGGACCAGCCGCGACAGGGTCTGGCTGATGCTCATGTCGGGGATCATCCCGTAGACGATCTCGCGCACGGCGAGCTTGGCGTCGGGGTGGACCACGCGAATGTCTGCGGCCAGCGCCAGCTGGAGGCCGCCGCCGACGCAGGCCCCGTGGACGGCGGCGATGACCGGGGCCGGGACCTCGGTCCAGACCCAGGCGAGGCGCTGGGCGAGGTTGCCGATGCGATCGTCTCGCCAATTCAACAGCTTGGTCTGGACGGCCTCACCGCCGGCCATGAACGCGAGGAAGTCGAGCCCGGCGCAAAACGAGGGGCCCTCGCCAGCGAGGATCACCGCGCGGACCGAAGGGTCCGCCCGGAGCTGCTCGCCGGTGTCGACGATCGCGTCGAACATCGCCGGATTGAGGCCGTTGTGCTTGTCGGGGCGGTTGAGGTGGACCTCGGCGACGCCGGCCTCGATCGTACAGGTGACCCGGTCTTGGGTGGACACCGCCGCATCCTACTACCTGTGGACACGCTCAGTCGTCGAGAACCTCTGCGACGGAGTCGGCGGTCAGGACCCGGGCGATGAGGCCCTCGAGGCGTTCGTAGTCGGTCTGCTGGATGCGCGCGAGGGGATCGCGCGGGAGGTCGCCGAATTTCAAGGTCAGCAGCTTGACGAGCAACTCGGCGCGCTCGGCTTGGCGACCCTCTTGGCGACCTTCTTGGCGACCCTCTTGGCGAAGTTGTTCAGCGATGGTCATGGCGATCTCTCGGACCTCGGGGAGCTGTGCATAAATTGTCTCATGAAAATCTTCGAAGCGCATGTCACCGGTGACCAGCGCGACGTAGCGCAGGACTTGCGCGACGGCCTCGGCGCCATTCGGTGCGCGGAGGACGTCGAGGAATAGGTCTCGCCAGCGGTCGAAGTCCCGACGCAGACGGTCGGGATCGCGGCCATCACGAAGGAAGACCAGGGCGAGCTTGGGGAACGCCTCGAGGGCCCAGTCGCGCATCGTGGCGTCGTCGAAGTGCGTGAGGTCGAGGACGAGCAGCGAGTAGTTCGGGACCAGCGCGGCGACCCCAGGGATCGACGCCGGGCGGGGTTCGAGGAGCTCGTGGATCGATCGCGCGGCTGTCCAGCCGCCAGGGGCGTGGCTGACCATCGCCGGGAGGATCAGCGGGAGCGCGAGGCCGTGGTCTTTATGGTGACGCTGCCAGATCCGCGTGAGGTACTCGTTCATGCGCAGGGGCATGTCAGAGGCGACGGTGCTCTGGTGCTCGAGGAGCAGGTACAGGAGCACCGTGCGCCCGGACAGCTGAACCGAGAACAGCAGGTCGCTGTGGCGGTTGGCGAGCTTGGGGTCGATGAAGGAGCCGGGCTCTCCGGTGATCGACGTCCAGTCGATCGCGGCGCTGGCCTCGGGCGGGATCATGGCCTGAAACAGAGTGCTGGCGTGGGCGGGGGACTCGAACGCGGCTTTGAACAGGGCATCGTGGGGGCGTGTGGTCATCGTGCGTTCCGTTGCAGAGCGCAGGTATCATTCATGGGATGAGTTGACCCGTGAACATGTTCGGGGTGGGCCCGGAACATGTTCACGAGCGTCGCCGCACTCGAGCTCCCGAACGCGGGACGAGAGCTCGGCCAAGGCCGCGCGCACGTCGGCGGGCGCGGCGCTGTGGTCGAAGCGCCGCGTGACCATGTCGGCCTTGTCGAGGGCATCGTTGAGGTTGGTGAGCGAGGAGCTGGCGACGAGTTGGTGACGCGGCGGCGGACCCCGCGGCCAGGTGTCGACAGACTGGCAGCGCGCTGGGGCGAGCAGGTCGCGGCGCTATTGACCGACCGCGAGCCTGGCGGCAACGATGGCCGCGTGACGGACCTCCTGACGCATCGCCTCGGCCACGTCTCGCTGTCTCCGACCGGCCCGGTCGTGGCCGGCGCCCTGGGCCAGTGGACCTTGACCTACACCGTCGGCAGCTACGGCATCGACGAGGGAGGGACGCTCAAGCTCGCCCGGCGCTTCGCCTCGGACTGGGCGCGGCCGCAGTTCGATGACCCGACGGCCGAGAGTTTCACGACCGTCACGACAACCGGCGAGGCCAAGCTGCGCCCACGCTACGACCCCAAGGCCCACGTCCGCCCGTGGATGAAGTGCCTGGTCATCGACGTCTACGACGGCAGCCTCGCGCCGGGCGACACGGTCACGATCACCCTCGGCGATCGCAGCCAGGGCTCGCCGGGGATCCGCGCGCAGTCGTTCATCGAGTCGGCCCACGAGCTGCGCTTCTTGGTCGATCCGACCAACGCCTGCCTCGTCGAGCGGCTGCCGAGCTCGCCCGTGATCTCGGTCGTGTCCGGTGAGCCGGAGGTGCTCGTGGTCCTCGTGCCGACCCAGGCGGTGGTCGGGCAGCCGGTCGAGGTCTTCGTCAAGGGCGAGGACCGCTGGGGCAACCCGACGCCCGCGCCCGACGACGCGGTCCTGAGCTGGGAGGGGCAAGGCGGCGCCGAGCTGCGCGGGCGCGAGCTTCGCTGCGAGGCCGCCGGAGCCGGGCGCGTGGTCGCAACCTGGAAGGGCCAGCGCTTCGTCAGCAACCCGATCACCGCGAGCGTCGAGGCGCGGCGCCACGGCCAGTTCTGGGCCGACCTCCACGCGCAGTCCGATGCGACCGTCGGGACCGGGACCGAGGTCGAGTACTTCGAGTTCGGCCGCCGCTGGGCCCACCTCGACGTGATGTCGCACCAGGGCAACGACTTTCAGATGAGCGACGAGGACTGGCGCCGGCTCAACGAGGTCGTGCGCCAATTCCACGAGGACGGCCGCTTCGTGGTCCTGCCCGGCTACGAGTGGTCGGCCAACACGCCCGCGGGCGGCGATCGCAACGTCATGTACCTCGAGGAGGACATGCCGATCCTGCGCTCGAGCCACTGGCAGATCCCCGACACCCCCGAGGACGAGCGGAGTCCGGCGCACCCGGCCGACGTGTTGTTCGCCAAGCTGCGCGAGCACGTCGACCTGAACAAGGTCGTGCTCGCGGCGCACTGCGGGGGGCGCTACGCGGACATCCGCGAGTATTTTGACGAGGAGCTCGGGCCGCTGGTCGAGGTCATGTCGTGCTGGGGCGTGTTCGAGTGGCTGCTGTGGGACGCGTTCGACAAGGGCTACAAGGTCGGGGTCGTCGCCAACAGCGACGGCCACAAGGGGCGGCCGGGCGCCGAGGGGCCCGGGGCCGGGCAGTTCGGGATCTTCGGCGGGCTGACCTGCATCTTGGCCGAGTCGCTCACGCGCGTGGCGGTGTTCGAGGCGCTCAAGCAGCGGCGCTGCTACGGCACCACGGGGCCGCGCATCGATCTCTCGTTTGAGGTCGAGGGCGCGCCGATGGGCTCGTGCCTGGTTGGTGAGTCGGGCACGGTGAAGGTCGCGGCGGCGGTCCGGGGCGTCGGGCCGATCGACGCGCTCGAGCTCCTGCGCGGGCGCGAGGTCATTTACAGCGCGCGCCCGCCCGCGTTCGACGACTGCGCGAGCTCGCGTCGGATCCGCCTGGTCTGGGGCGGGGCGAGGATCCGCGGGCGCGGCCGCCGGGCCCAGTGGGACGGGATCGTCGAGGTCGAGGGGGCCACGATCGAGCGCGCCGAGGTCTTCGCCTTCGACTCGCCGATGGACGGGATCCAGCGCCAGACCCCGACGACCGTCGAGCTGCGCTCGCGCACGACCGGCGACCGCGACGGCCTCGACCTGTGGCTCAGTCAGGCCGCGCGGGGCCGGGTGACCTTTCGCTCGGGTCTCGGCGAGGTCACCGTCGACCTCGCCACGCTCGACGCCGACGGCCACACCGTCGAGCTCGGCGGCCTGGATCTGCGCGCGAGCATCTCTCGCTACCCCGAGGCGCCGACTGACCTGGCGGTCGGGCTCGAGCGGGAGGTCGAGCTCGACCCCGAGGGCACGACGGCGCTGTTTGTACGGGCCACGCAGGTCGACGGGCACATCGCGTGGTCGAGCCCGATCTACATTGACGTGAGCTGATCGATCCCTGTGGACCCGAGTGATCCGTGCACGGGCTGCTGCTGCCGCCGCGATGGTTCGCGTGCCTCGGGGTGTTGCAGTGCTGCAAGTGCCGCGCTTGGAGTCACCCCCATCCTCAGCATGGTCTGCCCCAGGCGAACACGTGTAGTGGGGGGCGCCGCGTTTGCGGCGGGGGGCACAGCCGCGACGCCCTCCCTTTCGCGCAGCGGCGATCAGCCCTGCGGTGGCGGCTGGCAGACGCCGCCAGCTTCGATCTGCGCGTTGGTCCGAAAGGTGTTGAGCAGCTCCCAGTGGGGCTTCTCGAACTGCGGGATGGTCCCGTCTTCGCGGACGTTCGTCACGTGATAGGTGTGCTGATTCCAGATCCGCCGGGCCTGAATCCAGCGATCCTCGATGTCGCGCACGACCTGCACGGCGGGCGCGGTCTGGTTGTTGTCGAAGCTGGTGTTCGAGACCACGACGATCTCTGCCGAGCCGTCGTTGTCGACGTCGGCGACGACCGGGTACTCGACGATCGTCCCGCTGCTGCGCGGGACATCGAGCAGCGCCATACCCATGCCGTCGTAGACGTAGAGGTTGGTCTCGTCGGCGTACATGGCCTCGGCGATGCTGTCGCCGTCGAAGTCGAACGCGGTCCCGGCCGCGATCCCGGTGCTATCGAGCACGTCGGCCTGCCATAAGATCGAGGCGTCGGCCTCGTAGACGGCGTAGTGATTCTGGGACGAGACCGCGTACTCGGGCACGCCGTCGCCGTCGAAGTCGTGGATCGTCGCTGGCCGCCGCCACACGGTGCTGCTGGCCGGGTCGCCGGTCGGCCGAAGACCCTGGTACTTGATCGCGCCGTCGTGCTCGATGACCGACAGGCCTTGCGAGTTGGTCAGCAGGACCTCGGGCTCGCCGTCGCCGTCGAGATCGGCGACCTGCGGGTAGCCGTCGTCGAGGTTGGTGGTCCACAGCAGCACGCCATCGTGGTGGTAGGCGGCGTTGCCCATGACAATCTCGAGGTCGCCGTCGCCGTCGAGGTCGGCCGCGGTCGTGGCCGAATAGCTCGGATCGACGATCGGCATCGCGGCCTCGACGCTGCCGTCGACGTCGTGGAGCCGGTTGCCCGCGATGATCTCGGGCGTGCCGTCGTTGTCGACGTCGGCGAGGGCGAACGAGCCGTAGGTCGTGTTCCAGGTCTCGTCGCTCTGCCACTTGACGCTGCCGTCGTTCTCGAACGCGATCAGCTGGTGGGTGCCGGTCGCGGCGATGATCTCGGGCACGCCGTCGCCGTCGATGTCGCCGAGCGCGGGGGTCACGGTCGTGTCGATGGTCGCCGCGCTCTTCCAGACCACGGCCCCGGTCTCGCCGTCGAGCGCCCACAGGTGCCCGGTCCACTGGCTGTAGGTGGCGAACAGCCCGACGATGACCTCGGGCACATCGCACAGATCGATCGAGCCGTCGTTGTTGTCGTCGGTCAGGTTCGCGACCAGCACGGTCGCCATCGACTGAGTCTCGCCGTCTTGGCCCATGAACGCCCACTGGACGTCGGGCTCGAACGCGTCGGGCGGCGCGGTGTCCTCGCAGTTGCCGATCGCGTCCATGTCGTCGACGACCTCGCAGGTCGGGCCGGTCGGGGTGTCGTCGTTGTCGGGGATCTCGCGGAGGTCGAACTTCGGCCCCTCGGTGTCGCCGTCGCCCGGATCACCGTCGCCGTCGCCCGGATCACCGTCGCCGTCGCCGTCGTTGGTGTCGGCGGTACCGTCGGCGCTGCCGGTCCCGTCGCTCTCGATCCCCGTGGCCGCGCCCGACGTGGCCGCGGACGAGCGGTCGTCACCACAGGCCGCAATCATCGAGACCAGGACACAGGCGTAGCCGAGCTCACGCACTGGAAAGTTGCTCATGCTGGCACGCTAGCAGGCTGCTGAATAAACCACCACGATCCAGAGCACGACCCTGAGGTCTGGACTCTTCAGCAGCCTGCTAGCGCCCGGCGACCGGTGACCGCAAGCGTGTTGACCACGCGGCCCGCAGGTCCAGTACACTCGCGCGCATGTCCGCGGAGGCCCCGCTCCAATCCCCGACCCCGATCAACATCGCGCCGCTGCCCGGCGGCTACGATCGCCCCGGCGCCCGGCGCCTGCTGAGCGAGAGCAAGCTGCCCGCGGCGATCCACAGGGTCGTCAAGGCGCCCTTTGGTCACACGGTCCTCAGCCTCCAGACCCTCGACGCGATCGTCGAGGCCTTCGACGTCGCGCAGCAGGCCGGGCAAGCGATCCAGGGCGCGCTGATGGAGGACATCGCCCAGACCGGCTCGCTCGCGATCCCCGAGCCGACCCGTGACCAGCGCCTGTTCGTCGGCGCGTTCACGACCACCGTCTTGCTCGACAAGCTTCGCGCCGGGCTCGTGCCCCTGGCTCCGAGCCCGCGGATCGAGAGCGACCTCGAGGCCGACGGGCTCGAGGAGCTGCTCGAGGTCGAGGTCGGCGAGCTGCTCCCGCGCCTGGCCAAGATGGCGACCAACTACGTGCAGGTCCAGGCCAAGCAGCAGCCCGAGGCCGGCGATCCCAAGCTCGAGACCCGCGAGGGCTGGATCGTGACGACCTTGCTGGCCTTCGCGGCCCAGCTCCACGGCGCCGTCTCGCGCCTGACCCACCTCGGGCGTCTCCGGCCCTTCGGCGTCGCGCTGTCCAAGCGCAAGGTCACCGTCGGCGAGCTGCGCTACGAGGGCTTCCACTCGCGCAACGCGATGGAGCCGGTCACCGACCTGAGCCCGGTCCGCGTCGAGGACATCGTCGGCAACGAGGAGTACGTTCAGGCCGGGCTCAAGCTCGCCCGCGACGTCGCGGCCTTCGATCTGGAGGCCGGGACCAGCCCCAAGCGCATCAACCCGGTCCTGTTCGGGCTCGGCCGCCCGGGCTGCGGCAAGACCATCACCGCCCACGCGATCGGCAACTACTTCCTCGACTACTGCCGCGAGCGCGACATCCCGGCCCGCTTCAAGGTCATCCGTCGGACCGACTGGGCCAGCGCTTACCAAAACGCGAGCGCCAACCAGCTGGTCAAGATCTTCAAGGAGGAGATCTACGGCTTCGACGGCGTCGTCGGGGTCTACTGGCCCGACATCGACACCGCGTTCGCAAGCCGCGGCAGCGGCGACCTGCGCATGGAAGAGAAGAACAACCTCGGCGCGGTGTTCGGGATCTTCGACGGCACGCTGATCCCCAAGGACGGCAAGTGGTTCATGATCTGCGACGCCAACTACATGCAGATGGACGAGGCCACGCGCTCGCGCATCGCCCAAAACCCCTTCACCGTCCCGGGCCCGACGACCGCCGAGGAATTCGTCAAGCTCATGCGCGACATCCTCTTGCGTGACGTCCGGCGCTTCGTCCACCCCGAGGACGAGCGCTGGATCGAGGCCGGCCAGGCCTGCGTCGACAACAGCCTGTCCGGGCGCAACGTCGAGAGCATCACCAACAACATCCGCGCCCACGTCCAGGACTTCGAATACCCCGACGAGTACTTCACGGCCACGCTCGAGCGCCGCCGCGAGATCATCGATCAATGCAGCGGACGCGTGACAGTCGATGACGTGATTGGGCGGATCAGGCACTTCGCAGAGTTCCAGGTCGAGGCCGAAGACAAGGCCGCGCGCGACCGCTTCGAGCGCGAGGTCGCCGACATGGTCCGCCAGCTCAACGCCGGTCGCGAGGCGACCGAGCGGGCCCGGCAAGCGTTCGAGGCCGAGATCGAGGCCAAGGTCGGGGGCGCCGCCAGCCCGACCACGGCGCCCACCAACTGAGCCGATCGGTGGTCGTGCCTGGGCCCGAGCCCGAGCCCGAGGCGGGGGTCGTGACGGCGGCGCTGTCGGAGCTGCTGCCGGCGCTGGCGCAGGCGCTCGCGCCGAGCAGGGGCGCGGTCGTGGTCGCGATCACGCACGCGGCCAAGGTCGAGACGCGCGGGCACGGCTCGCTACGCTGGGCGGGAGCTGGCGAGCCGCTCGACCTTGGCGCGCTCGACATCCCGATCGAGAGCGATCGGGTCGACCGCGATCCCGTGGTCTGAGCGCGGTCTGGCGCCGTTTTGTGCCTCGTTCCACGGGAAGCGCGCGGGCTGTTCTGCGCTCCCTCGATCCGTGATAAACGGCCCCCAGTGGGCCGCACGGCCCGGAATGACGAGCGCGAAGATGAACGAGACCCCGACCATCATCTACACCCAGACCGACGAGGCACCGGCGCTGGCGACCCAGTCCTTTTTGCCGATCGTCCGCGCCTTCGCTGGCGCTGCAGGCGTCGGGGTCGAGACCCGCGACATCTCGCTCGCGGCCCGGATCCTCGCCGTGTTCCCCGACCGGCTCACGCCCGAGCAGCGCGTCCCCGACACCCTCGCGGAGCTCGGCGCGCTGGTCCGGGACCCGGCGGCCAACATCATCAAGCTGCCCAACATCAGCGCCTCGATCCCCCAGCTCAAGGCGGCGATCGCCGAGCTCCAGGCCAAGGGCTACGCGTTGCCCGACTATCCCGAGGAGCCGGCCAACGACGACGAGCGCGAGATCCAGTCCCGCTACGACAAGGTCAAGGGCAGCGCCGTCAACCCGGTCCTGCGCGAGGGCAACTCGGATCGCCGGGCGCCCGCGGCCGTCAAGGCCTACGCCCGCAACAACCCCCACTCGATGGGCGCGTGGTCGAGTGACTCCAAGACCCACGTCGCGACCATGACCAGCGGCGACTTCCGGGCCAACGAGAAATCCCTGACCGTGGCCGAGGCGACGAGCGTGCGGATCGAGCACGTCGCCGCCGACGGGACCACGACCTTGCTCAGGCCCGAGCTCGGGCTGCTCGCGGGCGAGATCTTCGACGCGACGGTCCTGAGCAAGAAGGCCCTGCTCGCGTTCCTGGCCACGCAGGTCGCCGACGCCAAGCGCTCGGGCGTGCTGTTCTCGCTCCACATGAAGGCCACGATGATGAAGGTCTCCGACCCGATCATCTTCGGTCACGCGGTCCGGGTGTTCTTCGCTGGCCTGTTCGAGAAGCACGGCGCGACCTTCGACGAGCTCGGGGTCGACGTGAACAACGGCTTCGGGGACCTGGTCGCCAAGATCGCCGAGCTGCCCGCGGACAAGCGCGCCGAGATCGAGGCCGACATCAAGACCGCGTTCGAGAACGGGCCCGACCTCGCGATGGTCAACTCGGACAAGGGCATCACCAACCTCCACGTGCCCAGCGACGTGATCGTCGACGCCTCGATGCCCGCGATGATCCGGACCTCGGGCAAGATGTGGAACGCGGCCGGCGAGACCCAGGACACCAAGGCCGTGATCCCCGACAGCTGCTACGCGGGCGTCTATCAGGCCGTGATCGACTTTTGTAAGGAGCACGGCGCCTTCGACCCCAGGACCATGGGCAGCGTGTCCAACGTCGGTCTCATGGCCCAAAAGGCCGAGGAGTACGGCTCGCACGACAAGACCTTCGAGATCGAGGCCGACGGCGTCGTCCGGGTCGTCGACGCGTCCGGGACCACGCTGCTCGAGCACACCGTCGAGGCCGGCGACATCTGGCGCGGGTGCCAGGCCAAGGACGCGCCCGTGCGCGACTGGGTCCAGCTCGCGGTCCGGCGGGCCCGGGCGACCGGGGTCCCCGCGGTGTTCTGGCTCGACGCCGAGCGGCCCCACGACGCTCAGCTGATCGCCAAGGTCGAGGCCGAGCTTGGGCGGCTCGAGACCGACGGGCTCGAGATCCTGATCAAGTCGCCGGTCGAGGCCACGCGCTACAGCCTCGCGCGGGTCAAGGACGGCAAGGACACGATCTCGGTCACGGGCAACGTGCTGCGCGACTACCTGACGGATCTGTTCCCGATCCTCGAGCTCGGAACCAGCGCGAAGATGCTCTCGATCGTCCCGCTGATGGCTGGCGGCGGCCTGTTCGAGACCGGCGCGGGGGGCTCGGCGCCCAAGCATGTCCAGCAGTTGGTGGCCGAGGGTCACCTGCGCTGGGACTCGCTCGGTGAGTTCCTCGCCCTCGCGGTCTCGCTCGAGCACCTCGGTGAGCGCTACGACCAGGCCAAGGCCAAGGTCTTGTCGGCGACCCTCGACGCCGCGACGACCAAGTACCTGCTCGAGAACAAGTCGCCCTCGCGCAAGGTCAACGAGATCGACAACCGCGGCGGGCACTTCTACGTCGCGCTGTACTGGGCCCAGGCGCTGGCGGCTCAGACCGACGAGCCCGAGCTCGCGGCGCGCTTCGCCAAGGTCGCCGAGGCCCTCGGGCGCGACGAGGCCAAGATCAACGACGAGCTGATCGCGGCCCAGGGGGCACCCGTCGACATCGGCGGCTACTACCTGCCCGACGCGGAGCTGGTCGCCAAGGCGATGCGGCCGAGCGAGACCCTCAACGTGATCATCGCGGGGGTCTAGGCCTGAATCGAGCGCTGCGCGCTCGCCTTGCGGCTCGTACTAGTCCTGAATCGAGCGCTGCGCGCTCGGCTCAGGCCTTCTCGTCTTCGAGGGGCCTTTCAAAAAGGCCCCTCGCTGCGGCGGCGAAGCCCCCTCCGCTCACCCCAAACGCTCGCCTTGTGGCTCGTACTAGGCCTGAATCGAGCGCTGCGCGCTCGACTCAGGCCTTCTCGTCTTCGAGGGGCCTTTCAAAAAGGCCCCTCGCTGCGGCGGCAAAGCCCCCTCCGCTCACCCCAAACGCTCGCCTTGCGGCTCGTACTCGTCCTCGAGGGGCCTTTCAAAAAGGCCCCTCGCTGCGGCGGCGAAGCCCCCTCCGCTCACCCTGAACGGGCCGTTTCCTGTATCGATGGGACTGCGCGGGAAAAAATCTGGGTGGTGCGGCGGGCATCGCTGCTCACAGCTGGCGCAGCACTCGGGTCAGGGCGCGTCGGGTCGGGGCGAGGCGCTCGGCGCCAGCGGGGATCCAGGTCTCGCGCGCGACCCACAGCGGCGTGGTCTGACCAAGGCCGTCGTAGCTGGCCCGGACGAGGGCGCCGATGCGTCCGGGTTCGGCGTACCAGTGTCGGCGCTCGGCGAGCTCGCGTAGATCGTCGCGCCGTCGATCGAGGCGGTCGATCCAGCGATCGAGGTGGTGCCTGGCGACGAGTAGATCGCTCTTGTCGCCGTTGCAGGCCGAGTGGGCGATGACGAGGTTGTCGATCGCGCTCGCGCCACAGCGGCTCCAGGCGAGGAAATGATCGACCTCGGACCGAGCCGTCAGCGCCTCGTCGCAGTAGAAGCAGCGCCGATCTTGCAATCGCGTGAGGCCCGGCCGGAGCTTGCCGAGCTGCTCGCGGCTGGGCGCGAACAGGAAGTCTTCGAGTTGGGCCTCCTTGCAGCGCGCGAGGTTGCGACGGGCGACGAAGCGAGTCCACTCGCGGCGCACGAGGGGCAGCAGCAGCGGGGCCAAGGTCGCGAGCTTGGCCCCGACGCCCTCGTGCAGGGTGATGCGATTGTCAAACTCGCGCAGCTCGTCGTCGCCGTCGGCGAGCGCGCGCTGATAGGCGGTGATCGGCCGCTTGGGCGGCTCTTCGGGCCACGACAGCGAGTCGTAGAGCAGGTCGAGGGGCTGCTTGCCGAGGCGCTGGAGCCGAGGGATCGGGTTGCGGATCAGCAGCCACTCGAGCCGATCGAGCAGCCGCTCGTAGCCGGAGCGATCGCGCCGCGCCGCCAGCTGCGGCGAGCTCGCGCCGCCGTCGAGGCTCGCGCGAAACTCGGCGATGTGGTCGACGATCGACTTGCCGCGGCCCCCGAGCTGACGCAGGTGCTCGCCGCCGTGAAAGGCGCGCGCCTGCGGCCAGTAGAGCTCGAGCACCCGGGTCGCGAGCTGGCGCGTGGTGAGCTCGCCCTTGCCCGCGCGGCCGTGGCCTTCGACGGCGAGCTCGGTCAGCGCGATCAACAGCGCGTACTTGTAGCTCGTGGTCGTGTCGGCCCGGTGGACGAGCTCGAGCAGCTGCGTAGCGAAGGCGATCGTGTCGTCGGACTGGGCGGCCATCGGCGTGGCCCGATCATGCCACCGAAGCGAGCTTGGAGCTCTTCGAGCTCGAAGCTCAGGCTGAGGGCCTCGGTCCTGCCCGGGCCTGGTAGCGTGGGCCTCGAATGATCTCCACGCGCCCTCCTTACGCCGCTGCGTGCGCCGTCCTCCTGCTCGCGCTCGCGAGCTGCAAAGCTGCCGTGTCGAACGAGACCGAGACCGCGCTCGTCGAGACGCCGGACGCTGCCGCCCCTGAGCCCGCCGCAGCCGGGCCTGACGACGAGCTCGACCCCGCGGCGATCGTCGCCGCCTCCGACCGTGACCCGGACGACCGGGAGTCGGACGCGCAGCGCAAGCCGGTCGAGCTGCTGAGCTTCATGCGGCTCGAGCGAGGCATGAAGGTGGCCGACCTCGGCGCGGGCTTTGGCTACACGACGGAGCTCCTCGCTCGCGCCGTCGGACCCGAGGGGGTGGTCTACAGCCACAACACGGCCTTCGTGCTCGATCGCTTCGCCCGCGAGGGCTGGACCGAGCGCCTGGCCAAGCCTGTCAACGCCAACGTGGTCGGGCTCGTGCGCGATTTCGACGATCCCTTTCCGGCTGACATCGAGCCCCTCGACCGGGTCGTGAACGTGCTCTTTTATCACGACTTCGAGTGGCAGGGGGTCGACCGCGCCGCTCACAACGCGGACGTGTTCGCGGCCCTGCGATCCGGTGGGACCTACGTCATCGTCGACGCCTCCGCTCTCGCGGGTCACGGCGCGGCGGACTCCGAGAGCCTCCATCGGATCGAGGAGGCCTTGGTCATCGCCGAGCTCGAGGCCGTGGGTTTCGTGCTGTCCGAGCAGGCCGACTTTTTGCGCAACCCCGGGGACACGCGGGATTGGAACGCGCTGCCTTGGCGCTCGCCCGAGCGCGCCGAAGCGGGTGAATACAGCGACAAGTTCGTGCTGAAATTCACCAAGCCCTGATCGGGACCCCCGAGGCGGCGTCCTAATCGAGGCGCATCCCGACGACGTAGGCGTAGCCCGACGAGTTGTCGGTCGGCCCGATGTGCTGGGAGTAGCCGTACTGCGCCAGGCCAAAGGGTTGGTCGCTCGCGACCACGTGCGCGCCCTCGCTGACCTCGACGTTCGCAACCTCCCAGGCGCCGATCGCCTCCCACCCGGCGACCGGGCTGCCGTCGATCGTGACCTCGGCCCCGCCGACGGCGCGGATCGCCTGGGCGAAGTGCTGCTCGTAGCCCGAGCCGGTCTCGAACACATAGCGATCGAGGAAGCGATCGGTCGGGATGGCCTGGACCATCGCCGGCGAGCCCATGTCGTTGGCGCTGTCGTGGTGGCCGCTGATGTACTGGACGGGCAAGATTGGCCCGTCGGCGCTGAACACCAGGTTGGCCCCGGTCGGCGCCGCCAGGTCGACCCAGTCGCCGACGGCGGCCAGCACTGCAGGCGTGCCGGGCTGCGGCGGGTTGGTCGATACGGTCAGGTTGTCGGCTCCGGCGTAGACCCGCCAGTAGTGGGTCTCGGCGCCGCGCACGGGCGAGTGCGCGCCGACGTACAGCGTGCCCCACAGCTGCGGCGGTACGGCCTGCTCGATCGCAAAGTCCGACCCGAAGTTGCAGGTCTCGTCGATGATCGTGTCACAGCCCTCGACCATCGAGCCGCCGCACCACGGCAGGCGAAGGCCCCGGACCGCGGACATGACCCAGATCGGCTTGTCGGCGAAGACCCGGGTGCCCGAGAGATCCTGCTCGCACTTGGGCCGGCCCGTCGCGGCCGAGGTCTCGACCCGGAGGTTGTCGTAGCGGTCGAGGACCATCACCCCGGAGCCGCCCGCGTCCACGAAGGGCACGGGCATGTCGTCGCCCGCGGTCTCGACTCGCGGCTCCCAGGTCACCGTCGTGTCGTCTTCGAGAGCGATGACCACGAAGTAGTTGGGCTCGACCCACGCGCCATGGCTCAGGATCACGTAGTCCTGGCCGAGGCTGCGCTCGGGCAGGAGCAGCGTCGACTCGTTGCTGTTGACGGCGCCATAGGGCGCGTGGAGGTGGGCGACGACGGGCGAGTCGCTGACCACGTGGTACATGGCGCCCGAGCGCAGCAGCGAGATCTCGGGCGGGTACTCGTGATCGGTCAAGCCCGGGGCGAGCTCGAAGACCTTGGACTCACCGGGCGCGAGGGTGGCGTTGCCGTCGAGGATCTCGGTCGTGAGCCCGTAGCTGATCCAAAACAGCTGGACCGTCGCGCTGCGCTTGAGGTCGGGGTTGGTGACGACGATCGCGTCGCGCGGGGGCTCGGCCATCGGCGGGAGCGAGCCCTGATAGAGCCCTGTCGTGTAGAACGAGCAGCCGGCCGCACCCCAGGCCTGATCGCAGACCCCGACGCAAGCCGCGACGCAGCTGCCGTCCTCGCAGTCCACGCAGGCCTCGTCTTCGGCGCACGCTGTGGGCTCCCAGGCGTCGCCGTCGTCGGAGCAGGTCTCGACCGCGCCCTCGTCGACGCAGCGGACCTCGCCCGGCTCGCACAGCTGCGAGGTCCCGCTCTCGCTCTCGCTCGACTCGGTCTGGCCACCGCTCTCGGCCTCGGCCTCGGCCTCGGCTTGGGCTGGGGTGCCTGAACACCCGGCGAGGCCGAGCGCACACACGAGCGCCGCGGGCGTGGCGAAGCGGATCAGTCGCAGGTCGGCGGGAAGGTCCATGCGGCGGATTGTAGCCGCTGGCTTCGAGGGCTCAGCAGCCGCCGACGTGACAGCCCGCGCAGGTCGTCAGGTATTCGCCGTAGAGCGCCGTTCGATCGCTGGGGGCGGCGGCGAGGGCCTTGGCGCCAATTTCATAGATCTTCTCGCGCAGCGCGAGGGTGTCGGCGTCGAGGATCTCGGCGTCGGGGATCGGGCAGGGCTCGGGCGGCGCGACCGAGACCGCGCCCGCGCCCAACTTCCAGCGCTCGTCGGACCCGCTGATCATCGCCTCGCGCATGCGCGACGCCGCCCACTGGTGACGGAGCATGCGCTTGGCCGTGTCGTCACCCTCGGGCACGGGCGGAGGGTCGGGCAGGGTCGGGCCCTTGCCGATCGACTGGTGACAGGCGCCGCAGGTCTCGACGACCCGAGCCGCGGCCGGGCCGGCTTCGGCGAGGGTCTGGGCCTTCGCGGCCTGTGCCGCCGCGGCCTGCATCCGCTCGAGCTGAGGCTGCCACGCCTCGGGCATCTCTTGCTTGGGCAGCTCGTTGACCAGCCACTCGGCGTGGAGAGCGACGGCCTCGAGGTCACCGTCAATGACCGCCTGCTCGAGCTGCGCGGCGTGGGCGAAGTGAGCGTTCATGGTCGGGGCCAAGGGGGTTCGGGGCTCGCGCTGAGGCGGCGTCGTACGGGCGCTCGGCGGCAAGGCCTCGGCCGTGGGCTGGGCCGTGGGCTTGGCCTCGGCCTCGGTCTTGGCCTCGGCCTCGGCCTTGGGCTTGGCTTGGGGCTCGGCCTGGTCTCGCTGGCAAGCGAGGCCGAGGACCAGGAACATCGCGCAGATTGCAGGGAGCCTGTGCACGCCCGGACACTGCCATCGCGCCCCCAAATCGGCCAATTTTGGGAGGCGCGATCGGGCTCGTGAGCGCGGGTGTCTCGGGTCTCGAGCTCGGGCCGCAGAACCTGCCGTCAGTCGTCGCTCGACTCGACGCCGCGCTTCTTGACGAACAGACGCCAGAAGAGCAACGCGCCCCCGAACCACGCGACCGTGACCAGGACCGAGGGATCGCGGTCGATGACCACGAGCACGAACACGACCAGACTCGACAGCGCGTAGCCGATCGCGGGCAGCGGGTGAAAGGTCGTCTTGTAGGGCCGCGGCGCGTCGGGCATCTTGCGCCGCAGCACGATCACGCTGAGGACCGTGAGCGTGCCCGTGATCAGCATCGCGCTCGAGGTGTAGTCGATCAGCTGGTCGAGGTTGAAGGGGCTGGCGATCAGGGCCAGCGCGATCAGGGCCTGGAGCCACAGCGCGATGTGAGGCGTGCCATGGCGTGGGTGCAGGGTCCCGGCCGACTTCACGCAGTCGCCGCGCTTGGACATGGCGTAGGCGATGCGCGAGCCGATCAAGACGGTGCCGTTGAGCGAGCCGATCATCGCCAGCAAGATCAGCAGCGCCATCGCGGTCACGGCCGCGGGCCCGAACAGCTCGACCGCGGCGGCGGTCCCGGCCTCACCGACCTCGGGTAGGGCTGCGAACCCGAACACGGCCAGGAACCCGAGGCACAGCAGCACGTAGAGCGCGGTGACCAGCGCGGTCCCGCCGACGAGCGCCCGCGGGAGGTTGCGGCCCGGCTTGTCGATCTCGCCCGCGACGTAGAGCGCCGCGTTCCAGCCCGAGTACGCGAAGTAGACCTTGAGGTAGGCGTGACCGAGGGTCGAGAGCCCGCCGCCGCCGTCGCCCTTGGGCGTGGCCGTGGTCCCCTCGCGCAGAGCCTCGCTCGCGCCGCTGTCGCCGAGCACGTAGACGCTGACCAGCAGCAGCACGAGGATCGGCACGACCGTGACCGTGACCTGGACCCACCCGGCGATGCGGACCCCGAAGTGGTTGATCAAGGTCAGGCCCAGGATCAGCGCCGCGGCTGTCAGCCGGGGCGCGGGGATCGTCAGGCCCAGGACCGCCAGGTCGCCGCCAGCCCAGTCGCCGAGCAGCACCGGGAGCTGAAAATTGGAAGTGGCCACGGCCACGCTCGCGAGCGAGCCCGGGAAGATGACCAGGAGCTGCAGCCACCCGGCCGCGAACGCGATCCCGTGGCCCCAGCCGATGTGGAGGAACTCGTAGTCGCCCCCCGAGCGCGGTCGCATGGCGCCGAGCTCGGCCAGGCACAAGGCCCCGAACAGCGCCGCGAGGCCGCCGACGATCCACATGGCCAGGAACGACCAGGGCCCGCCGACATTGGCCGCGACCTGGCCGGGCATGATGAAGATTCCGATGCCCAGCATCGACCCGGCGACGAGCGCGACCGCTGGCAACGCGGTGAGTTTGCGCTGTTGGCGCGAGTCCTTGGGGGCGTCGGTCATCTCGAGGTCGGGGGGACGCTAGCCCAGATCACCGCGGGTGTCTCATCGGGTTCAGAGCCGCCCTACGAGGCCCGAGTCTTGGAGACGGTAAAGACCTTGGGGCCGAGCGGAGCGAGGTTGTCGGGCCCTAAAGACAGTCGGGCTCAGATGAAGGGCTCGTGGTTTCATCATACTCTCGCCACTGCCCGACATCACAGCATTGCTGAGAGTCGCCCAAGCACGCGTCCCAAGGGCACGACTCCCTCACTCCCGACGCGCAGCCGCTGCTCGACCCTACGCGGGAAGTGAGTCGCCGCTTCGCTCGGTAGCTTGGAGGCAGTGGACGGCGTGTTCCCCGCTCGGGCCCCGTGATAGGGTCCGGCAAATGAGCGAGACCGTGACTGTTCGTTGGACTACCCTCGCCCTCGGTGGGGCCGTGCTCGTGGGGGCGGTCGCCGTCGGTGTGCTGCTTGGCCGTACCTCCACTCCAGCTCCCGTGGCTCAGCCCCAAGCCGTCGCCCAGGCCGATGGAGGCCAGGACGCGGACGCGAAGGCCAAGCCCCCGAGGAAGGGCAAGAACTCCAAGGACGCCAAGGACGCCAAGGACAACAAGAAGGGGAAGGGGAAGGGCAAGGGCAAGCTCAAGCGTCACCGCTACGCCAAGGGCGCGGAGTACGAGGTCGAGAAGTCGATCGACCAATTCGGCGAGATCGACCAGATGACGCTCAAGCTGCGCAAGAAGCAGCCGATCCGCTTCCTCGGCCTGCCGATGCGGCAGATCCCGACCGACAACTGGTTGATGAGCGAGCTGATCTTCCAGATCAAGCCCGACTACATCGTCGAGGCCGGCACGCTCTACGGTGGCAGCGCGGTCTACTACTCGGGCATGCTCGAGTTCGTGAATCCCGACGGCAAGGTCCTGACCGTCGACATCAACGAAGACCAGATCCACGACGAGGCCCGCAACCATCCGCTGTGGGCCAAGCGGGTCCAGTTCTACAAGGGCAGCTCGATCGCGCCCGAGGTCCACGAGCAACTCAAGGCCGAGATCGGCGAGGACAAGAAGGTCTTCATCACCCTCGACACCCTCCACGCGCCCAAGCACGTGGCCGCGGAGCTCGAGCTCTATTCGCAGTACGTCAGCAGCGGCAGCTACATGATCCTGCAGGACACCTACTACGAGGGCCTGGCCGAGGTCCTCGACGAGTTCCTCGAGAAGCACCCCGACTGGCGCCGCGACACCAAACTCGACGAGCGCTTCATCTTCACCAAGTACCGCGGCGGCTTCTTGCAGAAAAAGTAGCGCTACACTCTCGGGCGATGGCCGACGACGCGAGCTCCTGGGACGCGAGGTACGCCGAAGGCAGCGACGAGTGGACGCTCGAGCGCCCACCTGCGGTGCTCGAGCAGCTGATCGCCGGATACAGCGAACGCCAGCGCGTGCTCGTGCCTGGCGCCGGGCACGGTCACGATGCGTTCGCGTGGGCCCGCAGTGGGCACGAGGTCGTGGCGCTCGACTTCGCGCCGCTGGCGGTCGAGTCGATGCGCGCGCGCTCGCGCGAGCTCGGCGTCGAGCTCGAGGCGCTCGAGGCCGACGTGACCGCGCCGCCAGCGTCGCTGCGGGGGCGGGTGGATCTGGTCTGGGAGCAGACCTGCCTGTGCGCGCTGCGGCCCGAGGATCGCCGGCCCTACCTCGAGGCCATGGCCACGCTGTTGCGTCCGCAGGGCTCGATGGTCGCGCTGCTGTGGAATCACGGCAACGAGGGGGGCCCGCCCTTTGACATGACGCCCGTGTTGGTCGAGCGGCTGGTCGCGGGGGTGTTCTCCATTCGCAAGCGCGAGCGCGTCGAGGACTCGCAGTCGACTCGGTCGAGCCAGTATCTTTGGTGGTTGGACCCGATCCGGCTGTGAGCCCCGCGACACGCTGATCTGGTCAGTCCCGCTCCATGGGCTCCGTGGGCTTGCAAGGCACGTGACCCTTGCAGCCATGACCGACGAGGAAGCCGAGCCGCCGATCAAGAAGGGCAAGGTCGCCCAGCCGGACTGACAAACTGTTTCCTGCGTCCATCGCACGCGCAACGCGCGGAGCGCGTCTAGCAGCCCGGGCTGCTAGTCTAGTGCCTCGCCGCGAACACGGCCTCCGGACTCTCGGCGGTCAAGATCCGCTCGATATAGCCCGTGAGCTGGGCCTCGCTCGCGGCCTTGATCCGGGCAGAGTCAGCATCCGACAGGGCGCCGAACTTCAGCATCATCAGCTTCTCGATGACTTCGGCGCGGCCTTGTTCGCGGCCTTGTTCGCGGCCTTGCTCGCGGCCTTGTTCGCGGCCTTGTTCACGGCCTTCTTTTCGCAGCTGTTCGGCGATCGTCATGGCAAGCTCCTCGACCTCGGGGATCTGCTGGCGGATTTTTGCACGAAACTGATCGAAGTGCAGCTCGCCAGCGACTAGCGCGATGTAGCGCAGCAATTGCGCCACGGCATCCATGCCATTCGGCGTTTGCAGCGCTTCTTGGAAAGCGTCGGCCCAGACCTCGAGGTCTTGCATCAACTCGCGTGGGTCTCGGGCGTCGCGGAGGAGACATAGGGCCAGCTTGGGAAAGGCCGCGAGGGTTCGCTGGCGTAGATCCTCGTTCGTGAGGTCGGCGAGGTCCTCGATGAGAATGGAGAAGCTGGGCACCAACTCGGCCACGCCGGGGATCGAGCTCGGCGACGGCTCGAAGAGCGCGTGGAAGGTGCGTGGCGCCGTCCAACCTCCGGGCGCGTGGCTGAGGACCATCGGGAGAATCAGCACGAAGGGCCCCTCTTGGTCTTTGCGGTGTCGCTTCCAGATACGGACGAGATAGACCAGCATCCGCCAGGGCATGCCGTAGTCGTTGGTGCTTTGATGCTCGAGCAGGAGGTAGAGGAGGGCGCGCGCGTTGGCTTCGTCGCCCGCGAATTGCTCTGACGAGCCGCCAACAGGGGCGATCCTGGCCGAGAACAGCAGGTCGGTGTGGCCGTCAGCGAGGTCGGGATCGATGAAGGAGCCCGGTTCGCTCGTGAGCGTGTCCCAGGCGATCGCGGCCGTGACGGCTGTCGGTAGGCGGCTCTGGAACAGTCCGGCTGCGTGCTTCGGGTGTTCGAAGGCGGCCTTGAACAGCGCGTCGTGAGGCTTGGTGGTCATGGGAGCGACTTTGATGGGGAGCTTGGGCTCCTCCGAGAGATAGTCGCTTTTGCTTGGTGAGTTGATCCCGGCCAGCCTCACTGTTGCGGGCTGCTAG